>JAZRHI010000024.1:0-109234 GCA_045644685.1 Candidatus Onthomorpha sp.
AGCAAAAGACAGGAGAATATTGGGTATTCGTGTCGCCGGGGATGAAATTCATAACAATAAAACACCGCGACTTTCATCCAATAAGAAGTTACGCCTTTCCGCAACGAATAGAGTCAGCACGCACATACGAAATGGTAGTAACCACAGATAAAATCACACAAATCGTAGAAGAAAGCATAACAAATCAATACCTAATCATAAACAGCCAAGCACCAGAGGCGAAGATATATATCAATAACGAATACATAGGAAGAAATTCCGTAAGAAAGCTATTGCCAATCGCACAAACACATTACTATAAGGTAGAAGCACCGCTCTATCACACCAAAGAAGGAAGCGTAACCCTTAATCCGAATGATAAAACCACACTTCAAATAGATTTAGACCCAGCATACGGATTTTTAAAAGTGAATACCACGCCCGAAAGCGGAGCAGAAATAGAAATAAACGGCAAACTACAAACACAAACCACACCTTTCACAAGCGATAAACTTGAAATGGGACGATATACCGTGCAAGCCTTTAAACCAATGTATAAATCCGAGCCACAAAAAATAGACGTAAGAGACGGAAAGACCACAGAAATAACCTTAGAGCTTATTCCAACCTTTGCAAATGCTGAAATCACTTGTCAAGACCTTGAAGCAGAAATCTATATTGACGGAGATTTTAAAGGAAAAGGCAGTTTCAAAGGACAACTAAGTGAAGGAATTCATCAATTAGAGGTAAAAAAGAAATCGCACCGCACAATCAAAAGAACAATTAACGCTCACATCGGACAAAACCTAAAAGAAAATATCGATAATCTACAAGCCATAAACGGAAAGTTAAACCTTGACAGCCAACCTTTCGATGCAGACATCTACATTGACGGAAAACACTATGGAAAAACACCGAATATAATTCCTCAAATCCTAATTGGCGACCACCAACTAACACTTAAAAAAGACGGATTTAAACCTTTGCAAGAAAACATTAAAATAGAAGAAGGCAAAATCGCAGAATACAACTTCACATTGCAAGAAAAACCAAAATTTACCGAATACAAACTAATAAAAACCTTAACAGAACATATTCATTCTGTTAATTCAGCCTCATATAGTCCAGACGGAAGAAAAATTGTTTCTGCATCATGGGATAACACCATAAAAATATGGGATGCAAATACAGGCTCATGTTTACAAACCTTAAAAGAACATACTCATTCTGTTAATTCAGCCTCATTTAGTCCAGACAGAACAAAAATTGTTTCTGCATCATGGGATAATACCATAAAGATATGGGATGTAAATACAGGCACATGTTTACAAACCTTAACAGGACATACTCTTATGGTTAATTCAGCTTCATATAGTCCAGACGGAAGAAAAATTATTTCTGCATCAACGGATGAAACCATAAAGATATGGGATGCAAATACAGGAAGATGTTTACAAACCTTAAAAGGGCATACTGATGTTGTTAATTCAGCTTCATTTAGTCCAGACGGAACAAAAATTATTTCTGCATCAAGGGATAAAACCATAAAGATATGGGACGTAAATAGAGGAAAATGTTTGCAAACCTTAAAAGGGCATACTTATCTTGTTAATTCAGCATCATTTAGTCCTGATGGAACAAAAATTGTTTCAGCATCATCGGATAATACCATAAAGATATGGGATGCAAATAGAGGAAAATGTTTACAAACCTTAAAAGGGCATACTAATTATGTTAATTCAGCCTCATTTAGTATAGACGGAACAAAAATTGTTTCAGCATCATGGGATAAAACCATAAAGATATGGGATGCAAATACAGGCACATGTTTACAAACCTTAACAGGGCATACTTCTGGTGTTAATTCAGACTCATTTAGTCCGGACGGAACAAAAATTGTTTCAGCATCAGCGGATGAAACCATAAAGATATGGGGATTGGAGTAAGTAATTATTTAATCAAACAAAGATTTATTTTTCATTTTCTTTGACTTAACTTATTAAGTCTTAACATCTTAGCACTACCCCCCCCGAAAAATTTATTTTTATTCGATTTTGCTTTGCCGTAATTAAAAAAAAGCCTACCTTTGTTGGCAGTTTAAAAAAATTATTATTACAAATATTTATTTATTATGAGAAAAAGTCTATTAACAATCTTAGCTATCGTTCTTGTAGCCTTAGGAATGAGTAGCTGTGCGACTCACAGCAAAATTATGAATATGGATAATAATATGGTTATCCTTAATTCTGCAAATTTTGAGTATGTAAAAACGGTTAAGGAAAGCGCATCTGCAACTTATATTTTAGGATTTTGCGGAGGCAATCCTGAGCAAAAAGCTATCGACAAAGTGAAAAAAAGTGCTGGTTTATTGGCTAATCAAGCTTTAACTAACTATACTGTTACAAAATCTTCTCGTCATATTTTTGGAATAGTATATGTGAAAACTATTACTGTAAGTGCTGATATTATTCAATTCAAATAATTTGGATTTATCGGTTTTTGAAATAAAAAAAAACGAAGTCCCTTTTTTGGAACTTCGTTTTTTTGTTTATGTGTTTAGAATTTATTTTTCAATTCTTATACGAGCATCTACTGCAACTACGGCTTTTGGTGAGCCTAACAACGGATTTAAGTCCATCTCTGCAATTTCTGGTGCTGCTTGTACTAATGCTGCTACTCTTGCTATTTGATCTGCATACATGTCTTCGTTTACAGGGTCTTGTCCTCTAACTCCTTGAATTATCTTGTAGCCTCTCAAACGTTTTATCATTTCTTTGGCTTCTGCAACTCCGATTGGTGCAAGTCCTGCTTGTACATCTTTTAATACTTCTACGAATATACCTCCTAATCCGCACAATACTTGGTGTCCAAACAATGGTGTACGCATTGCTCCTATGAAGATTTCTGTTCCAAATAGCATTGGGTATGCTTGAACTGCGTAAGTGTCTTTTATTTTTATTAGTCTTTCAAACTCAGCTCTTACATGTACTTCGTCTTTTACGTTAAGTGATACTCCGCCTACGTCAGATTTGTGAACAGGTCCGACAACTTTCATCACTTGTGGGTAACCTGTTTTATTGGCAAACGCAACTATTTCTTCTACATTATCACTTGATATATCTACTGCGTGATTGATTCCTGCTGCGTCAAGTAATTCGTTCATTAACTTAACATCAAGGTATCCGTCTGGGCAACGTGAGATTATTTCTCTAATTTTTTCTACGTCTATCTTAACAGAGTCTGAATCGTTTGACGGTGCTGGTGTTGCAACTATGCGTCCTACTGCATTACCAAACACAGTTTCATCAGCAAAGTATGTATTGCCCATTTCAACAAACTCTTTTACTTCGTCGCCTGCCACAAGTGTTGATGGAAGTATTGGGAATATTGGTTTTTTGCTTGATTTCATTTTTTCAGATAACACTCTGTACGCTTCGTTTATCGGTGCTAAGCCCGGTGTTCCAAAGATTACGCACATCGCGTCTATGTTTTCAAATTGGTTATCGCAGTAATCGATAATTGTTCCAAGTTGTTCTGGTGTTCCTGTTGCAAGAAAATCTATTGGATTGCCAACTGCTGAACCTGCAAAAAGCTTTGATAATAATTCATCGGCTTTTTCGCCTTCGATATGTGGAATATTCATTCCCGCTTTGCTTAATGCGTCTGTTAGCATTACGGCTGGGCCTCCTGCGTGTGTGATAATTGCTATGTTTTTACCTTCAAATTCTGGGTAAGTAAAGATATTACCTACTGTACAAAGCTCTTCTCTTCCGTAACAACGTACTATGCCTGCTTTTCTAAACAATGCATCTACTGCAACGTCAGGTGATGCTAACGCTCCTGTGTGTGATGATGCTGCACGCGAGCCTGCTTCTGACGAACCTGACTTAATGGCTGCTATTCTTACGCCTTTTGCTCTCAAACTCTTTGCATGAGTAAGGAGTTTCATCGGATTCTTAATGTTTTCTATGTACATTAAGATTACTTTTGACGATGTTGCAGGGTCAAAGCTTTCATCGTGATATTCTAATATGTCTTCTATTCCAAGTTGTGCCGAGTTTCCTACCGCCCAACAGTGATTGAAGTGAAGCCCTTGTTGCATTCCGATGTCCATAATAAAGCATCCTGTTGCTCCACTACCTGTTATGAAATCTACTCCTTTAGGTGATGATTTTGGGAACGGTTTTGAGAAAATTGCATGGTGATATGGTGTAAATATACCTGTACAATTAGGTCCGATTAAGCACGCTCCTGCTTTTTCAATCAAAGAAACGATTCTGTTTTCTAATTCTTTTCCTTCATGACTCTCTTCTCCAAATCCGGCAGATATGATAATAAATGCTTTTGTTCCCTTTTCCTCTGTAAGAACTCTAACAGTTTCTTCTGTATATTTCGCTGCTATTGCAATAACTGCAAGATCTACTTGTGGTAAGTCATTAACTGCTTTATTGCATTGTATGCCTTGTATTTCTGTTTCTTTTGGATTTACTACATAAAGCTTGCCTTGAAATCCGCCTTCTATAATATTTCTAAGTATTGCTCCTCCTGGTTTTGCAGTGTCATTGCTTGCTCCTACTACAACTATGCTTTGAGGATTTACTAATTGCTTTGTTACTTTTGTACTCATATGTTTTTTATGTTTTTTATTATTTTCTTTTTCTAATTCTGTATTGTGTTAATTCCACATTTAAATCTCTCCATCAATTTCTTTGCTGTGTATTTATTAAGCTCAGGAATTTCTATCTGAGGGTACTCTTTTGTAGAAAAATATATTCCTGTGATTGGTTTTTGTGCGAATATATCTTTTTGCTTTTCGGTTAAAGCGTATCTACATCCGATTTTATTGTTATTTGGATTAAGTATAATTTCTGATAGTGTTAATTCCACTTCTTCTTGCTCTGGAAATTGAATGTATGCTATTGATTTTTCTTCTACATGCAATGTATTCTTTGGGTCTAATGTTAGTTCTAAACAGTGATTCTCTCCGTCGTATAAATATTGTATACATACTCTAAAATCATCGTAGTTTGTACCAACGTAATTGCGTTCTCCACGATACATTGTCTTTCCGTCCTTGACTTCTTCTATAAGGTTGCAAGGTGTTCCTTGTGCAAGACATAATGATGTCATAAAAAGACTTATTGCAATCAAAAATATATTTTTCATATTCTTTATTTTTAATAATTATTTACCCATATAAATATATCGTTTTATGCTACGCTTAGGTGTTTTCTCAAATTCCTCTTCTTGTAAGTAAACGTTTGAGATTTGTTCGTATGAAGATAGTAGTTGATTTGCTTGACTCTTCACTTGATTTCTTAACTCTTCTTGTGTTAATGTTATATTGTGAGAATCTAAATAGTCTTGATCTAAATAGACTAAGGCAACTAATTTTCCGTCTTCTTCTTTTACTAAGCTTTCATTTACGATTTCTAAACTGTTTATTATATCTTCTATTTCTTCTGGATAGATATTTTGTCCGCTTGGGCCAAGAATCATATTTTTACTACGTCCTTTAATGTATAGGTTGCCGTCTTTGTCTTTTATTCCTAAATCTCCTGTTCGCATCCAGCCGTCTTCTGTAAATGTTGCTTTGGTTGCCTCTTCGTTTTTGTAGTATCCCATCATCACATTGGCTCCTCTAACAAGAATTTCTCCTGTTATTTTGGTTTCATCTGGCGAATCTATTTTCACTTCCATACGCGGAGCTGCTTTTCCACAAGATCCCAATTTGTGTTCCTTCCAATCGGCATAGCAAATTATAGGTCCGCATTCTGTCATTCCGTAACCTACGGTGTAAGGAAAGCCAATTTTTTTGAAAAATGTTTCAACTTCTCTATTGAATGCCGCTCCGCCTATTATGATTTCATAAAATCTTCCTCCGAATGACTCGGTTAATGTTGCAAGTATTTTATTTTTGATTATGGTATCGATAACCGGCGTTCTCAAAAGAAGCTTCATTTTCTTTTTATCGAGTATTGGTTTTAGTTTGCTTTTATATACTTTCTCAATTATAAGAGGTACTGAAATAATTACGTCAGGTTTTATTGTCGCAAAGGCTTCTGCAATAATTTTTGGCGAAGGAATTCGTGTTAAAAAGTGAATATGTATTCCTCTTATAAACTCAAAAATTACTTCGAACTGCAATCCGTACATGTGAGCCATGGGTAGGATTGACACAACGTTATCTCCGGGTTTCAAGTTAGGCAAAACTTCACACGCAAACATATAATTGCTCAACAATGCTCTGTATGATAACATAACTCCTTTACTTACAGATGTTGTTCCAGAAGTATAATTTATCAAAGCCAAAGTATCTAAATTGTCTCTTTGGTAGTTTACGTCTTCTTGTGTAAATCCGTTTGGATATTTCTTTGCAAACTCGGCGTCTAAGTTAGAATAGACTTCACGGAAGTGTTCATCGTTACAAGCAACTAAGTCATAGCCTTGCATTTGTATAATTCCTGAAAGTTTAGGCATGTTTTCTGCTTGCAATCCCTCCCAAACAACATCTCCAACGAAAAGAATCTTTCCGTCAGAGTGGTTTACAAGGTGCATTACCGACTCACTCTTAAATTCATGCAATAAAGGAACAGCCACAGCGCCGTAAGTAAGGGTCGCAAAGAAAATAACAGCCCACGCAGAGCTGTTTCTACCACACAAAACTATTTTATCGCCTTTTTCTATTCCTGTTTGCTCAAACAAAATGTGCAACTTAGCTATTTGTTGTGCAACTTCTCTATAATATATCGGTGTTTGCTTATAATCACTCAAAGCAGGTAAATCCCAATTACTTTTAAATCCAGCAGTAATATTTGCTATAAAGCTGTCAGTGTACATAATCTTATTATATTTTTGGGGTTTATTCTGCAAAGATAATGAAAAATTTTAAGAAACTCTAAATTCGCATTAAAAATCTCTTAGATTTATCAAATTATTCCTAAGAAAAAAATAATTTTTTCTTTGATTTAGAAAATTATTTCTTAGAAAAAATTCAGCCAAATCAAAGAAATACGTTATCTTTGCAAGATAATCAAAAAAGCAATTAACAAATAAAAACATATAACTATGAGTAAAGAGATAACAATCGACCAAGCAGTTGATATGATTAAAGACGGCATGACCGTAATGATTGGAGGATTTTTAGCAGCTGGCAGTGCGAACAGAATTATCGAAGCATTGGCAAAAGCAGGACGTAAAAACTTAACTGTAATCTGCAACGACACTTCTTATCCCGAAAAAGGCAGTGGATTATTAGTAGCATCAGGTTGCGTAAAGAAAGTAATAGCATCTCACATTGGTACAAACCCTATTACAGAACAAAAGATGAAAGATGGGGAAATGGAAGTTGAATTAGTACCACAAGGAACATTGGCAGAAAGAGTAAGAATTGGAGGAGCAGGCATAGGAGGCTTTTTAACAAAAACAGGATTAGGTACATTAGCAGGCGAAGGCAAAAGAGTAATCGAAGTAAACGGAGAAGAATTCCTTTTAGAACTACCATTGAGAGCCGATGTTGCTTTAATAGGAGCGTCAGTTGCTGACAAATATGGTAACTTAATCTATCGCGGAACAAGCCAAAATTTCAACCCTCTTATGGCTACAGCAGCAGATGTCGTAATTGCAGAAGTAAAAGAAACAGTTGAAAACATAGCTCCTGAATGCGTAAAAACACCTTACTTATTTGTAGATTACATAGTAAAATAATAATAAAATAAAACAATAAAACAATGGCAGCAAAATCAATAATAAGAATGAGAATGTCAGCACATGACGCTCATTATGGCGGAAATCTTGTAGATGGTGCAAGAATGTTGAACCTATTTGGCGATGTAGCAACAGAACTTTTAATCATACAAGACGGAGATGAAGGATTATTCTGTGCATACGACAATGTAGAATTTTTAGCACCTGTATATGCAGGAGATTACATTGAAGCAGTAGGAGAAATCACACATGTAGGAAACACATCTCGTAAGATGAAATTTGAAGCACGCAAAGTAATCGCTCCAAGAACAGACATATCAGATTCAGCAGCAGATGTATTAGCAGAACCTATTGTTGTATGTAGAGCAAGCGGCACATGCGTAGTTCCAAAACAATGTCAAAGAAACAACAAATAAAGAAAATGGAAAAGTTAATCATAACTGCCGCAATTTGTGGCGCAGAAGTAACAAAGGAACAAAACCCTGCCGTTCCATATACAGTAGAAGAAATAGTTAGAGAAGCGAAATCAGCTGTTGATGCAGGAGCTGCAATCGTTCACCTTCACGTTAGAGAAGACGATGGCACACCTACACAAAACCATGCAAGATTTCAAGAATGCGAAGAAGCGATTTACAAAGTTTGTCCTGACGTAATCATAATTCCTTCAACAGGAGGAGCAGTAGGAATGAGCCCAGATGAAAGATTAGATTCAACAAATACTAATCCAATACCTGAAATGGCTACATTAGATTGCGGAACTTGCAACTTTGGAGACGAGATTTTCGACAACACAATGCCAACAATGCGTGCATTTGGTAAGAGAATGATAGAAAAAGGCATAAAACCAGAATACGAATGCTTTGAAATGGGACACCTTGACACCATTTTAACAATGGCACGCAAAGGAGAAGTACCAGGACACCCTATGCAATTCAATTTTGTCTTAGGAGTACCTGGCTGTACCCCTGCAACAGTTAGCAATCTTGCTTGGTTAGTAAACAATATCCCTGCCGGCTCAACTTGGACCGTTACAGGAGTTGGACGTTCTGCCTTTCAAATGGCAGCAGCTGCGATTGCAATGGGCGGAAACGTAAGAGTAGGATTTGAAGACAATATTTACCTATCAAAAGGCGTGAAAGCAAAATCAAATGGTGAACTTGTAGAAAAAGTAGTTCGCATTGCAAAAGAATTAGGCAGAGAAATAGCAACCTCAGCCGAAGCAAGAGAAATCTTAGGCTTAGCACCAAGAAAATAATTCTTTAAATACATAAAACAAAACGCTCGTTTGTCTGAATAAAACAAAGACTTACGAGCGTTTTTCTTTGAGTTTTTTCTATATATTTTAAATCTCTGCCAATAAATTCGTAAGTTGAAGTTTTAAAACAGGCAAATCCTCTTGCACTGTTTCCCAAACTTTTTTAGGAGATATAGTGTAATATCCATGAACCAATACATGACGCATTTTTTCCATTATTTGCCAAGGAATATTGCTGTGAGATTGTTTAAATTCTTTTGTAAGCATATATGACGCTTCGCCAATAATCTCTATATTTTTAACGACTGCATAAAATAAAATCTTACTTTCTGCAAACTCTTCTTCGCTTATGTTTGCTGTAAACTCTTCTACATTGTTTATAGCAAACAACATGTGTTCTATTCTTCCTTTATCTTTAACAAACTCTCTCATATATTAAAATTTTATCTTTATTTGCCGATTCTTGTGCAAAGGGTAATAATGCACCTTCTTCAACTAAATCAACTTTTTGATTGAGTAATGTTTCTAATTGACAGATTATGTCAGCATATTTAAAAAGAGAAATCTTCGCATCCTTATCAAAAGAAACAATAATATCAATATCGCTTTGCTCATTCTCCTCTCCACGAGAATAAGAGCCAAACAACCACGCTTTATTTATTGGCTGAGTTGAAAAATACTTTTGAATAGAAGGTATAATTCTCTCTTGCGTAACACTATTCATAACAATAGACTTTAAATTACTAACTGCAAAGATAATAATTTTATTGTTATAACAAACAAAACGCTCGTTTGTCTGAATTAAACAAAGACTCACGAGCGTTTTTCTTTATATTATAAAATCAATCCCTACTCCACTCCCCAAATCTTAATGGTATTATCATTTGAACAACTAACAATTTTTGTGCCGTCAGTACTAAATGCTACGGATTCGACACCTTTTGTATGTCCTTCTAAGGTTTTTATACATTTTCCTATGTTTGCGTCCCATATGTTTATCTTTCCATCCACCACTGAAACGCTGATAATTTTTGTGCCATCGGGACTATATGCTACGGATTTGATATATCCGCGTTCCTCCAAGGTTTTAAGGCATTGTCCTGTGTTTGCGTCCCATATCTTAACGGTATTATCCCATCCACCGCTGATTATTCTTTTGCCATCGGGACTATATGCTACGGATTCGACAACATATGAATCTCCATTCATGGTTTTAAGGCATTTTCCTGTGTTTGCATCCCATATCTTAATGGTTCCATCACTTGAACATCTGATTATTTTTGTGCCATCGGGACTAAATGCTACGGACTTAGCACTATATTTATTTACCTCCAAGGTTTTAAGGCATTGTCCTGTGTTTGCATCCCATATCTTAACGGTTTTCTCCAATGAACCGCTGACAATTTTTCTGCCATCGGGACTATATGCTACGGACAAGAATTCTTCTGAATCTCCATTTAAGGTTTTAAGACATTCTCCTGTGTTTGCATCCCATATCTTAATGGTTCCATCACCTGAACAGCTGATTATTTTTGTGCCGTCAGATATGATACGGAACTGACTCCATCTGAATGTCCTTTTAAGGTTTTAAGGCATTCTCCTGTGTTTGCATCCCATATCTTAATGGTTGGAACCAATGAATCGTCAATATTATCCAATCCATTGCTGATTATTCTTTTGCCATCGGGACTATATGCTACGGATTCGACACCATATTTATTTACCTCCAAGGTTTTAAGGCATTTAAAGTTTGTGTAATCTACTTTTGCAGAAGATTCTGTTTTTTTATTGGTATTTCCTCCACCTCCTGTCGCGTTTCCATAACTTGAAAACAATGTCGCAAAAACTACAATCAAACTTAAAATTTTTACTACTCTCATTTTTTTATCTTTTAATTAAATTAACAAAGCAAAAATAAAGAAAATAAATAACAAAACGTTCGCAAGTCAAAATAAAACTAAGAGTCACGAGCGTTTTTTATTTACTTCATATATATAATACTTACTTCTCGCCCCAGATTTTAACGGTATTGTCTCTCGAACCGCTTACCAAATATCTTCCGTCGGGACTCCAGCAAACCGAAGTCACGAGATCCGAATGTCCTTTCAAGATTAGAATTTTCTTACCTGTATTTACATCCCATAGACCAATCTCACCACTCTTTGAACCGCTTGCCAAATATTTTCCGTCGGGGCTAAATGAAACCGAATACACGTTCCACGAATGTCCATCAAAGGTTTGAAGACATGCACCGCTGTTGGCGTCCCATAGCTTAACTGTATTGTCACATGCACCGCTTGCCAAATATTTTCCATCGGGACTCCAACAAACGGAACGCACGTCATTAGAATGTCCTTCCAAGGTTCGAATGCACACACCGAAATTTGCATCCCATATCTTAATGGTTTCTGCGCTATATCCACCATTACATGCTATATATTTTCCGTCGGGTCTCCATGAAATAGAAATCACGCCATAACCTGTGTTCAAAGATTGAATACACACACCTACATTCGGGTCCCATATATTAAGACCTGCATCACCAATAGTGCTTGCTATATATTTCCCGTCAGGACTCCATGAAACTGTGTGACCTTTATCATATCCACCTTTCAAGGTTCTAACACACTCTCCGCTGTTTACGTCCCATACCTTAATTCTATTATCACCATATGAAGCGCTTGCCAGATATTTTCCGTCGGGTCTCCAACTTAATTCATTCCAACCTTCTGAATGTCCTTCCAAGGTTCCAATGTACTTTCCGCTCTTTGCTTTTTTTAGAATAATAGTTCCGTCATATGAACTACTTGCTATATATTTCCCGTCGGGACTCCATGAAACCGATTCAACTCCATGTGAATGTTCTGTCAAGTTTTTGAGGAACTTAAACTGTGAATAATTTACATTTGTATGCTTATCGCAACTTGCGAACAAAGTCGCAAAAACAGCCGTCAAGGCTAAAAATTTGTTTATTTTCATTTCTATTATTTTTCACTTTCTTTTGCCCCGTCCCAAAGGCGTTTAATTACTTTTTTTCTTTGTTTTGAGACAAAATAAAAACGTGGGACTTTTTTCTTATCAAAGTTTGAGGTCCTCGAAACTACCTATTCAATGAAACAAGAAAAGCCCACGATATTACTCGTGAGCGTTTTCCGCTTAACTTTTCATTGAATAATTTGAAATTTTCGAGGTTCCAAACTTTTAAGTATAAGCAAAAACGCTTTTTATGTCGTATTAAAATTTACTTAGTCTAAATTATCTTTCTTTTTCTTTTACCATAGGCATAATTTTTCGTTATTATTCTTTCTGCCTACAAAGGTATAATAAATTTTTTAAAGTACAAAAAAAATTAGGTTTTGATTTTTTTGCTACAAATTGCGAAGAAAAAAAATTACCTCGTTATGGTAATAGGATTACCCCTTTGTGGTAATTGGATTACCTCGTTATGGTAATGCTTCTACCACTAAGGGGTAAAAAAATAATTCAAAGAAAAAATGAAAAAAAGCAAAGAAAAAATAAAATAAAACAAAGAAATAATTTTCTAAAATCAAGAATTATTTCGCTAAAATCAAGAAAAAATCACACTAAAACAAAGAAAAATTTGACGTTTTCAAGGCTTAAAAAAGTTAAGTCTTTGATTTTGTGATTTTTAGTTAAGGGCAAATAAATCGAAAATTTCGGATTACTTTTCACTTGTTTGAAAATATCGCAAGCATTTGGGCTTAACTCTTGGTGAAACAATTTTATTTTCTCTTAGGGCTTTGTTTTGTGTTTTTTCTTTGTATCTTTGCTGAAATATTTTCTTATGATGGATTTTTTAGACACTCCAATCGAACATTTATCCTCGATAAGCGAGAAGAAAGCCAACATTCTGAAAAAAGAAATCAATGTTTCAACTTTTGCAGATTTGTTGGAGCATTATCCTTTTCGCTATTTAGACAAGAGTAAGTTTACAAAAATCCGAGAAATAGCAAGTGAAGAGACTTATATTCAAGTTGTAGGAAAAGCAATCAAGAAAGAAATCCTTAAAGGCAAAGGACAAAGACTTGTAATCACGCTTGCCGATTCAACGGGAACAATAGAACTTGTTTTCTTTCAAGGTTTGAAATGGATTAGCGATAGTTTTGTTCTGGGCATTGACTATGTTATTTTTGGAAAGCCTACGTTTTTCAATGGTTTATTCAACTTTGCTCACCCTGAATTTGAGACTCTTGCCTCTTATAAACGCACTGCAATCGACACTTTCTTCCCTATTTACTCTACAACCGAAAGAATGAAAAACTCTTTCCTTACTTCAAAAACCTTAGCTAAATATACGCAAGAAATTCTCTCGCTTGCAGTAAACAGAATAGAAGAAAACCTACCTCAATACATAACAAAACACTATAATCTCTACACAAGGGAAAGGGCTTTGAGAGAGATACATTTTCCAAAGAATGAGGAAAATCTCGCAAAGGCAAAAATAAGATTAAAGTTTGAAGAGTTGTTTTTTATGCAACTTGAAAACCAAGTAAAGAAATACAACAATAAATCAGCAAATAAAGGATTTGTCTTTTCGGTTATTGGAGATAGTTTCAACAACTTTTACAAAAACAACCTACCTTTTACTCTTACTAATGCACAGCAAAGAGTTGTGAAAGAAATTCGCAACGATATGCGAACAGGTTTTCAAATGAATCGTCTTTTGCAAGGAGATGTAGGAAGCGGAAAGACACTTGTTGCTCTTTTGTGTATGTTGATTGCAATAGATAATGGTTTTCAAGCCTCAATTATCGCTCCTACCGAAATTCTTGCTCAGCAACACTACAACAGCATAAAGAATTTCTTAAAAGATATGCCGCTTAACGTGTGTTTACTCACAGGAAGCAGTAAGCAAAAAGAGAGAAAACCTCTTTTAAACGCTCTTGCCGATGGACAGGTCAATATATTGATTGGCACACACGCTATTTTGGAAGATAATGTTGTGTTTAAAAATCTTGGACTTGCCGTAATTGATGAGCAACATCGCTTTGGAGTGGAGCAAAGAGCAAAGATGTGGAGCAAAAACACTACTCCGCCTCACGTTTTGGTAATGACTGCAACCCCTATTCCAAGAACGCTTGCAATGAGTGTTTATGGTGATTTGGAATGTTCGGTAATTGATGAACTGCCTAAGGGAAGAAAACCTATTCAAACAACGCATCTTTTCGACAGAGACATACTTACGCTTTTCAACTTTATGAGAAAGCAAATAGATTTAGGAAGACAAATCTATGTTGTATATCCTTTGATTAAGGAAAGCGAGAAAATGGATTTGAAAGACTTAATGGACGGATACGAAAGCATTGTTAGGGAATTTCCTTTGCCAAAATATCAAATCAGTATTGTGCATGGGCAGATGAAAGCCGAAGATAAGGACTATGAAATGCAACGTTTCAAAGAGGGAATCACAAATATAATGGTTGCAACAACGGTTATTGAGGTTGGAGTCGATGTTCCGAACGCAACAGTTATGGTAATAGAAAACGCAGAGAGGTTTGGGCTTGCTCAACTTCATCAATTACGAGGCAGAGTCGGCAGAGGTCAAGAGCAAAGTTATTGCATATTACGCACAAAGGACGAACTCTCGCAAGAAGGCTTGTTTAGAATTAACACAATGTGCGTAACGAATAACGGATTTGAGATTGCACAAGCCGATTTGCAACTAAGAGGACCAGGAAACATTGCAGGCACTCAACAAAGTGGTGTTATGGAATTGAAAATTGCCGATATAGTGTTAGATGAACCGCTTATGGTGCAAGCAAAAGACGTTGCTGTTCAAATAATTTCACACGACCCGCTATTGAAAGCCGAAGAAAATAAACCTTTAAGAAACTATTTAGCAAGAAAACATAAAACGGCAGATTTTTCTCAAATATCTTAAAGGAGAAAAACTACAATTTGCGTTCTATTATCTTGGAAATCTTATCGAAAAACAAGGTATTGTAACCTTGATGTGAATAAATCACTCTGCTTTTCTTGTCTATAATGAAAATTGTTGGGAAATAACGCACTAAATACATTTCTTCTACTGTGTTTCTTGGTATTTGTGCAACGTAATAGGTTATGTTACGTTCTTTAACAAAGGATTGCATTTGCGCATCTCCTATTTTACTGTCCACAGGGTTTAAAGCAATTATCTCAACTCCCTTTTCCTTGTATTTATCGTATATTTTCTGTAAATCATTCAAAACAGGAACGCAAGGAGAACAACTATTGTAGAAAAAAGCCATAATTACAATTTTTCCTTTATTGGCTTTTAATTCAAAAGGCTTTGAAAACACATCTTCAACCTTAAAGTCAAGTGCTTCTGAACCGTAAGCGAATGTACTCTGACTTCTCTCCTGCTCAATCCATTGGCGATTTAGAGATTTACTACTTTTATATCTTAAATCTATTCCTGAGTTTCTATAATCAAACTCAAATCTCGCCTCATGAAAAGCTGTGTTTTCATCAATGCGACTAAGACTTACTTTATAGGATTTGCTATTTACTTTTGCTTTTTCTTCATTTAAGTAAATTATTGTAGTGTTTTTGGCTATCGGAAAAAAGTCTTGTTTTCTTATATAATGCTCCTTTATGTAGGAAATAGTGTCGAGTTTTATCAAAGTTTCTAAAACACGAAACATTTCAAAGCCATTGATTGTCGTATCTTCTTTTCTTTCAACGAGAATTTCGCCTTTTTCTATTGCTTTTAGATTAAAAATCGGTTTGTTAAAAACAAATTCAGGTATTACATTGACATCTATTCGCTTTATAAAGTCTTCATAGTCTTCTTTATCGTATTGCTCGGCTATATGCTCATAAAAATCTATCAAAGTAAAGCGTTTGTTGTCGCAAAACACTTGCTGAATCAACTCGTTTGAAGAATAAATTTGAGCATTTATCCTTGCAAAAATTTTATTACCATACTTATTCTTTTGAAAACTAACCTTATTGAAATAAGTCTTTGTCTGCCCTTTCTCTTCAATAACAACATCCGCCTCATAATAAGCCGAACGAAGATTTTTCGCATACTCATTCACCCCAATGCAAATCTCCTTCACACCTTGCGCCGAAAGCAAAAAAGAAAACAACACTAAAAAAACAATTACAAAGCCTTTTTTCATAAAAATATAACGCAACAAAGATAGAAATAGTTTGTTTGCAATGATTTTTTCTTTGTTTTATTTTGCTAACTCTTTTAAGGTAATACTTCCACTTCGCATTGCAGAGAAACAAAACAAAGATTCGTTTTCTTTTTTACTTTTAAAATATTGTTTTATATTTGCAGACAGAACACGCAACAATATAAAATTATGGCAAGTTATCAAAAAATAAACACGTTATTTAAGCGTGAGGAAAAGACCAATAATATAATTTTAGGAGATTACACTTTTGATTATTTCAAAACATTAGAAAATACATTATGGGAATGTACTGAAAAAATAGATGGTACAAATATTCATATAGATATTGATTGGCGTGAGGAAAATGATTGGAGTATATCTTTTCATGGAAGAACGGAACGTGCAGATATCCCAAAACATTTATTAGAAAAATTACATAATATATTTGATTCATTCAATCCAAATAATGTATTCTCATTTAAAGAGCCTACTACTATTCAACTATTTGGAGAAGGTTATGGAATCAATATTCAAAAAGGTAAGAATTATATAGCAGATGATGTAGATTTTATTCTATTTGATATTAGAGTTGGCAAATGGTGGCTACAAAGAAATTCACTTGAAGACTTAGCTCACAAAATGGGATTAAAAATTGTTCCAATTATTGGTTATATGACTTTGAACGAGGCAATAGAATTTGTAAAAAATGGATACAAATCAACAATTGCTGAAAACAAAAATTATGATGCAGAAGGATTGGTATTAAAAACAAAAGATGGTTTACTTGATCGCAGTGGTAATAGAATTATCACAAAAATTAAAACAAAAGATTTTGCACATTTAAACAAATAGATAGAACAAATAAAACAATAAATTAAAAAAGGCGACTGAATTACTCAATCGCCTTTTTTGTTTTATGTTTTATTGTTTTTGAGTCTTATTTGCTTTCGTTTACTGCTGCTTGTGCTGCTGCAAGTCTTGCAACTGGTACTCTAAATGGTGAACATGATACGTAGTTCATTCCGTTTTTAAAGAAGAATTTAACTGATTCTGGATCTCCTCCGTGTTCTCCACAAACTCCTACTTTAAGATTTTGTTTTGTAACACGTCCGCGTTGAACCCCTAAGGTAACTAATTGTCCTACTCCTTCTTGATCTAATGTTTGGAATGGATCTGCTGGAATTATCTTTTCGCTTTGATATGTTTCTAAAATACCATTTACGTCATCACGAGAGAATCCAAATGTCATTTGTGTCAAGTCATTTGTTCCGAATGAGAAGAAATCTGCTACTTCTGCTATTTTGTCTGCTACAAGTGTTGCTCTTGGTATTTCTATCATTGTTCCGTACATGTATTCTATTTTAGCGCTCATTGCTGCTTCAACTTCTGCGTGTACTCTATCGCAAATTGCTTTTTGATGTTTAAGTTCTGTTACAGAAATTGTCAATGGAACCATGATTTCTAAGTGTGGATCAAAGCCTTCTTTTCTTAATTCTGCTTCTGCTTCAAATAATGCTCTAAATTGTGTTTCTGTGATTTCAGGGTAAGTGATTCCTAATCTTACTCCTCTTAATCCCATCATTGGGTTTACTTCTTCCAATGCTACAATTCTCTTATTTAATTCTTCGGCTGCAATTCCTAATTCTTTTGCTAATGCTTCTACATTTTCTTGTGTGTGTGGCACAAATTCATGCAAAGGTGGGTCAATCAAACGGAAGGTTACTGGTTTTCCATTCATCACTTGCATTGTTCCTTTAACGGCTTGTTTGATGTATGGTAACAATTCGTTTAACCAATGTTTTCTTTCTTCTGTTGAACCTGAAAGAATCATCTTTCTTAGTATAGCTAATGGTTTTTCTGAGTTCTCTCCGTAGAACATGTGTTCAATTCTGAACAATCCTATACCTTCTGCTCCAAATTCTATCGCTTGTTGTGCATCTTTTGGATTGTCTGCGTTTGTTCTAACACCCATTGTTCTATATTTATCAACCAATTGCATGAATTGTTTGAACAATTCGTTTTCTGACGCATTGATTGTTGCTACTGCTCCTTCGTAAACTGTTCCTTTTGTTCCGTTTAAGCTAAGTGTATCTCCTTCTTTGTAAGTTTTTCCACCCATAGATACAGTTTTTGCATCCATATCTATTTTTAATGAGCTACAACCTACTATACAACATTTACCCCAACCTCTTGCAACTAAGGCTGCGTGAGATGTCATACCACCTCTTTCTGTTAAGATACCTGTTGCTGCACGCATTCCTTCAACATCTTCTGGGTTTGTTTCTTCTCTAACCAAGATGTTAGCGATTCCTGCTTTTTCAAGACGCATTGCTTCTTCGCTTGTCATAGCTATCACTCCTACTGCACCACCAGGACCTGCTGGTAAACCTTGTGCGATTACTGTGTGTTTAGCTTCTTCTTTTGCATCAAGGATTGGGTGAAGTAATTCGTCTAATTGTTCTGGTGATACTCTGCAAATTGCTTCTTTTTCATTGATTAAGCCTTCGCCAAGCATCTCCATTGCCATTGTAACTGCTGCAACACCTGTTCTTTTTCCTACACGGCATTGTAACATATAAAGTTTGTTGTTTTGAATTGTAAACTCTATATCAAGCATATCACGGAAATTCTTTTCCAAAATATCTCTGATGTCGCAAAGTTCTTGATATGTTTCAGGCATTACCTCTTGCATTGAAGGTAAGTGCTTGTTTTGTTCTGTTTTTGTTTCGCTATTCAATGGATTTGGTGTTCTGATACCTGCAACAACGTCTTCTCCTTGTGCGTTTATCAACCATTCTCCATAGAATTGATTATCTCCGTTTGCTGGGTTACGAGTAAATGCTACCCCTGTTGCAGAATCGTTACCCATGTTACCGAATACCATTGCTTGAACGTTTACTGCTGTTCCCCAATCATCAGGAATTCCTTCGATTCTTCTATATGCAACAGCTTTTTTACCATTCCAAGATTTGAAAACGGCTCTTATACCACCTTCTAATTGCTTTTCTGCATCATCTGGGAACTCTACTCCTATGTTTTCTTTAACAACTTTTTTGAATTCTTCTGCTAAATACATCAAATCCTCAGTTGTAAGATCTGTATCTTGCTTATATCCTTTTGAATGTTTGTATTCATCAAACATATCATCTAATAAACGACGGATACCAACGCCTTTACATGGTTCTAAGCCTTCTGCTTTTTCCATAACTACGTCAGCATACATCATAATCAAACGTCTGTATGAGTCATAAACGAAACGAGGATTGTTTGTTTTCTTAATCAATCCTGGTATTGTTGCAGAACACAATCCTATATTTAAAACAGTATCCATCATTCCAGGCATTGAACTTCTTGCACCTGAACGACAAGATACTAACAAGCAATTATCCTTATCTCCATAGGTCATTCCCATTACTTGTTCGGCGTTTTTAAGACCTTCTTTTACTTGTTCCATTAAGCCTTCTGGCAATTGACAATTATTTGCATAATAATCTGTACAGCATTCTGTTGTTATTGTCAATCCAGCAGGAACAGGCAATCCTAAATGACACATTTCTGCCAAGTTAGCCCCTTTTCCCCCAAGCAGATTCTTCATATCTGCCTTACCTTCTGCGGTCTTACCACCAAAAGTGTAAACGTACTTTTTTGTCATCTTTTTAAAATGAAATTTGTAATTAATATATTTTATCCTTTATTAACTATTTAACAATAAGCGTGCAAAAATACAAAATAATTCGTTATTTATTAAGATTTTTTCTTAGAAATCTTAAATTTTGTTTGCGGTTTATATTCGTATGCACCTATACTTGGAGGGTCCAAACGATAATTTCCTTCAATATCGTATGGCAAATTATATCCCCAAATACCATTTCCTTTTCCTATACAAGGAGAATTTTCTTGCAAGTGTAAATCTCCTTCCGAAGGCTCTACAAATAATGGGTCTAAATTAAAAATAGAATTCGTAAAAAGGTGAGAATTCTGATTTTCACCCTCGTATTTGACTAAGCAATAGTCAAATCTTATTGTAGAAAGTGTTTGTTCTATCATATCAAACTCTATTTCCGAATCGGCAAGAGCGCCAGAAACAATACAATTATAAAACTCTGCCTTTTCTATCTGCCTAAATTGCACATTAGAATTAACATCTAAATAATAATCATTAAAATACAAAACAGGAGTTGTACGAGTTTTATAATCCCAATAGTTAGCGAAAGTGCAATGTACGAATTGGTAACTTCCGCCAAGCGTAAGCGCTAAATTATAGTTACCACAATTTTGAACAAGTGAGTTCTTCATGTCCAAAACTGCCCCTCTTGAATAAAGCCCTATATAAGAACAGTTTTCGATTTTCGTATTCAAGATTTCTATTGTTGGATTGCTTGTAACGCATGTATCGACCAAAATTCCTATTGTTGCATTTTTCACAACAACATTATTCAATACATTATCCTTACTACCTGCCCAAAACCTAAGACTACCCCATTGTCCCGGAATATCCTTATAATATTCATCCAACCTTAGACCTTGAAAAACGATTGGCTGACTTACATCGCCCTCTGCCTTTAAACACGCATCTTTATACACCCAAAACTCAGCAGAATTTTGAAAATGTATTCTCGTATTTGGATTTAGATTAAGAGTGTATGCAGAATCCACAGCACAAACGCCCAATACAACATGAGGTTTATCGGTTTTCCACTCAATATCGTTTCCGTTCACAATAACTCCGCAACTCTCCGGATTTTCGTGAGCCATTGAAAACCAAATCGTATCATATCCTCCATTTTGATTAGAAGACAAAAGATAATGACTTGGTTTATGATAATAAGCATCTTGACCGTAGGCTTGCAAAAGCACTTTTTGACTTTTGTTATTAAAGAAAAACTCAATAGAATCTTCAATAAGTAAAGGATTGTTTTGATTATTATAATCCAACTCCAATCTCACAAAAATATAAAGGCTATCCCTTGCTCCTATTTCAATATCTCTTGCAACAAGGCTTGTATCTCCATCAACATTCAGCCTATAAAAACTCGCACCACCCGTTCCAAGACTTATTCTATCTATCTTCACTGCTTGGTTTTCATGATTATAAACCATAAGTGTTTGGGTAATAGAGCCAATAGTTGTAAAAACAGTATCAAAAGTAAGAGTATCTGCACTGAATTTTAGTTCCACAGCAGGAGAATTCGTATAATCATTCTCATCCACACAAGAGGTGAAACTAAAACCAAGTATTAAGCAAAGAATTAGCGAAAATAAAAATGCAACTCTTGAAGATATTTTCATATTTCTTTTATTTAACTTCAACTAATATATACTTTCTTTTACCCATTTTAAGTTTTTCAGCATATTCTAATTGAGCTTTTCCGCTTTTTCCGCTTTCTTTCAAGAATGGGTCATCGCATTGATGTCCCTTTGCTACTAAATCCAAACTTGCTTGGTCAATTGCAACAATATCTTTCGAAGCTAAAATTCCTATATCCTGAGTAAAAGGTGCAGGAGCCTTAGATGAGCAGTCGCACACAGAAGAAATATTTGCTAAAACATTGATATAGACCATTGGTTTAAGACTTGTTGCAACTTTTGCATACTCTACAAGTCTTTCAAGGAAAATATCTCCTGTCAATTCAACCTTTTTAGGAGAGAATAGTTTCAAAGGACATTCTGCAATACACTTTGCACAACCTATACATTTAGTTGTGTCTATGTGAACTTGACCTTCAAGACTTATTGCTGAGGCTGGGCAGTTGTTTACACAGTTTGCGCAACTCACACACTCACTTGGCTTATTTATTTGCGGAATATCCGATGCGTGTTGTGCCATTTTTCCACCAGGAGAAGCCATTCCCATTGCTATATTCTTGATTGCGCCACCAAATCCCGCAGAGCCATGACCTTTGAAGTGTGAATAAATTATGTAATTATCATAATCCATAAAACCCTTTCCAAGCTTCACATTCTTATAGTGCTTTAATCCCATTCCTTCTGTTGAGATATTTATTTCACCATCTTTATCTAAAATATCTATTGGCGCAAAAGTAAATCCATGTTGCTTAGCCAAAGCAATATGTTTATCAGTAAATCTTCTCTTGCTAACATAAAGCACATTGGTTTCCACCCAAGTAGCCTTTGTTTCTTGCATTAACAATCTTGTTAGTTCAGGATTTAAAAAGTTTTTATTGCCCTCTTCTCCGAAATGTATCTTTACACCTGTCTTTCCTTGTAAATCTACACCCAAAAGCTTATATAATTTCAAAACATTTTCAGGTGTAATTTCCTTTACATAGTAAACAATAGATGGTTCTTCTTCTTTGGGTTCAGAATCATTATTTGCAAATACTGAAAGTCCAAGAAAGCTAAACAATGCTAAAAATAATACATATTTAAACTTCATAACGATAATTTTTTTTTAGATTTTTACAAGTGCAAAGATAAATAATTTTAAGAAAAATACAAATTCACATAATAAAGTCTTGATATTTTACATTTATATTGTATATTTGCAACAGCATTTCCAAAGAATATGGCGTTTAGACAGTTCAATGCAAATGCTTATCATCAATTTAAGAAAATAAGAACTAATCCAAAAGTAAAAACTGATGGAAAAGAGAATAGGAACAATAAGTATAATCATATACCGCAGAGAAATAGCTCAGCAGGTAAATGAAATCATTAGCAAGTATAGCGACTTTATTTTAGCTCGTCAAGGGTTGCCTTTGCCAGACAAGGGATTGAGTATTATTACCTTAATAATCGAAAGCACTTCTGATAACATTAATGCTTTAACTGGAAGAATAGGAAGACTAAAAGACGTAGAAGTAAAGTCAATCTTATCAAAAAACATTCAGAAAACAAACAACGAATAATTATGAATATAGAAAAAAGAAACACCAATTTCATAAACAGAGATAAACTCTATGGATTGATAGAAGGAAAAACACCTACAATAAATGAGGTTAATGAGATATTAAACAAAGCCTTAAAATTAAAAGGCTTAAATCTTGAAGAAGTTGCATGTTTGCTAAGAGTTACAGACACAGACACCATTCACAAAATAATGGAAACGGCAAAGACTGTAAAAGAAGCAATATATGGCAAACGCCTTGTGCTTTTCGCTCCTATCTACACCGGAAATATGTGCGTAAACAACTGCACTTACTGCTCATTCCGTAGAGATAACAAACTTATCAAAAGAAAAATTCTTACAATGCAAGAAATTGCCGAAGAAACATCAGCACTTTTGAAACAAGGTCATAAGAGAGCGCTTTTGATTTGCGGAGAAAACAACAAAAACGGCACAGATTACATGGTAGAAGCCATACGCACAACCTACGGAGTAAGAGAAAGAGGAGGCAAAGACTACATTAGAAGAATAAACGTTGAACTTGCTCCAATGGAAGTGGCAGATTTCGCAAGATTAAAGGCAGAAAAAATAGGAACATACGTTTGTTTCCAAGAAACTTACGATGAAATAAAATACAAAGACTTCCATCCGGCCGGCACACCAAAGGCTGACTACCTTTATCGTTTGACCGTAATGGACAGAGCTATGGAAGGAGGAGTTGATGACGTAGGAATAGGTGCATTATTCGGACTTACAGATTACAGATTTGAAGTTTTGGCAATGATGGAGCACGCAAAACACTTAGAAGAATGCTATGGCTGTGGCCCACACACAGTTTCCGTTCCAAGAATGGAGCCTGCAATCGGTGCACCTACGGCTGAAAACATTCCAATGCCTGTTAGCGATGACGACTTTAAGAAACTTGTAGCCATAATCCGTATTGCATTACCATACACCGGCATAATACTTTCTACAAGAGAGAACGACAAAATGCGAAACGAGTTAATAGAATACGGAGTTAGTCAAATCTCAGCAGCAAGCAAAACAAACCCTGGCTCATACGCACACGAAGAAGAAGGAACCGGCACACAATTCTCCACAGGCGACCATAGAACACTTGAAGAAGTGATTTCCTCACTCATAGACGGCGGATACATTCCTTCATTCTGCACAGGCTGTTACAGAAAACACAGAGTAGGTGGCGATTTCATGGACTTAGCAAAACCCGGCTTAATAAAACAATACTGCTTGCCAAACGCAATGTTCACTTTTAGAGAATACCTTGAAGATTTCGCCTCAGCAGAAACCAAAATGAAAGGAATAGAGTTGATAAAATCAATGTTTGCCGAAGTAGAAAAGAAAGAACTCGTAAGAAAGATAGAAGATAATCTCTGCAAAATCGAAAACGGAGAAAGAGATATTTACTTCTAAAAAATAAGTCTAAGAAAAAGAAAAATAATCCTAAGGAATTTTCAATTTTTCCTTAGGATTATTTTCGTAAAGCTAAGACTTATTTTTCGCTTTCTTTACTATCTTATCACAATCTTTTTGTTCGCAAATCCTCGTTGGGTTTTAATTCTTACGATGTACGTTCCGCTTTGAAGATTTGACACATCTATTGTTTCAATGTTTTGACTGCCTTGTTTTCTTAACACAACTTGTCCTAAGGCATTATGGATTTCTATTTCTCTTACTTTGAAAGAACTTTGCACTGTTACTACATCAGTCGCAGGATTTGGGTAAACATTGGAATATCTATCAACATTTACATCATAAAGACATACATTAGTATCAGGATACGTGCCATCTCCTAAGGTAGTATCTGTTTCCGCAAAAATAGGGAACATATACATTTGACAAGTATTTGGAATTGGAGAATCTAATGCATGACTTAGATTATACCAATCGTCATAACGATATCTTGAAGAGTAATACTCATCTTCCAAATCTTGATTGTAAGGATGTTCACTCCATTGCACCCAAGTAGTGTCTATTGTGTCTCCTGCCATTTTTTCTGCTGTCCTTACTAATGATTGATATGCAAAATTGCATTCAGAAAACACCATACGAGGTATTTGGGTTGAATTTGTGGTTATGTCTTCTACTATATAAAATAAGCCATTTACATTTACAGGAGTAGAAAAATAATATTCAATGTAAGAGTATAACCCTGATTCTTGAAGAACAAAATTCGTGTCAATATCAACGGAAATGATTTCTCTATTTAAAGTATTATTCATTAACCTCAATTTGCCTTTTGGAGTAGAACTATAAAACTCAATATCTATTGGATTACCATCCCCTGCTATCATAGCTACTCTAAAAGAAGGTACAGTGGAAGCTGCGTTTTGTAAACTCTTTATTAAAACACGATTATTTACGCCTATTGCAATGCCTTGAACTGTTAATAGAGTATCTGTATAACAAGGTTGTGCCCTATCAAGACGTTGATTAATACCTGGATAATGTCCTGTTACATAAAAATAATAATGATTTCTTGCCATATATGTCTGTGTATCAAAACTTGTTGTGTCATAAAATGATAAAGAGCTACAATATTCTACATCTATAAAATCAGGTAAATAATAATTTTCAGTGTTTTGCGATTTCACCATAGAGGATGTAAACAAAACTGCTATTAAAATAAATACTGCTTTTTTCATATTCTTAAATTTTAAAATTACTGACATTGAATTGTGTATGAATTTGATATATACGAATGTTTTAATACTATTGTATCTTGCTGTCCCACTTGATACTGATAAGTAACATTAGAAGGAATAGGATTTAAAAAGAAATCATTTATAACTTTTACTACATGTGAACTTGCACAATTTAGAAAAGAGGAAGAATTTCTTTTACAATCAAATATAAGTCCTCTACTTGACGGTGTGTCTTTTGCAAAAGCTGCAAAATAATAGTTTTCGTATCTGATAATGCTATTATATTGTTTAATAGGATTATTTATTAAGCAATTAGGTTGTATGGTATTTATCACATAACTATTATATACAAATGGCTTTATTGGAAATATTTCATCTTTTCCATAATTTCCTCCTGCTAAATACAATAAAGTACTATCTTCTGGACAGAATTCTAAATCTATAGGCTCTAATTTTCCTTTAGGTATTTCTATATATTGCTTATTTATTGTATTTATTCCATTTGTAATTTCAATTGTAGCAAAGTCCGTTTTATAAAAATCATTCGATGTATACTTATTGTGTGTATAACCAAAGGTAAATATATCTTTATTAGTCATTGAATTTTCTAATACATATTTATCGTATATTGATTGTGGATGAGAGAATGTTCGATACATATAATTACTGATACTTCCTTTATTAAAAGCGGTTATTACAAGTAATGTATCACTATCTTTACCTAATGTAATGATTTTATCTTTACCAACTGATAATTTTCTAAATGGCTTAATAATATTTTGTCGCATTATTTGATATGTACTTGGGTTAGATGTGTTCATATCTATTAAGCATCTACCATCTGCTATTGCGACAACGTGTATTCCATCGTTCCATTTATAAACTTCTAAATCTGTAAGTCTCCTTGTAATTATTGGATTTGTTATTTTTTGCACAGTAAATGATGCTGGGCTTGCAGAAAGCAAATTACTTATCGACATCCAAGAGATAAATCCCGCTCCACTACTTTCTTGTCCACAAAAATAAATATTCCCTGCGAATATTTTAAAATCATAAATCTTTAAATTTGGAAAGGTTAATAAGGTTGTAGTATTTGTTCCTATTGTTGAACAAGAAAATACTGTTTGATACGTTGTTGATATTTCCGGCATAGAAACAAGCAATCTATGGGAATCTATGCTTCTAATCTTTATTAAACTTGAATCGATTGTATTACTACCTCCTAAAATTCTTTTTGTTGTTGCGGTATTTCCTTGACTTATTATGTGTTGCATTTGTGAAAATGCTAATATTGGCAACAATACCAATAATAATATTATGCATTTTTTCATATTTTCTAATTGTTGAAATTGTAAACAATGTTTAAATTTTCGCTTGCTTTGATTGGACTTATTTTAACGATGTTTGCTCAAAGCAAGTAGAAAGCAAACATCTCTATTTGCTTAAATTGTTCTTGCAAAGGTAGGTTATGCTTTTAGTGTTTTGCATAATATTTGAATATGTCTTGCAAAGATAGAAATATTCCTAAGAAAAAGAAAAATAATCCTAAGGAATTTTCAATTTTTCCTTAGGATTATTTTTGTAAAGCTAAGAAAAAAGCGAAGTTTCTTTATTGTGAAACTTCGCTTTTTAGGGTTTGATGTTTTATTGCTTATTATTTAACAACTATCATCTTCTTAACTTGTTTTTCTTCTTTGTAGTACATTGTGTAGTAGTATGTACCTTCTGGTAAGTTAAGGTTTTCTATCTTTATTTCGCTTCTACCTTGTGGGTAGTGTGAGCTTGTTTGATATACTATTTGTCCTAAGTTGTTTGTTATTAGCAATTCCACTTTGCCTCCCTCTGGAAGTGTAAATCCGATTGCGGTTTGCTCTTCAAATGGGTTTGGTTGGTTTTGTTCTAATTCAAATCCTGATGTTGCGACTTCGTCTTCCAATCCAACGTATGACTTAACTACTACGATATTTGTTGAGTCGTTTCTGTGGTCTGCGTCGTATGGGTATTCAATCCATGCAATCAAATTGTATTGTCCGTTTTCGCTCTTTGGTATTCTTTGGTCAAAGTTCATATAACGTACTAATTCTGGATTTGGTTCGTCATATTCCCAAGTGAATGTTTGGGTAATCTTGTTAGCAAAGTCTCCGTTTTGAACAAGGTGTGCTTTTACTTGTGTTGTTCCACCTATTGTTCCTGCGTTGTGGGCAATTAATTGTACCTTGCAGTCAGATGCTGCTGTTTGTTCTACGAAGATTGTATCGGCAACGCCATCTCTGTGTCCCATGTAAAGAACACTTGTTGTGTCGTTGGTTCTATCGTTTTCATCTGCCGAAGATACATATGCTGTGATTGAGTAATATGGTCCGTTTGCTCGTGGAAGTGTCATTTCAAACTTGTGATGCGCAAGTGTTCCCGAAGGTACAATGTTGCCTAATCTATAAGTTTCTTCTGTAATGTTTGTTGCGTCGCCATTATAGTAATATCCTACTGTTACGTTTCCGATTCCGACTGAGCTTCTGTTCATGAAGGTTAATTGTACTGATATATTGTCTGGATCGGCATCGTCAATTGTTACATATTTTGCTTCTAAGTCTTTTGTAGTACTTGTTCCTTCTAATCGTTTGTAAAGTGTGTCGTTGTCGTGATAGTAGTCGCCTTCTTGTCCTGTCCAACATTTTAAGTTCACTGCACCGAATGATGCTCTGAATCTTTCATTGAAACGGTATATGTATTCATCTCCATTGTATAATGGTGGTGTGAAATATACGGTTTCTGTTATTGTTGCTCCGCCTGATACTTTGTAGCCAACAGGTAATTCTGATACTGGATCTAATCCATAGTTCTTTATATGGATTGCGACTTCTATGTTGTCGTTAGATACGATTTGTGTTCCTGGTGCTGTGATTGCTACTATTCCAACGTCTTTTTGTAATGGTCCTATCACAACTGATACACAGCAAGAGTCGTTATCTGTATATACGTCTGTTGGATTTAATCTTGTAAAGGCGCATAAGTTAAATGGATCTGGCATTCCAACTGCTAAATATGTTCCTTGTGTAAATGTATAGTGCATTGTATCGTCTGGTGCTATTCCTGCATTTATCACTGTTTCGCATATTGGAATGTACATTCCTTCTGCCATGTAACATACTTCGAAATTGTCTAATACTTGCGCGCCATAGTTCATAATTCCTACTCTTGGATAGAAGTTTGATCCGTAGTTTGGTAAATCGTTTGGCTCTAAGTTTATGCTAAGTACTCCTGCGTCTTGGTCACGTTTTGCTCTATTGATTTCAAAGTCGTCTATTGCTACTCCATCGTTTCTTGAAGTTGCACTCTTGAAGACAAATCTAAATTGCAATTCGTTACCGAATAAGTGTGTTATTGATTTCAATGAATAGACTACTTCTCTCCATGTTGCAGTTGAAGTAAATCCTTCTTCTGCGTTATACCAATTTGTTCCATTAGGGTCTTCTAATCCTCCTAATTGTACCCATTTTCCTTCCCAGTTTAGGTATTCTATTCTCATTGACGATCCTGCTCCAAATGATGTTCTCATCATAAAGCTCATTGTGTCTGGTTTTACAACACCTATGTCAAATATTGGAGTATATAGGTAACTTTCATTGTTTGCTGGGTAAGTTCCTTCAAGTTTTGTTTTCCAACAGTTAGGGTCTGAGTAAGGTGCATTGATTTTGCTATTGCTTGCTGCTGGTGTTCCAAATTCCCAACAGTTTGTTGGATTAGTTGTGTTTACATCGTATGCAAAGAAGTCATCGTTTCCGCCTTCTTCGTCAAAGTTTGTAGCGTATGGTACAACTAATTTTTTGAATACATGGACTGTCTTTCTGATTGTATCGTTTTCGTGATACTCATCTCCAACTGTATTAACGATTGCTTGTAGTGTTGAATTACCTAATGGTAAATCTACTTGTCCTATGGTTACTATTTCTGAAGCTCCTGTTGCCAAGTTACCATTCCAGTTAAATACTTGTTCTTGTTCGTTGTTTATTTGCCATGTTATAGTTGCAGAGGTTAGGGCATTCAATCCCGCATTTTTCAATTGTACTTTTAGGTTTTGTTGTGATTCGGATAAGAATTGTGCTGGTTCTATGAATGCTTGTAATTCTGCATTTACTTGCTCTGCTGTACGAACTAATATTTTGTAATCTTCCACTTCTCCTCTTGATGGAGCAGAACTTCCATCTGTTATTGTTGTTTGATTTCCTCCTTGTGCAAGAATTACTCTCATTCTTGTTAAACCTGATAGTGTTGCATTTGGAACTGTTAGAGGTTTTATTGCTGTTTGTCCCGACCAAATAGTATCACTCATCACGCATTCATCTTCCGCAAAGATTCCATCTCTATTCCAATCCATGAATGTTTTAATCCAACCTCCTACTACACTACCTGCTTCCATTGCAGATGAGTTATCAACCTGTACTTGTATTTCATCGTTTACTCCTTTGAATAATACTGCTGGTGCAATCTCTTCTGTATAATTTGTGTATTTGTTTCCAGAAGCATTAGAAGTTGATTCCATTGCTCCTAATTTAACTCTTGTAATGTCTAACGATTCTTCTCCTCCTGGTGTTTGGGCTAATGGATACATATTTGCTCCATTCTTTGGTTTGATAAGTACGTAATCACAAGTGTCATTTAATGATGTAATGTCGTTATTTGCATCTACCCATGCTCTTACTTTGTATGTTTTTGATACATTCGACATATCTGCTAATTGATTGAATGAATATACATACCACGCTAATGGCGCTATTGATGCAGTACAAGTTTCTGTTACGATTATTTCTTCTGCTGTTGTTGGTGAGGTTGGTTTTATGCTATAAGAGATATTAAAGTTTGAAAGTGGTTGTGTACCATAATTCCATACCATTGCTTTTATTGTATCGCCTAATTCCATATAAACCCAACCTTCTGGTATTGGTTCTACTACTGCTGATACTGAAGCATCAACTGGTGCTCTATCATTTAAGTACACTGTTACTGGTGAGAATTCACTTGCACAAGGATATGCTCCACTTGCATTGACCCTTAGATAGAATGTAGTATCTGCGAATAATTGTGTTGTAGTGTAGTTCTTTGAAGAATTGTATGATGATGGTGCGTAGAATGGTGTTGATGCGTATGGATCAGAGAACCATTTTATTGGTAAATTATTTACTTGTTCTGCTGACGGATGTCCCCATGTGCCATAAGGAATGTGATCATCGGTTACTACTGGTGCTGGTGGAGATACTTTTGAGATAACTGTCTTTGCAGTTGATAAAGTGTCGTTATCTTGAAGATTGTCTCCTACTGTTTTTACTACGGTTACCAAGTGTAAAGTGTCGTCTGTCAAATCTGTTGGATAAAGATTTGATGTTTGATTGAATGTGTATGTCAAAGATGCTCCTGGTTGTAGGTTATTAAAGTTTACTCCATTTGTTTGGTCTGTGTAAGGGAATGTTAAAAATTCTGTTACTACTTGGTCTGGTCTTTCTTTAAAGTAATATTTTACTTCTATTGTGTTATTAGAGTTTACTTGATACTCTCCTACGTTCTTAATTTTTGTTTGAACTTCATAATCTGTAAGGTTACAACGTTCTGTTGTTACTATAACTCCATCAATTTTTAAGTCTGTTGAAGGTATTGTAAGGAATGTTGTATAGACAGTATCATTTGTATGAATAGTATCATCTGTTAGTGTTGTGTAAACATACATATATAATTCTTCATCTACATCATAGTTCAACGGAGGTGTAAATGTTCCTTGGAAAGTAAATGTTGTTGTTTCTAATGAGGCCAACATTCCTGTCCATGTTTCTGTCATTTGTTGTATTATACTTGTTGAATCTTGGTGATATTTCAATACGGCAGTTATATCAACTGAACTAATTGTATAATTACCAAAATTCTTTAATTCTACTTCAACAACAATAGGTTCTCCTTCTATATACTCATCGCCTTCTATTGGTTGAAGTATTGAAGGCAATCCAGTATCTGTACTTGTGAACATATATTCGTATGCTCCTATTGTTGGTTTTGGTGAAATAGGTCTTACGTTATTGTCAATATCCACATTTATATCATCTAATGGCTCTGCTGCTCTTACAATATCTGTTGGCCATCTTAAAGATAAAATAGAATCGTTAAGGAATGAGTTTTCTATTGATAAGGATAAGTTATCCATTCCGTTCGCTGTTTGAAGGGTTGTTAAGTTTGCTTTATCTCCTCCCCAATTCGCAAATTTACTTCCGTTTGTTATATAGTTATTTGTGTTACATATTACAACTACTCCATCAGATTCTGCTACATAAATCGCATATCCTTTTCCTTGATTGTCTAAGTTATTGTTTCTTATTCTGATATTAGAACAGTTATCTGCAATGGTTAGCGCTCTTGACTTAGCGCTATTTGTAGAAGATTTCATGTAAACAGTGTTGTAGAATAAATCTACATGAGCAACATTGTCTAACGAAATACCGTATGATTCAAAGTTTGTTGAAACATTTGGTCCTACAATAGAAACAGAGTTATTTGCTATTTTAGCTGCTGTGTTTTGTGTGAAAGTTGAGTTTTTCAATTCTATAGCTATTCTATCTGCTGTTCCTTTATGTAAGAAGAATCTATTTGACATCAAACTTAAAGAATTGCTGATTTGAGATAGTTTAACTGCTGTTAATTCTATTTTAGAAGTATCGGTACTGAATGAGTTATTGTTTATTTGTAGATTGTTAATTGCCGATAAGTTCAAGGCTGTTGTTCCAAAATCATAAAATCTATTGTTGTTAATATTCAATGTTGTTATAGCGTCTTCTGTTTTTATTTGATTTGAAGAACCATAGAAATTATTATCTGTAAATGATAGATTGTTAGATGTTCCTATTCTTAATAAATCAGGTGTTACTGAGTGTGGTGTTGCGAACGTAACTTGATTAAATGTTATGTTTGCAGAGTGATTAACAGCTACAACGTATGATGTTGTAGTATCTGTCATAGAAATAGTCAAATCTTGTAACGTAATATTAGAAACAGAATCTATAGATAATACATATTTAGCATCATTTTCTGCATCAGTAGCTGGTGTGTAAGTTACAATTGTTTGATCTGCGTCACCTTCGCCTCTAATTATAACATAATTTTCTGCTGATAATCCTGCTATATTTGATAAAACTAATTGTTCATTATAAGTTCCTTGTTTTATTACAGCTTCTATTGGTCCGCATAATCCAGAAGATTTTAATACATCAAAGAAGTCGTTTATTGTTGCATAGTCATCTGTTGCATCTGGACCTATTGTTACACTTGTCAAGCCATCTCCATTTCCTAAACAAGACGACAACGTTGTTGATACAGTGTCATTACTATTTTCCGCATCGTTTTGTGTTACCACCCATGCAACTATTTCTATTATTCCAGAAGTAAACGTATAGTTTCCTATATTTACTACTGATGTTGCATTGTTCGAAAGCTCTCCTGCCCAGTTATAAACAGGCTGTTCTATACCATTAACAGACCAATGTATAGTAGCAGAGCTTAATGCATCAGAACCATAATTTTTTAGTTCAACATCTATTGGTGTTGCTACACCTGCTAATATATTTGTACCGGCAGCAGGAGATTGTATTGCCACTAACCCTGCATCTACTGCTGGTGGCGCAGCTACTGTTACAATTACATCTTCTCTTGGTGAAATACAACCAAAGCTACTTAAATTAAATTGAATATTTGGTCGTCTTTGAGAAATTGTTGAAGGATTTCCCCAGAATTCACAAGCATTATTACTTGCATGTCTATAAGAGATTGCCGAGCTGTACTCTGTTTCACTTTGAGTTACTTTTACCTTACCGCTTGTAGAAGAAGTTTCAAAACATATCTGAACAACTATATTACTTTGTCCATCGTATTGGAAAGGTTCTGTAAATTGAATAGTCTGCCAACCTTCATCAGAAGTAGAAATAGCCAAAGAACCTGAATAAAATTCTTCTAAACCTTCAAACCATGTTGTTACATCATTTTGATTGGTCGTTCCTATACTAACTTTATAAGAAGTCATTGTTACGTTAGCATTAACATCTGAAATATTGAAAGCAATACTGTTAATTTTTCCTTCTGTTATTCCAGCTGCGCTAAGTTCACTTGCTTTATACAAGTATTGTTCTTTTGCTTTTTTAGTAGTATATGCAAATGGAGCTGGATGTGCGTTGTTAGAATTTACTATAGTTCCTGTTCCTACTTGATAGCTATTAAGTTGTTCTACAATAGCTGCCACATAGAATGTATCAGTTTCGTAAAGTATAGGCGTTGTATAATCACCTCTTGCTAATTCTTCTTCGGAGTATAAATCTTCATACCACACTAAAACATTTTGCGAACCTTGTGCAGTTGCTGTTAACGTTGTTTGTGTAGCATAATCAATAGAAACATCACTAGATGTTGGAGTAAGTGGTGTTAATAATGATGTTATTACAAAAGTTGATGTATCATTAGAATGGAAAACATCAGTTGAAAGATTTGTATAAACCTTTATTTCAAATGTTCTTGCAGATGTGTTGGCAGAAAGGTTTAGAGTTTCTCCTAAAACAAAATCTACTGTATCATAAGGAGCAATACTTTCTGTATAAGAATCCGTAATAGTATTGATTAAAGTATTATTTTCATATAATTCACAAACAATAGTAATTGGATTTGTACTTGCTAAAACCCCTGTATTAATTATCCTTACCGACACCTCTTCCTCCGTTAAAGTACAAGCAGATTCACCACCTACCCCTATGATTGAAACACCTGCAATTCCTGGATTTATTTCTGGCTCACCTGTTACATTTACATTGTAAACTGTTTTATACCCATAACATCCATTGTCTTCTGCCAATAATAGTGTAGGATTAAGTTCTCCTATTGTCATAGGATTTGTTGCAGAAGAAACAACCCAGCTATTTTGATTATTACCAGATGTTGTTATTCTACTAATACCTGCTTTACCAGTACAATTCAAATCAACAGAACTTCCTGTCCATACTGATGAAGGAACATTTAATGCAGTTGGGAATGTTGCACCATTTAATGCTACCGCATCTATGATAGTTCCTTGTGCATTTTCTACAAATGCACCAAGTTTATTTGTTTGTGTTACAGAACCTGTTCCGATTCCTAAGGCTAAGTCTGTATCCACACTACTTTGGTTTTTATTTAACAAAGTAACTGTTGCTCCAGGTGCTAATGTAAATCCTTCAGGGAAGGTATATTCTTTTGTTATAGATGTACCTAATTCTTGGTTTGCAGAAGCTTTTATGAATTTGAATTTATATCCGCCCATATTTGCAACTCCATTACCAAGATTTGAAATTTCATAAGCATTCGCAGTAGTTACCCATGCAGGTAAAGGAGTTGTAACTCCTTCTGCTGATGCTACTGTTTTTGACAACTGAATTTCTGTAATCTTAATATTAGGTATTTCTGATTTTTCTGAGAAATATAAAGTTGTATCAGCATACAATACTGTTGTTTCTATTGATTGTGATTTCAAGAATGGCTCTGCATCATTCATATTATGGAACCAATAAACAGAGTCATTAGATTGAACTGTCAATGTAGCAGTTGTTCCATAAGGTACGTTGGTTGACATATCCGCTCTTGCAGGGATTTGATGACTTGAAAAAACTTTTGCTAATGTTGTGTCATTTGATTTAATTGTATCTACCGCAAAAGTACTCCATGCTTTCAAATCTAATTCTAAGTCTTGGGTTGGTGCAGAGAAATCATGAGTTTGCGTAAATGTAAAATCATATTCCACATTTGGTTCTATTGCATGTGTAACTGTTCCTGTTTTTACACTTGAATTACCAACCTTATAGCTCATTGTAACTGCATTTGCAGATATTGTATTATCACTTATGTTTTTAAATTTAACAGTTACACTTTCTGTTCCAAAATCACAACCAGAATAAGAAGGAGTTCCATCAAACATTACATTGTATGTTCCATTATTTGGAGTAACAGACATTACATATATATTGTTTGTAGGAGGCAAGAATTCTAAAGCTCCTATACAAGGCACAGATGCTCTTGGTCTTCCAAAGAAGTCATCTGTTACTTGTGAAATTGCAATACCTTTTGAACACAAGAAAGTATTTGTCGTATTCAAATTATTCCATGAAGTAAACAATGGATCAATAGTATAGTGAGAATTTGTTTCATTTGTATAAGTTTGCCATATTGCAGGACTATCTACTGCAGAGTTTTCATAATAGAATAAATTTGAAGCACCTTCTCCTGGTACTTTATAGTACAAGTTATTTGAATATGCAATAGATTGAGGAGATGAAGGTGTAGTTTTAACTGCATAACCACTCAACTCACTAACTATAATATTATTTTTAACTTGAATATTACTTGTTGTTGTACCTGTATATCCTAAATTGAAGCCGATAGCATTAGCATCTGTACCCAAAGCATAAACATTATTATATGCTAACAATATATTTGTACCAGAAACTAAATTAACTCCATAAAGAGTAATAGGAGAATAAGGGAATATATTATTATTTCTAACACTCATCTTATTATTTACAACTTTTGCAAGAGTTCCATTAGGAATATCAGAAAGAATAATAGCACTCACACCAGATAAGTCAAACTCATTCTTATTAACGTTAAATGCTTTACAAGAAGAAAGCATAATAGCATAATAATTAGAACTCACAGCTCCCATATTATCTGTGAATTGAGTTAAGAACTTATTATTAGATATTACAAGATTTTTATTTAATGTAGCATAAATAGCATTATTTGTTATATTAGTATTAGTAGCAGGAGTGTACATATTCATAATTTTGAATGTAGAATTAGAAATTGTAATTCCATCAGACATTGATGCGTCAGACATACCTTGAATTTCTATATACCTTGACGCTGGCACTGCAAACTCACAATTATCTACTGTAATATTATTAGCAGCACTTAAATTAAGAACTGATGTCAAACGTTGAGGATATGACCCCATATTAGTAATATCATCAGGCTGATTTGTTTCTGCATTTACTCTGCTTGTGAATTTACAATTTCTAAAAGTAATATTTGATGTTGTTAAAGAAGACATTACAATTCTTGCTGTGTTTTCGTAAGAGTCAGCAGCACGGAACTCAATATTATCAAACACCAAATATTTACATCCTGACAAGTCTAAATTCGCTACTGCAACATTCGTAGGCTGTAACACCTTTTTAGTAGTTCCAGCACTAGTAAATGTTATTGTATTTGTAGCAGATGCTCCCGTAATATTACTTGGAAAAACTAACTCTTCGTTCAATTCACTTTCAGGAAGGGCTATTTTGAATGTTGTTGGTCCACTTACACCCGAACATTCCAACATTCTAAATGCTTCATTGAAATTAGCAAATTGTTTATTAGCTGGTACACCTGCAAGACTACCTATTGAATATTCGCCACTCATTGGCCCTGCCGACACAACAAACTCATATCTTGCAGTGTCGTTATCTTGATTCCAGTCTGTATCCGGCTCATTTACGCTTGTTACAATAGTCAAATATCTATAACCAGGCGTAATATTCATATTATTTGTTACAGTGAAAGCAACTGAATCCCCAGAAGGCAAACTTCCATTCCAAGTAGCAGTACCAGAAGTACCATCATCCGCACTATAATTTACCACTATTTGATTTAAAACATTAGTTCCTTCATTTCTTAAATAAACCTTTAAAGGAGAAGTTGAAGTTGCGCAAGCACTTGGAGATATTAAACCTGAAGGTTCGTTAGACAAACCTGGGTCAATTGGCAAATGACAATTATCAACGAAGTCAAATTTAAAGTTAGGGCGATAGTTCATTGTTTCCGACACAGGATAAGTACACGCATCAATAGGAGCATCTGTTGTTTTTTCATATTTCCATGTAGCATTATCACCATTTGCAGCCACACATTCTACCTTTGTTACTCCACCAGTATTAGCCGCGTCACCCCAACAAACTTTTATCAAAATATCACTTACACCATCCCACATAAAAGGCTCTGAGAACTGCATATAATGCCAACCCACAGCAGGATTTATATAAATAGGTTCACTGATAACGTTAGTTAAAGTAGTAGCACCATATTGTTGTCCCGATTCCATTTGATGTTCAGGATCAATGTTTCCAATATACATTTTAAAGTTAGGCATTGAAAAACCAGCTGCGGCTTGTGTTACATTGATTCCAAGACCCCCTATTTCCCCTGCCGAATATCCAGCAGCAGTAAGCTCTTCTACCGAATATCTCATTTGATAAAACGCTGCTCTCTTATTAGTTGTAAACACCATTTCTTGTGAAGACAACCCTGTATTCTTAAAAGGTTCATTTCCTATATAAGGTCTTATAGTTGTATATGTCATATAATGTCCGTGAACAAAAGGATAGGTTATTTGATTACCCTTTAAGTCTTTTATTAGAACCCTCCATTTAGTTTGGTTACCAAATCCATAAAAAGGAATTGCGCCTTCATAGATATTTTGATTAGAAGGGTCAGATAAGTCTTTTGTTAAATTAGCATATGCAGGAGTAGTGTTGTCATTCATGAAATATTCTATTGTAACTGCATCATCAGCAGTAGACATTGCTCCTTGCGCATCACGAATATCCAATCTGATTGGCACATCTGAACATGTAGGATACATATCCAATGTAGGTAATTGGTAAATTGTCTTTAATTGTGGCACTCTTATTTCATCACCTGGAACGTTTGCAACATACAACCTAATATCATCTAAAAACCAACCTGTGAAATTCGCTGCCGAACCTGTCGTTTGAGGTAAAATAAATCGAATTTGAACACTTGTTGCAGTTCCGCCCAATGTACTAAACAAATAAAAAATTTCATTCTTCCAATATGATTGATCTAAATCTTCAAGTGGTATTGAAGCATTACCAGACCAATAAATTGTTTTAAAGAAACTTCCTTGAAAAGAAAGATATCCTGCACCATAACTTGGGTCATAACAGTTTGGAGTTTGCACTCCCGACAAGCTTAACGTTTGCCAAGTTCCATTTGGTTTCTTTACCTCTACTCTACCTCCCTTTTGGTTTTCCAACATCGGAATATGACTAAATTCCAAACGAGTTGCGCAACCAGGAGTAATAGTAAATTCAGGAGAAGTAATGATTACTTCCGAAGAAGCAGGAGTCATTCTCAATGATTGATTACCTGTTGAAGCTATTGCGGTCGTTGTTTGCACGTTTGACGAGGAAGAAACTGTCCATCCTGCTGGAATTCCTTGCTCAAAATCAACATGCGTCAATAATGTTGGACCTTGTGCCAACACAGTAAAGACTGGTAAGAATAAGCTGACGATTACAGCTAATAATACTTTTCTCATATATAACATTTTTTATTTTTACCTAATTATAGTTTTAACCTATTCTAATAATTCAACTCGCAAATTTACGACATTTTTCTTTTGTCGCAAATTTTTACTACATATAAAGACACTTTTTAAGGAGTAATTTGTTTTTTTTACTAAGCAAAATACAATAATTCAATTATATTTTATAATTTTGCCTTATGAAAAAATTTATATTATCGTTTTGTATTTTATTTTTCGCATTCGGCACTGCTTTTTCACAAGAATCAAGTCAGTTATTTTTCGAATACGAAACACAGCCTTCGTATAGCAATATTGAAGTTTACATAAATTTCAAAGATGGTAAGATAAACACGGATAATCCTTTCACCTATTACGATAAGTTAAGAAACAGAAAAGAAATTCCTGTAAAAGAATTGAACAAAGATTTGAGATTGAAACTCAAAAAGAACAAAAAAATCAACGAAGACTCGTATTTCATAATTCTTAACGGCTGTAAGGATGTTAAAATAGTGGCTAATTACAGCGCACATTCAAATTCTATGAGTATCTTTTTCAGACCAGAAAAGTTTTGGTACAATATAGAAAAGATTACTTTATTCTACAAAGACGATAAAGGAAAAAAATTAGATTTTGTAAAGTTAAAATGCAAGCATTTCGCAACAAGAGGATTAAAGTTTTTTGAATTTAAAAAATAAAACACTATGAAAAGATTTTTAATAGCAGTAGTATTACTTTCTGCCTTTGCTTTCTCAAAAAATTCTAATGCGCAAAGAATAGAAGAAGCGTGTAGCATAATAGCAACAAGCATAGTAGATGAACAATACAAGGAATTCACAATAGATGGCTCTGCTTACTTGTCGTATATCTGGACAGATCATAAAGATTCTGAAACAATGATTCAAGTAGACCTTACTCAAATAACTATTTCCAAAGACATAACACGCACAGGTTATAAAGTGTGGTTAAATTGTCTTGACGGAGTAAATTGTATTGTAGAAAAAGGGAAGATAAAGACGAATGAAAACTATTATAGTGAGTTTCCGCGTACTTATCTCCCCGCAAAATCTGAAAGCGATATGGATGCAATATTCTATCAGTTAGAATACTTGCTCAAACTCGGCAATGAAATTAGATAATTACCACTTTCGAGCTAAGAATTTTATCATTACACTTTACGATAACAATGAAATTACCCTTTTGTCCATAAGATGAAAGGGTAATTTTTTCGCCTTGTCTTACTGAAACTTTCTTTTCATCTATTATCTTAGAGTTTATGTCTATTAACTCTATGTTTACATTTTCTAAGTCTTGCTTAAAGATAATATTAACGTATTCTTTTGCAGGATTAGGGTTAATTACATAAATTTCTTCGTTTGATTGTTCTATTTCTTTCAAAGAAGAAGATATGCCTTTCCAATAATTTATGCTATCAAATACGACACTATTCGATGCTGTTTGTAAAAGTGCTGATTCCTGATCTGTCATTCCGCTTGGCAAGTAATCTGTTTGTACTTTTCTATCTGTCATCATGGTAAAGAAACTACATGCTGCTAAGAACGAACCTTGAATTGTTGGATGCGAGTTATCGGAAGAATGCAATACCATATTAGGATTGTTTTCTAAAACATAAGACCAAGTTGCGCCAACAGGGGAAACCCAAGACGAAAAGTCGTTTGCCATTAAGCAATAGTTTGTTCTCAAACGATAAGACATAGATTCAAAAGTACAGAATGGCGGATAATATTGACAATTCACAGGGTCGCCATTTCTATATCCCCATGTCATATAAAATATCACCTTAACATCAGGATTAAACGCCTTTGCAAGAGAGTCTAACTGCTTTGCATAGGGATAAACTTCGTCATAAAATTGACCATCTGGGAAAGCTACTTCTTGACTCTGTCCTTGCAAAACTACATAGTCCCAATCTCCTTGTTGAAGCTTTGATATCACGTTAGAATTCTGAGTATGGGTTATAAATCTTGCTCCTCCCGGAGTTATACTCTCGCAAACAATGTCCTCAGACATGCTACGAGCAAGATTTGTCAATAAAGAAGGTAAATCATTCACATGAGTGTAACTATTACCTATAAACAATACATTTTTCCTTTCCTGAGATATTGCAACAGATAAGCAAAATGTACAAATCAAATAAAAGAATAATGATTTTTTCATATTACTACAATTTTAATTTTGCGACAAAAATACAAAAATTGCGTACATTTGCAAACTCAACAAAATAAAATACAATTTAAACTATGAAAAAAATCGCATTATTATTAATTATCGTTTCTTTATGCCTTAATCTTTCGGCTCAGAAGCTTTACAATGAACAAGCAAATGGAGAAAAACAATTAACGGAAGCCTTAGAGCAAGCAAAAAAGGAAAGCAAACATGTGTTAATTCAAATGGGTGGGAATTGGTGTAAATGGTGTCTTAAATTTAATGAGTTCGTTACTAACGACAATGAAATAAATAAAGTAATGAATGACAACTATGTCGTTCTACACCTTAATTACGACAAAAAAGACCTTGCAATGCTTGAAAGATTAGAGCATCCTGAGAGATTTGGTTTCCCTGTTATAATTATATTAGACGAAAACGGAAAACGACTTCATACACAAAATTCCTATTATCTTGAAGAAGGCGAAGGATACCATAAGAAGAAGGTGTTATCTTGCTTTAAAGATTGGACAAAAAAGGCAATTAAAGGAATAAAAGAATAAGGCAGAAAAATAAGTCTTAGCTTTACGAAAATAACTCTAAGGAAAAATAAAATATTCCTTAGAGTTATTTTTTTATTTCTTAGAGTTATTTTCACTAATCTTTCTTTACGTTTTTCAAGACAAGGAGATTGAGCGGGTTTGACTCGAATCCGCTTATGTTTTTTTGAACAAATCGCAATACTTGGTCATAATACAACACCACAATAGGACTTTCTTCTATTATTATGGCATTCATTTTTTTGTAAAGTGCGATTCTTTTTTCGTAATCGGTCTCTAAGATGGCTTTTTCGTATAGTTTGTCATATTCTTTTGAAGAGAAATGAGTGTAATTCGAACCTTTCGGACAGTGATTCTTGCTATAAAAAAGCGAAAGGTAGTTTTCCGCATCGGGATAGTCTGCAATCCAAGAGCCACGGAACCATTGCGTTTTGCCTTGTGCGATATGCTCACGTAAAGCAGCAGGAGGATTAACATCAATCTTTACTTTAATTCCCAAAAGTCCTAATTGCTGTTGGATATATTTACATAAATCAAGATAACTTGCCGTTGTGGAAAGCGTAATTTCTTGCATTCCTTTTCCATTTGGGTATCCTGCTTCGGCTAATAGCTGTTTGCTTTTTTCAGGGTTATAAGTATAGGTTTTAGATGTGGAATCGAATCCCGCAAGTCCAAGAGGTATAATTCCAAACTCCCCTGCCGTTCCTATGTTGTTACGCATATATTTTATCATCTTCTCACGAGAAAATCCGTAATTTATGGCTTGGCGTACTCTCTTGTCTTTTAAAGGATTATTTTCATCATTTAAGTCCATTTTAAAGCCAAGATATTCTGTGTTTAAGTAGGGTTGAGTTATTAGATTTATCTTATCTCTATATTTTGGTTGAAGTTTACCGCTCCGAGTCAATACTTCATCTTTATAATTTGGGTCTATTCCAGATATAAAGTCGATATTGCCTTTTACAAATTCAAGAAATACTGACTGCTTATCAACAATAAAACTAATGGCTACGGCATCTAAATAAGGAAGTCTTTGACCTAAGGAATCAGTTTCAAAATAGTCTTCATTTTTCACAAGAACTAATTTGACATTTTCCTTCCACATTTTGAATTTAAACGGTCCTGTTCCGATAGGATGCTTTCTAAAATCCTCCTTGTAATGCTCTACAATTTCTTTTGGCAGAACGCTTGCGTAAGGCATCGTTAATATTCCAAGAAATGGCGCAAAGGCTTGCTTCAAACGCACAACAAAAGTTGTATCATTTGGTGCAAAGAAACTATATCTACCATTTATTTGCTCAACATTTTCAAAAAATACAGCCCCCGGCGACATTGTTTTCGCATCTACGATTCTGTTTAAGCTATAAACGAAATCCGATGCCACAACTCTACGTTTGCCATTTTCAAAAAGCTCATGAGGATGAAAATAAACGTCGTTTCTTAAATAGAATGTATATTCCAATCCGTCATTTGACACATTCCACGATTTAGCTATCGAAGGTATAACATTTAAGTTATTATCCATTTGCACCAAGCCATTGTATAATTGAACATCTACCCATATCATAGCTTGGTCTTTCGCATACGCAGGGTCTAATGTATTGATATTTGCAGCCTCGTTATAACGAAAAACTTTCTTGCCTGCATTAGGATTCTCGTTTTCGCAAGAACATAATACAATGGCAAGAAAGCCTAAAATAATATAGTTTAAAAATTTAATATTCAAATGGTTTACTTCTTTATTTGCATAAAATTCTTTCCGTAAACACCTTGTGTCTTCGCTATTGATATGAAAGCATTTTGGTCTATCGTCTTTACCAATCGCATTATTTCGACTTTATCTTTCTTTTGTGCAATTACCAATAATACTTTTTGATCTTTTTTGCTGAACCAACCCCATCCATTCAATAAAGTTACGCCTCGTTTCACTTCATTACCGATTGCGTCAGCTATTTCATTACTTTTTTGAGACATAATGGTGATTTGATACGTTTGTTTTTCACCTTCAACAACAAAGTCTATTGCATAAGTAAACACACCTAAACAAACAAAACAGTAAACTAACTGTTCAATTCCGTTACCCATTAAAATGGTTGATGCAATAACACATGTATCAACTATCATTATGACTGAACCCGGGCTAACGTTCTTATATTTTGTTACAATCAAAGCAATAATATCGCTACCACCCGAATTACCTCCGTTAATGAAACACAATCCGATACCAATTCCAGACAACACACCGCCTAATATAGCTTTTGTAATCATTTCCATGTTTTCGAACTTGAATTGTTCCATATTTTGTACTTCCAAAACTTGTTGAAAAAATATCAAAAACAAGGATGCGGCTGTCATTCCTATGATTGTGTTAATGGCGAACTTGCCTCCAAGTATTCTATAACCTATTAACAATAATATAGCGTTAATAGAGAAGTTTGTTATACCCATAGGTATTCCTGAAAGGTAATAAATAACCGAAGAAAGTCCGACTACGCCTCCTCCAATTATCTTTGAGGGAACCATAAACACGCTCCACGCAAAACAATACATTGATATTCCTACTAATATCAATAAATACTTTACTATAATTTTCCAAATAGGAGTTTTTACTAATGTATTCATTATTTTTATTTTTTAAAATTATCTTGTAAACATTAACAATAATCTTTCAGAGATTTCATCCATATTAAGATTTTTCGCAACTATATTTCCATTTGCGTCAATCAAAATATTTTGTGGCACATAAGACAATTCAAATAGCTTAACTATTACACTACTCCAACGTTTTAAATCTGACAAATTAAGCCATGTCATTTTTTGTTCGTTAATTGTGTTAATCCATGCCATTCTTGAATCGTCAAGCGAAACACTCACGATTTCTAATCCGTCTTTTTTAAATCTCTTATATAATTGTCTTAAATCTTTTATTTGCATTAAGCTCTTATTATCCCAAGATGCCCAAAAATGTATAAGAACGTATTTATTTTTTTGTGCAACGTCCATTATACTTACAGGTTGTGATTTTGTATTTTCAAGGGTAAAGTTTCTAATCTTTTCCCCTACTTGCTCTTCTTTTGCTAAATCTAAAATATGTCTTCCTAATAAATCATATTGATACATATTTTTTGCTTCACCTTCAAGAGTTGTATAAATTTCTCTTAATTCCGATGTTTTTAAATATGGTGCCAAATAAGAAGTTGTTATAAATGGAGAATAGATGCTTGATTTATTTTCATTAACATAGTTCATTAAACATTGCATTGGGTTCTTTTGATTATTACATCTATTAGCTATGCGAATAAACTCGTCATTTGTTGGTGAGCCTTCTATCTTTATTCTATTTAAATCGTTAGAATTTCCTGTTATTTCTATGTTATTATTATCCATAAAGAAGGAAATTTCACCCATTGCAGAAGGTAAAGATAGGATTGCCATACAAACTCTTTCTACTCTACCAGAAATTTCAAAGCTACCATTGACAATTTTTGATTTTATTAACTCTTTCTTCCCGCCTTCTAATAATAATTCAAGTGTTATTTTACCTTCATCTATTCCTTTTATCGCTCCACTTATAGTAAAGCCAGATGCTGCTGTTAATTCTTTAAGACGTAAAGACAATTCTTCTGTTGATAAATTGAAAGCAATAATTCGTCCATCTTTATCTATCAAAACATTGCTTGGGACTTCTTTTACCATATATGTTTGCACAGGAGAGCTTTCCCATTTTTTGAAATCACATAATTGTACACCTTGTAAATTATCGTCTTTTACAGCTCGTTCCCACGATGCTTTGTCTTCATCTAACGAAACGCCTATTACTTCAAATCCTCTTTGTTTATATTTATTGTAAATCTTGTTTAATTCTGGGCTTTGTTCTCTTGACTTCACACTCCACGAAGCCCAAAATTGTAATAAGGTAAAATCGTGTTTCCTTACTTCATCTGTTAATTTTATTGTTTTGTTATTTGAAGTTTTTGATGTGAAATTAGGAGCCTTTCCCCCTATTCTTAATTGTACCATTAAGGCTTCTCTTTCTCTTAGATGCTTATAGTGATAGGTATTCAAAGATTCTTCTTTTAAAGTATTAAGTGTACGAGTTAATTCTGAATAATTCCATTTGTAAGCAAGGTATGAAGCAATTATATCAGGAGAAAAAATATCCGAAGGATTGTTTATAACCCAGTTTTCTAATCTTGACAAATGCACATCATAATCTTCTTGTTTTTGAGGTGCGACTATAGAATACCATTTATCAGTTAATTTTGATCCTTTTATCTTTGTCTTTTTTTCGTTTTGAGGAACAAGAACTATCTCTACATCATCTCCCGGTGATAAATAGAGTCTATACGTTTTTTTACCATTTATAGTTAGTAAAGCTGGAATTGGATCTTTTATTTGACCTCTAAAATAGAATTTTCCATCGCCTTCAATTTTTGAAGTATCCAACTGTTCATTTCCATCTCTAAAATACGTTCTTAAAGTTGCAGTCCCGTTTTTACTTCCTTTAACCAGACCATTTATTGTATAGCCTTGCGACATTGCAACAAAGGAAATCAATGCCAACAGACCAAACAAAATAAGTTTTTTCATTTTTACCATATCTATTCTAATATTTTAAAGCCCTATCAAGCTCTCTTTTGTTATCTTTCAACTTAATTGATTCTCTCTTATCGTAAGAATGTTTTCCTTTACAAAGAGCTATTTCAAGTTTTGCAAAACCTCTTTCATCAACAAAAAGCAATGTTGGAATTATCGTAAAACCTTTCTCTTTGCTTTTCGTTTCCAATTTTCTCAACTCATTTCTTTTTAAAAGCAACTTACGAGTTCTTTTAACCTGATGGTTATAATAAGAACCAAAACGATATTCTGATATGTGCATATCATGAACCCATAATTCGCCTTTACTAAACAAGCAATAAGAATCGGATAGATTTACTTTACCTTCCCTTATTGATTTTATCTCTGTGCCACATAGTACAAGGCCTGCACGAAATGTTTGCACAAAGTAATACTCAAAGCTTGCTCTTTTATTCTTTATATCAATTAAATGCTTTTCTTCTACTTGCATAATGTTGCAAAAATACTAAAAAAACTTGTTTCAACTTGCTTTTTTCATGAAAACTTATAGTCTTTCTATAAATGGATTTATTTTTCTTTAATTTTAGAAAATTTTTCTCACTAAAAATCAGACCATTGCAAAGAACGCATATTTTTTTTCTTAGAAATAATTTGGTAGTTACGAAAAAGGTCGTACCTTTGCACTCGCAAAAACAAACAAACGACCAAGTAGCTCAGCCGGTAGAGCACATCCCTTTTAAGGATGGGGTCCTGGGTTCGAGTCCCAGCTTGGTCACGGAAGCCGATTTAACGATCGGCTTTTTTGTTTTTATATATTCTTCTTTATATCTTTGCAAGAAAATTTTAAATACCATGAAGAAGATTTACATTTTATCACTCCTATTAAGTTTGTTTTGTTTCCAAAAAACATTTTCACAATCTGCAACAATAGATGTATTACATTACAACATCAACTTAAATATCAACAATTTAGAAAACAACAAACACATTGGCTTTACCGAAATAGATTTTTTAATTCTTAGCAACAATCACTCTTTTGTAGAATTTGATTTACGAAATCAAATTGTCGATTCAGTCATCCTAAACAATAATTCCATAGATTTTTCATATCAAAACAATAAAATAAGATTTGACATACCAAACTCATATTCTAATCAAGACACTCTTGTTGCTAAAATATACTATTCGGGAGGCAATAATGTAGAGCCATACAATTGGGGAGGAATACATTACTCTAATAGTATAATATATAGCTTAGGCGTAGCATTTAGCGATTATCCTCATTGTTATGGCCGTAGTTGGTTTGTTTGCAAGGACGATTTTATCGACAAAGCTACATTTGACTTACATATTACTACAAATAGAAACGTAAAAGCAATATGTTCTGGAAATTTAATTAACATAGACGACTCCAACCCTAACAACACAACTTACCACTGGAAGGTTGAACAAAACATCCCTACATATACAGTTGGTTTAACAATAGCAAATTTTTCTAAACTCGAAAGAAACATTATTTCCAACGGCAGAGAAATTCCTCTTAACGTGTTTTATTTCAACAATGACAGCATTGCAATTCACGAAAACTTCAAACACATTGACTCTGCTTTCATTCGCTTAGAAAAATGTTTCGGAGAATTTAAATTTAACCGAGTTGGCTATTGCACAACGCCACTTGGAAGCATGGAACATGTAGATAACATAAGCCTTGCGCATAGTTTAGCAAGCAATTACTCACTCTCAGCACAAGCAGTCATTGTTCACGAATTAGGACACTCGTGGTTTGGAAATTTAATGACATGTTCAAATTCAGGAGATATGTGGATAAATGAAGGATGGACCACATTCACAGAGAGATTAAGCCTTAACGCAATTTTTGGCAAAGACGTAGCAAAAGAACATTTTAGAAAAAAAATAGAAAGCGTAATTTCACAACTTCCTTTCGAAGAAGGACGTTTCCCTTTAAGCGGAGTAGATAGCACAAACACCTATTCAAGCACAGTTTACGACAAAGGAGCATTAGTAGCCATGAGTTTAAAAACCTATATTGGAGATAGCTTATTTTATAGTGCCGTAAAACGATTACTAAACGACTTTTCATTCTCAAATATCAACTCAGAAACATTGCGAGATAGCCTTTCGTCTTACACAGGCATAGACTTAACCGATTTTTTCAATTATTATGTATTCGATACCACACTTCACCATTTCTCAATCAAAAAAGCAATATTTGAAAACAATAGTGCAGAAATCACAATCACTTCAAGAACACAATTTAACGACAACTTACCATGCACAAACATAAGAATACCCATTACATTCATGGATTCCGCATACAATCGTTGTGAACGACTAATCATAGACGACGGAAACGAACAACCACATCACTTTTCCCTACCGTTTACCCCACAAGCAGCATTCCTTGACTTAGAAGAAGAATTTTTTGACTTAACAACAGACAGTTATAAGATAATTTCAGAAGCAGGAAACTATGAATTTAAAAACTCATACTTTAAAGCACAAGTAAATTCTTGCGAAGACAGCATATTTATCCGTCCAACATTGCATTGGGTTGGCGGAAAAGAAAACGAAATAATAGAAGGACTAAGCCGATTCTCACAAAAACATTATTGGAGCATAGACGGAATTAACTTAGAACAAGCAGATATAACAGCAAAGTTTTATTTTAAAATTTCATATTACGAAACCGACTTTGACAACACCTTACTATTCGATTATTCAGCAAAAGATTCCCTTATCCTATTATACAGAGAAAATCCGGAATCACAATGGTATAGAATTGAAGCAAACATTCCTTCATCCTCTTCCGGATATGTAACTACCAAACTACGCAAAGGGGATTATATAATGGCGATTGGAGATAAAAATATTGTAGGATTAGAAAAGCCAAAACAAGAATCTAAAAAAATAAAACTACACCCTAACCCTTCTTTTGGCACAATTAACATATCGCATCCTTTATTTCAAGAAAAGACAATATTGAAAATATACGACACCCTCGGCAAAGAAATTTTCAAACAAGAATTAAAAGAAAACACCTCTTTGACCACAATAAATTTAAACATACCTAAGGGTTATTATTCAATGGAAATAGAATCCAAAAACGAGAAATATTCCGACAAAATCATAATTGAGTAATTTTTTTCTTAGCATTATGACACATTTTTAACCATTTCCTTGTCTATATAGTGAGATGTTACAGAAAAAAGACGTACTTCAACTAATCGAACTATGTAAAAGAGGCGATAGAAAGGCTCAACAAGAAATTTTTAACTTAAAAAAAAATGAGCTATTCGCAATCTGCAAAAGGTATTCTAAGAATCAATCCGATGCAGAGGACATGTTTATTGAAGGATTTACGAAAATATTTAAGCATATCAACACTTACGCTTACGGAGACTTCGATAGTTGGACCAAACGTATAATAATAAACACCTGTATTAACATCTACAATAGAGATTCAAAGAGAAGAGAAAACGAAGTTATAGTAGAGGAATTTTTTGAAGAGAAAGAAATTCCCTCAGACGCAGAATATAGTTACGAAGAACTGAGTCAGTGTTTGGAACAATTAAACGACAAACACAGAACAATATTTAATCTTTTTGCAATCGACGGTTACAAAACAAAAGAGATAGCTGAAATTTTTAATATTAGCGATGACTCAGTTAGGACCATATTACACAGAAGCCGTTTAAAACTTCAACAACTTTTAAGCGACATTGATAAAAACAGGAGGGCGAAATGAAATTAGATGACTTGTTTAAAACCAAGCTAAGCGAAACAAACATAAACGCACCCGAAGGATTGTGGAACAGAATTGAAAACAACCTAAACAATATTCCGCAAACCAACGGATTAGAACAACAATCACAAAACCTAATCGGCAGTGCAGGAACCACAATTAGCAGTACACTAAAAGTTTTAGCCGTAAGCTGTGGCGTATCCATTGCTGCAATTACAGGTTATGTTATTTACGACAATCAAAAAACAGACTCAACACAAGAAACCGCCCAAAAACCCCCTCAAACAGAACAAATCATTCAAACAAGTCTAACTCCAACAGAAGAAATCATAGAAACCCCTACCCCAGAAACAGAAACAATTTTAACAAATCAAACTACAATAGCAAAAAATACAGAAATCGCCACCAAAACCCATACTACACAAACCGAAAACACAACAAATACACACAATAACTCTAAGACATCAGCCCAAAACACCACAACAAAACAAGCAATCACAACAAGAGAAGAAAAAGTCTTAGGATTAGAAAATTATTCCAAAGAGATAGAAAATTATTCCAAAGAAATAAAAGAAGAATCCTTAGCTTTAATTTCCGACACCAAAGAAGAAGCAATTACAAAGGAAAAAGAAAGCACATTTATTCCTGAGATTAAAATTCCAAACTTCATAAGTCCTAACAACGATGGCATAAATGACTACTTCGAAATCAAGAATATAGAATCTTATCCTAACAACGAATTAGTTATTTTCACCTCTCGCGGTAAGATAATCTATCAAGCAACATCATATAATAATGAATGGGATGTTCAAAACATAACACAAGGAACCTATTTCTATAAACTGCTTATACGAGATGGAGAAAAGAGCCATTTAACCAAAGGAAGCATAACCATTAAATTATAATTTGCAGTTTTATAGCACTGATAAACAATTTATTGTAAAGAATTTTAAAAAAAACTCTAAATTTTATTTTGCACTAAGAGCAATATTATATAATATTGCAAAAAAATTAAGTTACTAAATATGAAAAAGGACATACAAAAGAAACGTTCAATAATTAGTTATCAAAACTTACCACAAGAAGCCATAGAATTGTTTGAAAAAAAATACGGAGATGGCTATGCCGATTACGCTCAAAAAATTACAAAACCCGACGGCTCTGCATTGTATGTGGTTCCTCTGGAAACAGATGACGCAATTTACATGGTAAAAGTCGATGTTGTTGTAGATTCTAAGTTCTCTGACGAAGATTTCGATAAAGAAATTTTAGGAACATCAAAGAACGACGACGAAATCGTTAATGCTCACGAAGAGGAAGAAGAAGAAAAAATAGGGCAAGACAAGTTTGTTTTAGTTCACGGCGATTATTCAAACGTAGATGACGTAGCCGATGATGACGATGACGGTGATGAAGATTTAGATGACGAAATGTAATTTATAAAACATGATTTTGGAAAAGAGATGTAAGATTTTTACATCTCTTTTCTTATTTTAAGGAAATTACTTAGCCAAATAAAATAAAAAGATACGAAATGCACACCCTGTTGTCTTTCCAATACAGATTCTGTCATCATAAATACACAAACTATTCCTATAGAAAAAAGCAAAATGAGCCCATTTCTAAAACACAAAGGATAAGACAAGAAAAACAACATAACAAGAAAACAAATCAATCCTAAGACTCCTATTGCTATAACTATTTGCAAAAATTGGTTATGTGCGTTTAAATACATTCCGAAATCCACTCCTTTTTCTAAATAAAAGCTTTGCAATTCTTTTCTTACATCCCCCGTTCCTACTCCAAAGAAAGGGTTTTTCATAATCATCTCATCTATATTCCCATAAATGAAACTTCTTTGCGAAACCGAATCTACTATTTTGTTTTCTACCCTTTCATTCACTTGTGTTTTACTTACAATATTCGCATACCTATTATTATAATTCTTCACAACAAAAAAAGATAATACAAACACAAGACAAACCAACAAATAAAAGAAAGACTTTAAGTATTGTTTGCGTAAAATCACTTCATTAAACAAAATAGCAAAGCAAATTAAAAGCATTGCTATTATTCCTATTCTTGAACTCAACAAAACATTGAAAACAGATAGCCAAAGCATTGCAATGAATTTTAAGACAAAGGCTTTTTTATTAGATTTCGCAAGATGTTTTAACGGAATAAAATAAAACATTAAGAATGCAATACAAGTGTATAGCGAAAAATAGGTTGAATGAATTTTTCTTGCTAATCGAGTATATAAAATCTCCTTTATATTAAAAGTTTCTCCTGCAAAAGCATTTCCTAATGCCGTTCCCAAACTATAAATCTGCATAATCAACAAGCCTAATGCGAAGGCTAAAAACATATTCCATAACCTGCTTTTTGTAATACTACGTTTAGGCGTTAAGCATGCTATGATTGGCAACAATAAAAACGGCAATTTAATAGATAAATCTTTAAAACCCTCAGCGAAATCAGTGGTATAAACCATTCCTATACAGTAAAGAAAATAGAAAATAGCCAACCACAAAATCGGATTCTTTACTTTAAGAATTTGATATAAAAAGACAGTGCTTCTATTACAACATTTATTTAACACTAATGCTAACAAAAGTAAGATTAAAGACAAGGTTTTGAAAAATGGTGGCAAGGAAATTGATATTCCTGCAAAGAGAAAAAGTGGATATATCAAATTGTAAATAAATCTATTCATAGTATATTTTTTAAATATTTTGCAAATGTACAAAAAAGTCTATGTTTTAATATTTTTTTTCAAAGAATAATTATTTCAGATTTAAATAGTAATTTTGCCTTTTTAATTTTAAAATTTAGGACATGAAAAAAATCAATAATTTTATTAAATATTTCTTCACTCACTCTTTCGCACAATTAAAGAATGGCGAGAAAAATTACAATCAATCTCCTATTTGGCGACCACTTTTCATATTATTCTTGTTGATTGCTTTTGCTTATTTAGTGATTTGCGGATTTCAAGCAGGTGCTTCTGGGGATGAGTATTTCCATGTCAATCACTCGCAAGATGTTTTCAATTATTACAAAACCTTAGGTAAAGACAAAACTGCGGCAACTGTAACAGACAATAATAATTTACCTTATTACAGTCAATTACCTGACACATTCATACAACTGATTATTAATATCTTTGGAATAGATGACTACATGACGTACCGACATCTTACATGTAATATAATAGCATGGCTTGGTATTCTATTCTCTGCCTTATTAGCAAAACGAATTGGCGGTTGGCGTGCATCTGTTCTAACAATCGCTCTTTTATTAGTATCACCTCGTTTTATAGGTCATTCGTTTAACAATCTTAAAGACATACCTTTTGCTACCGCCTCTATAATGTCTATTTATTATATAACGAAATTCCTTCAACAACTGCCTAAGATAAAAATTTCAACAAGCATAATGCTGACTTTATCTATTGTTTTAACAATGTCTGTGCGTGTTGGAGGGCTTTTAATGATAGCTTACTTTGGACTATTTGCAACTATTTACTACCTATACAAAAGAAAAACTCTTAAACCTGTGTTTTGGAAAACTCTTGTCTGGGCATTAGGAATTTGCATCATAGCATACATTCTCACTATCTTTACTTGGCCGTATGCAATGGAAGGTCCTATAAAAAATGTCTTTGACGCATTTTTTAATATGAATAAATTCGCAATATTCATTAGGCAAAATTTCGAAGGCATTGCTCAATGGTCTAATGATTTACCTTGGTATTATTCTTCTAAATTCATACTTATCACTATTCCTATCGTAGTTATATTAGGTTTTATTTTTGCATTGATTTTATTATTCTATAACAAGAAACAATGGTTTTCGTATTTCGTGTTAATTTTCTCTACAATATTCCCTGTTTTCTGGGTAACAATAAACAATTCTAATGTTTACGGAGGTTGGCGACACTTAATATTTATGTATTTGCCGTTTGTAATCTTGTCAGCTCTTGGTTTTTCTACTCTATTAGGTTTAATGAAAAACAGATTACTAAAATCTACTATACTACTTTGCGTATTTGCTCTTTCAATTCATCCTCTTGCACACTCTATTCGTAACAATCCTTATCAATATGTTTACTTTAATCAGTTTACTGGCTCAATAAAAGGAGCGTATGGGCAACATGAATTAGATTATTATTATCATTCTTTAAGGGAAGCTTCGGAATGGATTTTGGAAAACGCAGAAAAAGATTCTAATTCAAAAGATAAGATAATTGTTGCTTGTTGGCACAAACCTATAATTGACTATTATTTCAGAAATGACACAACTAAATTCCAAACAGCTTTTGTTCGCTGGAACGAAAAGGGCGAATTTGATTGGGATTACGCTATTTTTTGTAATACAGGCATATATCCTACTCACTTATTGGCGGGTGGATTTCCTCCTAAAAACACTGTGCATCAGATAACCGTAGATGGTGTGCCTATTTGCATAATATTGAAAAGGGAAGACAAGAATGACTTATATGGAACTAATGCAAAAAATAAGGATGAATTAGATTTAGCATTATTTCATTATAAAAAAGCATTGGAAAGCGATAGTTTAAACGAAACAGCTCTTTTAAATATGAGTCAAATCTATCTTTACAAAGCACAATCTGAGGAAAATCTTTTTGAGGAAAGGGCAGATTCTTCGTTAGTTCTTTTAAATAGAATGTTAAAGTATAATCCTGAACACGAAAACGCCAACTATTTCAAGGCTTATTCTTTGTTAATGAAAGGGCAAGTAAAGGAAGCATTATATGTTTTACACAATTTGATAAATATTTACAATCCTAACTATCCTGCTGCTTACGAATTAAGTGCGAATATATTATTTCAGTTAGGAGAATTGGAACAAGCGGAATCTTATCTATTGAAACTAATAGATAAAGGCGTTGGCGACGAAAACACTTTGGCTATGTTGATAAAACTTTACATGCACTCTGGTTTGGACGAACGCAACGCCTATATCAAATTATACACTTATTTAGAGAATCATTATAGAAAACTCGGCGAAAACGAAATTGCAGACGAATATGTCAATGCCTTAGAAAAATTAAGTATGTATTAAAACTTATACTAAGGCATTTATAAGCTCTGGAAGTTCGGTTAAAGGTCTGAAACCTTGTTCTTCCATGTTTTCAAACGTAGGAACTATTTCGAAATACGACAAAATAGTCGCACACTCATACTCTCCTATCATTTCTTCTATCAAAGAATAAACTGCAACTAACAAATCTTCGTCCTCAGTCTCCTTTATATCTAACGCAATCTGCAATCCTAATTGTTCTTCGTCCTCTGTATTTTCCATAGGCAAGAACCACATTTTCTTACTGTTTAAATGGTAATTTTCAAATGTAATATTTACATTTGCTCCCTTACCTTGCCTGAAAGCAACTATGTCCCAAAAATCTAATATTGGGGATTGTTCATATAGATTTATTAAATCCTCAAAATAATCCACATCACCATCAGCAGTAAGTGTTAATTTACGGCCATTAGTTCCTAACTTACCTATTTCAAGAGATAGACCTTCTGAGTATTGTTTTAAATCCTCATCAACAGAATTTAGCAATTCTTCTTTTTCTTGTTCATTCAAAGAATCTAAATCCATTAAACGTTCACTCTTTTCTTGGAAACGTGTCCAAAATTCTTCTATTGTTATCTTCATACTAATAATTTTAATCTACCAAATGCGCTTCTATTTCAAGCAAAACGCCAAATTTTTCTTTTACTTTATCTTTTACTAAATTAGCTAAATGCAATACATCCTTACCTGTGGCATTTCCGTAATTAACCATTACCAATGCTTGTTTAGAGTGCATACCTACATTATTAAACTTTTCACCCTTAAAACCACATCTTTCAATCAACCATGCCGCTGAAAGCTTTCGTGTTTTTTCTTGTGCAAAGCTTACAATATCTGGGAAAGATTGTTGCAAAACCACAAACTCTTCTTCACTGATTTCGGGATTTTTAAAAAAAGAACCCGCATTCCCTAAAATATTTGGGTCAGGTAATTTAGAATTTCTTATTTCTGTAACAATATCACACATCTTTAATGGATTGATATCGTGAATATCGTTTTCTTCCAAATAAGATTTTATTGCAGCATAGTCCAATTTCGGAGTAAATTGCTTATCCAACAAAAAGACCACCTTATATATCAACTCATCTTTATGAGATGTTTTCCAACGTGAGTACCTGTATGCAAATTCACAGTCATTGCATTTTATCATGTAATTATCTGAGGTACGCATATTATGAACCTCTACCCACAATATACGATCTGCTACTTGCATTCCGTATGCTCCTATATTTTGTACGGGAGATGCTCCTACCTGTCCCGGAATAGCAGCAAGATTTTCCAATCCAGAATAACCTTGTTGGCAAGTCCAACGAACAAAATCCGCCCACGATTCACCAGCACTTACTTCCACTGCAACACAATCGACTTCCTCTGAAATAATTCTTTTACCTAAATTCCCAACTTTTATGATAGTTCCTTCAAAGTTATCAGAAAGAAAAACCGTATTGCTTCCCCCTCCAAGAATATAAAGTTTTGAAGATACAGAATAAGCCTTATCTATTTTATCAAAATCACTTTCAGAATTAAATTCAACAAAACTATTTACCACACAATCAACACCAAAAGTATTTAACGATTTCAGATTTTTCATATCAATTTTTATTTCCTTAGATTTTACAAAAATACGAAGAAAAAATAGCATTTTTTCACATTTTCTATAAAAAACTTTCATATTTAAAAGATAAACTTTATTTTTGCAACACTTAATAGTCTTAAAAGAAAACAAATGATACACCATACAATAGATTTTAAAGGCGTAAACGTACATTATCAAACAGAAGGTAATGGCGACGTCGTTTTAGTTTTGATTCACGGATTTATGACCGATTTACGCGTATGGTCTTCTTACGTTTTCTCTTATATGAGGGAGATAAAAATAGTATCAATCGACCTTTTAGGACATGGACATAGCGGATGGTTTGAAGATACTCCAAGTACAATGGAACTACAAGCCGAAGCCGTAAAGGCAGTCTTAGATCACTTAGATATAAAAGAGTGTGTAATGGTAGGACACTCGATGGGAGGATATGTTTCCTTAGCGTTTGCACAAGCATATCCACAATACCTAAAAGGGCTTTGTCTTTTACATTCTCACGCCTTAGCAGACGGAAACGAAATCAAAACAAAAAGAGAACAAACTTGCAATATAATAAACAAAAACAGAGCAAGCTTCATAATAGAGTTTATTCCAAATTTATTTGCCCCTACAAGCAGAAACAAATTCTATTATGAGATAAAAGATTTGCAAGACTCTGCTCTTGATTCCAAAGCAGAAGGATTGGTATTAGCACAAAAAGGAATGATAACCAGAAGTTCAAAGATAGATTTACTTAAATCAGTTGATTTTCCTATTATGTTCATCATAGGAAAACAAGACCCAAAAATTTCATTAGACATGTCCTTGGCACAATCTAGCCTACCAAAACACGCAGAAGTGCTAATATTGGAAAATGTTGGGCACATGGGACACATAGAAGCAAGAGATATTATAAAACAACGCCTATTATCATTCACTTACTCTTGTTTTGCTTTATAAAACCAAAATGAGAGATTTCACAAAAGGTTATATTGGCAGAAGTATTTTTGTATTTAGCATTCCCCTTATGTTGGGGAATTTATTTTTGCAACTATACAATCTCGTAAATAGTGTTTTAGTTGGTCATTTCCTTGGAGACACAGCCTTAGCCGCAGTAGGGACAGTTTATCCCATTGTTTACTTTCTTATTTCCTTAATAATCGGTATAGGCTCTGGCGCAAGCGTGATTGTTTCTCACTTCTTCGGAGCAAAACAATACGATAAAATTCCTTTAACCATAAGTACATTTTACATTTTCTTTATCATATTAGGTTTAAGTGTTTGTTTGTTAAGCATTGTCTTTGCTGAGCAAATTTTTTCTTTACTCAAACTCGAAGAAAACATATCTCTATTAGCTGCATCCTATATGAGAATTTATATGATAGGGATGTTTTTTTCTTTTTGCTTTAATAGTGCGGTGAGTATTTTAAGAGGACTGGGAGATAGTAAAACACAACTTTATTATTTAATTGCTGCAAACATCCTAAACGCGATACTCGCTTACGTTTTCCTTGCTATCATGAAATGGGACTTAAATTCCACAGCCTGGGCTACGGTAATATCACAGGCAACTGCCTTTTTAACTCTCTTTATCCACTTACAGAGAACTAATCCTTACATAAAAATCAAAAAGGCTAACAAATATTTCGACAAGTCTATATTAAAAGAAATCGTAAAGATAGGATTTCCTACTGGAATACAGCAATCGGTTATTGCCTTATCGCAAATCTTAATCATTGGCATAGTTGCGCTCTTTGGTTCTGAGGCTTTAACTGCTTACTCTGCTGCATCCCGCGTAGAATCTATCGCTTTACTACTTGTCTTAAACTTTTCATCTGCTCTTTCCTCATTCGTAGGACAAAACTACGGAGCTGGATTGTTTTTAAGAGTAAAAAAATCTCTTACTTCTTCACTTAAAATTGTAGGCATCATAAGTGTGCTAACTATGATTGTCTTTTGCGTTTTCGGAAAGCAGATTATAGGTCTTTTCTCTCAAACGCCAGAAGTTATTTCAATAGGTTACGACTATCTTTTAATAATGGGATTATTCTGGATAGTGCTTTCTGCAATGAATATTTACCAATCTTTTTTCAGAGGGTTGGGAGATACTTTCATTCCTATGCTAATCAGTATTCTTTCTTTATGGCTAATACGAATTCCTCTATCTTATTATCTTTCTTTCGACTTTTCCACAAACGGAATATGGATTGGTGCTCCTGTATCTTGGATTATAGGTCTTATTGCTTACTTAGTGTATTATTATCGTTCTAAACGCATGAAAAATATCTTTAAAACCATTGTTGTGTGCTTGATTTTGTTGTTACCTTCTATTGGTAAGGCACAAAATTCCTTAGATTTCCTTTCTCCTTTGAAGATTTCCTTGGCTTCTTCTGGGCATTTCGGAGAATTACGTTCTAATCACTTCCATTCAGGTATAGATTTGAGAACTAATTCTAAAACAGGACAAGTTGTAATCTGCCCTTTTGATGGCGAGGTATCGAGAATAAAAATACAAGTTTATGGAGGAGGAAAAAATCTCTACATCGACCACACAAATGGCTATACAACTGTTTACATGCACTTAGAAGACTATTATGGAGAGATAGCAAAATATGTAAAAAATCATCAATACAAAATACAATCTTATGGCTTTGATCATTATGTTCCACAAGGAAAATTGAAACTCAAAAAAGGAGATACGATAGCCTTTTCAGGAAATTCTGGTTCTTCGGGAGGACCGCATCTACACTATGAAATAAGAAACACAGCTTCACAAAAGACAATCAATCCTGTTACATTAGGCTTAAATCTACAAGACAAGACCCCTCCTACTCTTTATTCGGTAAGAATAGTGCCTAATAACGCATCGTCAAGCATAAATGGAAAGAATGAAGCCTTGCTTATTGATTGGAAAAGCAAAAAAACATCTCCACAAAACGACACTATAAACGTAGAAGGTGAGTTTTTTATTTGCTATGAAGCCTACGACCGTTCTCAAAACAGTACAGAGAAAAACGGAGTCTATGATTCAAAAGTTTATGTTGATGACAAAATGCTTTTTCACTATAACAACAAATCCTTTTCCTTTGCAGAGTCAAGATATATCAATGGAATAATTGACTATGCTTACTATAAAACGAAGGGAAAACGTATGTTGATGACAAAAAAGCTACCAAACTGCAAATTTTCCAATACTCACTATGCTGATAATGGCATTATAAATGTTAGCAATGGCAACATAAAGAAGGTAAGCATTGTTTTAACTGACGAAAAGAATAATAAAAACACCTATGCCTTTTACTTAAAATCGGATAAAAAAGTCTTAACAACCGTAAGTAAAGAAGAAACAAGCGGAATTAAACACATATCTTGCACAAAAGGTGGAAACTTCAACACAAACGACCTAAGCAATATTTCTTTTCCAGCAAACGCATTGTATGAAGATGCAAAAATAAAGTATTCTTATAAACAAGGAAAATATTCTTGCATTCATCAAATTGGAAACAATACAATACCTTTACATAAGAAGTTTACAATGAAATTAAGGTATAATAAAGAACTTAATTCCTATAAAAACAAAGCCCTTATTGTAAGGTTGGATGCAAAAGGCAATAAGTCTTCAATCGGAGGTAAAGTAGAAGGAGATTATGTTGTAGCAAGCACATACGATTTAGGCACTTACACAGTGGAAATCGATACAACGGCTCCTAAAATCACCGCGAAAAATTTCAAAACTAATCAAGCTTTAAATCCTAATCTTAAATATGTTCAAATAAAAGTAAGCGATAATCTTTCAGGTGTAAACACTGTAAATGCCTACCTAAACAATAAATGGCATTTAATGGAATATGACGGAAAAACTGCTACAATATTTTGTCCTGTTAGCGATTTTCCAAAAGGCAAAAGCATACTAAAAGTTGTTGTAACCGACGAAAAACACAACAAAACAACCGAAACATTTAATATTGTAAGGTAAAAGGGAAACGAATAACCTAAATAAATTTTTCCAAACGCGTTGTAATAGTATTCCAAACGCGTTGTAATGGTTTTCCAACGCGTTTGGAATACTATTACAACAAAGAAAAAAAATTGTAAAGCTTAATTTTGATTTAAGAAATGATGGCTTTGTTAAATCAAAGACGGATAATTATCTTTATTTTTCTATATAAAAAATTTGGAGGGGTAAATAAAAAGTATTATATTTGCAAGCATAACGCAATGTTATTATTCTTTTAGGAAGGAAAAACTAAGGAATAAATTTTTAAATTAAAAGCGAGGGGAACGATGCTTTATAACTGTTCAACAAAAGTCATGAAAAAAATAGTAATTTGTTTAGCTGCATTACCATTTGTATTGGCTTCTTGCGGAGGAGCTTTGAGCGAACCAAAGGGAATTTGTGAAGAATGCGAAAAAGCTTACAAAGACATCTCAGATGTTAAAGAACTTCAAGAAAAACATTGGGATTGCGCAGAAAAAGTTGCTGGTTGGTATTTGTCAAACAAAGAAGTTGCTACTGAACACGAAGCAGAAATTAAAGCAATGACAGAAAAATTAGACGAAGCCTTCAAAGCAAGAAAAAAAGAACTTAAAGAAGCAGAAAAATAATTAGTATTTAATTTTAAATAACCTAATAAGAAGCTCGCAAGTTAAACACTTGCGAGCTTCTTATTAGGTTATTTATTGTTTTATGCTTTGGGTATAATTCCACATAACTTCTATAATTGCAAAATCAACCTTGATTTTCATCAATTTTTCGCAAAAAATTTCGCAAAAATCCCAAAATGAAATTTTTACAAAATAAATACTTTTGCCTGCAAGTTTTGAGTTAGGGAAATAAAGTAAAGAAATAATTTTCTAACTCAAAGAAAAAAGTTCCTAAATGTTTAACTTTTTTCACAAAGTCTTACTATTACATATCCTCTATTGAAAGTCCTTTGTATATAATATTGTAATCTTTAAAATTTCCTACTGCTTTTACGAATACTTCTGCTTTTGCCTCTAAGACTTTTTTATCAAAATTCTTAGATTGTCGTTTTATTTCTATAAACTCTATCTTATTATCTAATTCGTCTTCTGCTATTATATCTATTTCATTTTCTCCTTTTCTGTCATGCCAATAACCGAGACGTGTATAAAGACCTGTTTCTTTCAAAACTTCATAAAAATAACTTTCAAGAGCTTTTCCGCTAACTGTTTTAAAATCTCGTTCTGCTATTGTTTTTAATTTATCATTACTTCCAGCCTCAATAATATGCGTATATTTATATACAAATCGAAACCAAAAGCTTAAAAATTGGTCATTGATGGCATAGTGAACATTTTTATTCGTTGTTTTTTCATAGATTGGCTGCATTTTTCTTATCAAGCCATACTCTTCTGTCAGATTTTTTAAATAACCTGATAGTTCCTTTATATTAAGAATATTTTCTATGTCAGAACGTGTATTTTTCCCTTGTGCAATAAGAGTTAAGATTGAGAAATAGATACCATAATCTTTACCAAATTCATCTACTAACATATTTTTACCTTCTGACAAAAAGTAAGAATCTCTCTCAAAGAACATATCCAACATTTTTCTATCGGTAAACTTCTTTCTATCAATGAATAATTCGACATATTTAGCCACTCCACCAGTTAAAGTATAAAGAGCAAGTAAGTCAGACTTCTTATAATCAGAACAATATTCCGACATTATTTCTTTTAAAACGGAAGGGCTAAAAGGACGAACGTGTATTGTATTTGTTTGTCTTCCAAACAAAGGCTCTTTTTTATCTTTGAAAATTTTATTCATTAAGGTATTCACAGAACCCGCCACAATAAGATTGATTTTCGCCTTATTTTTATAACTATCCCAAATATTCTGCATATCAGAGTAGATTGAGGGATTTACTCTGTAAAAATCCTGAAACTCATCTATAAAAAGAGTAAGGTGATGTGCTTGTGCGAGTTCCATAATGAATTTAAATATATTCGCAAAACTCATTCCTTTACTCTCAACCATTGGTATATTAAGTTTAGTGCGAATTTCATCAATCAATATTTCACAAAGGTCTGTTTCTGCCTTACGAGCAACAAAAAAATAGAGTATTGTCTTGTTTTCATAGTATTTTTTTATCATCGCAGTCTTACCAATACGGCGTCTTCCTGTGATAATTGTAAATTGAGCAACCTCACAAGATAATTCTTCTATTTCTCTAAGTTTTTCAAACTCTGCTTCTCTATCAAAAAACCTCATAGTTGTAAGTTTTATCGTAATATTCATTACCGTAACCACTGTTACGATACTGCAAATTTACAAATAAAATTATCATTTTCAGAAGAAAAACAATATTTTTTTTGATTTAGATTTTTTTCACAAAGAAAAACGCTCGTAAGTCTTTGAAATATTTTGACAAACGAGCGTTTTATTTTTTTAAGTCTTTGACTTATTTTTTTGTTTTATTTCTTTTCTTGTTTTGGAGCTGGTTTTCTTTCAGGGCGTCTTTGTGGTTCTACATAGCCTTCTGGTTTTGGCAAAAGTACTCTATGTGAAAGTTTAAATTTACCTGTCTTTTTGTCTATTTCTATAAGTTTTACTTTTATTTTATCGCCTACTTTCAAAACGTCTTCTACGTTTTCTACTCTTGACCAGTTAATTTCGCTAACGTGAAGTAAACCATCTTTGCCTGGAAGGAACTCAACGAATGCGCCGAATGTTTGAAGGTTTTTTACAACTCCTTCATATTCTTCTCCTATTTCGGGAACTGCTGTAATGCCTTTTATTCTTGCTATTGCAGCTTCTACTCCTGCTTTATCTACTGATGCAATTTCAACAACGCCTTTATCACCTGCTTCTTCTATTGTAATAACTGTGTTTGTTTCTTTTTGAAGTTCTTGGATTACTTTACCTTGTGGTCCAATTACTGCTCCAATAAATTCTTTTGGAATTGTCATTGAAACTATTCTTGGTACGTTTGGTTTGTAGTCTTCTCTTGGTGCTGGAATTGTTTCTTCGATTATATTCAAGATGTGCATTCTTCCTTCGTTTGCTTGCGCTAAGGCTTGTGCTAATATTTCGTAAGAAAGTCCATCACACTTGATATCCATTTGGCATGCTGTGATACCGTCTCTTGTTCCTGTTACTTTGAAGTCCATATCTCCTAAGTGGTCTTCATCTCCTAAGATATCAGATAATACTGCCCACTTTCCGTCTTTTGCAATCAATCCCATTGCTATTCCGGATACTGGTTTTGTGATTGGAACTCCTGCATCCATAAGTGCTAAGCATCCTGCACAAACTGTTGCCATTGATGAAGAACCGTTAGACTCTAAGATATCAGATACTAATCTTATTGTGTAAGGGCATTTCTCTTGTGTAGGGATTACTTGCTTTAATGCTCTCATCGCTAAGTTACCATGTCCGATTTCTCTTCTTGATGTAGAGCCTGAACGTTTTACTTCGCCTGTTGAAAATCCTGGGAAGTTATAGTGAAGGATGAATGTATTTTTTCCTTCTACCATTACTCCATCTATTATTTGTTCATCAAGTTTTGTTCCTAATGTACAAGTTGATAGTGATTGTGTTTCGCCTCTTGTAAATATAGCTGAGCCGTGTGGTGTTGGCAAATAACCTACTTCTGCCCATATAGGACGGATTTCGTTTAATTGTCTGCCGTCTAATCTTACTCTTTCGTTCAACACCATGTCGCGCATAGCTTCTTTTTCTACTGCGTGGAAGTAACGGTCTATCATAAATGATTTTGCTTCTGCTTCTTCTGCATCAAGTGTTTCTATAAATTCTTGCTTGATTGCTTTAAAGCCTTCGCCTCTCTCTGATTTTGATTTTATTCCTCGTTTTGCAAAATCATAACACTTTTGATAAACTGCTTGGTGTAGCTTTTCTTTTAATTCTAAGTCGTTTTCTTCGTGGCAATACTCTCTTTTTTCTGTTTTTCCTACCATTTCGGTAAGTTCTCTCAATGCTTGACAGTGAAGTTTGATAGAAGCATGTGCTTGTTTCAATGCTTCAAGCATTAAAGACTCAGGAACTTCTTTCATTTCTCCTTCAACCATCATAATATTGTCCTCAGTTGCTGCAACGATTAGGTCCAATTCGGCTCTTTCCATTTCTTCATAATTTGGATTTATTACGAATTGTCCGTCTATGTAAGCAACTCTACATTCTGATACTGGTCCATTGAAAGGTATATCACTAACTGCTAATGATGCCGCTGCTGCTAAGGCTGCCAAAGCATCAGGTGGTGTTGTTGGGTCGCCAGAAATAAGTGATACTTGCACTTGTACTTCTGCGTGAAAGTCATCTGGGAATAATGGTCTTAAAGCACGGTCTATCAATCGTGATATCAATATTTCGTATTCGCTTGGTCTTGCCTCTCTTTTAAAGAACCCTCCTGGAAATTTACCTGTTGAAGCATATTTTTCTTGATAATCTACTGTCAAAGGCATGAAATCCACATTTTCTCCTACCTCTTTTTTTGCACAAACTGTGGCTAAAAGCATTGTATCACCCATTCTAACCACAGCAGAGCCATCTGCTTGTTTTGCTAACTTGCCTGTCTCGATTTCAATAGTTCTTCCGTCTTGTAAGGTGAACTGTTTTTTTGTTCCTAACATCTTTTTCTTCTTTTTTTACCTCTTCCAAGTGGAGCGGACTTGGACATTAAACTTCTTTTCTATGATTTGCTCCTACATACAACCAAAAAAAGGCAATTAGAAAGCTAATTGCCTTTTTATTTCTTATCTTACAAAATAGATATTACTTTCTTATACCTAATTGTTTAATCAATTCACGATATCTTTCAATATCTCTATCTTTTAGATAATCTAATAAACGTCTTCTTTTACCAACTAAGTTTACTAATGCTCTTTTAGTAAATAAGTCGTTATGACTTTGTTTAACGTGTTCTGTTAGATGTTGAATTCTAAATGTGAACAACGCTATTTGTGCTTCTGTTGATCCGCTGTCAGCAGCGCTTTTGCCATATTGAGCAAAAATTTCTTTCTTCTTTTCAGCTGTCAAGTACATACTCTAAATACTTAATTTTAATATTTTAATCTTTTTTTCTTTTCTTCTATGAGTTTGCAAAATTACGAATTATTTTTCATTCTGCAATCTTTTATTTACTTTTTTTTCTATGATTTTAAAAAACACCAATGCTAAAACCCCTCCTATCACATCTGAAACATAGTCTTTCAACTCAAATCTTCTTCCACACCATTCAAAAGTTAAGGCTTGAATTATCTCAGTAATTATTCCAAAAAGCAAGCAAACACCTATACTTATTAAGTATATTTTTCTCAATTTAATGCTTGTATTGAAGAATAACATAAACTGCAATAATAATGTAAAGCCTCCAAATAATGCGCAATGTATTATTTTATCGGAATGTGGTATATTAAAAAGAGAAGAACGTCTTTGTGCCAACAAATCACCTGGCATAAATAACATAAAAAACATAAAAACTACCCATAAGGAGAATAAGACTATGGATATTTTCTTATAGTGATTTGACTCCGGCATTACAAAAAAACATAAGATGCTCGATAAGAAAATTTCGAGCATCTTACTTTATTTATTTATGATTTATTATAAACCAATGAAAGCTGAGTAAGCAGCTGCGTCTTTTAATTCTTCTACCTCAGCAGGATTAGTCATTTTTATTTTGATAATCCAACCTTCTCCGTATGGATCAGAGTTGATTGCTGCTGCGTTATCTTCTAATGCTGCGTTGAATTCTAAGATTTCTCCACTTACAGGCATCATTAAGTCAGATACAGTTTTTACAGCTTCGATTGTTCCGAACACTTCGTTCTTTGCAACTTCTTCTCCTTCTGTATCAACATCAACGAATACGATATCACCTAATTCGTGTTGAGCATAATCTGTAATACCTACGTATGCAACTTCTCCTTCTATTCTTAACCATTCGTGGTCTTCTGAATACTTAACATTTGATGGAATGTTCATTTCTTCTTTCTTTTTATGATTCTTAAATTATTTAATTCGATTGCCAAAATTACTCATTTTTATCGGATTTAACCTAATGAGTAATAATTTATTTTTTAACTATTGTTTTATAACCTTAAAATTCAAGACCTTAGAATCTAATTTCATTTGTAATAAATAGACTCCTGATTTCAAATTTGATAAGTTTATTTTGTCTTTCTTACCACTCAAATCCATTATTATTCTTCCCGACAAATCTGTTAGGCTAATCAATTCATAGTTTTGGTGATTTGCATCAATAAACAATGTATTTCTAACAGGATTAGGGAATAATGTAACATTATGTTCCACTTGCATTTCATCCAATCCTACTAATTGAACAGCTTTTTTAACAGCTTGATGAGCATCTACCTTACCGTATCCCCAAATATAGTTAGGCACTTGTTCGGTATAGTCATCTGTTCTTGCGGTTGTTGTAATCACTTCTCTGATTTGCGAAGGTGTCAAATTAGGATTTGCTTGTAAAATAAGGGCTACGATGCCTGAAACCATAGGTGATGACATTGAAGTTCCTGATAGTGTTGCGAAAGGATATTCTTTGCCATTAAATTCAACAGTTGTTTTAGATGTAGGAGGTTCTGTCGCAAAAGAAGATATAGCTGACACAACTAATTGTCCCGGTGCCGAAATATCTGGTTTTTGCCATTGGAATAAACTTGGGCCATGGCTTGAAAAAGAAGCAATATTCGATATTGACGAAGAACTATTACGTCTTCCTGCTTTATGTGCCGCAACTGTTATAATTCCTTGACCTAATCCCGGTTCGCTTATAGAGTATTCACTATCTCCTGACATATATCCTACTCCGTGCCATTCGAAAGGCAAGCCCCAATTACCAACTCCTGTTGTCAAAGCTGCAATATTCCAAGCGTGAACAATACCTTGTGGTGCTGCAATCACTAAAACGGCATGACAAGTAGTACCATGATTTGTAAATCTCACTTCCCAATCCATTAAAGGACGAGCATTTGTTCCTAATCTTGAAGAAGCTCTGTATATCAAGGAGTCTGTATCAGATAAAGCTAAGGCTGTTTGAGGAATAACACTACCATCTGCTGTTAAAAATTCACTTTCATATAGCAACTCCCAATCTCTTGAATAGATTTCTATCTTTGCAGAAAATGTTGCCAAGCTATCTCCTGCCAAAGAAACTGTTTCACCCCAATAATGTCTTGAAGATGATTGAGGAAGGTCAAATTTAAATTCACTTCTTATAGTATCTTGTTCGTCAAACACAGCTTTAATATGAAATTTTGAGCCTCCGTTGTTTCCCGCGCTACCAACAAAAACCACACTGTCTTCTTCTGACATATTTTGTATAAATTCGTCTAACATAGATGTACCGTCCATATAACCAAAGCTATAAACGCCCCAACTATTGTTAATAACCAATCTCTTATTTCTTTCCTTTGCAAAATTCTTCATCCAAACGTAAGTATCCATTACGTTAGCCTCATCCACCAACCAAGTACCGAGTAAAAGTTCTGCACCAAAGGCTACACCTCTATAATCAGTTCCTGCACCGGCTCCCGCTGCTATTGAAGCAACATGTGTTCCGTGATAGCCTTTATCGTAAATATTATTCGTATCACATTCAGCCGCAAGCAAATCTTCCATACTTGTCAATTCCACTCCGTAATCAAATCCAGCAGGAGGGTTACCAGCAGTACGGAATTGGTCCCATGCACCAACAATTCTATAATTCTCCATAAGAGTATCATAAAAAACAGGATGAGTGTAGTCAAATCCCCAATCCGCAACACCAACTATCACACCCTCTCCGTTCAATCCGTAAGGAATATCAAGCCCTTGATGAACATAATCGGCATTCACGTCTTTTATTGCATCTTTCAATTCAGGAACACCGACCTTTTTCGCTGCATCTATATCAACTATTTTATCGGACTTTACAAGTTTATCTAAAACCCTTACATCCGCTCTAAGCGACACTATATTTCCACTTCTCGAACGCACCTTACAACCCAATTTTTCAATATCTTCATTAGGAGTATCGGCAACAAGTCGCGCTACAAGCGAAATATATTCCACACCATCAATAGTTTGAAGAGAAAATCTTTGAGGAAACAAATCCTTCTCTGCCTTTGTAGCATTCATATTAGACATAAAACATCTTAATCCGCTACCAACATTTTGCGCATTAAGGACATAAGCCCCTAAAAACATACAAACAAATAAAAATACTTTCTTCATACAACTTTGTTTTTTTCTTAGTTGCAAAAATACACTATTTCCGTAAATTTTTCCTTAGGATTAAGATTTTTTTTCTTTGCTTTGATAATTTTTTTCTTAGGTTTAATATTTTTTTTCAAAGAATTATTTAAAAGTTATTGTGAATTAAAAATAATTAGTATCTTTGCAAATTGTTAATAGAAAATTAAAAAATAATTTAAATATGAAAAAAATAGCAGTATTTTTAGCAGCAATAGCAGTTTCAGTAAGTGTACTTGCAGGTCCTCCTACAAAAGAAATTGATTGGTTTGGTCAAGGAAAGACATACACAAACGCAAATGATGCAGAGGCAGGCACTGGTATAAGACATATGGAACAACAAAATCCACCTATTGCACCAGCAACTCTTTTACTTTTAGGATTAGGTGGAGCAGTAGTTGGAGGAAAAGTTATTCGCAATAGAAGAAAAGAATAAGACTTTAAAAGGCCGAATCATCTATATTCGCTTTTAATCTTTAAGAATTAGAAACAAAAAAGAGGAGATTTAAATCTCCTCTTTTTTACTTTATGAACACAACTTATGACTTATTAGTTATATTCGTTGATTATGTCTTTTACCATATCAGGAGTTAAACGTCCGTAAACCTTATCTCCTATTGTTACAACAGGTGCTAATCCGCAAGCTCCAACACAACGAAGGCAATTCAAAGAGAATTTTCCGTCTGCTGTTGTTTCTCCGATTCCAATACCTAATTGACGTTTGAATTCATCAAGAACTTTTTCTGCTCCTCTAACGTAGCATGCTGTTCCCATACATACTGAGATTGGATGTTCACCTTTTGGTATCATTGTAAAGAATGAATAGAAGGTTACTATACCATAGATTGTTGCAACCGGTACATTAAGTTCCATTGCTATCAATTCTTGTACTTCTGCTGGAAGGTATCCAAATTCTCCTTGTACTTTATGCAATACATTTATAGCTTCTCCTGGTTTGTTGCCAAATGATGCACAGATTTCTTTTATTTTATTTATCTTGCTTTCTGATAATTTTACTTTTGCCATAACTTCTTTGTTTTAAAGTTTGTTTACGCTTCTACTTCTATTTGTTTTGATTTATCAAAATAGTGTGTGTGAAGTAAATGGTGTGATTTTTCTCCACATGGTGTACCCAAATATTCATCGTAAAGTTGTTTTATATATGGGTTTTCATGTGATTTTCTTAATTCTTTTCCTAAATCTTCTTTGTAGATTGCTTCAAAACGTTTTTCTACTATTGAGAAATCTCCGTGGTGATAAGGTTGTCCTGCTCCACCTATACATCCGCCTGGACAAGCCATTACTTCTATTGCGTGATATTGTACTTCACCTTTACGAACTTTATCTAAAAGTTTTCTTGCGTTTCCTAATCCGTGAGCAATTCCTAAATGGATTGGTGTTCCATTGAAGTCTATTGTAGCTTCTCTTACTCCTTCTAATCCTCTTAGTTCTGTGAAATCTACTTTTTCAAGAGTTTTTCCTGTGAATACTTCGTATGCTGTACGAGCTGCCGCTTCTATTACTCCTCCTGTTGCTCCGAAGATTACAGAAGCTCCTGTTGATGCTCCAAGTGGCATATCGAAGTCTTCTTCTTCTAATGAATTGAAGTCAATGTTGAATTGTTTTATCAATTCTGCAAGTTCTCTTGTTGTTAATGAGAAATCTACATCTGGATTTCCATCAACTTTAAATTCATCTCTTTGACATTCATATTTCTTAGCAACACATGGCATTATAGAAACTACAACCATGTCTTCTCTCTTTATTTTTAGTTTTTCTGCCCAATAGTTCTTTGCTATTGCTCCAAACATTTGTTGTGGAGATTTTGCTGTTGAAGGAACGTCTAACATATCTGGGTAGTTTGTTTCAAAGAAATTAACCCAACCTGGACAGCATGATGTTAAGATTGGAAGTTTAACGTTTTTGTCTCCTTCCATGAATTTTTGGATTCTACCCAATAATTCTGTTCCTTCTTCCATTATTGTTAAGTCTGCTGCAAAATCTGTGTCGAATACATAGTCAAATCCTATTCTTCTTAATGCCGCAGCCATTTGTCCTGTTACTATTGTTCCAGCAGGGTATCCAAATTCTTCTCCTAAGGCCACTCTGACAGCAGGAGCTGTTTGAACGATAACTGTTTTTTCTGGATTGTTGATTGCTTGTATTACTTGACGTGTTTGGTTCACTTCGCTCAATGCTCCAACAGGGCAAGCCATAACACATTGTCCACACATTGTACAAGATGATTTTACAAGGTCTTGTTCAAATGCTGTTGCAACAACTGCTTCAAATCCTCTGTTTACTGCACTTAATGCTCCAACTGTTTGAAGTTCGTTACATACTGTTTCGCAACGACGACACATTATACATTTATCAACATCTCTTATGATAGATGGTGAATTATCTGGTCTGTATGTTGATTGTTCTCCTTGGAATGGTATTTCTCTTATTCCTAATTTTTGAGCTAATGTTTGCAATTCGCAGTTTCCGCTCTTTGAACAACTTAAACAATCTGATGGGTGGTCAGATAAGATAAGTTCTACTACTGTTCTTCTTGCGTTTACTACTCTTAAAGAATGTGTATGTACAACCATTCCTTCCATTACTTCTGTTGCACAAGCTGGAGCTAAGTTTTTTCTTCCTTCAACCTCAACAACACAAACTCTACATCCACCTGGCTTATTTTCTAACTTTTGTCCGTTAAGTTCATAATAGCAAAGGGTTGGTATTGATATGCCTGCTTTTCTCGCAGCTTTTAATATAGTTTGACCTTTTTCTGCTTGTACCGCTTTGCCGTCTATTATTAAATTTACTGTTTCCATTTTTCTTTCTTAATTTGAGATTAGACAAAATCCTTATTGAATACTGATTGCATTGAATTTACATTTTTCAATACAAGTTCCACACTTGATACACAATTCAGTATTGATTGTATGCGGTGTCTTCTTTTCGCCTTGAATTGCGTTTACAGGACAATTTCTTGCACATGCTGTACAACCAACGCAAACGCTTTGATCGATTACATATTGCATTAACGATTTACATGCTCCTGCTCTACACTTCTTATCTTGTACGTGTTCTACGTATTCATCCCAGAAGTTTGTAAGAGTTGAAAGAATTGGGTTTGGAGATGTTTGTCCTAATCCACAAAGTGCTGTATCTTTAATTACTCCTGCAAGATTCTTTAAGTTTTCAAGGTCTTCCATTGTTCCATTGCCTTTTGTTATCTTGTCAAGTATTTCTAACATTCTCTTGTTTCCGATACGGCATGGAGAACATTTACCACAACTTTCTTCACATGTGAATTCAAGATAGAATTTCGCAATAGCTACCATACAAGATGTTTCATCCATTACTACCATTCCACCAGAACCCATCATAGAACCTGCTGCAATAAGGTTGTCATAATCGATTGGTGTATCAAGGTGCTTTTCTGTCAAACAACCTCCCGAAGGACCTCCTGTTTGAACGGCTTTAAATTGTCTTCCACCTTTAATTCCACCTCCGATTTCGTAGATTACTTCTCTCAATGTTATTCCCATAGGAACTTCAATCAAACCAACGTTATTGATTTGTCCTGCAAGGGCAAATACTTTTGTTCCTTTTGATTTTTCTGTTCCTATTTTGTTGAACCAATTTGCTCCTTTTAATATAATGATAGGAATATTTGCGTAAGTTTCAACGTTGTTTACGTTTGTTGGTTTTTGTAAATATCCACTTTGTGCAGGGAATGGTGGTTTGAATGTAGGTTCTCCACGTTTTCCTTCCATAGAGTGGATAAGCGCTGTTTCTTCTCCACAAACGAAAGCACCAGCTCCATATCTTAATTCTATATCAAAGCAGAAATCTGTTCCGAATAAGTTTTCTCCAAGAACGCCATATTCTCTTGCTTGTGCGATTGCAACTTGTAATCTATGGATTGCAAGAGGATATTCAGCTCTAATATAAACCAAACCTTTTGTTGCTCCTATTGCATATCCGTTAATAGTCATCGCTTCAATGATAGAGTGAGGGTCCCCTTCAAGAATACTTCTATCCATGAATGCTCCTGGGTCTCCTTCGTCTGCATTACAAACAACATATTTTTGATCTGCGTGATTTTTTGAAGCAATTTCCCATTTCATACCAGTAGGGAATCCTCCACCGCCACGACCTCTAAGTCCAGATAGTTTTATTTCATCTATAACTTGTTGAGGAGTCATTTCTGTCAAACATTTTGCAACAGCAGCGTATCCATCACAAGCTATATATTCACCAATATTTTCAGGATCGATAAATCCACAGTTACGCAATGCTATACGTAATTGTTTTTTGTAAAAGCCCATGTGTTTTGCATCAGAAACATGTTCTTTCTTTTCAGGATCAGTGTAAAGTAAACGTGTTACCTTACGACCTTTTATGATATGTTCTTCTATTATCTCTTGTGCGTCTTCTGGTTTTACTTCTGTATAGAAAGTATTGTCAGGCATGATTTTCACGATAGGTCCTTTTTCGCAAAAACCAAAACAACCTGTAAGAATAACTTGTACTTCTTTATCTAAACCTTTATCAAGTAGATTGCTTTTTAGTCTATCCGCAATCTCAACACTTTGAGATGCAGTACAACCTGTACCACCGCAGACTAAAATATGCATTTTATACTTTGCCATATGTATTCCTCCTAAATTTGAGTTAATTATCTAAATCAATAAATATTTCTATTTTGACACAATACCACTGATTGATTCACCTTTTAGTATGTATTTGTCTAAGATTTCTTCTACTTTGTTTTTATCTACATTACCAAATATTACAGAATCTTTACCCGGTAGAGATATTTCAACGGTCGGCTCTTCTTTACACAAACCCATACAATCTGTTTGGTAAACAGCTGCATCTATTTTCTTTTGATCAACTTGTTCTAAAAAGTAGTTGTAAATGGTTTTCGCACCAGCAGCTATACCACATGTTGCCATAGCAATTTTTATTTGCACTAAACCATCTGTGTTACCTTTTACCCTAGTGTCTATCTGTTCTTGGACACTATCTTTCAAAGATTTCAAATCTTCTAAGGTTTTAATTTGTGCCATATTCTTAAAAATTTTATTTGTTTTTAAATACTTTATTTCTCTATTCAATAAAACATGTGCAAATATATATCATTTTTTTTAATACATGCAATAGTTATAAATTTTTTTTGACATTATTTTTAATTTTTACAAATAATTGTTCAAAAATTATGCCAATCCGAAAATAAAACTTATTATTGCAAATTCAAATTGTAAAAGAAAAATACCATGAAAAACGAAATCATTTTAAAAAAGAGCTTTGACATATTGCAATTTGGCATGGATGTTAATTCAGTTATCGAAAAAATCGGAAAACCTTCCGAAGTAGAAGAAATAGGTGGCGATTTAGAAATGCCAGCAACCGTATTATATTACGAAGAACTTGGAATTAGTTGTTTTTTTGAAAATGCCGAACAAGAAAGACTATCATGTATAAACATTGAAAGCGAAGAAGTTTATCTTTTTGGCGAACAAATCATAGACAAAACATCAAAAGAAATTGTCGATTTAATGAGAAAACACAACATATTCGAACAAACAATGGACAAAGAAGAATGGGGAGAAGAAAGAATTTCGTATGAAGAATCCTCTATTGACTTTTTCTTTACTGACGACAAACTAACATCTATTACTATTGGAATCTAATAACATAGCCCTATTATCCACATCATACTTTCCTTGCATTGCCTATTTATCTCTAATAAATAAGCATAACGAAGTATTGATTGAAACACAAGAATCGTTCAAAAAACAAACGCACAGAAACAGAACATACATACTTTCTGCAAATGGAGTATTGCCATTGATTGTTCCAATAAAACGATTCAAAGACGTTTCTTTGCCGATTTCGCAAACAGAAATCTGCTATCAAACACCTTGGCAAACAAATCACCTGAGAGCAATTGCATCTGCATACGGCAAAAGTACTTATTTTGAATATTACTATTACGAAATAGAAAAAATATTAAAAAAGGAGCATCGCTATTTGATTGACTTAAACAACGAGATAACCATTCTCCTTTTAAAAAAGATGAAAATCCCAACAAAAATCACTCCTACCTCATCTTACGAAAAAGAAACAGAGAACGATTACAGAGATATATTCGATAAAAAACATTTGTTTGCAGACTTTACAAGCAAACCCTACTTTCAATGCTTTGAACACAAATTTGGATTTCAAAACAATTTAAGTTCATTAGACCTTTTATTCAATATGGGCATAGAATCAAAGAACTACCTCTAAGCCCCAACAAACAAAAATCACGAAATCAAGGTTAAAGAAAAAAACACTTTGATTTCGTGATTTTTTTCTTCGCTTTTTTAGAATTTTCCTTAGGATTTTTAAAATTTTTCTTTGCTTTTTTCCTCTCTCAAAAAAGGGGGGTGTCAATTTAAACATACAAGGGGTATCAATTTAACTTCACAAGGGGTGTCAATTTAAATGTAGGACATGAATAATAATATAAATAATAACAAAGAAACAGTAATATATTTATAACAGAAAGATTTTTTTTAGATTTTTCTTTCATTTACATGTCTTCTTTCTTTTGAAATCAGTGCAAAAACTTAGCGCGCCAAATTTTTGTGCTTTAAAAAAATTGTTATACCTTTGTAAGTAAGAATTTAACCGACAAGAAAAAACAAAAAATTATGAAAAAACTATTTCTATTATTGACATTAAGTTTGTTTATACTCTCTTGCGACAAAGCAAAGGAAGAAAAAACACAAGAAAAGAAAAATTCTGAAAAAGAAATCGTTTATAGCGAAAACATACAAGACACTTTCTTCGGCGTAAAATTTGGAGCAAGCAGAGAAGAAGTAATAAAAGCATTTGAAAAAGAAGGCTTTAAGTTAGATAATCAATATTCTACTAATAACAGACTTTGTTTTGAAACTTACGAAAGCAGTTATATACCTATCTTTCTACGTCATTCAGTAGATACAACTTACAAACGACTTGCTGGTGAATACTTTAGTTTCGGCGGAATGGATTGGCACTTTGTTAATGCTTATTTATCAAACGGTAAGTTTTACGCTATTCAATTTGGATATTCTCCTGAAAGCAAGGAAACGGCATTAAGTCAATTTGAATCGGTGTTATCTGCTCTTTCTTCAAAATATAAAATGAATGAAGAGGCGATTGAAGATACAAATACTTACAAAAATTATCGTGCAGAGTCAAAAGACGGAAAGTTTGTGAGAGTTTTGTGTGATAAAAGTGAGAGTTTTGCAGAAATAAAGAGGTATTATGTTGAGTTAATATACGAAGATGCTACTTTAGATAAGCCAAGCGATGAACTTTAATTGCTTTTAAGAAATTTATTCAAAGAAAAACGCTCGTAAGTCTTAGTTTTATTTTGACTTGCGAGCGTTTTATTTTTCTATTTTTTTGAATTGTGTTGCTTAATTGTGTTATAATTCAAATATATTAAAGTTATAGTTTTTGACATTAAAGATTAGGAGTTTGTTTTTCAAAGAAACATCGGTGTAATTGGTTAAAAACTTTATAACTTCGTTTGAGGCGATAGATGCAATGATTGAGGGCAAAACTCCAATCACTGCTTTGTTTTTATTATACAAGTTTTCTTTTTTCTTTTTCGTATATTTTCTATTTTATTATTACTTTTGCAGTGAATTTAAATTTTGTAAAATGGCTAAGTTAGAAGAAGTAACTATTCGAGGCTATAAGTCTATCGCCTTTGATCGACCTGTAACATTAAAACTTAACGATGTTAGTATATTATTAGGAGCAAATGGCGCAGGAAAAAGCAACATTATTAGTTTTTTTCAAATGTTAAGTTTTATGATGAGCAAGTCATTTGGGAAATATGTTGAAATGTCTGGCACTTCAAACGCATTATTGCATTATGGTACTAAAAAGACTCCTATTATATCTGGGGAAATAAAGTTCTCTGACAACAAATCCATTGATACATATAGTTTTTCTTTGACCAATGCAAATCCCGATAGGTTAATAATCACAGATGAGAAAATTTCTTGGCATCGCAACGGAGAAAATAAGCCATACGAAATAAATTTAGAGCCAGAATACAAAGAGTCTGCCCTGGCCGAAAGCACTAACCCTACAGCTAAGATAATATTTCAAATGTTATCATCTTGTAAAGTATATCAATTTCATGATTCATCTGCAGAAGGTCCTTTGCGTCAGGTTTGTCCCGTAGAAACAACTAATTATCTGCAATCACATGGTAATAATTTACCTTCGTTTCTTCTATTTTTACGCGAAAATTATAAGGATTCATACAATAGAATTGTTGATTATGTCAGAGATGTAGTACCTCAGTTTCAAGATTTCTATCTTGAACCTAATAATAAGTTTATTTCTCTACGTTGGATGGATAATTCAGCAACAGATTATCGTTTTAATGCATATCAATTTTCTGATGGTTCAATTCGATTTATTGCTTTAGCAACTTTGCTTTTGCAACCACCACAGACAATGCCAAATGTAATAATACTTGACGAGCCAGAATTAGGCTTGCATCCATACGCCATAACTCAACTTGCAGAGATGATAAAGGACGCATCAATACATGCGCAAATTATTATTGCTACTCAAAGTAAAGATTTGGTAGATCATTTTGACATAGATAATATTTCTGTCGTTGAAATGGATAAAGAAACACAGTCCACCTCTGTTACTCATTTAAGCAATGAAGAATATAATTTATGGCTTCAAGAATACACTGTGAGTGAATTATGGGATAAAAACATTATAGGAGGACGCCCTGTATGAAAGCTAAAATAATCCATGTTTTATGTGAGGGACAGACAGAGCAAGGTTTTGTTGAAAAGGTTTTGCGTCCATATCTTCAAGATAAAGGTATAACAGGTGTAAAGGGTATTTTGATTACAACGAATAAAAAGAAGAATGCTCGAGGTGGAATGTTGACATACAATGACGCATTAACAGACCTTCGACTATTACAACAAACGAAAATAGATGGAGATTTTGAAAGGCACATATTTACAACAATGTTTGATTTCTATGCTCTTCCTGATGATTTTCCTGGTTTTGAAAAAATTAAAACAATTAGAGACCCGTATTTAAAGGTGTCTAATTTAGAGAAAGATTTTGCAGATGAAATAAATGATAATCGTTTTATTCCTTATATTCAACTTCATGAATTTGAAGCGCTTCTATTTTGTGGCATTGAATACATTGCAAAACTCTACCCTGGTTGCGAAAAACGATGTGAACAATTAATTCAAGCTTTACAGAATGTAGGTAATCCAGAGTTAATCAACAATAGTCCACATACGGCCCCAAGCAAGCGTATTATAAAAGCAATAGAAGGGGATAATAAGACACATTATAATTATAATAAGCCTAAAACAGGTAAATTTGTAACGGAAAATATTGGCATTGATAAGCTTCGTTCAAAATGTAAACACTTTAATGAGTGGATTGAAAAGTTATTAAACGCATAGAAAGTATAAATCAACACTATAAAAATACACTTACAATTCAAATATATTAAAGTTATAGTTTTTAACATTAAAGATTAGGAGTTTGTTTTTCAAAGAAACATCGGTATAATTGGTTAAAAACTTTATAACTTCGTTTGAAGCAATAGAAGCAGTGATTGAGGGTAAGACTCCAATCACTGCTTTGTTTTTATTACTCTCTTCTTTCAATAGGTTTTCTTCCGGAAAAAGGGTTCTGTAATTTGCAGAATCTTCATCGCAATTAAGCAAAGCAACTTGCCCTTCAAAGTCCGAGATAGCGGAATAAACAAAAGGTTTTTTCAATCTTTGGCAAGCGTCATTTATTACATAACGTGTTGCAAAGTTATCGCAACAATCCACCACAATATCATAATCCCTAATAATCCTTTCGGCATTTTCTTTGCTCAAAAACTCATTGTAGCAAATTATCTTGCAATCGCTATTTACTTCCCTAAGGTTTTCTTTTGCTTTTTCAACCTTTTCCTCCCCTATTTGCGACTCTCTGTAAAGAATTTGACGATGAAGATTGCTCAAACTAACCTTATCGCAATCCATTATGCCAATTACTCCAACGCCAGAGGCAACAAGCAAAAGACTTGCAATGCTTCCCAAGCCTCCAACGCCGACAATCAAGACTTTTGCTTGCTTTAATTTTTCTTGTCCTTTGACTCCAAAGCCCTCTAACTCTATTTGACGAGAATATCTCAAAAAATCCTTTTCCTCTAACATTAACTTAAAATTTTATCCCAATCTTTAAATACTACATCATAGCCTTGCGAGCGTACCATTGTTTCCATTTCTTCTACGCTTCTATCATCATTTACATGGAATTGCTCTAATTCTACATCAGGATTAGAATATCCTCCCGGCTCTGTTTTACTTCCTGCACTCATTGAGGTAATGCCAAGGGAAACAAAATGATTTCTCATCTCGGGTCTTTCTCTTGTACTCATTGTTATTTCAACATCGTTATCAAAAAGGCGAAATGCCCAAATGATTTGAGCAAATTGTTTTTCATTCACGCAATAATCTGCTTGAAATCCTCCTGCGGCAGGCCTCATTCTTGGGAAAGAAATAGAGTATTTTGTCTTCCAATAATTCTTTCTCATAAACTGCAAGTGCATTGCAAGGAATAGCATTTCCGTTCTCCATTCTTCCAAACCAATTAAGGCTCCCATTCCAACTCGATGAATGCCTGCTTTGGCTAATCTTTCGGGACACTCTAAGCGATAATGATAATTTGATTTCATTCCCTTAGGGTGATAATATTTGTAGCGACTTTCATTATATGTTTCTTGATAAACATAAACCGAATTAGCACCTGCTTGAATCAATCTCTCATATTCTTCTGTTTTCATCGGGAATACTTCCAAGTTAATTGCAGAAAAATAAGGACGACATAGCTTTATAGCATTTTCAATGTAAGAAACACCTGCATTTTTATGATTTTCCCCTGTAAGCAAAAGCACATTATCGTAGCCCATTGCTTTGATTGCCTTTATTTCTTCCAAGATTTGCTCATCGGAAAGAGTAATTCTACCTATTTGATTGTTGTGATTAAACCCACAATAAATACAATGATTACTACATTCGTTTGAAAGATACATAGGAATGTAAAACTGCATAACCTTTCCAAAGCGTTTTTGTGTAATATTTCTACTCATAAACGCCATTTGTTCAAGATATTTTTCTGCCTTTGGAGAAACTAACGCTTTAAAATCCTCAATATCTAAATATTTTTTTGACAAGGCTCTTACAACATCATTTTCCGTTTTAGAATATATACTATCGGTTACCTCTTGCCACGAAAGTGATTTTACAATATCATAAAAACTCTTTTCCATAATTATTCTCCTTGCTTTGAAACCTCACGAGAAATCCTCATTGCACAGAAATCTGGTCCACACATTGTGCAAAACGGAGTTCCTTTTAACTTTTCTTCACCATAATACTCTATTGCTCTTTCTCTATCCAAAGCAAGATTAAACTGATCGTTCCAACGAAAATCAAATCTCGCCTTACTAAGTGCATTATCTCTTTCCATAGCCGAAGGATGTCCCTTTGCAATATCGGCAACGTGTGCAGCAATTTTATAAGCCATTATTCCCTCTCTTACATCTTCTTTATTTGGAAGAGCAAGGTGTTCTTTTGGCGTTACATAACAAAGCATTGCTGTTCCTAACCAGCCAATCATTGCCGCTCCTATTGCAGAAGTAATATGATCATACGCAGGAGCAATATCTGTTGTCAAAGGTCCCAAGGTGTAGAACGGAGCATTATGACACAAAGTCTTTTGTTTTTCCATATTTTCTGCTATTTTGTGCAAAGGAACGTGCCCTGGACCTTCAATTAATACTTGAACATCATATTGCCATGCGACTTTTGTCAATTCTCCCATTGTTTCCAATTCTCCAAATTGTGCTTCATCGTTTGCATCAGCAATACTTCCCGGACGCAATCCATCTCCTATGCTTACCGCAACATCATATTGAGAAAGGATTTCACAAATTTCAGCAAAATGTGTGTAAAGGAAGTTCTCTTCTTTGTGATGAGTTATCCATTTTGCCATAATAGAACCACCACGAGAAACAATTCCTGTAATTCTTTTCTTAGTTAATGGTATATGTTTTTGCAATAGCCCTGCGTGAATAGTGAAATAATCCACTCCTTGTTCACATTGTTCTATTAAAGTGTCTTTAAAAATCTCCCAACTAAGATTTTCGGCTTTTCCCCCTGCTTTTTCTAATGCTTGATACAAAGGAACGCTTCCAATTGGCACAGGAGAATTTCTCACAACCCACTCTCTTATCTCGTGAATATGGTTTCCTGTTGATAAATCCATAAGTGTATCTCCTCCCCATTTAGCTGAATTAACTGATTTTTCAACTTCTTTCTCCATATCGCTTGAAAGTGCCGAGTTTCCTATGTTTGTGTTTATTTTTACTAAGAATTTGCTTCCTATAATCATAGGCTCTGCCTCTGGGTGATTGATATTTGCAGGAATTACTGCACGTCCTGCTGCCACTTCCTCACGCACAAACTCCGGTGTTATGTAACTATTTTCGTTTTGCTTTGAAGAAAGATTTTCTCTTATTGCAACATATTCCATTTCTGGCGTAATCACTCCTTGTTTTGCTAAAGCCATTTGAGTAATTCTACAACCTGGTTTTGCTTTATAAGGTAAATTTTTAACAGGGAAACGAACCTCATCAAGACTTTTATCATTTAATCTTAGATTGCTATAAGTAGAACTAAATTCATCAAGTCTTTGAATATCGTTTCTTTCTTTTAGAAATTTTTCTCTTAGTCTTGGAAGTCCTTTCTTTAAATCTGTTGTTATGTTTTCATCTCCGTAAGCTCCCGAAGTGTCGTATAATCTCACACTTCCATTGCTTTTTCGTTCTCCCTCTACAATGCTATCGGTCAATCTCACCTCTTGCATTCCTATTTCTATATCAAAAAGATTTCCTTTTTCGTATATTTTTCTTTTTGCATTAGATGCTTCACATTTTGTATTATTCATATTCTTATTTTTTTAATATTAGAAATTCAAAAACTCTGTTAATGGAGAAGATGCTTGTGCTGTATTGAATGAAGTTGCTAATCCACTTTCGTAAGCTATGCGTCCTGCTTTTACAGCCAAAGAAAAGGCTTCTGCCATCGCAATAGGGTCGCCCGCAATCGCAATCGCCGTATTGACAAGCACAGCATCGGCTCCTAATTCCATTGCTTGCGCTGCATGACTTGGCGCTCCTATGCCTGCATCTATTACAACCGGCACATTACTTTGCTCAATTATTATTTCCAAAAGCTCTTTTGTTACCAATCCTTTATTGCTTCCTATCGGTGAGGCTAAGGGCATAACGGTTGCAGCGCCAACTTCTTCTAATTGTTTACACAAAACAGGGTCTGCTTGAATGTATGGCAAAACTATAAAGCCGTCTTTCACCAATTCTTCTGTGGCTTTAAGTGTTTCTATCGCATCTGGAAAAAGATATTTAGGGTCTGGGTGAATTTCAAGCTTCAACCAATTTGTTTGAAGGGCTTCTCGTGCCATTTGTGCTGCGAAAACTGCTTCTTTTGCATTTCTTACGCCTGAGGTATTAGGCAAAAGAATTACCTTTTCTCTGTCTATGTACGATAGCATATCGTCTTCATTTGAGTTTTCAAGGTTTACTCTTTTCATTGCAGTAGTTACCATTTGTGTTTGTGAGGATTTGATTGCCTGTCCCATGATTTCGTTTGAAGGAAACTTTCCTGTACCCAAGAATAGTCTTGATTCAAATTCCCTTCCTGCTATTACCAATTTCTCGTTCTTCATATCGTTATTTTTTTTCTTTGATTTATTAAATTATTTCTTTGCTTTATTAAATTATTTCTTTGAAATATTTTCTTAATTCTTTGATTAAATTTTCCGGTGCTTTGCTTTCTAAAATCAAAGACGAAATTGCTATGCCATAAACCTTTGTTTGAGCAAGTTTTTCCGCATCTTCCAAGCGTATTCCCCCTATTGCATAGATTGGAATATCAAGGTTTATGTTTTTATATCCGTCTATTCCAAGAATAGGGCTTAGGTTCTCTTTTGTTGAAGTAAAGCGATAGGGACCTAATCCTATGTAATCGGCTCCTTCTTCATAGGCTTTAAGGATTTGCTCTTTGGTATTACAAGTCCTTCCTATGATTTGATTTGTTTTTATTTTATTTCTTGCAAGGGAAATCGCTTCATCTTTTTGTCCAAGATGCACTCCGTCTGCTCCAATCTTAAATGCTAATTCGCTATTGTCGTTTATAATCAGTTTTGCTTGATATTTCTCGCATTCTTCTTTTAAGATAAATGCTGTTTTCAATATTTCACTTTCCGAACTATGCTTCATTCTTAACTGAATCAGCCTTATACCACAGTCTAATGCCAATTTAGCACTCTCTATGTAAGAATACTTATCTGTTTTGTGTGTTATGAAATAAATTCTGTCCATTTAATTTTCATTATTTTGCCAAAGACAACCTAACATCGCGGCAGAGCTAAATCCAATCTTTCTCAATTCAGGCAGTTTCTTAAAGTCCACTCCCGAAAGTGCAAAAACCTTTGAATCTATTATGCCTTCTGCTACGGCTTTTTTTAATTCATTTTCTGTAAATCGGCTTTCATATCCTGCTTTACTTATACTATTATATATAGGTGAAAGAAAAACATAATCACTCTTTGGTTTCCATTCTACAACTTCTGAAATACTATGGCAACTGCGACTTATTCTGCCTTGAAAGCCTAAGGGAGGAGTGTAATTGTTTCGTTTATTGAGATGCACTCCACCAATTTGAAATTCTTTTGCCAATTCTACGCAGTCATGTAAAGACAAACGTTCTCTATACTCCAAAGGAAAGTCTTTAAGCCAAAGAGACATTTGATTTAAGTCAAAGTTTGGCTTACGAATATGGAAATATTCTATTTGATTGCTTTGAAGTAACGACAAGATTATTTGCTTTTCTTTTTGCCAATCTTCATATTGCGGTAGTGTTATGCCGATTAACCTCCACATGTTGCGTTGATTATTGTTATTTCTTCTTCATCGCTTAGTTGAATTTCGCTCCATTGCGATTTTTTTACGACTTTATTTCCTATTGCAACTGCACAATGACTCGAATTTACGTTCAATAATTCTAATAATTCATAGACATTGATTGTCCTTTCAATATCTACTTGTTTTTTATTCACAATTAGTTTCATAAAACCTTTGTTTTTGTGGGTTAAAAAAATGATTTAAACTTCCGTTTCCTTTTCCTGAAAAAACATCTTTTGATTCTAAGATTGCCGAATAAACATATTCTTTTGCAAGACCAACAGATGTGTTGTAATCATAGCCCAATGCGAGATAAGAAGCAAGAGCCGATGAAAGAGAACAGCCAGTACCGTGAGTATTTTGGCTATCTATTCTTTTACTTTTATATTCGTAGATTTTTTTGTCGCAATCCAAAAGAATATCTGTACAATTTTCCTCTTGGAAATGCCCACCTTTTATAAGGACTCTTTTAGTTTTTAATTTTTCTTGAATAAATAAAGCCACTTCTCTTTGCTCCGAAAGACTGTTTATGCTTTCTACTCCTGCCAAAGCACAAGCCTCAAAAAGATTTGGCGTAATAATATCCACCAAAGGAAAGAGATTGTCTATCATTGCTTGCCTTGCATCGTCTTGAAGTAAGGAAGCACCACTTGTTGCTATCATTACAGGGTCTAAAACAACACTTCCTTGAAACTTATGACGCCTTAGACTTTCGGATACTTCTTTTATGATTTCACAATCAAAAAGCATTCCGATTTTTATGGCTTTTACGGGTAAATCTTCTAAAATTGCATCTATTTGATTGCGAATTAAAGATTTTTTTAACGGAAAAACATCTCTTACCCCTAAGGTATTTTGTGCTGTAACTGCAGTAATGCAACTGCAAGCAAACAAACCCAAAGAAGAAATGGTCTTTATGTCGGCTTGAATGCCAGCTCCACCGCAAGAATCTGAGCCTGCGATTGTTAAAACTGGAATAATCTGTTTTTTTCTAATCATTACACTCTCTTTTTTCTACGATTTGAGAGTGTACTTTAAAAGAAAGTATTTTCCCCTGTCTGCATTATCAGACCGGTCAAAGGGTATAATCTCAGCCTACAAAAAGTAAGCACCCCCAAATCTTTAATACAATAAAATAAAACTTAACTCGTTTATTTGATAGTGCAAAAGTAGAACAATTATTTTAAAGAAAAAAATTTTAAACCTTAAATAAAAAAATAAAACTTATGAAAAGAACTTACTTATTGATTGCAGGCCTTGTTTTAATCTTAGCAGGAGCATGTAATAACAAAGCAGAAAAAGAACTTTTAATGCAAAAAGCAATACAAGATTCAGTAGAATCAGCATTAGCTGCGAAAAACACAGAAGTAGAGATGCTATTTCAACAATTAAACGAAATAGAAGAAAATTTATCCGTTGTTACATCAAAATATGCTGACGTTTCAAAAATAAAAGACAAAACAGGAGAAGTTAATGTTGATACAAGAACAAAAATAACCTCACAAATCCAAGACATAAACGACTTATTAACTGAACAAAAACAAAAAATAGACAACTTAAATGCTCAGTTAAGAAAACAAAAGAACTCAAATAAAGAATTAAATGCGTTCATAGAAAAATTACAACAAAGAATTTCTGAACAAGAAGAAGAAATTCAATTATTAACTACTGAATTGCAAAAACACAAAATAATAATTGAAAATCTTAACCGTAACTTAGATGAACTAAATAAACAAAATCAAGATAAGGATGAAAGAATCTTGAAAATAGAAGAAGAAAAGAATTCTGCATACTATGTAATTGGAACAAAGAAAGAGTTACTTACAAAACAAATTATTAACAGAAAAGGTGGATTCCTTGGAATAGGTAAACGCAGTGTTGCAAGCAGCGACTCAGAACTTGCAAATTACACAAAAATTGACATAAGAAGAGTTCCAGAAATACAATTACCAGGAACAAAGATTAAGATTCTTACTTCACATCCGACAGAATCTTATAGATTGGAAACAGATAAAAAGAAACCTACAAGATTGGTTATCACAAATCCTTCATTGTTCTGGCAAAAAAGCAAATTCCTTGTAATAGAACTTGATTAAGGGAAAACCAAATACATGATACATATATTATAAAGGTATAAACCACGTGGTTTGTACCTTTTTTTTTATAATATTTTGCGAATTTGTAATTTTTTTTCTTAACTTTGCAGTATGTTTATTTACTAATTAAAATTTATACAACATGAAAAAAATTATGTTTATGGCAGTTGTAGCATGTTTATCGCTATTGCCTTTATCAAATGTTAAAGCTCAAAATTGGGGCGTTGGTCTTATCGGTGGATTTGACTCAGGTATTCAAGTAAAGAAATACATGGGTGGAAACGCTCTTGATTTCAGAGGACACCTTCATAACGGTGGATTCCAAGTTGCGGGATTGTACGAATGGAATCATGATTTAGGAAGCAACTTTACTTTGTATTATGGAGTTGGTGCTGGACTTGGCTCTTGGAACAACATAGATAACAACATGTCTTTCGGAGTTGATGTTGAAGCTATCGCCGGTATTGAATGGAAATTACCTATTAATTTCCCTCTTGCTATATCATTAGATTGGAGACCAGCGTTTCACCTTCTTCCTTCAACAGGATTTTATGCAAAAGGATTCGCTTTTGGTGTTAAATACTTGTTCTAAGAACATTTATTTTTAATATAAAAGGAGCAACAACTATTTCGGTTGTTGCTCCTTTTGTTTTATAAAAAAACAATGATATAAAACTATGAAAAATCGGCTTTTTATTTTGAAAAAACTAAGACTCACGAGCGTTTTATTTTATATTAGAAAATCAATCCCTATTCCACTCCCCATATCTTAATGGTTGTATCAGATGAACCACTGATAATTTTTGTGCCGTCAAGACTATATGCTACGGAATAGACAGATTTTGAATGTCCCTCCAAGGTTTCAAGACATTCTCCTGTGTTTGCGTCCCATATCTTTATGGTTCCGTCTAATGAATCGCTAATAATTTTTGTACCATCGGGACTAAATGCTACGGAAAAAACTTCTGCAAAATCTCCTGTCAATGTTTTAAGACATTTTCCTGTGTTTGCATCCCATATCTTTATGGTATTATCCTCTGAACCGCTGATTATTCTTTTGCCATCGGGACTATATGCTACGGATAATACCCAACCTGAATGTCCTTCTAAGGTTTTAAGGCATTTTCCTGTGTTTGCATCCCATATCTTTATGGTTGCATCCCCTGAACCGCTGATAATTTTTGTGCCATCGGGACTATATGCTACGGATAATACCCAACCTGTATACCCCTCCAAGATTTTAAGGCATTTTCCTGTGTTTGCGTCCCAAATCTTAATGGTTGCATCCAGTGAACCGCTGATTATTCTTTTGCCATCGGGGCTATATGCTACGGAATTGACATTATATTCATGTCCCTCCAATGTTTTAAGGCATTCTCCTGTGTTTGCATCCCATATCTTAATGGTACGATCTGATGAACCGCTGATAATTTTTGTGCCATCGGGAGTATATGATACGGAATTGACCCAATCTGAATGTCCTTCTAAGGTTTTAAGGCATTTTCCTGTGTTTGCATCCCATATCTTAATTGTTTCATCACCTGAACCGCTGATAATTTTTGTACCATCGGGACTATATGCTACGGAAATGACTTTATTTGTATGTCCCATTAAGGTTTTAAGGCATTTAAACTTACTTACATCTTGTGCATTTAATTTTTCAAATCCCACAAATAACGAAGTAAATACTGCAATCAAACTAAAAATCTTTATTTTATTCATTTTTACTATCCTTTTTAAAGGTTAATAAATTACACACAAAGGTATAACAAATTTTTTTAAGCACAACAAAGCATTATACAAACTCTTAATTTCCTCTTTCAAAGTTTTACAGGCAAAAATCTTTATTTTACGGAAATTTTGTTTTGGGATTTTTGTGAAATTTTTTGCGAAAAATTGATGAAAATTAAGGTTGATTTTTGTGAATTTATGCTTTGGGAAAATAATTCAAAGAAAAAACGAAAAAAAACAAAGAAAAAAATAATTTTTTCAAAGAAATATCTCTAAAAAACAAAGGATTTTTTGAAAAAAATCAGCGAAAAAATCGGCTAAATCAAAGAAAAAATTAGCGTTTTTAGGGCTTAAAAAAGTTAAGTCTTTGATTTTATGTATTTTAGTTAAGGCTTATATTTTCAAAATTTGCAGTCGGAAATCTTTTGCTTGAAAATATCGCACGCATTTGGGCTTAACTCTTGGGGAATGTGTTTTATTTTATTCTAAGTCTTCGTTTTTAATGTTTTTTTCTTAACTTTGCAGTATGGCTACTTTGAATAAGAAAAAGATTATAAACGACCCTGTTTATGGGTTTATAAATATTCCTAACGATGCTTTGTTTGATTTAATCCAAAGCATTGAAGTGCAAAGGCTTAGACGTATTAAGCAATTAGGATTAAGCAATTTGGTTTACCCCGGCGCGGAACACACAAGGTTTGCTCACTCTTTGGGTGCTATGTACTTGATGACGCAAGCGCTGGACGTGTTACGTCAAAAGGGAATAGAGATTTCTGAGGAGGAATACACTTCTGCTTGTTCTGCTATTTTACTTCACGATACGGGACATTCGCCTTTTTCGCATTGTTTGGAGCATGTGTTTTTTAATTGTACGCATGAGGAGCTTTCTTTTGAGTTTATGAAAAAGAATTCTTTGCCTCAGACTGCGTTGGACATATTTTCAAATTCTTATTCAAGAAAATTTCTTCATCAATTAGTTTCTTCGCAAGTCGATACTGACCGTTTGGATTACCTTACAAGGGATAGTTTTTTCACGGGCGTAAGTGAGGGAATTATTGGTACGGAAAGAATATTGAAAATGTTTAATGTACAAAACGATGAGTTAGTTATAGATCAAAAAGGCATTTATTCCATTGAGAAATTCATTATTTCAAGACGCTTAATGTATTGGCAGGTTTATATGCACAAGACTGTGGTGGCGGCAGACAATGTTTTAGGGAAAATTTTGTTAAGAGCAAAACACTTACAGGAAGAAAACAAACTTCATTTTGAACATTCGCCTTTAAGCGAGCATCTTTTCTATTTCTTAAATAATGGTGCTACGGAAAAAGATAATAAAGAGGCTTTGGAACACTTTATTTTGTTGGATGATTCCGATATTTGGAGTGCTGTAAAAGTGTGGTCGAAACATGAAGATAAGATTTTAAGTTCATTGGCTTCTAATCTTATAAACAGAAAGCTTGGAAAAATAATAATAAAAGACACACCTTTTTCGGAGGAGCAAATAAAGGAGATTTGTAAATATAAATCGGAGGAAGAAATCCTTTATTTTACTAATTCGGATGAGTTACATAATAAGGCATATAACTTTAAGGATACAAGGATTAACATATTATTTAAAGACGGGTCTTTAAAAGAGATTTGCGATGCTTCGGATCAATTAGATAGTTCTTTCCTTTCTAAGGAAATTAAAAAGTATTTTTATTACCAAATTTAATTTGTAATTTTGCAAACAAGTAAAAAATATATTAAGAGATGAAAAACAGATTATTTATCATTGCATTAGCAAGTTTATTAGTAGTTTCGGCTTGCAAAAAGCATAGTTCGGCTGACGCTGACGTGATTGACAAGCCTAATATAGAGGTAAAAGATGGCAAACTCTCGCCAGAGGTTCTTTGGAGCTTTGGAAGAATTGGAGAAGTATCGGTTTCTCCTGACAAAACTAAAATTCTATACACTCTAACTTATTACAGCATTGAGAAAAACAAAGGAAATGCTGAAATTTATGTAATGGACATTGACGGAAAGAACGTTACACGTCTTACAACTACTGCTTCAAGCGAATGGAACGCTATTTGGAATCCCAAAGGCGATAAAATTGGTTTCATTTACGCAGATGAAAATGGCGTAAACATTTATGAAATGAATCCAGACGGTAGTAATAGAACACAAATCTCTAATTTAACAGAGGGAGATTTAGAAGGATTTTCTTATTCTCCTGATGGAACAAAGGTTGTGTATGTTAGAGCTATTCCAAAGCAAGATAAATATGCTTATTTGAAAGAGGGCTTAGATAAAACAACAGGAAGAGTAAACGATGATTTAGCTTACAGACACTGGGATAATTGGGTAGATGCAATTCCTCAACCTTTTGTAGCAGAATATAAAGACGGAAAAATTGGAGAAGGTAAAAACTTACTTGAAGGTACAGAATACGAATCTCCAATGCGTCCTTGGGGTGGTATGGAACAAATAACTTGGTCGCCAGATAGCAAGTCTATTGTTTACACTTGCAGAAAGAAAGTTGGTAAAGAGTACGCTTTCTCTACTAACTCTGACATTTATTTATACAATATCGAGAAACAAACTACTGAAAACTTATCTGAGGGAATGATGGGATACGATCAAAATCCTGTTTTTTCGCATGACGGAAAGTTACTCGCATGGGAAAGTATGGAAAGAGACGGTTACGAAGCCGATAAGATAAGATTGATGATTTATAACTTTGAAACAAAACAAGCAGAGTATTACACAAAAGATTTTGATCAAAACGTTGGAGGATTAACTTTCTCAGAAGATGGAAAATGGCTTTACTTTGTTTCTGACCATTACGCAGTTGATAATATTTATAAGATAAATCTTGAAGACAAATCTATAAAACAAATTACTTCTGGCGTACATGACTACACTTCTGTTTCACTTGCTAAGAACGGTACTTTGATTGGAGAAAAAATGAGCATGTCTCACCCTAATGAAATTTGGAGTATTGACGAAAAAACTCAAAAAGAAACAAAACTTTCTACTGTAAACGATGAGTTAATGGCTGAGGTAAAATGGGGAAAAGTAGAAGAACGTTGGTTAAAAGCCACTGACGGAAAAGATTTACATACTTGGGTAATTTATCCTCCTGATTTCGATTCTACAAAGAAGTATCCAACACTTCTTTACTGTGAAGGTGGTCCTCAATCGACTGTTTCTCAATTCTGGTCTTATCGTTGGAATTTCCAAATCATGGCTGCACACGGATATATCGTTGTTGCTCCTAACAGAAGAGGGCTTCCTGGTTTTGGACACGAATGGAATGAACAAATAAGTGGTGATTATGGTGGACAATGTATGAGAGATTATTTAACAGCTATCGATGAGGTTTCAAAAGAATCGTATGTTGATAAAGAACATCTTGGAGCGGTTGGCGCAAGTTTTGGAGGTTTCTCTGTTTATTGGCTTGCTGGTCATCACGATAAAAGATTTAAATGTTTCATTGCTCACAATGGTATGTTTAACTTAGAGCAACAATATCTTGAAACCGAAGAAATGTGGTTCGTAAATTGGGATTTAGGCGGAGCATATTGGGAAAAAGACAACAAAACTGCACAAAAGTCATACGCAAACTCCCCTCACCTTTTCGTAGATAAATGGGATACTCCTTTAATGGTAATACATTCTGAATTCGATTTTAGAATTGTTGCTTCGCAAGGTATGGCTGCTTACAACGCTGCTGTGATTAGAGATATTCCTGCACGTTATTTATACTTCCCTGACGAAACACACTGGGTGTTAAAGCCACAAAATGGAATCCTTTGGCAAAGAAATTTCTTTGATTGGTTAGATAAATGGTTAAAAGTAAAAGAATAAAATAATAAAAAGTAAATATATGGAAGCGATAGGAAAACTAATTGCAATTTTACCCGAACAAACGGGACAAACTGAAAGAGGCACTTGGGTAAGAGGCGGATTCGTAATAGAAACTGAGGAACAATATCCAAAAAAGATTGCATTCACTTTATTCGGTGAAAGAACTGCAATGATTAAGTCTTTTGCTATGAATTCTATGTTACGAGTTCAATTTTCTGCGGAGTCAAGAGAATATGAGGGTCGTTGGTATACAGATTTGCGTTGTTTCAGAATAGAGCCTTTTGTACAGGCTGCATATCCTCAACAACCAATTCAACAACCTTATCCTCAACAACCTGTTTACGGACAGCCGGTTCAACAACCTGTTTACACACAACCTGCTCCGCAACCTGCATATCCACAACAACAAATGCAACAACCAACTCCTCCACCTGTGTATCCAACTCCTAATACACAAGGAATGCCTGTTGATAACGGCAATCCGTTCGATGCACAAGCAGATGACTTACCATTTTAATTAAGATAAAATTTCAAAGGAGAGAAATCATATAAAAATTGACTTCTCTCCTTTTATTATTTCCTCAATTTTTCCTAAGGCTACGACTTCTGTCGAAATATTTTTAAGGTCTAATGATTTAAGATTATACTTGCTGACGTAGATTCTTTCAAAACCTAATTTATTTGCTTCGGCTATTCTCTGTTCTATTTTAACTACTGGACGTAATTCGCCACTTAGCCCAACCTCTGCCGCAAAACAATGTTTAGATGAAATAGATATATCAGCATTTGACGAAATAAGACTTGCCATAACAGCCAAATCTATTGCAGGGTCAGAGACTTTCAATCCTCCTGCAATGTTTAAAAAAACGTCTTTATTGCTTATTTTCACGCCAACCTTTTTTTCCAAAACTGCAAGCAACATACTAAGTCTTCGCAAATCAAAACCTGTTGAGCTCTTTTGCGCAGATGCGTAATAAGAGCTTGCAACCAGCGCCTGCGTTTCAATAAACATTGGACGGGAACCTTCCATTGTTGCAGCGATTGCCGTTCCCGAAAGATATTGGTCGCTATTCGACAAAAGGATTTCCGAAGGATTGCTTACCTCTCTAAGACCGTATGATTGCATTTCAAAAATTCCTAATTCATTTGTGGAGCCGAATCTATTTTTCATCGAACGCAATATTCTATATCCATAGTTTCTATCGCCCTCGAACTGCAAAACAACATCTACAATATGCTCTAAAACTTTTGGACCAGCAATACTACCGTCTTTTGTTATATGTCCTACTATTATTATTGGAACTGAATTTTGCTTTGCATAGGTTGAAAGCACAGAAGTACACTCTCTGATTTGCGAAATACTACCTGCGGTGGAGTCAATGTCCATTGTAGTCATTGTTTGTATAGAGTCTATTATCACAATCTGAGGCTCTACCTCTTTTGCCTTTTCTACGATATTCTCAACGTTTGTTTCAATAAGCACATAACAGTTTCCGTTATTCTTATTGATACGTTCCGAACGCATTTTTATTTGTTGCGCACTCTCCTCTCCGCTTACATAAAGCACTCTCTTGTCATTACAATTCAAAGCCGTTTGAAGCAAAAGCGTACTCTTACCAATCCCGGGCTCACCTCCCATAAGGACAACAGAACCTAATACTAAACCGCCTCCTAAGACACGATTAAATTCCTCATTCTTTAAGTCAATCCTTTGTTCGTTAGTACAAACAATTTGACTCATAAGAATGATAGGACTTTTTCCTTGAATGCCTTTTTTATTAGGTGTTCTATGCAATACTTCCTGCTCATAGGAATTCCATGACCCACACTGAGGACATTTTCCTATCCAAACAGCAGATTTAGCACCGCATTCCTTACAAAAGAATGCTGTTTTTTCTTTTGCCATGCTTAACTTGGTTTTACATTAACCTTGTATCGCATATCTTTTTTGTGAGAGAATCTCTTTTGATCTAAAAGATAGTCTTTATGATATGGTCCTATTGGTAAATCTAAGAAAGCATACCTTTGCATTTGCTTACATATACCAAGATAATGGTTTTCTTTTTCGTCTTCAATTAAGCTTCTCTTATTCTTAGCCTTTGTTGGCATTTGAGAATCGTAGTTAAAATCAGCATGACGTGAGAAAAGAATTTCGTTAGTCTTTGTAGAAACTAAATCATATTGTGCATTCATATTCACATTCGTAGTCCACCATTCTTTTTTTATGGTGTAAATAGTTACATACAAAACAGCATCAACACCATACTTTGAAAGATATTGTTTACTGTCTTCTTTCTTGCAATATTGAGAAGAGAAAGCAGTGTCAGCCTTAAATTCATCAATCAAAGGCAAAGCAGGCAAAACATAATATCCCTTTGAGGTCAATTCTTCACAAATAGAAGAATAGAACATCTCGTTTGCAAATTTTTCTTTGCTTCGATTCCAAGGGTAAACCACCAATATTGTTTTTGGTTTCTCTTTATAAATTTCAGGATATGAAAAATCTCTCTCTACTTTCTTAGGAAAGATTTTATACCATGTTCTTTGAACAAAATTTAGTTCGTTTTCCTCGCCTTCTTCCAGCTCTTTCTCCAAAGCTTTTCTATATTCCTTTTGTTGTTTTTCGCTTAATTTAGTAACAGTTGTGTCTTTTGCTGGTTCAACTTGTTGTCCCATTACTTGTTTTATTACATCCTCTGTTGAAAGTTGCGGTTGCGAATCTTCTTTTTTAAACTTTTCTAATAAGGAACAACTGGAATTTAATATTGCAACTAAGAATAAAATATAGATTGTAATCTTTCTCATAATCCTAACTTCTCCATTAAAGATTGAACGTATGTTTTGCTTTCTGGGTATGTTAAATACTCTTTTTCAAAGTATAGTTTAGCTTCGTTTTTGTCGCCTCTCTTGTACATTAAGTAAGCATAATCGGCATAAGAGCCAGGAGGAGGAACAAGATTCTCGCCTTGCGGTTCTTTAACGATAGGAGAATAAATCTTTGCCAAGTTTTTATAATCCTTATCTTCAAGTTGCGAATGATTTTTCGCATAGGTATAAATTACATCTTGGTAATCGTAATGCGTATAAAGCACTTTGCTGCAAGATGTGAATGCTATCATTAGCACTAAAATTAAAGACAATTTCTTCATTCTTTGATATTTTTTGTCAAAATTACTCTTTTTAGCAGTATTTGCCAAATTTTTTACTTAAAGATTTCACTTGCACGTTCAAATATACCGTGTATATATGCTATAACTAAGCCATAATTACTTACTGGTATATTATTTTCCAATGCAGGTAAGAGTCTGTTTCTGATTTGTTGCTGAGTGGCTACGCATCCTCCACATTGTATTATCATTGCATAATCTGTAAGCGGGAATTCTATCTGTGAAAGTCCCGATACTGCTTTAAATTCCAATTTCTTACCTGTATATTTACTTATCCACATAGGTAGTTTTACTCTTCCTATATCTTCGCATGTTGGTTGATGAGTACAGCTTTCTAACATCAAGATTTTATCTCCGTCTTTCAGCTTATCTAAATATGGAGTTCCCTTAATATATTCTTCAAATGCGCCTTTCATTCTTGCAAGCACAACAGAAAAACTTGTAAGCTTAATTTCCTTTGGCACAATCTTATCAACCATTTCAAAAACCTTTGAATCCGTTATGACCAAATCCGGTTTTATGCCTTTTTCTCTAAGCACCATTTCTAATTCTGTTTCCTTTACCACAACGCAAACGCAGTCTTTGTCTAATACATCTCGTATTAGCTGAACTTGTGGTAAGATTAGCCTTCCCTGAGGTGCTGCTGCATCAATTGGAGTTACTAAAAGAACAACATCTCCTTTTTTTACAATGTTTTGAAGTGGAGTTCTCTTTTCTCCTTCCTTTGCTTTAAGAGTTTCTGATATAATATTAGAAAGCGAAAGCATTGATTCGGCAGAATGATTTTCTAATTCCAAAGAAATTTTTCCTTTAATTTCCTCATTAGCTGGCGTAATGTCCGATTTATTGTAAACAACTACAACGGGAATATCGTATTTTTTACATCTTTCTATGAAGTAATTTTCGCTTTCATCAAAGACATTATCACTTATAACTAAGACTGCTAAATCCATTTGCGTCAAAGCGTGCATAGTTGCTTTAACTCTTTGTTCGCCAAGTGTTGTTTTATCATCCAATCCAGCAGTATCGACAACTACAACCGCACCATAGCCAAACAATTCCATGTTTTTCTTAACTACATCCGTAGTTGTGCCGCTTTGAGATGACACAATAGAAATTTCTTGTCCAACAAGAGCATTTACGATTGTGCTTTTCCCTACATTTGTTCTGCCAAAAAATCCTATATATCTTCTATTTTCTTTTGTAGTATTTTCCATAGACAAATTTTTTCTGCAAATATAATTAAAATATTATGACAATTTGTCAGCGAAAGCGTTTTGGAACAAATTTTTCCTTTACTTTATTAAAATAATCCTAAGGAATAATTTTTTAAAGCTAAGAAAAAATAAAATAAATCAAAGATATGAAAGGTACAATTAACGTAAAAACAGAGAACATCTTTCCTGTTATTAAAAAATTTCTTTATTCTGACCACGAAATCTTTTTAAGAGAGATTGTAAGTAACGCAGTTGATGCAACTCAAAAGCTAAAAACTCTTGCGTCTTTGGGAGAATTTAAAGGCGAATTGGGAGATGTAACAATTGATGTAATAGTTGATAAAGACAAAAAGACATTAACTGTTGCCGATAAGGGTATTGGTATGAGCAAAGAGGAAGTTGAAAAATATATTACTCAGATTGCCTTTTCGGGAGCAGAAGAATTTGTTGAAAAATACAAAGGAAAAAGCGAATTAGAAGCCAACGGACTTATCGGACACTTTGGTTTAGGATTCTTTTCTTCATTCATGGTTTCTGATTTAGTAGAAATAAGAACAAAATCCTTTAAAGACGCACCTGCTGTTCATTGGACATGTGACGGAAGTACAGAATACTCTATTGAAGAGACAGAAAAAGCAGAAAGAGGTACAGAAATCATAATGCATATTGACGAAGAGTCAGCAGAATTCCTTGAAGAACACAGAATAATCTCGCTTTTGGAAAAATATTGTAAGTTCATGCCAATCAGCATTCGTTGTGGCAAGGAAACAAAATGGGAAGATTCTGAAACAGAAAAGGACAATGACGGAAAACCTAAAAGAGTTGAAGTTTTAGAAGACAGAATTATCAACGACACAAACCCACTTTGGAAACAAAAACCAAGCGAATTGAAAGACGAAGACTACAATAAATTCTTCCATCAATTATATCCAATGAATTTTGACGAGCCTTTGTTCCATATTCACTTGAATGTAGATTATCCTTTTAACCTTACAGGAATTCTTTACTTCCCTAAGGTTAAGAAAAACATAGATCCACATAAGGATAAGATACAATTATATTGCAATCAGGTGTTTGTAACAGATAGTGTTGAAGGAGTAGTTCCAGAATACATGATGTTGCTTCGTGGAGTTTTAGACTCACCAGACATTCCTTTAAATGTAAGCCGTTCTTACTTACAAGCAGACGGAAATGTTAAGAAAATATCTTCTCATATCTCGAAAAAAGTTGCTGAAAAGTTAGAACAAATGTACAAAAACGACAAAGAAGAATTTTTAAAGAAGTGGGACGACCTTTCAATCTTTATAAAATACGGTATGATTAGCGATGAAAAATTCTATGACCGTATGTCGAAGGTTTGTCAATTAAAAAACACAGAAGCAAACTACTTTACATTTGAAGAATACAAAGCAAAAATTGAAACACTTCAAACAGACAAAAACAAAAAGTTAGTTTACCTTTACGCAAACAATACAGACGAACAATATTCTTACATAAAAGCAGCAAAAGACAAAGGATACGATGTGCTTTTAATGGACGGAATTTTAGATAATCACTTCATACAAACCTTAGAGCATAAATTCACAGACGTTAAGTTTGCAAGAATTGACTCAGACACTATTGAAAAACTAATAGAGAAAGACGAAGTAATCCCTTCTAAACTTTCAGAAGAAGAAACCAATAAGTTAAAAACATTAGTCGAAGCAATCGTAGATAAAAGTAAGTTTACTGTTCAAACAGAAAGCCTTGAACAAAACGCAAAACCGTTCACTATAACACAAAATGAGTTCATGAGAAGAATGAAGGAAATGGCTGAGATGGGCGGTGGCGGAATGGCGTCTTTCTATGGCGATATGCCTGAACATTATAACCTTGTTGTGAACGTAAACCACCCTATAATGACTCAAATTCTTGAAGAAAAAGACGCAGATAAGCAATCTCAAACCTTATCTCAATTAAAAGACCTTGCACTCCTTAGCCAAGGACTTTTAAAAGGCGAAGCCTTAGATAATTTCATAAGCCGTAGCGTAGAAATTATAAAATAAAAAACGAGTAAACGCTCATTTCTTTAAGCAAAACGCAGGAAGCAATTACGCTTTCTGCGTTTTTGTTTTTTCTATATAGTAAACAAAACTTGCATAACGAGGCATAAACCAAGCGAAAACAAAGAGTATTGTAAAAAATAAATTGCCTACGATTTCCGAAACAAAATAATCCAAAAGCATTCGCACAACAATAAACACCATAAACAAACAAGAAAGAATATTTCTCTTGTGTTGATATTGCTTTATTTTAGTTTCAACATTTTCAGCAGTAATTTCCCTTTTATTTAACATTTGTTGCACATTCCTTTTTGCAACAAACCAACTCAAAATCATTATCACAAAAAACAAAACACAAACTATCCAAATCAAATTTTCAACAAACATTTCCATATATCTTTTATTTTTTCAATTATTCAACACCGCAAAGTTACTTTTTTTTTTCTTTACACAAAATAAAACAAAGAAATAATTTTCTAACTCTTTGAAATAATTTTCATATATTTGCGAATAGAAAAAAATATAAATAAAAAAATTATGAAAGAACAAATCCGGAGCATTTCAAAAAAAGAAGCAATAAACATTTTTTTGGTAAGCAAATCCGAATACTTTAAAAAAGAGGATTTAGAAAACATTCGCCAAGAATTAAACAAACTATCTATTGAGCAAATTTTGTCTTTAAGTTCAATAAGTTTAATAAATCCAAATCTAATGAGATTAACACCTTTACTTGTTTTTGTCTTTGGAGCAATAGGAATGGGTATTGATAGAATCTTTCTTGGACAAATTGTTCGTGGACTACTTAAAATTTTTACAGGAGGGGGATTTCTTATTTGGTTTATAGTAGATTGTTTTACTATTACAAGTAGAACAAAAGACTATAACATGAAAAAATTCGCTAAAAAATACAATTTTATAATTGATATGGAGTAAAAATTACGGAAAATGTTCGTTCCGTAAAATTAATAAGTGTTACAAACACTGTTTATCAAAACGGTAGATATTGATTTCTTTGCTTTTTTATTTCACAATGCGAAATCCTGTGCCTGTGCCTGTGCTTTCGTCTCCGCTTCCTCTGCGATGAGTGGTTTTCATTAAACGATAGTCAAAGTTATAGCAACCTCCGCGATTTACCCTGCCAATTCCTTTTGTGGGCCCTTTGGGATTTTTTTGTGGGCTATTCTTATAGTAATATATTTCATAGTTGTCTTCGCACCATTCCCAAGCATTGCCACTCATATCATAGAGTCCTAATTCGTTTGCTTTCTTTTCGCCTACGGGGTGAGTGGTTTTCTCAGAGTTTTCATAGCACCAACCGACTTCAAGTGCGTTATCTCCTCCTGAATATTTATATCCTTTGCTTTTATTGCCTCCTCGTGCTGCAAATTCCCACTCTGCTTCGGTTGGTAGCCTACCTCCTGCCCATTTTGCATAGTCTTTTGCTTCTTGCCAAGTAACATTTACTATCGGAGCATTGTCTTGCCAACCAAAATTAGGCTCTTGTGGCATTGATTTGCCGGTTTGATTGCAGTAATAGCGGTATTGTGCTACGGTTATTTCGTATTTGCTGATTTGAAACGTTGATAGCGTTACTGTATGTTGTTCTTCGTCGGGATAACAATCGGGTTCGGTTTTCTGACAGCCCATTTGAAATGTTCCGCCTTCTACTTTTACCCATTCTATGCTTTCTTTTCCTTGACTGAAAGCAAGGTGTGTAATCATAAAACAAAGTATTAGTATTGCTATCTTTTTCATTGTTTATTTATATCTTTTTGCTATTTCTATTATTTCTTCTTCGCCTTCTACTTTTCCTTGTTTCATAAGGAATTTTCCGTTACACATTAAGCTATCTATGCACTTTGTGTCGGCAGAGTAAATCAAATTGGAAATTAAGTTGTAGTTTGGTTGCATTTTTTCATCATTTAGTTTAATAAATAGCATATCTGCTTCTTTTCCTTCTTTGATTTCTCCTGCGTTTATCCCCATTGCTTCGGCTGCGTTTTTGGTTGCCCAAAGAAATACTTGGTTTGAGTTTCCTTCTTCGCTGTCAAGATAGTTTACTTTGGCAAGTAAGGATGCTATCTTCATTTCTTCTATCATTGAAAGGTTGTTATTTGAAGAGCAACCGTCTGTTCCGAGTGTTATTTTGCAGTTATATTTTTTTGCTTGACGTGAATCGAATATTCCTGAGGCGAGTTTCATATTTGAACAAGGGTTATGCACAATTATAGATTTGGTTTTTGAAATTATTTCTGCCTCTTGTTCTGATAAGTGAACACAATGTGCAAGCAAAGTCTTTTCATCTAATACTCCTATTTTGTTTAGATATTCCACAGGACGCATTCCGTATTGTTTTATACTGTCTTCTACTTCTTTTTGTGTTTCTGAAAGGTGTGTGTGAAAGTATAAATTATTCTCTTTTGCGAATTCATAGCATTTTTTGTAGAGTTGAGAATCGCAAGTATAGATTGCGTGCGGTGCTATTGATATATCTATTATGCCTTTGTTTGTTTTTGAGAATTGTTTCGCAAAGTCAAAATTTTCTTCTATTGTTTTTTCTCCAAGATTGTTCATAAAGCAAATTCCGATGTTTGCTCTTATTCCCATTTCTTGGCAAGCTCTTATGATAGATGAATGATGCCAATACATATCTGCGAAAAAGACTGTCCCGCTTTTTATCATTTCAAGAATTGCAAGGCGTGTCCCGTTGTAGATGTCTTGTGAGGTTAATTCATCTTCGCGTTTCCATATATTATTTAGCCATTCAAATAAGGGTTTGTCTTCACAATATCCTCGCAACAGGCTCATTGAAGAGTGTGTGTGCATATTGTAAAAAGGTGAAATAACGGCTAAATTTTTTGCATCAAAGATTTCTGCTTCTGTGTCTTGTATATTGTCAGATATTTTTTCTATTAGATTGTCCTTTACAAGTATATCAACTTTTTTATCGTGTAAAAGGACGTCTTTTATAAGGGTTTTCATTGCTATGTCTTATTTTTTACCAATGTAAGAAATGAAATCAAGATCGAAAGATAAAGAAACAAACGCTGTAACTTTCCATTCTCTTGTTGTTTGTATTGCCCAGCCATCAGGAAGCACATCTCCTTCATTCCAACCGTCTGCAAGCACTTCGTATTGTGCAATATTTACTCCTACAGCAAGGTGAAAGAAATCTAAAAACTTGTATGACGGTCCTACATAAAAGTTTTTAAAAAGGTTATTACCTCCAAATCCTACATAAAGGCCAATATCTTGTGAGAATTTGCTATTTGGTTTCGTTAAATCATAAAGCATCATTGAGGCTCCTACGACTAAATCAAAATCCACACTACCTGAGTTTTTGTTTAGTATGGTATTTTGTGTTACTCCATTGCTTGATACTCTTGGTTGTATGGTCCATTCCGGAGTTGGATAAAGTCGCATTGCCATTCCTTGAATTACTCTTACTTTTTTCTTACGATTTGTTGCTAAGGTTACTTTTTCTTCTGCTGCTTCTGCTCTTTGACGAGTGTATTTCAACTCTTCTTCTCTTTGCATAATGATTATTTCGGCTGCCTTTAACTTTTCTCTCAGCGTATCGGACATTCTGAAATATTTATCTCTTTCTGCCGAAATGTTTTGTAACTGTTGGTCTTTGGTTGATATGTAATTTTCTTTTTCGTTAATGTTTTTTTGCAACAACTGTATTTCTCTATCCTTGCCCTCTAAGTTTGCATTTTTGGCTTCAAGCAATCCTTCTACTTTTGCTTTATCTACGTTTGAGGTGCTTATGGCATCTTTATATACTTGTTCTTTTTCTGCAAATAAAATCTCTTTTTGTTGCAAGAGTTTTATCTTATCTTCCAACAAGGTGTTCTTTTCTTGTAATTGTTGTTGAATTTCTTTGTTTACTACTAAGAGTGTGTCGTTTTTTAGTAATAATTCTTTGTTTCTATTGCGTAATCTATCGTTACGAAGGTTTAATTCCGTAATTTCTCCATTTAAACTATCTATTTCTAATCGCAGAACATTTATTTCAAACTCTAAGCTGTCTGCCACTTCCATTTCTTGTGCTTTGGCAAGATAAGGAACAAAAAACAAAAGTGCTAATATTATTATTTGTTTTATTCTCATAGTTTTGTCTTTTAAAAAAATGTCATCATACTTCCAACAACAGCAAATCTACAAAGGCGTCCTATTGTCATATAAAGGCAACATTTCATTGGCGAAAGTCGCATAAATCCTAATGTTATGGCAATTAAATCTCCTATAAAAGGCAACCAAGCAAAGAACGCTGCTATTGCTTTGTATTTTTCTATTTTTTCTTTAAACGTATCTATCTTTTCTTTTTTTACTTTAAAGAACTTTTCTAACCATTCCCACTTTCCTAATCTTCCTAAATAAAACGATATTATCCCTCCTATGCTATTGCCGATTGCAGCAATAAATACGCATAACCAAATACTATTTCCTAAGGCTATTGCTCCTACAAGTAATGCTTCTGACGAGAATGGTATTATTGTTGAGGCTAATAAACTTCCTATAAACAAGCCCCAAAGTCCCCAAGTTTCCAATTCTTAATTTGCTCTTACGTAATTAGTAGGTTGTTGATACTTATCAAGAAGCGTCATCATTTCTTTGTTGATGTGTTCTATGGTATATTTTTTTGTATCTCTATGTTCATCTACTATTATTAAGGTATCTAATACGATAGTATAATAATTTTCTATTATTATTGGGTCATCTTGATTTTCTGCGTCCTCTGGAATATCGCAATAGTTTGCTTTATAAAGTTTTCTTTCTGAGTCATCATAAACATACCTTGAAAACTCAAAATATGCTTTCTTTTCGCATTCTGCTGCGTTTTCATCGTTCACCACATTTTCTAATTTCCATTTTCCTTCTATTAAATCATCTTGTGGAAACTCCTCTTGACAAGAACAAAATACCAATGCGGAGAATGCTAATAAAGCAAGGGCTTTCTTACTTAATCTCTGTTTCATTTTTTTCTATATTTTTTAATTGTTTATCTTCTTCTGCTTGTCTTCTTGACAAGTTATTTATAGTTATTGTATCGAAAATCAAAAATAAAAAGAACAGTATGCAATATGATACTGCGAATTTAACATTTGCTTCTAAGTTTAGTAAAAAAATAAGCACCAAAACAAATATGTAAATTAAGAATTTCAATATCTTTGTTATCATAAATGTTGGTACAAAGTTGGTTTTACGATTTTTGTATAAGAATACATAACACAAGGCTGTAACTACATAATACATTACTATGTAATATGGCAGGTTTTCACTTAAAAACTCTGCTGGAACAAATAATCGAGCAAACAAACTTACGAAACAAACTGCCATTGCAAAGATGCTCAATTTTGAAAAGTAGAATAATAAATAGCTTGACTTCATATCTTTTTTAATTTTTTAAATACATCAACTTAAAGAACTTCAAATATGCTTTTATATTTTGTCTATTGTAAAATGTTGGGTAGTTTTGTGTAGAGATTACAAAGTGATCAAAACTTTTTCTGTCGTATTGTGATAGTGGAGAGCCTTCTGATTGCATTGCATTATAGTATTGCATTGCTTGCTCTTTGTTTTCAAATTGTCTTACACTCAACATTTGTTTTGTCATAGTGAAAAGCATTGCCATAGTGCTGAGATTGTAATTGGAATATAAACTATCATTATAAGAATTTACGTTTCGTTCCAATTCTATTGCGTCAATCTTATCTTCATCGAATAATAAAACATAGTAATGCTTCATATCTCTGTATCGGAATACTAATGTTTCGGCATCAAGTATGTCTTCCTTATTTACTTCCTTAGAGTTAGAATTTTCTTCCTTAGGATTATTTTTTTCTTCCTTAGCTTCGTCAAATTCTTCCTTAGCTTTAGGAGTGTAAGTCAAGTCAATCTTGCCGTCAGGGTACGCTGCGGCTAAATGTTTTAATTGACTTTCTATCATAGGTGCGATTTCACTTTCTGTATAGTTATGAAGTATTAGGTTTAAGTCCATAGCTAATGTGTCAATTCCGTAAATCCTTCCTTTGGCTAAGGCTTGTACATAAAGCAATTTTGGAATATATGGCCCAATCTTTAAACTGTCTATTACTTTTTCACTCTTTGTAATAGTTTCTTCATACTTGTGTTTTAGATATGTGTCATATACATCAGCATATAGCTTTTCCGCGTTTTCATTGCTTTTAGCTAATTCTTCCCAATAGTCAGGATTTTTAATCATCATCGCAAATTCGCTATCAGGATATTCATTTAATATTTTATTTTTATAGAAATTTGAGTTAGGGTATTGACTTATTTTGTCGTAAAGCCTATATAGGTGATATGATGACGGCAATACATTTTTGTGTGTCGGATATCTACGATGTAATTCTAAGAAAGTTTCTATTGCTTTGCCATAATTGTTTAAGCCTTGATAGTAAATGTATCCTGCAGCTAAGAGTGCTTCTGCTATTTCTGAGTTTGCTGTATCTTTTGCTCCTTGTGTAAATGGTATATCCTTTGTATAATATTCTCTACTGCCAGGGTCGTTATTTTTAGCCTTTGCTCCTCCTTTTGCAGATGTAGAATCAACAGGATTTCCGTTTTCATCTACCATTTCTTCCATGTTTTCAAAATCAAATTCGCTTTCTTTATGGCTTATTCTCCAATTATCCTCTAATTTTCTCTCACCCCAAATTCTTCTAAACTCTAATTGTCCAACTTGAACAGTTGAACTATTGTAGAAATACCATGAGTTGCGGTTGTTAAATTGAGAATAGTTTGTCATACCCGCCATACTCGCAGCTAATGCTTGTGCTTTCTTTGCCGCTTCTTCCTTTTCTTTTTGCACGCGTCTATATTCTGAAATCCAAGAGTCAATCTTTGTGTTAAGTTCTGCCTCAGTCATAACACTCATTGCAAGCAAACTATCCCACCTTTCTATGCAACGTAAATTTGTTACTAAGTTTGTCAAAACTTTTTGCCTGCTTTCTATACTTTTAAACTTGTCATGGGTTTTCGGCATCACAGCAAGAGCAGTGTCATAGTACATTTGAGCTTTCTCATACTTCTCTAACAAATCAAAATACGTGTCAGCAGCTCGCAAACACGAAGTAATTTTTTGCACATTATTAGATGTAGATGAAGCAGAGCTTGATTCCCATTGCAAACACGCCTTATCTACATTTTTATCTCTAAAATAAACTTCTCCTAATGCGTAATAAACTTGGTCTTTGTACTCAACATTCTTTTTATCCTCTAACATCTCTTCCAAACGAGCTATTATAGGACGACTATTGCTTTTCTTAGGGTCGTAACACATTGCAATATTCAAGCGAGATGCGAATTCCATTTCATATTCTCCTGCTCTGCGTGCCACTTTCTTAAATAACTTAGTCGCTTCCTCAAAATCTTTTGCCTTTTGGTATATTTGCCCTTTTATAAACATTAAACGAGTATTCAAAGTCTTTTCAAAAGGAGCATATTTACGTTTTGCAAAATATTCTAATGCAATAGCATTTTTACCTTGCGCCAAAGCATTTTCAGCATATACAAGATTCATAAAATTACTCAAAGACTTAGGTGCTTTTCCCTCGTCAATCTTGTTTTTTACTTGGTCAAGCAAAATATCACTCTCGCTATAATTTCCAGATTTCGTGTGAGTCAAAGCCAACCACACCATAGGCTCATAACTTTCCTTTTTATCCTTATACTGAGCGATAAGAAGATTAAATGTAGCCATTGCAGCCTTATAATCTTGTGCGTAAAAACAAGCTTTTCCCATTAACAAATAAGCGTCATCTATTTGAGGATTTTTCTCAACGCCTGAGAACTTCATGGAATACTTTTGAATAACTTTACTTCCCTTTTCAATAGCTCTGTCGGTATTAGATTTAATTGTAGCAACGTTTTCTTTGGTTCCTAATTTGTAAATAGGCAAAATCGCAGTGTAATCATCCTTGTGATTTTTCTCCAAAGTCCTTACACCTTCCTTTAATGCCTCGTTGCCATTCCACCAAGCATTATAATGAGCTACGATGCTGTTATACTGACGGTTTATCCACTTATCCTTAGTCGTAGAACAAGCAGAAAAAATCAGCACTACAAGAAGCAATAATATGTATATTTTGAGTCTAACTCGTGTTTTCAACGTCAAATACTTTAAAATAAACTGCAAATATAAAAAAAATGCCTATATTTGCAAAAGATTTTTGAATTATTAACAATAAAAACAAAGATATGTCAAGAGTAAAAGCATTTAGAGGACTAAGACCTCCTGTGGAAATCGCAGCACAATTAGCATCTCGTCCATATGACGTAATGAATTCAGCAGAAGCAAGAATTGAAGCTGACGGAAATCAATATTCATTGCTTCACGTAACAAAAGCAGAGATAGACTTAGCAGAAGGAATCGATGAACACTCACAAGAAGTTTACGACAAAGTAGTAGAAAACTTCAATGATTTCAAACAAAAAGGTTGGTTAGTAAAAGATGACAAAGCAAAATTGTACATCTATGCTCAAACAATGGACGGAAGAACACAATACGGTATCGTAGGTTGTGCTCACGTTGATGATTACTTTAACAACGTAATCAAAAAACACGAGCTTACAAGAAAAGATAAAGAAGACGACCGTATGATTCACGTTAATATTACAAATGCTAACGTAGAACCTGTATTCTTTGCATACCCTGCTCACCAAGAAATCGATCAAATGGTAGCAAACATTGTAAAAAATGAAAAACCTGTTTACGATTTCATCGCAAAAGAAGACGGCTTCGGACACACTTTTTGGGTTATTGAAGACGAACAAACAGTTGCAAGAATAGAAGAAATATTCGAAAAAGAAATTCCTGCACTTTACGTTGCAGACGGCCACCACAGAACAGCAGCTGCGGCAAGAGTTGGACAAGAAAGAAGAGCTTCTAATCCAAATCACACAGGAAACGAAGAATACAACTACTTTATGGCAGTTATATTCCCAGATTCACAATTAAAAATCATTGATTACAACCGTGTAGTAAAAGATTTAAATGGTCTTTCAGAAGAAGAATTCCTTGAAAAGCTTAATGATACTTTCGTTGTAGAAAAAGCAGGTAAGGAAATATACAAACCAAGCAAATTACACGAATTCTCTATGTACTTAGGTGGAGAATGGTACAAGATGACTGCAAAAGAAGGAACTTACGACGACAATGACCCTATCGGAGTATTAGACGTAACAATTCTTTCTAACAACGTACTTGATAAAGTATTAGATATAAAAGACCTTAGAACATCTAAAAGAATTGACTTCGTAGGTGGTATCAGAGGATTGGGCGAATTACAAAGAAGAGTAGACAACGGAGAAATGAAAGTAGCGTTTGCTTTATATGCTGTATCAATGCAACAATTGATTAACATAGCTGACTCTGGTAATATCATGCCTCCAAAAACTACTTGGTTCGAACCAAAATTACGCTCTGGATTAGTAATTCACGAACTAATTTAATTTTTTCATAATTTTTTGATTTAACAATAAGGGTAACTGAATTTCAGTTACCCTTTATTATTTTCCTACGACAAAGTTTTATTTAAAATCTACAAATCACTGCCATCGGCTGCGTTAAAGCCATTTTCATAATACATTAAAAGACGAAAATCTAACACATCTTCGCATAAAGAAACAATTACTTTCCTTTTCACTGATGTTTCGCCGTCTAATCCTTTTTGATAAAAGATTGCTCTATATTCCTTATTGTAATAACGCAATCCATCTCCAACTTTTTCACTTTCAGCTATCTTTTGATTTTCCTTATACGGAGTATAATTCTTGTGATTATTGAATTGCTCTACTAAATCATTGAAAGCGCGTTTTATTTGTGCTTCATTGCGTTTCATTTTATCGATAACACCTATTCCACATACCTTTCCCCTATTCTCAATCACAGAGACAATAACCTGCATTCCGTTAAATTCACCACTTAATAACGTACCTGATTCCACACCATAAAAACCTGTTCTAAGACGTCTTAAATCTTCTTTACTATAAACAAAACCTTTCTTTTTTAATTCCTCAACCATTTGAGCCTTTGTGCCCTCTATAGGAATACCTTTAAACAATGTTATATCACTTCTTGAAATAAAATTATTAGGTGTTTCATTTCCTTTACTTTGTTGGCTAAGTATTTCATTAAGCTTTTGTTCCACGATATTTTTTACCGAATTTGTATCTATCGGTTGTGGAGATTTTATGGTTTTTAGTTTCATTTCATATACATTTCCTGACCTTATTGGTTCTGGAAAAGGATAATTTCTAATTGAGCCATAATCTCTGTGTTTTATAGTAATGAATTTAACTCGTGGTGAGACAAAAACCCAAATTTCTCCTGTCTTTTGAATTACATCTTCTACATTACATCCAAAGAATTCAAAACCTTTTTCGGGTGTATTTATAATCAGCAAAGCGCAAAGCTCGTTGTTAATATCTTCAATCTTTGCCATACGAGCCGAAAGGTCGTTTTCAAGACAGCGAAAGCTTTCAATCTTCATTTCTTGCGAAAAAGCAAATCCACTAATCAATATTAACAATAAAGTTAATATGCTTTTAACATTGTTTTTCTTCATAATATTCAGGTTTTATAATGAGACAATTACTAATCTGCAAATATAAACATTTTGTATTAAAGTTCAATAAAAAAAACTCTTAGGTTTATTTCAATAATCCTTAAAAAAATTTTGACTAACGGGCATTTAATTGTGAAATAAAACTGTTCCCCCTGTACTTAACGCCGAATGCTTGCGATATTTTCATGCAAAAGATTTTCGACTGCAAATTTTAAGAACATAAGCCTTAACTAAAAACCGCAAAATCAAAGACTTAACATTTTAAACCTTGATTTTAAAAAAATATTTCTTTGCTTTATTATTTTTTCTCTTTGCTTTATTTTTTTTAATCTTAGGTTCTTGGTAGAATACTATGAAATACCAATACCTGACGCCCCATTCACCTATTAAAACCTCAAAACCAAAAAGGCATACCAAAAGTGCAAAAAAGGCACATTAGACTTACCATTTTGGTATATAATATATAATACTATACCAAATCTATACTTTTGGAATATTATAAAAAATGTTTAGACGTTCACGAAAATTATTTTTTTTGG
>JAZRHI010000025.1:0-46526 GCA_045644685.1 Candidatus Onthomorpha sp.
AAAAATAATCCTAAGAGTTAAAAAAATAAATCAAAGAGATATTTTATTATTTCTTTGATTTATTTTTTGTTTTTATTCGAATTTTATATTATCCATTGGATTTATTTTGCTAATGTTTCGCGCTGGAAATATAAGTGTAAACATACAAATTGCAATGCTTGCAATGTTTACGCTTATTATAGCAATTAGCGAAAATTCTATTGGAACGCTATCAAGATAATAGCTTTCTTGGTCAAGTTTTATGAACTTATATTTTTCTTGAAGCCACATAAGTGTTAGAGCCACAGCATTTCCTATCAACATTGCTCTACCTACAATGTATAAAGACTTATATAAATAGATTTTTGTAATGGATTGGGTTGTTGCTCCAAGACTTTTGAAAATTCCTATATGTTTTGTTTGTTCAAATATCATAATTAAAAGTGTGGAACATGAGGTTATAATTGCGATAAAGGTCATAACTACTAATATTAGTATGACATTGGAATCTAAAAGGCTTAACCACGCAAACAAACTCGGCTCCATTTCTTCTATTGTTTGAATATTTTTGTCTTGTGCCAAGGTGTGATAGATTGTTTCGGCTGATTGGTCGAGTTTTGTAAAGTCTTTGAGTTTTACTTCGTAACCACTGTATTGGTTTTCTTCCCATTGTTGTAGTTTTTGAAGGACTTGTGCATTACATAGTATAAATTTATTGTCGTAATCTCCTAACCCTGTTTCGTATATTCCTGAAACTACGAATGGACGCACTTTATAGTTTTGGTTAATGTAAAAGTATATTCTTATTTTATCCCCTATTTTAATGTTTAATTTATCGGCTATTGTTTGGGATATTAGGATTTGTGTATTGTTTTTCGCTTGCGAATAATCGGGCAAGTCCCCTGATTTTAGATTTTCTTGAAAGAAGGTAAAATCAAAGTCATTTCTTACTCCTTTTAAAGCAACTCCATGAAAGTCTGTTTTGGTTTTGATTGCCCCTCCTGTCAAAACGTATGGGCTTATCGTCTTTACGTTTTCTTCTTTTTTGTAAAGGTCAGATATTTCTTCTTCTGTCAAATAAAAAACATCATCTCGCAAGTCTGGATTTACAGAAAAGGGTATGATGTGTATGTGTGAGGTAAATCCTGTAATCTTTTCTTTTATCTTGTTTTTAAATCCTTGCAATACTCCTATCGATACCAACATTACTGCTATCGATAGGGCTATGCCCGCTGTTGCGATTCCTACTATTGGTTTGGAATAACTTTTGCGTTTTTGCTTTAATAATTTTTTTGCAACGAAATATTCAAAATTCATATTGCAAAGGTAATACTTTTCGTTAGACATTTATTATTTATTGATAGTTTTTGTTATTTTTGCACAAATTTTAAATGTATGGAACAAGGTTTATATCCACTAAAATTCCTACCCCTTTTTAAAAATAAGCCTTGGGGTGGAAATAAAATAAGAGATTTATTAGGCGTTGATTACTCTCCGCTTCCTAATTGCGGAGAATTGTGGGTTCTTTCGGCTATCGAAGGACAGGAAACCGTAGTTGAGAATGGGTTTCTTACGGAATGCACTTTGCCTGAACTGATAGAAATGTATGCTGACGAGCTTGTAGGTGAGGAAAATTACAAAGAATTTGGCGAATATTTCCCTTTGCTTTTCAAAATCATAGATGCACAAGATAATCTTTCGGTTCAAGTTCATCCTGACGATGATTTTGCTCAAAACAACGGCTATCCTAACGGGAAAACAGAGATGTGGTACGTTATGGACGAACAAGAAGATGCTATTATTTACAGCGGTTGGAATAAAAAAATGACTAAAACCGAAGTAATTAACAAAACAAAAGACGGAAGTATAGCTGAGTGTTTGAATGCTGAAAAAGCTCAAAAGGGTGATTTGTTTTTTATTCCTGCAGGACGTGTTCATGCTATCGGAAAGAATTCTTTGGTAGCAGAAATTCAACAAAGTTCTGACACAACTTATCGTTTGTTTGACTGGAATAAGGTTGATGAAAATGGAAATGGAAGAAAACTTCACATAGAGGAAGCTTTGCAAGTTTTAGACTTAAATCATACTCATCATTCTAAGTCAGGATATGATTATACTTTAAACAAAACATCTAATTTGCTTACTACACCTTTCTTTACTACTAATTTAATTAGCATAAATTTAGGTTTAAAGAAAGATTATTCATCTTTGGATAGTTTTGTTGTGTTATTCTGCACAAGTGGTGAAGGTTACGTTGAAGCAATGGGACATCAAGTGCCTTTAAAAGCGTCGGAAGTAATTCTTTTGCCTGCTATATGTCAAGAAGCTAATATTATTCCGAAAGGATTGATGGAAATTTTAGAAGTATTTATTATTTAAATTTGATAAAAACATGGCTTTAATAAAGAAAGTTAATGGTGTTGGACCTAAATTCGGAGAAGGCATTTTCCTTGCTGACAACGCAACTGTTGTTGGCGATGTTGTAATGGGTAAAGATTGCTCTGTGTGGTTTAATGCTGTGGTTAGAGGAGATGTTCACTCTATTATAATTGGCGATAGGGTGAATGTGCAAGACGGTGCTATAATTCATTGTACTTATAAGACAGATCCTACTGTTATTGGTAACGATGTGAGTATCGCGCACAACGCTATTGTTCACGGATGTACAATAAAGGATAACGTTCTTATAGGAATGGGTGCTATTGTTATGGATGGTTGCGTTGTTGAAAGCAATTGTATTATTGCAGCTGGAGCTGTAGTTTTGGAAGGTACACATTGCGAAAGCGGTTCTATATATGCCGGCTGCCCTGCTAAAAAAGTGAAAGAAATAGACGCTGAAAGGCTTGAAGGAACTGTAAAAAGAATCGCAAGTTCTTATCCAATGTATGCAAGTTGGATTGATAAAGAATAACTTTTCTTTAAAAAGATAAACGAAAACTTGTTCACAATCAAAAAAAAACGTATTTTTGCAGAACTTTTTTTAGATTTATTCGTAAGAAATAATAAAATTAGAAAAATAAGTAAAAATTATCATTGATGAAAAAAGTATTTTTATGCTTGGCAGTGTTTGCAATGTCTTTCTCTGCCATAGGACAAGAAAAAGAGGGAAAAGTACTTAGACACAAAGGTTTTGAAACAAATCGTTTTGTTGATAACTGGGAAATCTCAGTGCTTGGAGGAGCTCAAGCTTGGCATACAGACCAAGGTGAGCGTTTAAAAGATCCTTTGGACCTATTTAAAATTGGAGGTGAAATCACACCAGCAGTTCAAGTTGCAGTTGGAAAATGGGCTTCACCTGTGTTTGGAGCAAGAGTTGCCTTCCAAGGATTTAACTTAAATCCAAAAGAAGAAGGATTAGACAAAGTTCCTTACACTTACTTACATACAGACGTTATGGTAAATGCTACAAACTGGATTTGTGGTTATAAATCAGATAGATTATATAACGCTGTGATATTAGGAGGTTTTGGTTGGGCAGCAGCAAATGTAGGAACAGGTTGGGATGATGAGTTTGCAGCTACTATTGGTTTGTCAAACCGTTTCAGACTTTGCGATGCGTTAGCTATTCATTTAGATTTAAGTAGCTTTATTACAAAAGAAGCTTTTGGGTTGATTAGTCCTGATGGAGGAGTTTTTGGAACAAACTACGAATTGATGGCTGGTCTTTCTTATTCTCTTCCAACAGAAAGAAATTTCTATGTTGTTGATTACACTCCTTACAAAAAGAAAATTTCTTCTTTGGAACAAGACTTGGCAGCTTCACGCAAAGATGTTGAACAAGGACAAGAAGATAACAACAACTTAAAGAATCAAATTGCAAAAGAAAGAAAGGCAAAAGAAGATGCACTTGCTGAAGCAAAAAGACTTAGAGAAAGTTTAGTACCTTCAACAACTCAATCATTGTCTATCTACTTTACAATAGAAAGCAGCAAAATCACAGACAAGAATATGGAAAATATCAAATTCTTGGCCGAAGCTATCAAAGCATCTGCGAAAAACAGAGTATTCACAATCACAGGTTATGCTGACGAACAAACAGGTAGTGCAGAATACAACATGCAATTATCTAAGAAAAGAGCAGAAGCAGTTTACAATGCATTGTTAGAACAAGGTGTTGATGCTGATAAACTTAAAGTTGAATACAAAGGAGATACTGAACAACCATTCAAAGGACGTCCTTACATGAACAGAGTTGCAGTTGTTAAATAATAACAACCAATCAACATAAAACAAAAAGCACGGATTTAATTCCGTGCTTTTTTTGTATAATATCAAAAAATTGATGCTATATTTTCTATCTTTCAATCTCTGCAACAAAATCCTCAGGCAGTAAGATATTTTCAATATCTATTGCCTCAGTGAATAAAGGTGCTATTTCATTGGCTTTAAACCCTGCAATTCCGCAACCAATTTTTGTTACTAAAAAAGTATATTCCTTGTGCTGTGAGGCAAATTCAATAAATTCATCAACGTAAGGCTTAATTTTCTCAACACCGCCGTGCATTGTTGGAATACCATAAGATTTCCCTTGCATACCAACGCCTTTCCCCCATTCGGCTCCAAATTTTCGATAAGCAGTACGGGCAGCCCCTCCTCCATGAGCGCCTTGTAGGTTGCTACCAAATACAAATATTTCATTGTTTTCAAGATATGAAATATTGTTAGGTGTAAATCTTCTATTATACATAAGTTTGAGTTTTTTAAAATTCTAATCTAAATCCTTTTTCTTTTAATTCCGCATATTTTTTTGCATTAAAGCGATACTTAATCGGCATACGGCGAGAGGCATTCTTTGGACGTTCTTCCGCTTCTAAAAGAATACCGAGTTTAAGCATTTTATTGTAGAAATTTCTTCGGTCAAATTTTATCTCCAATATAGCTTCGTAGAGATTTTGTAGGGCACTCATCGTAAAGATTTCGGGCAATAATTCAAATCCAATAGGTTCAAAATAAATTCTCTCTTTCAAACGATTTACCGCTATACGCAAAATCCTATCGTGATCAAAGGCAAGACTTGGGGTTTCATTCATTGCGAACCACTTTGCCGACATTGCATCATCTCCACCTTTCACTTCCGATAGGCGAACCAAAGCATAATGAGCCACAGTAATCACTCGCTCACGAGGGTCGCGATTTACATCGGAAAAAGTATAGAATTGCTCAACCGAACTCGCTTTTAAGCCTGTTTCTTCTTCTAATTCACGCATTGCACACTCTTCCGCAGTTTCATCAATCTGCATAAATCCACCCGGAAACGCCCATTTGCCTTTGTAAGGCTCAATACCGCGTTGAATTAACAACACTTTAATTGCTAAACCATCAAATCCGAAAATTACACAGTCAGAAGTAACAGCAGGATGTGGGTATTTGTAACAATATTTTTTTTCTTCCATACTTTATTGCGTTAATTTTACGCAAAATTATAAAGAGAAAAAATACCCACCAAATATTTTGCGTTATTTTTACGCAAAGTAATAAAAATAACTCTTTGGTTTAGAAAAATATTCCTTTGGTTTATTTTTTTTAATCAAAGAGTTAAAAAAATATTTCTTTGACTTAATATGCTAAGGTAAACTTAACCGGTAAATTAAATTGCATTCTGACTGTTTCACCTTTAAGTTTTGCAGGTCTCCATTTAGGCATTTCTTTCACAACTCTTAGAGCCTCTTGTCCACAACCTGAACCTATATCTCGTAACAACTTAATGTCTGTAAGCGAACCATCTTTTTCTACAACAAAAGATACATATACTAATCCTTCAACGCCTCTTACTCTTGCTTGTTTTGGATATTGTATATTTAGTGCAAGATATTTAATCAATTCGTCTTGACCTCCGGGAAACATTGCACTCTCTTCCACAACCGTAAAGACTGTTTCTGTATTTTTTTCAATGTTTTCCGAAACTGTTTCCGTTGGAGTTAAAGTTGTTTCCTCTTGTATTTCTGTTGCTTCTAAGGTTTGAGAATCTGTTGAATCAGAATCATTTTCTGTTGTTGTTGGTTGGCAAGCCACAAATAAAGATAAGGTAATTACTGCCAAAATTAAAATACTGTTTCTTTTCATATTACTATTTTTTCTTGCAAATATATTAAATTTTTTATTTCTACAAGAAAAACAACTCTTTGATTACTCTAATAATTGCTAAATATTAGCGGTGCAGTCCCAAGATGCAGAGAGTATTTTGAGAAAGAAAAAAATAAAAAGCATTATTATAACCTGAGAAAGTTACGCTTTTTTTTCAACTTTCGCAGATTATCGCCACTTTTTTCTAAAAAGAATTACTATATTTGCACTGTGAATATAGCGACATAATCAAATGGGACATCTAATTATCGGCAGAAAAAAAGAACTTACGCAGCTTGAACAATATTACAACTCTGGCAAGGCTGAATTTATAGCAGTATATGGCAGAAGACGCGTAGGGAAAACTTATCTTATTAGACAATATTTCAAAAATCAGTTCACTTTTGATATGACAGGGGTTATTGAAGGAAGCAAGTCCGAACAAATATCAACATTTCATACAGCTTTAAAAACTTATGGCTACAAAGGAAAGAAGAATCAAACATGGATTGATGCCTTTTTCGCACTTCGTCAATTGCTTGAAACAAAAATCAAATCAGGTAAGCGATGTGTTATTTTTATTGACGAGCTACCTTGTCTTGATACGCCAAAAGCAGGATTTGTAAACGCACTTGGACATTTTTGGAACAGTTGGGCAAATTGGCAATCTGAGATTATGTTGATTGTTTGTGGCTCTGCGACATCGTGGATGGTTAGAAATATAATTGATAACCATGGAGGGCTTCACGATCGTATTACTCATGAAATACATTTACATCCATTTACCCTTAAAGAAACGGAAGATTATTTTCTAAGTAATGGTTTTGCCTGGAATCGTCTTAGTATTATTCAAGCATATATGGCGATTGGCGGAGTACCTTATTATATGAGTTTATTTGAGAAAACAGATAGTCCCGCAACAGGTATAGATAGATTATTTTTTAGGGAAAATGCTGAACTCAAAAAAGAATATCGCAGATTATTTTCTTCACTCTTTAAAAACCCTCAGCCATATATCGAGATTATATCTTTACTTGCTAAGAACCCAAAAGGATTAACAAGAGAAGAAATGTGTAAAAAATTAGACGTTTCAAACAATGGTAAATTGGGCGACATGCTTACTGATCTTGTATATTGTGATTTTTTACGAAAGTACAACACAAGAGAAAAAAAAATAAAAACAAACTCTGCGATTTACCAATTAGTAGATTTTTATACTATTTTTTACAATACCTTTGCTTTAAAAAACATCGTAGAGGAGCATTTTTGGACTCGAAATATCAACACTTCCGAAGTTACTGCTTGGTATGGAATTGCATTTGAACGTATTTGCAAAGCTCATATTCCACAAATTAAGACTGCCTTAGGAATTGCAAGCGTGTCAACAGAGTTTTATTCATGGAAAACAAAGAAAATTGAAAATGGAGCTCAGATTGATATTATAATTGATAGAGCAGACAATATTATAAACCTATGTGAGGTTAAGTATAGCGAAGACTTATATAGTCTTGACAAAGAAGAATTTCTTAAAATTCAAAATCGCATTAGAGCTTTCAAAGAAGCCACAGAAACAAAAAGCAGTATAATTCCTACGATGATAACGACTTTTGGAATGAAAGCAGGCATGTATAGCGACCAAATCATAGCAAAACTTGATATGGACGCTTTATTTTAAATTACCTCTTTGATTACTCTAATAATTGCTAAATATTAGCGGTGCAGTCCCTCATTAGGAGGAACAACTACGCCATTTTCATTTGTTAAAGTATGCTTTTCATATTCTACAAAAGCCGAAAGAAAACATAAAATCAATGATAGGAATAAATTTTCTTCATATCAGTAAGTATTCGGCTATAATAAAGAAACTAAAAAAAGCATGTCCTATTGTAACATTTATGCTTTTTATAGTGTCATTGAATAAACGGAAATATTAAACAAATAATTATTATATGGAAGTAAAGGATATTGATTTTTCTACTAAGCCTAAGGCTTATAAGTTGTGCTTTAACGATAATTGTTCGTTTGCAGAGAAGTGTTTAAGGCATATTGCAGTTGCGAAATTAGAGGAATGTAGTGATTTATTGCAAGTGGTTAATCATGCAAAGTTTAATGATAAAAATTGCAAATACTTTGTTGATTGCAAGAAAGTCCGCATTACATACGGCATGAAGAAGGCTTTTGAAAATATTCTCGTGAGTGATGTAGAGAAAATAAGGAATGAGTTAATCCAACTCTTTGGTCAAACAGGATTTTACCGCAGAAGAAATGCTAAAAAGCATATTTCTCCTGAGGAACAAGTGCAGATTGAGAACATATTTGCAAAGTTTGGCTACACGATAACCTTTGATGAAATTATTGAAACAACGTTTTGGAAAGACTAAGTCTTAATTTCAAATTATTTTTTCTTTGAGAAAATAGATTTTTCCTTAGAGAAAATGGAATGAAAATGGCGTTTCAAGATAGCAAATTCTATAAATAAAAAAACATGCAGGCTTTTAAAAACCTGCATGCACTCGTGGGCTTAAGCAAAAAACGCTCAAACTATTCTATTTCCCAAGTTTCACCGCTATTCAACAAATCATCTACACATTTTATTTTAGGATTTTCTTGTGCTTCTTGCATTTGTTTTTCGAATAGTTGGTTATATGTTGGTTGTTTATAAGCTCTGATTACTCCGAAGGCCATTGGGAATTGTGGTGGACGCATTTGAGCAAGCATCATGTGGATTCCTGTGTTTTCAGTAGTCTCATCGTGAACTAAAATATCGTTTTCAGTTATTCCGTTTTCGCCTATTGTTACTACTTCAAGGTTTGTGCCTCTTAAAACGATACCTTTGTCTTTGTTTTTACCAAAAATCATTGGTTTTCCATGTTCTAACCATAATTGACGGTCGTCTCTAACTTCTTTATCGGTAACTTCTTTGTGCGCACCATCGTTAAAGATTACGCAATTTTGCAATACTTCAACAACAGCAGCGCCATCGTGTTCTGCCATATGCATACAAACTTTTTGAAGTTGAGCTGGTTGATTATCTATCGCTCTTGCAAAGAATGTTCCTCTTGCTCCAATTACTAATTCACCTGGATTGAAAGGATAATCTATAACTCCGAAAGGTGAAGTTTTAGTTATTTGTCCTTGTTTTGTAGTTGGAGAATATTGTCCTTTGGTTAAACCATATATACGATTGTTAAATAATATGTAATTAACGTCCATATTTCTTCTAACAAAGTGTATGAAATGGTTTCCTCCGATTGCAGTTGCGTCTCCGTCTCCTGAGTTTATCCAAACTGATAATTTAGGATTTGCGATTTTAACTCCTGTTGCTATTGCTGCTGCTCTACCGTGGATAGAGTGGAATCCGTATGTGTTTACATAGTATGGGAAACGGCTTGAACAACCTATACCCGATACCATACAGAAGCTTTCTTTTTTATATCCTATTTTAGGAAATACATTTAAAACTGATGCTAATATTCCGTGGTCTCCACAACCAGGACACCATTTTACCATTTGATCACTGGCGAAATCCGCTTTTGTTAATTCGACAGCTGAATGTTCTATTGCCATTTCTATTCTCCTAAAATTTGATTAAACACTTCTTTTAATTCACTTACTTCAAAAGGAAGGCCTTGTACCTTATTATATTGGTGGAACATCATTCCTTGGAAGTTCATTCTTAAATAATTTACAAATTGTCCCATGTTCAATTCGCAAACTACTATTTTCTTATATCTCTTTAATAATTCTTCTGTGTTCTTTGGAAGAGGCATTATGTAGTTGAATTGAGTAAATGCTACGCTCTTTCCTTCTGCTTGAAGTTCTTGAACAGCGCAACGTAAGGCTCCTTCTGTTCCTCCCCAACCTACAACTAATAAGTCTGCGTTTTCAGCTCCTTCAACCTCTTGATTAGGAATGCGATTTGCTACTCTTTCAACTTTTTCTTTTCTAAACTTAACCATTTGTTCGTGGTTAGCGCTATCAGTTGAAACACTTCCTTTTCCAGATAGTTTTTCCAATCCACCAATTCTATGACGCAATCCGTCCATTCCTGGAACTGCCCATTGTCTTACAAGAGTTTCTTCATCTCTGTTGTAAGGTGCGTAATTAGGATCGTTAGGTGTTGCGAAAGGTGGGTTGATTTTTGGAAGGTCTGCCATTTTTGGTATTCTGAATAATTGAGAACCGTTTCCAAGATAACCATCTGTTAAAAGAATTGTTGGAGTCATTGTTTCCAATGATAATCTTGCTGCTTCGAAAGCCCAATAGAAACAATTAGCTGACGAAGATGCTGCAACAACTATACAAGGTGCTTCTCCGTTTCTTCCGAATAATGCTTGTGTAAGGTCAGATTGTTCTGTTTTTGTTGGCAATCCTGTTGATGGACCACCTCTTTGAACATCTACAATCACAAGTGGCAATTCTGTCATAACGGCTAATCCGATTGCTTCGCTCTTTAAAGAAAGTCCTGGACCAGAAGTAGAAGTACAAGCCATAGCTCCTGCGAATGAAGCTCCGATTGCAGAACAAATACCTGCGATTTCATCTTCTGCTTGGAAGACTCTTGCTCCTAATGATTTGTGTTTTGCTAATTCTATCAAAATATCAGTTGCAGGAGTGATAGGATAAGAACCTAAGAATAAAGGAAGGCCAGCTTTTTCAGCAGCTGCAAGTAATCCCCACGCAGTTGCTATGTTTCCTGTTATGTTTCTATATTTTCCTTTTGGCATAACAGCTTGTTCAACTACCATTTGGCTTTCCAAAATATCTGTATTTTCACAGAAGTTGTAACCTGCTCTTACAACAGCTTTGTTTGCTTCAACCAATTCTGGTTTTTTAGCAAATTTCTTTTCCAAATAAGAATCTGTATGTTCAAGACCTTTTCCGAAAATGAAGAAAATCATACCTAAGGCAAACATATTTCTACATTTCAAAGCAGATTTTCTATCAGCGAAAATGTCTTTTACAGTTTCCATTGTGAAACTTGTGATAGGTGCTTTTATCAATCTGTAATTTGAAAGCGAATCATCTTCAAGTGGATTTGAAGAATAGCCTGCTTTTTCAATAGCTTCTTCTTCAAAAGTATCGGCATCTACTATGATTATACCACCTACTTTTGCCCATTTTAAATTAGCTTTCAATGAAGCAGGGTTCATTGCTACTAAAACGTCAGCTTTATCCCCTGAACTATAGATTTTTTTACCTATGTGTACTTGAAATCCTGATACACCTGCCACTGTGTTATGTGGAGCTCTAATTTCTGCTGGATAGTCTGGGAATGTCGCAATGTCATTACCGTCTAACGCAGAAGTATCAGAGAAAAGTGTACCTGTAAGTTGCATTCCATCGCCAGAATCTCCGACAAATTTGATTACAACGTCTTCTCTTTTAATAACTTCTTTTGCTGTCATTACTTTGAGTTTTATATTATTTTTCTATTTTTTCACTAAATAATCTGCAAATTTACTAAGTTTATTCCATTTAAAGAAAAAAAAACGCTGTTTTATTGACTTATTCTAAGTATTTATAGATAACTTTGCACTCGAATTAAGAATAAAATTACAAATAATGAGCAATAATACCTTTGGAAAAAGCTTCCGTTTAACAACTTTTGGAGAGAGTCATAGCACTTGTGTTGGAGGAATTATAGAAGGCTTTCCTGCAAACACTAAGGTTGATTTTGAACTTTTGAAAAGCGAGTTAGAAAGAAGAAAATCAACATCTCCTTATTCAACTCCAAGAATAGAAGAAGACGATGTTAGATTTCTTTCTGGAATTGAAAACGATATTTCCTTAGGTACGCCAATTTCTTTTGTAATTGAAAATAAAAACATAAAAAAACAAGACTACGATAAACTACAAACCCTTTTCCGTCCTTCGCATGCCGATTATACTTATTTTTGTAAATACGGTATCAATTCCTCTTCGGGAGGTGGCAGAGCATCTGCAAGAGAAAGTGTTTGCAGAGTCGTAGGCGGAAGTTTTGCCAAGCAATTTATTTCTCAATTTGGCGTAAATATAGAATCAGAAATCGAAAGCATAGGAAGATATAACTACACCGCTCAAAGAGAAGAGGCAGAAAAAGCATTGAAACAAGCACACGAAATAGGCGATAGCCTTGGCGGAGTGATAAAATGCACAATAAAAAATATGCCAAAAGGACTTGGAGAGCCAATCTTTGACAAACTTTCAGCCCTTCTTGCACAAGCAATGATGAGTATTCCTTCCGCAAAAAGTTTTGAAATAGGCGATGGATTAGAATCATGCAAACGTTTTGGCAGTGAAGATATTGACCATTGGAACACGGATTTCACCACACAAACCAACCATAGCGGAGGAATACAAGGGGGAATTTCCAACGGCATGAACGTAGTCCTTCGCATAGGCTTTAAACCCATTGCATCAATTCGCACAATAAGGGCAATCAATCCACAAGGCGAAATCACAGAGGTAGAAAACAGCGGACGACATGACTGTTGCCAAGTTTTCAGAGCAAGAGTAATAGTAGAATCTATGGCAGCCCTTGTGGTAGCCGACCTAATTAAAAGAGCAAACTAAACGAATGAAAAACATGAATAAAGTAAGCCAAATTTTTTCCTTAGCTTTAATAATTTTTTTCTTAGCTTCGTGCAAAGAAAGCAAAGAAATAAAAAACGATTCCTTTGACTTATCGGGAACAATACAAAACACCACACAACCATACTTACTTTTGAGTGAAGTAGGCAAAAGCGGATTCTCTCAAAACGACACATTGTTAATAGATGAGAAAGGGAAATTCTCTAAAAGTATAGAGATGAAAGAGCCAACCCTTTATTCCCTATCCTTAGGCAATGAATACATAGTAATATGTCCTGCAATAGGAGAGCAAATCACCTTAAAAGCCAATGCAAACAACTTTTCGGGAACATATAGCATAGAAGGCTCACACGAATCCGAACTATTGAAAGAACTAAACAAAGAAAACTACAACATACGCCTTTCTTTAAAAAGCATGAGCGAAGAGTTGTCAAAAGCAGACAGCACAAAATTTGACTCAGTCAGGACTTCCATACTTGAAAAGTTCATGAAAATGAAGCAATATCAAGAAAAAATCTCAGCAGACTACATAGAAAAAAACAAAGGCTCGCTAACAACACTCATAGCCTTGTACAGAACATTTGACGGCATACCTTTATTTGACCATCGTCAAAGTTTAGACATGCACAAAAAAGTATTAGCAGATTTAGAGCAAACACTACCAAACAATCAACATACTTTAACACTTAGAAACTTCGTTACAGAAAAAGAAAAAGCACTAAACGGAAATGGACTTAAAGAGAAATAAAATATACTTTGCGTCAGACTTTCACTTAGGCAACGTTTCAACGGAGCATTCTCGTTTAAGAGAAAAAAAAATTGTTGAATGGCTTAACCATGTTGCGAAAGATGCAGAAGAAATCTACCTTTTAGGAGATATTTTCGACTTTTGGTTTGAATACAAAAACGTAGTTCCAAAAGGATTCGTTAGATTTCTTGGAACACTTGCCCATTTAGCCGATTCAGGTGTAAGAATTCATTTCTTTTGTGGCAATCACGACCTTTGGATAAGGGATTATTTTCAAGAGGAATTAGGAATTATTGTTCATCATCAAAAAGAAACCCTTTCACTTTACGGAAAAACATTTATGATAGGACACGGAGATGGACTCGACCCAAAGGATAAGAAATATAAATTCATAAATAGCATTTTTAAAAACAAGTTTTGCATATCTCTTTTCGCAAGTTTGCATCCGAGATTGGCGATTCCGTTAGCACAATCTTGGAGTAAAAGTTCTCGTGCCTCACATTCCGAAGACGACAAAAAAGACTTAGGAGAACAAGAGCCAATATATAAATATTGTATCAAAGCCTTAGAAAAAGAAGATATTGATTTCTTTGTTTTTGGACATAGACATTTGGTTTGCGACAAAGCTTTAACAAACTCTTCACGCTATATAAATCTTGGACATTGGGACAAGAGCGGACACTATGCTGAATGGGACGGAGAAAACTTGACTTTAAAAAAATTTGATTAGACAAAAACTATTTTTTAACTTTGCAAAGAAAATTTAAAGCATTGATTATTCATATTTAAATAAAATACAGAAATGAAAAACACACCATTTACACAAAAACACATCGAATTAGGAGCCAAAATGGCTGAGTTCGCTGGTTACAATATGCCGATTTCATACGAAGGATTGGTAGTAGAACACAACAATGTAAGAAATGCAGTTGGAGTATTCGACGTTTCTCACATGGGAGAGTTCAGAGCAAAAGGTCCAAAGGCTTTTGAATTTGTACAACGTTGCACTTCAAACGACATAGCTACACTTTTCGATGGTAAAGTATTATATACAGTTCTTCCAAACGGAAAAGGTGGTATTGTTGATGACATGTTGGTTTACCAAGTATCGAAAGAAGAATATTTTATGGTGCCTAACGCTGCTAACATCGACAAAGACTGGGCTTGGATGAGCAAGATAGCAGAAGAAATGGGCTTAGTATTAGGACAAGACTTCACAAACGAAAGCGAACACTATGGTCAATTAGCAGTTCAAGGTCCTTTGGCATTAAAAGCTATGCAAAAGCTTACTGATACTCCTATTGAAGATATGGAATATTACACATTCAAATTCTTGACTTTCGCAGGTATTGAAAACGTTCTTTTATCTACAACAGGATATACAGGAGCTGGTGGATGCGAAATTTACTTTGACAAACAATATGCCGATAAAATTTGGGACGCAGTGTTTGAAGCTGGTAAGGAATTCGGAATAATGCCTGCCGGATTAGGATGTCGTGATACTCTTCGTTTGGAAATGGGATTCTGTCTTTACGGACACGAAATCGATGACGAAACTTCTCCTATCGAAGCTGGATTAAACTGGCTTACTAAGTTCGTTGATGGAAACGATTTCATAGACAGAGCAAGACTTGAAGAACAAAAAGCAAACGGAGTAAGCAAAAAATTAGTAGGATTCCAAATGATAGACAAAGGAATTCCTCGTCAAGGTTACGAAGTATGCGATGCAGAAGGTAATGTAATAGGAAAAGTTTGTTCAGGAACTCAATCTCCTTCTTGTGGAGTAGCAATCGGAACAGCACACGTTGCAACAGCTTTCAGCAAAAAAGATACAGAAATCTTTATCAAAGTAAGAGAAAAACTTCTTAAAGCAGTAGTAGTAAAAATGCCTTTCTACAAAGGTTAATCTATTTGATAAATTCCAAACCCACGAAACCAATGAAAGGTTTTGTGGGTTTTTCTTTATTAAAACATACAATGAAGCAACAAACTAAGTCAAACGGTCGCACAAAACGTTTAGCAATGTTGTTGAGCCTTATTCCTAATATAGTAATGGCGCAACAAAGCATCATTGTATTCCATAATTGTGAAAATTTCTTCTACCCTACAAAAGATACTTTGACGATTGACGAAGACTTTACCGCAGAGGGAAAAAAGCGATGGACGTTTTCTCGATACAATAGCAAAAAAAATCTTCTTGCAAAGACCTATATAGCGGCAGGAAAAGGCAATATGCCTTCTATAATTGGGCTTTGCGAAATAGAAAACGACAAAGTTCTTTACGATTTGTGTAAAGACAGCCCGTTAAGAAAAGGAAACTACAAATATATTCACTATCCGTCGGAAGATATAAGGGGAATAGATGTAGCACTTCTTTACAACGAAACTTTTTCTCCCCTCTCCCACTGCAAATTAGTGGCAGAAACCGAAGCAACTGAGGAAAAAACAAGAGATGTTCTTTATGTGCAAGGAATGTTGCAAGATGTAAAACTAAATATTTACGTCATTCACGCACCTTCTCGCCGAGAACACAACATAAAGAAAGCATTGAGAACAAAAATCTTTTCTATGGTTTATCAGCATATTGAAGATTTGAAAGCCAAAGGCGAAGAAAATTTCATTATAATGGGGGATTTTAATGATGAGCCTTGGGATTCGTCTGTAAAAAATGGCTTTAACACAATGGCACATCGCAATAATCCAGAACCATTCCTTGTAAATCTTATGCGAAACAATAAGAACAAAAGAGGTTCTTACGTTTACAATGGACAATATTGTAGCTTTGACCAGTTTATTGTTTCAAAACCACTTTTAAACCATTTAGAAATAGAGGGCAAAGAAGAGGAAATGATATTCCGTCCTGAATTTCTTGTCGATAAAGACAAGCATAGTCGTCTTATACAACCACTTCCTACTTATAAAGGAATGCACTACCAAGGCGGAGCAAGCGACCACTTCCCAATACGCTTGTTTTTAAAATAGCAATCTTTGTTTCGCTAAATTATTCCTTTGCTTTAAAAGATTCCACCGCGATTGGAGAGGTATTACAACGCGGTTGGAGAAGTATTACAACGCGATTGGAGAAGTATTACAATGCGATTGTAATTTTCTGAAACAAAGCAAAGGCTTTTTTTGTGCTTATAAATATTTATTTTATCTTTGCAACCAGAATTTTAAAGCGTAAAAACAGAAAAGAAAGTAAAGAATAAATAAATTTTAGACATATAAAAAAGCGTTTTTGCTTATACTTGGTTATTTGAAACCTCGACAATTTCAAATGATACACCAATAAGAATAAGTAGAAAACGCTCACGAGCATATCGTGGGCTTTTCTTATTTGGTGTATAGGTAGTCGAGGACCTCAAATAACAATAAGATTAAGTTCACGACTTTTTTAATGTCTTTTCATTAAGGAAAATAGTTTAATAATTAACAAATAAATTAAAAAAATGAAAAGAACATTATTCTTTCTTTGCACTCTACTTTGTGCAAACGTGCTTTTCGCACAGACATTTTGGATTGGAGATTTGAAATACGGAATAACTTCAATAGCTCCTCGGCAAGTAGCAGTCTCTGATGCTAATGAGTCTATCACAACAGCAAATATTCCCACGAGAGTAATGTATGGCGGAGAAGATTATGAGGTTACTTCTATTGGAGATATGGCGTTCTATAATTGCACTAATTTAACCTCTGTCAATATTCCGAATGGTGTTACTTATATTGGTGGTAGCGCGTTCGCTGATTGCACTAATTTAACTTCTATCAATATTCCGAATCGTGTTACTGCTATTGGAGGAGATGGTACTTTCGCTAATTGCACTAGTTTAACTTCCATTAATATTCCTAATAGCGTTACTTCTATTGGAGGTTTTGTATTCTCAGGTTGTAGCAGTTTATCTTCTGTTACTATTGGTAATAATGTTACTTCTATTGGAAATATGGCGTTCTATGGTTGCAGTAGTTTAACATCCATTACTATTCCGAATGGTGTTACTTCTATTGGAATAGCTATGTTTTCAGATTGTAGCAGTTTATCTTCTGTTACTATTGGTAATAGCGTTACTTCTATTGGAGATGATGCGTTCAAAAATTGCAGTAGTTTAACTTCTATTACTATTCCTAATAGTGTTACTTCTATTGGAGAGCAAGCGTTCAGAGGTTGCAGTAGTTTAACTTCTATTACTATCCCTAATAGTGTTACTTCTATTGGACCAGGATTGTTCGCTGATTGCAGTAGTTTAACCTCTGTTACTTTATCTAATAACATTACAGAATTACCTACTGTTTGTTACAGTTATTGTTTGGGATTCTTTAGAAATTGTAGTAATTTAATTTCTATTGATATTCCTAACAGTATTACTTCTATTGGAGATCAAGCGTTCTATGGTTGCAGTAGTTTGTCTTCTGTTACTTTCCTTGGAGAAACTGCTCCTTCTATTAGTAATAATGTTTTTGCTAATACTCTTTCTGCTAAAACTCTTTCTTATCCTTGCGGTAGTGATTATTCTTCTTGGCAAAGTGCTACTACTTGGGCAAGTGTTGAATGTTTTGACTTATATTTAGGAAATAGTTTAACATCTTTCCCTTTGACTTTTGAGGTGATAAGCGAGCAGGAACGCACAATGAAAGTAAGCGATTGCGATAATTCTGCAAATGTTGCTGATATTCCTGCAAGAGTAATGTATAATGGAAATACTTATAGCGTTACTTCTATTGGAGATTATGCATTCAATGATTGCGGTAGTTTAACATCTGTTACTATTCCTAATAGCGTTACTTCTATTGGAGAATTTGCGTTTAGGTTTTGCAATAATTTAACTTCTATTGATATTCCTAATAGTGTTACTAATATTGGAAGATATGCGTTCGCTGATTGCACTAATTTATCTTCTGTAAATATTCCTAATAGCGTTACTTCTATTAAAGGTGGTACGTTCGAGGGTTGCAGTGGTTTAGCATCTGCTATTATTGGTAACAACGTTACTTCTATTGGAGATTATGCTTTTAAGAATTGTAGTAGTTTAACTTCTTTTACTATTCCTAATAATGTTACTTTTATTGGAAGAGATGGGTTCAGGGGGTGCAGTAGTTTAACCTCTATAAATATTCCTAATAATGTTGCTTCTATTAAAGATTATACGTTCGATGGTTGTTGGAGTTTATCTTCTGTTACTATTGGTAATAGTGTTACTTCTATTGGAATTAATGCGTTTAGAAATTGTAGTAGTTTGTCTTCTGTTACTATTCCTAATAGCGTTACTTCTATTGGAGATTGGGCGTTCTATAATTGCAGTAGTTTATCTTCTGTTACTATTGGTAATGGTGTTACTTCTATTGAAGATGGAGCATTCAAGTTTTGCAGTAGTTTATCTTCTATTACTTGTTTTGCGGTAACAGCTCCTTCGCTTAGTAATGGCGTTTTTGATGAAACTCCTAATACAAAAACTCTTTCTTATCCTTGCGGTAGTGATTATTCTTCTTGGGAAAGTGCTACTGATTGGGAAAGCGTTGAATGTGTTGTAAGTTTAGGAAATAGTTTAACAGCTTCTCCTTTGACCTTTGAGGTAATAAGCGAAGAAGACCGCACAATGAAAGTAAGCAATTGCAATGCTTCTGCAACCGATGTTGATATTCCTGCAAAAGTAATGTATAATGGAAATGTTTATAGTGTTACTTCTATTGGACAATGGGCGTTCGAAAATTGTAGTCAATTAACTTCTGTTATTATTCCTAACAGTATTACTTCTTTTGAAAGTTTTGCGTTCAATGGATGCAGCAGTTTGACTTCTATTTCTATTCCTAATAGTGTTATTTCTATTGGAGATTGGGCGTTCTATAATTGCAGTAGTTTAACTTCTGTTATTTTTGGTAATAGTGTTACTTCTATTGGGAGTAATGCGTTCAGTCATTGTAGTAATTTAGCTTTTGTTACTTGTCTTGGAGAAACTGCACCTGCGCTTAGTCCTAATGCTTTTAATGGTACTCTTTCTGATAAGACTCTTACTATTCCTTGTGGTAGTGATTATTCTTCTTGGGAAAGTGCTACTACTTGGGCAAGTGTTGAATGTCCTTTGGATTTAGAAAATAGTTTAACATCTTCTCCTTTGACCTTTGAGGTAATAAGCGAAGAAGACCGCACAATGAAAGTAAGCGCTTGCGATGCTTCTGCAACCGATGTTGATATTCCTACAACAGTAATTTATAACGGAACATATTATAACGTTACTGTTATTGGAAATGGGGCGTTCCATGCGTGCAGTAGTTTATCTTCTGTTAATATTCCTAACAGTGTTACTTCTATTGGAGATGAGGCATTCTCTGATTGCAGCAGTTTAACTTCTATTGACATTCCTAACAGAATTACTTATATTGGAGATATGGCGTTCGCTTCTTGCAGTAGTTTAACTTCTATTACTATTCCTAACAGTGTTACTTCTATTGGAAATGGTGCATTTGGTTGGTGCAGTAGTTTGTCTTCTGTTACTTGCCTTGCAGAAAATGCGCCTTCGCTTGGTTATGATGTTTTCGTCAATTTCTCCAATATTACTTCTAATAAGACTCTTACTTATCCTTGCCGTAGTGATTATTCTTCTTGGGAAAGTGCTACTACTTGGGAAAGCGTTGAATGTGTTGTAAGTTTAGGAAATAATTTAACATATTTCCCTTTGACCTTTGCGGTAATAAGTGATCAAGAACGCACAATGAAAGTAAGCAATTGCGATATTCTTGCAACCGATGCCGATATTCCTGCAACAGTAATGTATAACGGAAATGCTTATAGCGTTACTGCTATTGATATATGGGCATTCCATTATTGCATGAATTTAACTTCTGTTACTATTCCTAACAGCGTTACTTCTATTGGAGATATGGCGTTCGAAAATTGCAGTAGTTTAACTTCTATTACTATTCCTAACAGCGTTACTTCTATTGGGGCAACAGCGTTCTCTTCTTGCGAAAGTTTAACTTCTGTTATTTGTCTTGGAGAAAATGCGCCTTCGCTTGTTAGTTATGTTTTTAGAGAAACTCCTAATACAAAAACTCTTACTGTTCCTTTTAATGCAAGTGGTTATACTTCTAATTGGGGAAATACTACTTGGCAAAAGATTTATCATAAGATAGATGAAGGGGAAGTAAAGACGTTAAGTAATACTTTTGAGATAACAGATGCTAATAAAAGGGAGGTAATTAATGATGGTGTGTTAAGAATAACGCAAAACGGAGAGTTGATTAACGAAACTGATGTAAACGTTGGGGGAATTGTTGAAGTGGAAACGCCTTTGTTGGCAGAGGGTTCTTGGCATTTTATTGGTGCTCCTTTTACAAGTGGAAACGAAAGATATAAATTGGAATCGATAATCCCTGGTTCAAGAGATGTTTCTGTATCAATGTTTGATTATGACAATATGGATTGGAGCAATGATTGGGCTACGATAGAGACAGAAGCAGGTGAAGGAGAGGGATTTTTTGCTTGGTCGTTTGTTGATGAGATTGCTGCATTCACAACTTATGGTGATGGTGCTTATTCTCCAAATGCACACTCTGATTTTGAGCAATATTTATATGATTATTCTATAACTCCTGCTTACAACTTAAATAATGATGATGTTGTTGTAAGCAAAACATTGAATGATAATTCTAATGGAAGTGGTAATTGGATGGCTCTTGCAAATCCTTATACTTTTAAGCTTGATGTTGAAAGTTTTGTTGATGATAACGTGGCTCTTGCTGAGATTGATATGAACGATATTCAAGGTAGATGTATTTATCGTTTGAATAGTGCAAGCAATACTTTCGCTCCTGTGTTTGAGGGGGCAATCAATTTGACGGAAGGTTTCTTTGTAAACTTTGCAAGTGCGGGAGAAAATACTGCAACTTTCAAAAAGTCTCAAAGGTATAATCCTATTTCTGCTAAATCATCTCAAAGGGATTTTATTAAAATAGTAATGATTGATGGGGAAAATGAAACGGAAGTTTTATTCGCTCAAAATGAAGATGCAGAGCAAGGTTATGACATCTTAGATGCCAACAAGATGTTCTCTCCTTCGGCGGTTATGGAGCATTATTTTGTAACGGATAGTGTTGCTCTTGTGAAGGAAGAGGTGAGAAGTTTGCCTTATTATGCTACAATGAATGTGAAAAGCTTTGGTAGAAAACTTGTGAGCTTTAAGGCGGTTAATGTGCCTGATGGTTTAGAGGTAAGTATCATTGATGGAGATGAGGTTATAAGTCTAAACGATGGTGCGGTTTATAATGCAGAAATCCTAAGTGGCGAAAATGCAAATAGATTTAAGGTGTTGTTTGGTTCGTCTGTCGGATTAGAAGACATGGAAGATGTTGAGATTTCTTTCTATCCTAATCCTACAAACAGCAAAATAACTTTCAGCCAAATGATTGAAAGAATAGAGGTAATCGACTTAACTGGTAGAACAATCTTTACTTTCTCTAATGCAAGCGAGATAAATATTGAATCGTTACCAAGTGGTGCTTATTATTTACGCTTAACTAATAACGACAAGGCAATAATGCGAAAGGTGATTAAAGAATAACTCAACGACTATAAACACAAAAAAAGGCTTGGTTTTATGTAACCGAGCCTTTTTTATGCCCATTTTTATTGCTCATAATAAACTATTTACAAAATTCTACTTAAAAAATGGTCGCACTATACACCCATTTTTTAAGTACTATTTTATTTCAAGTAGAATGTCTTCTAATAAGAATGGTATAACTCCTATATACATTATGCCATCTTCGTCTTTATATGGTTTGCTGTTACCATCTAAAATTATGATTTTACGGAAGAAATCTCCTGTGTGTTTTAATGAAAAGGTTTCTTGCGATTTCTTTTCTGGTGTATCTACATTTAATGCTGATTGTATATATACTTTATCATTACCTATGTTTACAACAAAGTCTATTTCGTATTGTGATTTGCTTTTTTTGCTGTCTATTGTTCGTGTTACTTCTACTACTCCTACATCTACTGAATATCCTCTTCGTATTAGTTCGTTGTATATCATATTCTCTATTAGGTGTGAGCGTTCTTGTTGTCTGAAATTAAGCTTTGCATTTCTTAATCCTAAATCCATTGCATAGTATTTCTCTATTGTATCAAAGTATTTACGTCCTTTTACATTCCAACGTTTTGCTCTTTGAAATAGGTATGAGTCTTCAAGATAGTTCAAATAGTTCTTAATTGTAGTGCTTGAGGTTTTTTCTTTCATTACACTTGTTACTGTGTTTGCAAGTTTATTGGGATTTGTTAGTGAGCCTATTGATGAGGATACTGAATCTATTAAAGAGTTTAGAATATTATCATCTTTTAATTTATAGCGTTCTATAATGTCTTTGATATATACGTTTGTAAAAAGATTTTGTAGGTATTTGCGTTTTTCTTTTTCATTTGTTTCAAGTACTGCTAACGGCATTCCGCCATACATAATGTAGTCTTCTAAGGCATCTGTTTTTTCCTTTTGAACAAAGGCTAAATATTCAGCAAAGGAAAGTGGATAGACTTTTATTTCTGAGCCTCTGTCTCTAAAATTTGTTACTATGTCTTTTGAAAGCATTTTTGAGTTAGAACCTGTTACATATATATCAAGATTTGTTTGTGCCATTAAGTCGTTTAAAATATCATAAAACGTTGTATAAAGCATTTCCCTGTCTTCTTTTGCTATAATTGTTTCATCAACTTCTGCATTTTTGACTTTATAAGATAATTGTATTTCATCTATTAGTACGTAATATTGTCGGTCTTTATTTTTTGTTTTTTCTATTATGTATTCATATAATAGGTTTGGGTTACGATATTTTATATCCGATTTTCTATCTAATGCTACTTCTATAAAATCGTCTTCTGATACTCCTTCTTCTATTAGTTTGTTCTTAAATAGTGTAAATAGTAGATAGGATTTTCCTGAACGTCTTAATCCTGTTATGATTTTAACTTTTTTATTCCAACGTTTTACTAATAATTGCTCTAAATATTCTTCTCTTTTTATACTCATAATAAAATACTTACAAATTTGTACTTAAAAAATGGGTGTATAGTACGACCATTTTTTAAGTACAAATTTATATCTAATATTTTAAACCACAAAAAAAAGAGAGAACATTTTTTTGTTCTCTCTTTTTTAATATTTACCAAATTTGGATTATTCTGCTTTTGGTTCTTCTGTTGCTGTTTCTGCAACTTGTGCAGGTGCTTCAACTGTTTCAGTAGCTTTTTTCTTTCCACCTCTACGTGTTGATTTTGCTTTTTTAGCTGTTGTGTCTTTCAACATTGCTTCGTTGTAATCAACAAGCTCCATCATCACCATTTCAGCTCCGTCACCCATTCTTCTACCAAGTTTTAAGATTCTTGTGTATCCGCCTGGACGATTTGCTACTTTTGTTGCTACATCTCCGAATAGTTCTTTAACTGCTTCTTTGTTTTGTAAGTAGCTAAATACCATACGTCTTTGATGTGTTGAATCTGCTTTTGTTCTGTTTATCAATGGTTCTACATAGCCTCTTAATGCTTTTGCTTTTGCTAATGTAGTTTCTATTCTTTTGTGCAAGATCAATGACGATGCCATATTTGAAAGCATTGCTGCTCTATGTGCATGTGTTCTTGACAATTTATTTACTTTACAACCGTGTCTCATTTCTCGTTACTCCTTTTCTAATTTATACTTCGCAACATTCATTCCAAATTCTAAGTTCTTTGATCTCACAAGACTTTCTAATTCGTTTAATGATTTTCTTCCGAAATTTCTGAACTTTAATAAATCTGCTTTATTGAATGATACTAATTCACCTAATGTTTCAACTTCTGCACTCTTCAAACAATTTAAGGCTCTTACTGATAAGTCCATATCTGTAAGTTTTGTCTTTAATAATTGACGGATGTGCAGTGTTTGTTCGTCAAATTCTTCCTCAGGTGTTTGTTGCTCTGTTTGGATTGCTATATGATCGTCTGAGAATAGTACGAAGTGTTGAATCAATATTGAAGCTGCTTCTGAAAGGGCTTCTTTTGGTGTGATAGATCCATCTGTTGTTACTTCTAAAATTAACTTTTCAAAGTCAATTCTGTGTTCAACACGATAATTATCTACTGTGTAATTCACATTTTTTATTGGTGTGTGAATTGAGTCAATCGCTATCGTTCCTATTACGTCGTCTGATTTTTTATTTTCCTCTGCAGGCACATATCCTCTACCCTTTTCTATTGTCATTTCAATATTAAGGCTTACTGAAGGCTCCATGTGACATATTTCTACTTCGGTATTCAATATTTGAAATGCATTCAAACTATCGTTAATGTCGCCTGCTTTGAAAACATTCTTTCCTTCTATTTTGAAACTTACTGTTTCTCTTTCTTCTGTTTCTATCTGTCTTTTGAAACGAATTTGTTTTAGGTTTAGAATGATTTCTGTCATGTCTTCTATCACACCAGGAATAGTGTCAAATTCGTGTTGTACACCTTCTATTCTAATTGATGTGATAGCGAAGCCTTCTAATGAAGATAACAATACTCTTCTTAATGCGTTTCCTATTGTTACTCCGTATCGAGGTTCTAGCGGACGAAATTCAAACGTTCCTTTGAATTCATCTGATTCTATCATGAAAACCTTATCAGGTTGTTGAAAAGCTAATATGGCCATTTTTTCTTTATTTAATCTTATTTAGAATACAATTCGACGATTAATTGTTCTGATATATTTTCTGGAATTTCTGCACGTTCTGGATAGTTCAAGAATTTTCCTTCCATCTTTTCACCATTCCATTCTAACCATGAATAGCTAACTCTTGATGATAATGATTCTTCTACTATCTCTAATGATTTTGAACGTTCTCTAACTCCAACAACATCGCCTACTTTTAACAAATATGATGGTATATTAACAATTTGTCCGTTTACTGTGATGTGTTTGTGAGAAACCATTTGTCTTGCTTGGTTTCTAGTGTGTGCTATTCCTAAACGATATACTACGTTATCTAATCTTGATTCGATTAATTGTAATAACACTTCACCTGTAATCCCTGTTTTTCTAGACGCTTTTTCGAATAGGTTGCGGAATTGCTTTTCTAATATACCGTATGTATATTTAGCTTTTTGTTTTTCCATTAACTGCAATCCGTATTCTGATTGTTTTGCACGTCTTTTATTTATACCGTGTTGTCCTGGAGGATAGTTTCTTTTTTCAAAGTTTTTATCAGCTCCATAAATCGGTTCTTTGAATTTTCTTGATATTTTACTTTTAGGACCTATATATCTTGCCATAATTTCTTTTTTTTAGATTACACAAAATTTTTACACTCTTCTTCTTTTTGGAGGACGACAACCATTGTGTGGTAATGGTGTAACATCAGTAATTTCCAATACTTCTATTCCAGATGTATTGATAGCTCTAATTGCTGATTCACGTCCTGCACCAGGTCCTTTTACAAATACTTTTACTTTTCTCAAACCGTAGTCAAACGCTACTTTTGAACAATCTTCTGCCGCCATTTGAGAAGCGTATGGAGTGTTCTTTTTTGAACCTCTAAATCCCATTTTTCCTGCAGATGACCAAGCTATTACTTGTCCTGCATTGTTTGTCAACGAAATAATACAATTGTTGAAAGAAGCAAAGATGAACGCTTTTCCTATTGGTTCTACTTTTACTACTCTTTTCTTCGTTGTTTTAGCATTTTTTGCCATATTGTTCTTACAATATTTAATTTGTTATTAATTAATGAATGCTCCTAACTTTTTAACTCTTTTTGATATAATCCGCATTCAACTTATTTACTTATTACTTAGTTGCTTTCTTCTTGTTTGCAACTGTTTTCTTCTTACCTTTACGTGTTCTTGCATTATTCTTTGTGCTTTGTCCACGCAATGGTAATCCGTTACGATGACGAATTCCTCTGTAACATCCTATGTCCATCAATCTCTTGATGTTCATTTGTACTTCTGAACGTAATGCTCCTTCTACTTTGTACTCTTCTCCGATTATTGTACGGATAGCATTTTGTTCGTCATCACTCCATTCACTTACCTTCTTATTTTCATCGATTCCTGCTTTAGCTAATATTTGTGATGCTAAACTTCTACCTATTCCATATATATAGGTTAAACCGATTACACCTCTTTTGTTCTTTGGTAAGTCTATACCTGCAATTCTTGCCATAAATTATTATTATTTAATTACTTTTAATTACCCTTGTCTTTGTTTATATTTCGGATTTTTCTTATTTATAACATAGACAACTCCTTTTCTACGAACGACTATGCATTCAGGAGATCTTTTTTTAACTGAGGTTCTAACTTTCATTTTTCGGTAATATTTTTATTTTATTTATAATTTCGCAGTTTATTTATGTCGATATGTAATACGTCCTTTTGTTAAATCGTATGGAGACATTTCTACTTGCACTTTATCACCAGGTAAAATCTTTATGTAGTGCATACGCATTTTTCCTGATATATGTGCTATGATAACGTGTCCGTTTTCCAATTCAACACTGAACATTGCATTTCCTAATGATTCCAATACTGTACCATCTAATTGTATGGAAGCTTGTTTCGCCATAATTAAATTTCTTCTAAGTTTATATTTTGTTTTATTGCTTTTTCAATAGAGTCAAAACTTGATAAAATATCTGGTCCTTCGGCCGTAATTGCTACATCATGTTCTATGTGTGCCGCAGGTGAATAGTCTGCTGTTCTGCAAGTCCAATTATCTGACTCAAATACAACTTCTCTATTTCCTAAGGTTATCATAGGTTCTATAGCTATTACCATACCTCCTCTAAAGCGAGATCCTGTTCCTCTTTTACCATAGTTTGGTACGGAAGGGTCTTCGTGCATTCTTCTTCCTAATCCGTGTCCACATAATTCTCTAACAACTCCATAGCCATGAGATTGGCAATGGTTTTGTATTTGATAACTCAAATCTCCTATTCTATTTCCTATTACACACTCTTTTATTCCTAAATATAGAGATTCTTTTGTTACTTTTATAAGTTGTTTCCAATCTTCTTTGACACCTTTTAAGGCAAATGTGTATGCTGAATCACCTACCCAACCATTATATGTTACTCCACAGTCTATTGACACAATATCTCCATCTTTGATTATTTTGTTTCCTGGTATACCATGAACAATCTCTTCATTGATAGAAATACAAAGACTTGCAGGAAATCCCATATAACCTTTAAATGCTGGGATTCCCCCATTGCTTCGGATATAATCTTCTGCGATGGCATCTAATTGTTTTGTGGAAACTCCTGCTTTTATATATTTAGCAACTTCGGCCAAAGTGTCCCCAACCATGAGGGCACTTTTCCTTAGTTGTTCTATTTCGTCTTTGGTTTTTATTTGTATCATTTATTTACTCGGATTTACATTTGACCTCTACCTTTGATTCTTCCTGATTTGGTTAAACCGTCATAATGTCTCATCAACAAATGACTTTCTATTTGTTGCAAAGTATCAAGAACTACTCCAACCATAATCAATAGTGAGGTTCCTCCGTAAAATTGAGCGAATTGTGAATTCACTCCGAATATTCTTACTATTGCTGGTAAAATCGCTACAAAAGCTAAAAATATAGAGCCTGGAAGTGTGATTTTTGATAATACATTATCAAGAAATTCTTCGGTCTTTTTTCCTGGTTTAACGCCTGGAATAAATCCTCCATTTTTCTTTAAATCATCAGACATTTGTTTTGGATTGATTGCTACAGCTGTATAGAAATAGGTAAACAATATAATAAGTATAGCAAATATAAAGTTATACCAAAATCCTTCAAAATTTGATAATGCTGCTCTTACTCCTGACATACTTTCTGAATCAGAAAATCCAAATAATGTAACTGGAATAAACATTATCGCTTGTGCGAAGATTATAGGCATAACTCCTGCTGCATTTACTTTGATTGGAACATATTGTCTTGCTCCTCCATATTGCTTGTTTCCTATGATTCTTTTTGCATATTGTACAGGGATTCTTCGTGTTCCTTGAACTAACAATATACATAGCATTATCACAACTAATAATACTATAAGTTCAACAAATAATATTACTAATTGTCCTGCATTGTCTTCCATACGTGAAGCAAATTCCGCAAACAATGCGAATGGTAAACGTGCAACGATACCAACCATGATTAACAACGAAATACCATTACCTATTCCTTTGTCTGTAATTCTTTCTCCAAGCCACATTACAAACAATGTTCCGCAAGTCAATAGTATTGAAATTGGTAATACCCAATTTATAAAGTTAGGACTATCTGAACCTGTTATACTATAGATTGTTGCGCCTCCGATTTGGCTTCTTAAGTTTGCAAGATATGCAAATGATTGGAAGATAGTTACTATAATAGTTAACCATCTTGTCATTTGATTGATTTTTCTTCTACCACTTTCACCTTCTCTTTGTATTTTAGTAAAATACGGTACAATCATGGTTAATAACTGCATAACGATAGATGCAGTTATGTACGGCATAATACCTAATGCAAAGATTGAAGCGTTAGAAAATGCTCCCCCTGAGAACATGTTTAACAAACCTAATACACCATCTTTTGTCTGATCTTGCAATCCTGCTAAGTCAGATGGATTGATACCTGGAATAACAACAAAAGAACCTACTCTATAAATTAGCACAAGTGCTAAAGTATAGAGTATTCTATCTCTTAATTCTTTTATGTTCCAGATATTTTTTAATGTATTGATAAATCGTTTCATCTGTTATTAGATTGTTGTTGCTACTCCGCCTTTTTCTTCAATAGCAGCTTTCGCTGTTTTTGAAAATGCGTGTGCTGTAACATTAATTGTTGTATTTAACTCTCCGCGTCCTAAAATCTTAACTCTATCTTTTGAAGAAATTAGTCCATGTTCTTTCATTAAATCCAAAGTTACATCTTTAACTTGAATTTTTTCTACCAAAGCAGCTAATGTATCAATATTTATTCCAACGTATTCTACTCTGTTGATATTATTGAATCCAAACTTTGGTAAACGTCTGTATAAAGGCATTTGACCGCCTTCAAAACCTATCTTACGAGAATATCCTGAACGAGATTTCGCTCCTTTGTGACCTCTTGTAGATGTACCACCTCTTCCAGAGCCTTGTCCACGTCCTATTCTCTTACGGTTCTTTGTAGAACCTTCTGCAGGTTTAAGTGTGCTTAAATTCATGATATTTCCTCTTAAACAGTTTCTTAATTTATTTCTTCTACTTCTACTAAATGACTAACCTTAGCTATCATTCCTTGTATAGGTGCTGTCAATTCATGTACTCTAGATTGTCTTATTTTCTTTAAGCCTAAGGATTCTAATGTACGCTTTTGGTTTGCTGGACGACCTATTCCACTTTTTATTTGTGTTACTTTTACTTTCATTTCACTAAGATTTATCCATTAAATACTCTATCCATTTCTATTCCTCTAAGTTTTGCAATAGTGTATGGATCTCTCATTTGCATCAATGCTGCAACTGTAGCTTTCACAACACTATGAGGATTAGATGAACCTTTAGATTTTGCTAAGACGTCTTTTACTCCTACGCTTTCTAATACAGCACGCATAGCACCACCCGCGATAACTCCTGTTCCTGGTGCTGCTGGTTTTAAGAATACTCTTGCTCCACTGTATTTTGCTGTTTGTTCGTGAGGAACTGTTCCTTTTAAGATAGGAACTCTTACAAGATTTTTCTTAGCATCATCAACTCCTTTGGCAATAGCAGCCGCAACTTCCTTTGCTTTTCCTAAACCGTATCCTACAACACCATTTTCATTTCCTACTACAACAACTGCTGAAAAGCTGAAAGTTCTACCACCCTTTGTTACTTTTGTAACTCGGTTGATGCTTACAAGTTTATCTTTAAATTCGATTTCACTTGATTTTACTCTCTTTATGTTTACTTCTGCCATATTCTTAGAATTTTAAGCCATTTTCTCTTGCTGAATCAGCTAACGATTTTACTCTACCATGATATAGATAACCATTTCTATCAAATACAACAGATTCTATACCCATAGCCTTAGCTCTTTCTGCAATATTTTTACCAATTACTATTGCTTTTTCTGTTTTGGTTCCTTTGTTTTCAAAAGTTTTCTCAACTGTAGACGCAGATACTAATGTAATTCCTTTTACATCATCTATCAACTGAGCATAAATTTCTTTATTACTTCTGAATACTGTCAAACGAGGACGTTCAGCTGTTCCGCTTACTTTCTTACGAATCCTCATTTTCAATTTAAATCTTCTTATTTCTTTTTTAGTTGCCATCCTTCTACGGATTTAATGATTAACGAAATTACTTAGCAGCTGTTTTTCCAGCTTTCTTACGAACAACTTCTCCTTGGAATCTGATACCTTTTCCTTTATATGGTTCAGGTTTACGCAATGAACGAATCTTTGCTGCAACTTGACCTAATAATTGCTTATCAATACTTGTCATAATGATAAGAGGATCTTTTCCTTTTTCAGAAACTGTTTCACATTTTATTTCTGGTGGTAATTCAAAATAAATATTATGAGAATATCCTAATGATAATTCTAATACTTGACCTTGAACTTGAGCCTTATATCCTACTCCGATAACTACTTGTACTGTTTTGAATCCTTCTGAAACACCTTTTACCATGTTAGCTATCAATGCTCTATATAGACCATGTTTAGCTCTGTGTTCTTTTTGATCAGATTCTCTTGTCAAAGTAATTACGTTTTCTTCTACATTTATAGAAATAGCAGGACTAACTTCTTGAGTCAAAGTTCCTAATTTACCTTCAACTGTAACTGTGTTTTTCTCATCAACAGTTACCTTTACTCCACTAGGAAGGTTTATTGGTAATTTTCCTATTCTTGACATTATTATATCTCCTCTAAATTAACTAATGTAACAAATTACCTCTCCACCAATATTAAGAGCTCTCGCTTCTTTATCTGTCATTAAACCTCTTGATGTAGAGATTACTGCTATACCTAATCCATTTAAAACTCTTGGCAATTTTTCTGCGCTAACATATTTTCTCAAACCAGGACTACTTATTCTTTGAATGTTTGTCATTGCTGGTTCCTTTGTCAATGGATGATATTTTAATGCTATCTTAATAGTTTTTGGAAATGTTTCATCTTCGAATTTGTAATTCAAAATGTAACCTTTGTCAAAAAGTATTTTTGTTATTTCCTTTTTTATTTTTGAAGCAGGTATCTCCACTGTTCTATGCTTCGCAGTTGAAGCATTTCTTATACGAGTCAAATAATCTGCAATTGGATCTGTAACCATCTTTTTTCTTTTTTAAATATAAACTAAACTTTATCTTACCAACTTGCTTTTTTTACTCCAGGTATCAATCCGGCTAAAGCCATTTCTCTGAAATTGATTCTTGAAATTCCAAATTGACGCATATAACCTTTTGGACGACCTGTTAATTTACATCTATTGTGTAATCTTACTGGAGAAGCATTTTTAGGCAATCTTTGAAGGCCTTCATAGTCTTCTGCTTCTAATAAAGCTCTTCTTTTAGCAGCATATTTTGCTACCATTTTTTCTCTTTTACGCTCACGCGCTTTCATTGATTCTTTTGCCATAATTCTTACAAATTATTTTGGTTTTTAAAAGGAAAGCCAAATGCCTTCAATAATGATAAAGCTTCTTTGTCTGTATTTGCTGATGTTACAAAAGTTATATCCATTCCTTGAATGCTATTGATTTTGTCGATGTCTATTTCAGGGAATATAATTTGTTCTGTAATACCAAATGAAAAGTTACCTTTTCCATCAAATCCTTTGTCATTGATACCTCTAAAATCTCTAATTCTAGGAATTGAAGCAGAAATCAATCTATCAAGAAATTCATACATCTTGTCGCCTCTTAGTGTTACTCTAACTCCAATAGGCATTCCTTTTCTTAATTTGAAATTAGAAATATCCTTTTTAGATCTAGTTGCTACAGCTTTTTGACCTGCTATCAAAGTCATTTCTTCAATACCTTTGTCTATAACTTTTTTATCTGCTATAGCTACTCTACCTAAACCTTGGTTTAAAGATATCTTTTCTAAACGAGGTACTTGCATTGCAGTCTTATAACCGTACTCTTTCATCAATACAGATACTATCTCGTCTCTATATTTTTGTTTTAATCTTGGCACGTATCCCATTATTTTATTACCTCCCCTGACTTTTTAGAATAACGAACTAATTTATTTGTTTTTTCATCTAATCTTCTGCCTATTCTTGTTGCTTTACCTTTTGCATCAACAACCATTAGATTAGAGATGTGTATTGGAGCTTCTCTTTCTACTATACCACCTTGTGTGTTTCTTGGATTTGGTTTTGTATGTTTTTTAATTTTGTTTAATCCTTCAACGATGGCACGATTATCTTTTGGATATACTACCAATACTTTGCCTGTACTTCCTTTATCGTTACCTGCTAATACTTTTACAGTATCTCCTTTTTTTACATGCAATTTCATACTCTTACTTTTTTGCGTTATAACACTTCAGGAGCCAATGAGACAATTTTCATGAATTGCTTATCACGCAATTCTCTTGCTACTGGTCCAAAAATACGTGTTCCTCTCATTTCATCATTAGCGTTTAACAAAACGCAAGCATTGTCATCAAAACGAATGTAAGAACCATCTGGTCTTCTAACTTCTTTCTTTGTTCTAACAACTACTGCTTTCGATACAGAGCCCTTCTTAACATTTCCTGAAGGGATTGCATCTTTTACTGCTATGACAATTTTGTCACCTACGGAAGCATATCTTCTCTTTGTGCCACCAAGTACTCTTATACAAAGTGCACTTTTCGCTCCGCTATTGTCTGCAACAATTAATCTTGATTCTTGTTGTACCATGTTATTTAGCTCTTTCTATTATTTCAACTAATCTCCAACATTTATTTTTACTCAAAGGTCTTGTCTCCATGATGCGTACAGTATCTCCTATACCACATTCATTTTTTTCGTCATGAGCCATAAATTTGCTAGTTTTCTTAACAAATTTACCATATTTAAGATGCTTTACTTTTCTTTCAACCAATACATTGATTGATTTATCCATCTTATTGCTTACGACAACACCTATTCTTTCTTTTCTTAAATTTCTTTCCATATTGCTATAGGCATTCTTTTATTGTTCTACTGAATCCGCAGACGATAATTGACGTCTTCTAATTTCCGTATTAATTCTAGCAACATTTCTGCGAGTTTCTCTAACAACGTTAGGATTCTCTAATGGAGACACTGCATGATTTATACGCAATTTAGTAAGTTGTACTTTTTCTGCATCTAACCTTTCTTGCAATTCTGCAACAGAAAGTTCTTTCAATTCACTATTCTTCATTTTTCTAATGGTTATGCTTCCTCTATGTAATCTCTACGTACTACAAATTTTGTAATAACTGGCAATTTTTGTGCTGCTAATCTCATTGCTTCTCTTGCAACTTCCAATGGAACTCCTTCTGCTTCAAAAAGCATTGTTCCTGGTTTAATTTTAGCAACAAAATATTCTGGAGCCCCTTTACCTTTACCCATACGAACTTCGTTTGGTTTTTTAGTAATAGGTTTATCAGGGAAAATTCTAATCCATATTTGCCCTTCACGTTTCATATAACGAGTTACGGCTTGACGAGCTGCTTCTATTTGACGTCCTGTGATAAAAGCAGTATCCAAAGACTTTATTCCAAAAGCTCCAAAAGCTAACTCATGACCTCTATGAGCTATACCTTTTATTCTACCCTTTTGCTGTTTTCTGTATTTTGTCTTTTTTGGTTGTAACATATCACTCTATTTTGACTATTAAATACTACTTTTTTCTACGAGGACGTTGTCCTGCCATAGGACGTTGTCCTGCTCTATTATTTTCTTTAAGATTACCTCCAACAGTAGAAGGAACTAGTTCTCTTTTATTATAAACCATACCTTTGCAGATCCATACTTTAACTCCGATACGTCCGTAAGTTGTATGAGCTTCTGCTTGTGCATAATCAATATCAGCTCTCAAAGTATGTAGAGGAGTTCTACCTTCTTTGTAGTGTTCTGTTCTAGCCATTTCAGCTCCACCAATACGTCCAGAAACAGAAACCTTTATTCCTTCTGCTCCAACTCTCATAGTTGAAGTTATAGCCATTTTGATAGCTTTTCTGTAAGAAACTCTGCCTTCAATCTGTTTCGCAACAGTTGCTGCAACTAATACTGCATCTAACTCAGGTCTTTTAACCTCAGAAATATTAATTTGGACTTCTTTATCTGTAAGTTTCTTTAACTCTTCTTTTAATCTATCAACTTCTTGACCAGCTTTACCTATAATCAAACCTGGTCTAGCTGTATTGATGGTTACAGTTACTAGCTTTAAAGTTCTTTCAATATATATTTTGGAAACTCCTGCCTTAGCTAAACGAACGTTCAAATATTTTCTTATCTTATCGTCTTCAACTAATTTATCTTCGAACTTTCTTCCTCCATACCAATTAGAATCCCAACCTCTGATAATTCCTAGTCTGTTACCTATTGGATTTGTTTTTTGTCCCATCCGATTATTTTTTTACAATTTTACAAACTATTATTTTTCAGCATCAATTGTTTGAAGTTCAGAAACAGCTGCTCTTTCTTCTACTCTACTTCCCAATACTAATGTAACATGATTAGATCTCTTTTTGATTCTATAACCACGTCCTTGAGGAGCTGTACGAAGTCTTTTTAACTGTCTTCCTCCATCAACACATATTTCTTTTATATATAAACTACTTTCTTCTAATCTTTTGCCAGTGTTTTTAGCTTGCCAATTAGCTATAGCAGAAAGTAATAATTTACGTAATTTTGGTGCTGACTCTCTACGACTATATTGCAAAACTCCTAATGCTTTTTCAACATCAAGACCTCTAACAGCATCTGCCATTAAACGAGTCTTTCTTGGTGAAGTTGGATTATCATTTAACTTCGCAACATATTGTGTCTTCTTTGCTTCTTTACGTGCTAATGCACTCTCACGTTTTCTTTTTCCCATTTCTGCACTAATTTTTATTTCTTACCTTTATCTTTTTGACCAGCGTGTCCTCTGAAAATTCTTGTTGGAGCAAATTCTCCTAATTTATGACCAACCATATTTTCTGTGATGTAAACAGGTATATGTTTGTTTCCATTATGAACAGCTATAGTCAAACCTACAAAATCGGGAGAAATCATAGAAGCTCTCGACCATGTTTTTATCGTATTTTTATTGTTCTGTTCTTGAGCTAACAAAACTTTCTTTTCTAACTTATAATGAATATAAGGTCCTTTTTTTAATGAACGGCTCATGTTTCTTATTTCTTACGTCTTTCAACTATATACTTACTTGATTGTTTCTTTGGAGCTCTTGTTTTGTAACCCTTAGCTGGTATACCCTTTCTAGAACGTGGATGTCCTCCTGCTTGACGACCTTCACCACCTCCCATTGGGTGATCTACTGGGTTCATAACAACTCCTCTTGTTCTTGGTCTTCTACCTAACCATCTTGATCTACCTGCCTTACCTGAAATTTCAAGGTTATGCTCAACGTTAGATACTATACCTATAGTTGCTCTACATGCTTGCAATATCATTCTGGTTTCTCCAGAAGGCATCTTAACTATTGCATATTTACCATCTCTTGACATCAATTGAGCGTAAGAACCTGCACTACGCACCAACTTTGCTCCTTGACCAGGATTCAATTCTATATTGTGAATCATGGTTCCGAAAGGAATTTCACTAAGCAACAAAGTATTACCAATTTCAGGGGCAACTCCTATACCTGACATTACTGTCTGACCAACTTTTAGTCCGTGAGGAGAAACTATATATCTTTTTTCACCATCTGCGTAACATACCAAAGCAATACGAGCTGTTCTATTTGGGTCGTATTCTATAGTTTTTACCACAGCAGGGATTCCATCTTTATCTCTTCTGAAATCCACAAAACGGTATAATTTCTTATGACCACCTCCGATGTATCTCATGGTCATTTTACCTTCATTATTTCTACCTCCACTTTTTTTCTTACCATAAACCAATGATTTTTCTGGTTTATTTGTAGTAATTTCTTCAAAAGTGCTAACAACTTTAAAACGTTGTCCTGGTGTTGTTGGTTTTAATTTTTTTAAAGCCATCTCTTATTTTTAAATATTGCTAAAAAAATCTATTGTATCACCTTCGGCTAACATTACTATAGCCTTCTTAAAAGCAGCTGTACGGCCTTGAATAAATCCAGATTTTGTATATCTTGATTTATTTTTTCCGCTATAATTCATTGTATTTACACTTTCAACTTTAACTCCATAAAGTTCTTCAACTGCTCTCTTTATTTCTATTTTATTTGCGCGTTTATCAACTATAAAACCAAAACGATTAGGGAATTTCTCTGTCGTTTTAGTCATTTTTTCTGTAATAATCGGCTTTACAATGATGTTCATTTCTTTTCTCTTATAAAATTGCTAACTAAGAATTAGTACACACTCTTTCCAACTCTTTAACCATTGATTCTGAGATAACTAACTTATTAGCATTTAACACTTCATAAGTATTTATTAACTCAGGACTCATTACTCTAACTTTTTGCAAGTTACGAGCTGACAAAGATACGAATTTTTCTTTAACTGCATCAATAATTAGAAGAGTTTTTTTATCTTGAACTTTCAATGCAGAAAGAATTTCTATCATTCTCTTTGTTTTTGGAGCTTCAAAACTGAAATCTTCAACAACAAGAATGTTATTCTCTCTTGATTTGTAAGTCAAAGCTGATAAACGAGCTAAACGTTTTACTTTTTTATTTAATTTAAAACGATAATCTCTTGGTCTTGGTCCGAAAACACGTCCCCCTCCTTTTATTGTAGGGCTATTTGTATCACCAGCTCTTGCTCCACCTGTACCTTTTTGTCTTTTTAATTTTTTAGTAGAACCTGAAACTTCTGAACGTTCCTTAGACTTGTGAGTACCTTGTCTTTGGTCTGCTAAATATTGTCTAACTGCTAACCAAATAACGTGATCGTTAGGTTCAGTTCCAAATAACTCTTCATTGACAATAACTGTTCTTCCAGTTTCATTGCCATTTATGCCATAAACTTTTAACTCCATCTCTCAAGTTTTAAAATTGAACCCTTAGGACCTGGTACAGATCCTTTCACTAATACTAAATTCTTTTCAGCAATTACTTTTAAAATTTGTAAATTCTGAACTTTTACTCTTCTTCCACCTGTTCTTCCAGCCATTCTTAGACCTTTGAATAATCTTGAAGGGTATGAAGAAGCTCCTACAGAACCTGGAGCACGTAGTCTGTCATGCTGACCGTGAGTTTTATCACCAACTCCACTAAAACCATGACGTTTTACAACACCTTGAAAACCTTTACCTTTTGAGATTCCGACTACGTCTACGAATTCTCCTTCTGCAAAAACATCACATGTTAATACTTCTCCGAATGCTTTTTTAGAACCTTCTTCAAAACGAGAAAATTCTGCAACATATCTCTTAGGAGTAGTATTTGCTTTTGCAAAATGTCCTTTCATTGGTTTTGTACAATTTTTCTCCTTTAATTCTTCAAATGCTAATTGTATAGCACTGTAACCATCCTTTTCAGGAGTTTTTACTTGTGTTACCACACAAGGACCAGCTTCAATAACTGTGCACGGCATTTGTTTACCGGAGGCATCATAGATGCTAGTCATTCCAATTTTTTTTCCGATTAATCCTGACATTTAATTTAATAATTTATTTACATTCTCAGCTTATCTCACGACATCGGCTGAATATTTTACTTTAATCTTACTTTAAATTTAGTTTAATTAGACTTTAATTTGAACATCAACACCGCTTGGTAATTCTAATTTTACCAATGCATCAACAGTTTTTGATGAAGTACTGTCTATATCTAACAATCTTTTGTAAGAACTTAATTCGAACTGCTCGCGTGATTTTTTATTTACGAAAGTAGAACGATTAACTGTAAAAATTTTCTTATTTGTAGGCAAAGGAATAGGTCCTCTCACATGTGCCCCTGTCAATTTTACAGTTTTTACGATCTTTTCAGCAGATTTATCTACCAAGTTATGATCGTATGATTTTAATTTAATTCTGATTCTTTGACTCACGATTATTACTTATTAGTTGTTTTCTTTACTTTTCAATACTGTTTCTGTAACATCTTTTGGAGCTTCTGCATAGTGAGAGAATTCCATTGTAGAATTTGCTCTACCAGAAGTAATAGTTCTCAAAGATGTAACATATCCAAACATTTGTGCCAAAGGAACTTTAGCTCTAACTGATTGAACACCTATTTTAGCTGTTATGCTATCAAGAATAGCTCTTCTTCTATTCAAGTCTCCTGTAACATCTCCCAAATAAGCATCAGGAGTATTAACTTCAACAGACATAATAGGTTCTAACAATACAGGTCTTGCTTTCTTAGCTGCTTCTTTGAACGCCATTTTAGCACATAATTCAAATGAAAGAGCATCAGAGTCTACTGGGTGATAAGAACCATCAGATAAAACAACTTTCATGCTTTCAAGTGGGAATCCTGCTAAAACACCATTTTGCATTGCAGCCTTGAATCCTTTTTCAACAGCAGGGATAAATTCCTTAGGGATATTACCTCCCTTAACTTCATTGATAAATTGTAAACCTTTAACACCTTCATCAGCAGGAGAAAGAGTAAACACGATATCAGCGAACTTACCTCTACCACCAGTTTGTTTTTTGAATACTTCTCTGTGAGAACTTTCAGTTGTAATTGCTTCCTTGTATGCAACCTGAGGAGCACCTTGATTACAATCAACATTAAACTCTCTTTTCAATCTATCCATTATGATATCTAAGTGTAACTCACCCATACCTTTCATGATAGTTTGACCAGAATCCTCATCAGTACTGATAACCAATGTAGGGTCTTCTTCAGAAAGTTTCATCAAAGCGTTATTGAATTTATCAATATCAGCTTGTTTTGTAGGCTCTATCGCAATAGAAATCACTGGCTCAGGGAAAGTCATTGATTCTAATATGATAGGATTGTTTTCATCACAAAGAGTATTTCCTGTTTTAATATCTTTAAAACCAACAGCTGCTCCTATATCCCCAGCTTCAATTCTGTCCATAGGATTTTGCTTGTTAGCGTGCATTTGCATTACTCTTGAAATACGTTCTTTTTTGCCTGTTGCAGCATTGTAAACGTATGAACCAGCATCAAGTGCACCTGAATAAACACGGAAGAAACAAATTCTTCCAACATAAGGGTCAGTTGCAATCTTAAATGCTAATGCAGAGAACGGTGCTTTTGGATCAACCTTTCTTGTGATAACATCTCCTGTATTAGGATCAGTTCCTTCAACCTCAGGAATATCAATTGGAGAAGGTAAGAATTCACAAATAGCGTTGATTAGGTTTTGAACACCTTTATTTTTGAATGAAGAACCACATAATACAGGAACGATTCTCATTTCACAAGTAGCCTTACGAATATGGTAAAGCATTTCTTCTTCTGTGATAGAGTTTTCATCATCCATATATCTCATAAGAAGTTCATCATCTTCTTCTGCAACACCTTCAATCAATTTTTTTCTATATTCAGCAGCTATTTCCTTTAAATCCTCTGGCATTGGAACTTCGTATGAAGTAGTACCATTAGTAGCTTCATCATACATCAATGCTTTATTTGAGATAAGGTCAATAACCCCTTTGAACATATCTTCTTGTCCGATAGGAATAGTCAATGGAATAGGGTTAGCACCAAGACGTTCTTTAATTTGTTTTAAAACATTAAAGAAGTCAGCACCAGCACGGTCCATTTTATTAACGAATCCTATACGAGGAACCATATATTTGTCTGCTTGTCTCCAAACTGTTTCAGATTGAGGTTCAACACCACCAACAGCACAGAATAAAGCAACAGCACCATCTAAAACTCTAAGAGAACGTTCAACTTCAACAGTGAAATCAACGTGGCCCGGAGTATCTATGATGTTGATTTTGAATTGTTTTTCTTTATAATTCCAGAAAACTGTTGTAGCAGCAGAAGTGATTGTGATACCTCTTTCTTGTTCTTGAGCCATCCAGTCCATTGTTGCTGCTCCGTCGTGAGTTTCCCCTATTTTATGACTCTTTCCTGTAAAATACAAAATACGCTCGGTAGTAGTTGTCTTACCAGCGTCAATGTGAGCCATAATACCTATATTTCTAGTTAGCTTTAAATCTGCCATAACCTCTTAGAATCTAAAATGAGAGAATGCTTTATTTGCCTCAGCCATTCTGTGAATATCTTCTTTCTTTTTGAAAGCAGCACCTTCTTCTTTGTAAGCTGCCAAAATTTCAGAAGCTAAACGAATAGCCATTGTTTTTTCGTTACGTTTACGAGCAAATCCTATTAAGTTTTTCATACCCATAGATTGTTTTCTTTCAGGGCGGATTTCAGAAGGGATTTGGAAAGTTGCTCCTCCTACTCTACGGCTTCTAACCTCAACTTGTGGAGTTACATTAGCTAATGCTTTTTTCCAAACTTCCAATCCATTTTCATTTGAACGTTCAGTAACTATATCAATTGCTTCATAAAATATATTATAAGCTATCATTTTCTTTCCTTTAAGCATGATGTTATTTACAAATTTTGTAACTAACACATCATTAAACTTAGGATCAGGAAGAATAATTCTCTTCTTTGGTTTTGCTTTTCTCATGTTTCCTTACGTGTAAATTTCCTCTAATTAACTATTTCTTTGCATCTTTTGGTCTCTTTGTACCATATTTTGAACGTCTTTGCTTTCTACCGTCAACACCAGCAGTATCCAAAGCTCCACGAATGATGTGATATCTAACACCTGGTAAATCCTTAACACGACCACCTCTAATCATTACGATAGAGTGTTCTTGCAAGTTATGACCTTCGCCTGGTATGTAAGCATTTACTTCCTTACCATTTGTTAATTTTACTCTGGCAACTTTTCTCATTGCTGAGTTTGGCTTTTTAGGTGTAGTAGTGTACACTCTGGTACAAACACCTCTACGTTGAGGGCAAGAGTCCAATGCAGGAGATTTACTCTTGTACTCCATTTTTGTACGTCCTTTACGGATTAATTGTTGAATTGTAGGCATATCGAAATATGTTCTTTTTCTTTTTTAATTATACTTTTTTACTTTTTAACTAAAATTAAAAAAATTCAACGTTCAAAAAACCACAGCCAATTGGTCCTAAGAATAATATCTCCAAAGACACGCCAACCCTTCATAACTAACAGAATCAACTTGTTACGAAACGAGTCTATACAGAGACGCTAATTTTTTCAATTTGCAAAATTACAACTTTTTTTTGTAATACCAAGAAAATCAATGAAAAAATTTAAACAAATAGCATTTTTTCAACACTCAAAAGTGAAAAAGTAAAAAAAAGCTATTTTGTGTGTCCAAAACCGCATTAAAAATTTCAAAAACTCGCTTTTTATTCTTTAATAACCTTGCGCATTATTGCTTTGTCGTTATTAAGAGCAATCTTAAATAATAAGTAAAAAGAACTGCGAATTATATTCTTTTAAAAAAAAGATATACATTTGCAAAAGTGATTTTATTAAAAAGTAAATTATGGCGAAGATTATTGTTCAAAATACCGATGTAACTATAATATCTGTAAAAGAGAATGACTACATTTCATTAACAGATATAGCTAAACACAAAAGTAATGAACCTAATGCGGTTATTGGCAATTGGATGCGTAATAGAAACACAATAGAATATTTAGGAGTTTGGGAGAGTTTATACAATCCTGAATTTAAACCCACCGAATTCGAGGGGTTTAAAAAAGAAGCAGGGTTAAATGCTTTCACTTTATCACCTCAAAAGTGGATAAATACCACCAATGCTATTGGAATAATATCTAAGTCGGGAAGATATGGAGGCACTTACGCACATAAAGATATTGCCTTTAAGTTTGCGAGTTGGATTTCCGTTGAATTTGAATTATATATAGTAAAGGAATTTCAAAGGCTTAAAGAAGAAGAACAAAAGCTAATAGGTTGGACTGCAAAAAGAGAACTTTCAAAAATCAATTATCATATACATACAGATGCAATAAAACAAAATCTTATTCCCTCAGAAATTACGCAACAGCAAGCAAGTATTATCTATTCTAATGAAGCAGACGTATTAAATATCGCAATGTTTGGTATGACTGCAAAGCAGTGGCGTGATGCTAATCCCGAATTAAAAGGAAATATTCGCGACTATGCAACAATAAATGAATTGATTTGCCTTTCAAATATGGAGAGTTTAAATGCAGTTTTTATAAAAGAAGGTCTCTCACAAAGAGAACGACTTATAAAACTTAACAAAATCGCAATTCAACAAATGAAAGTATTAGAAGAAGTAGAAAATAAACGATTACTCAAATAGTAAAAAAATAGGCAGAAACTTTATTGTTTCTGCCTATTTTTTGATGTTAAATTACAATTACTCCTTAATCACCTTTCGCATTATTGCCTTGTCGTTATTAGTTAAGCGTAAATAATAAGCACCACTTGGTAATGATTCAATATTTATTGTTTTTGCATTAGAGAAAGTAAAGATTGTTCTACCTGTTAGGTCTATTACCTCTATTCTTTCAATCATTTGGCTGAAAGTAATCTTGCTGTCAGTTGGATTAGGATAGAAAGAAATCTCTGTTTGCTCAACATCAAGTAAAGAACTATTTACTGAAAGATTTAAAGTAATAGTACTATCACAACCATTTACGGTTTGAAGATTTTGAACGTATGTTCCAGCTTCACTTTCGTTGAAACCAAACTCAGTGTATGTTTCTCCTGCGTTTATTGTTGCATTGATAGTAGTATCAAAAGTAGGATTAACACTAACAGTTAAAGTAACAATACTATCGCAATCGTTTACAGAAGTAAGAGTTTGTGTGTAAACACCTGCTTCGCTTACGTTAAAGTTATTTTCAGCATAGACTTGTCCTTGACAAATAGTTGCTGTAAGTTCTGTATTGAAGATTGGATTAACGTTTAAAGTAAGAGTAACAATACTATCGCAACCGTTTACAGAAGTAAGAGTTTGCGTATAAACACCTGTTTCGCTTACGTTAAATCCATTTTCTGTATAAGTTTGACCTTCGCAAATGTTTGCAGAAAGTTCTGTATTGAAAATAGGATTAACATTTAAAGTAAGAGTAATTATACTATCACAACCGTTTACAGTTTGTAATGTTTGTGTGTAAACACCTGCTTCGCTTACGTTAAAGTTGTTTTCTGTGTAAACACTACCTTCGCAAATAGTTGCTGTAAGTTCTGTATTATAGATTGGATTAACATTTAATGTAAGTGTTACAATACTATCAGCACCATTTATAGCAGTTAATGTTTGAGTATAAATTCCTGCTTCGCTTACGTTAAATCCGTTTTCTGTGTAAGTTTGTCCTTGACATATTGTTGCAGTAATATCAGTGTTTACAACAAGAGCACCGAAGTTTGCAACAAAACTTGTGTCGCTTGTAAGAGAAACAACTCTTGGGTTTTCTGTATTGCCATCGTTCCAATTCAAAAAGATATAACCCTCGTTTGCAGTTGCAGTAAGCGTACTGGTAGAGCAATCACTCTCAACAGCAACCGAGCCAAACGCTTCATCGTTTGCAGTTGCATTAACAACAAAAGGAATCTCGTGAATATTATAAGAATAAAAATCTGTCCAAGATGAAATATAATCATCTTTCAATCCGCAATTAACATTTAATATCTTGTAGGAAGGTGTATTATAAAACACATAGTCTCCAAGAGAAGGTGGAGTATTAGCAAGACAAGTAACAGTAGACAAATTATTGCATTCCCCAAACGCACCATATTCAATAGAATTAACGCTATTACCAATATTAACATAAAACAAAGTACCGCAATAAGCAAAAGCATATTCTCCAATAGAAGTAACACTATTAGGAATATCAATAATATCTAAACTTTCACAACCATAGAACGCAGATTTATCAATAGAAGTAACAGGATAAGTTATTCCATTATATGTTATCGCAGAAATAAGTGTAACAATTCCACTTAATCCTGGTGTATGATCAAAAACTGTCGCGCTACTTGGTGTGTAAACATTATCTCCGATATTAAAAGTAATATTGAATACCTCTTCAAAAGTATAGTTACCTATATTTTCATTATCATAACATAAACTATAAATCACATTATCAATAGTATCATTAGCAGTTATTCCACTATCATAAAATGCATCTGTTGAGATTGTGGCATTCTCAGGTAAAGTAACAGAAGATAAACTTTTGCAATCTCTGAATGCAGCAGTTTCAATAGAATTAACACTTTCCGGAAGAGTAACAGAAGTTAAACTACTGCAATATATGAATGCATACGCTTTAACCTTAGTTATGTTTTCCGGAATAGTAACAGAAGTTAAACTTGTACAAAATCTGAATAACGAAGTATCAATTACAGAAAGGCTTGTAGGAATATTAACCGTAGTTAAGTTAATACAACTATCAAAACAATTTCTTCCAATATAAGTAATATTGTCAGAAAGATTTATTGATTCTAATTCGGTACAATAATGAAAAGCAGAACTTCCAATAGAAGTAACGCTATTAGGAATAGTAACAGAAGTCAAGTTATTGCATTCCCAAAATGCACCACCTCCAATAGAAGTAACACTATTAGGAATATCAATAGAAGTTAAACTACTACATTCTCTGAACGCATAATATCCAATGGAAGTAACACTATTAGGAATATTGATAGAAGATAGATTACTACAATCATAGAAGGTTGCATATCCAATAGAAGTAATGCTATTACCAAGAGTAACAGAAGATAAGGTATTGCATACCGCAAACGCATAATCTCCAATAGAAGTAACACTATTAGGAATATCAATAGAAGTTAAACTACTGCAATAATCGAAAGCATAATCTCCAATAGAAATAAGACTATTAGGAAAATTGATAGAAGATAAATTACTACACTGATAGAACGTTGCATATCCAATAGAAGTAACACTATTACCAAGAGTAACAGAAGATAAGGTGTTGCAATAAGCAAACGCTTGCTCTCCAATAGAAGTAACACTATTAGGAATATTGATAGAAGTTAAACTATGACAATTCCAAAACGACCATGCTTTAATATCAGTTATGTTTTCCGGAATAGTAATAGAAGTTAAACTTGTACAATATCTGAATAAAGAAGTATCAATCACAGAAAGACTTGTAGGAATATTAACCGTAGTTAAGTTAATACAACTATCAAAACAATTTCTTCCGATAGAAGTAATATTGTCAGAAAGATTGATTGATTCTAAAGATGTACAATAATAGAACGCCTCTTTTCCAATAGAAGTAACACTATTAGGAATATTAACAGAAGTTAAACTACTGCAATTCCAGAACGCATAACGATCAATAGAAGTAACATTATAATTTGTTCCTTCGTAAGTTACTGTTTCTGGAATATTTGCTGTTGTCATTGAATAATTAGCATAACAAACCATTACCTCAGGGGGATTCATTGAGGTAACTTCGTATTGCAAATCTCCAACAAAAAATCTTGTTTGTGCCATAAGCACGTTTGCACATAATAAAGTGCAAATCAATAATAATGTTCTTTTCATTTTTTAAATTTATTTGTTAATTATTAAACTATTTTCCTCAACAAAAAGACATTAAAAAAGACGTGGACTTAGTCTTATCGTAATGTGAGGTCCTGAACTACCTAATCAACCAAATAAGAAAAGCCCACGATATACTCGTGAGCGTACTTTCCTTATTTATTTGGTTGATTGTATGAAATTGTTCAGGTTTCACATCACCAAAAATAAGCAAAAACGCTTTTTTATGTCAATAAAATTTCAGCCGACAAAGTTAAGACAAATTTTTAATAACGACAAAAAAAGCCTTTGCTTTGTTTTAGAAAATTTTGCTCCGATGGTAACACTATTACTCTCCGATGGTAACACTATTACCATCCGATGGTAAGAGCATTACCCTCCGATGGTAACAAATTATCCTCCGAGGATAAAACTTTATCATCGGAGGATAAAAATCTGAAACAAAGTCTCCAAAAAAAATAATTTTCGTGAACGTCTAAACATTTTTTATAATATTCCAAAAGTATAGATTTGGTATAGTATTATATATTATATACCAAAATGGTAAGTCTAATGTGCCTTTTTTGCAC
>JAZRHI010000026.1:0-107456 GCA_045644685.1 Candidatus Onthomorpha sp.
ACGATTACGAAGTGGAGTTTGATAGGATAGAAAAAGAAACTTTGTGGTTTTAAAATCAAAGAATAAATAAATGAAAACAAAGACTTACGAGCGTTTTTCTTTGAATTAAATTTCTTAAAATTTGCAGTTGGAAATCTTTTGTTTGAAAATATCGCAAGCATTCGGCGTTAAATTTATAGAAATTTTGTTTACATCCGAAAATTCGTGGCGATTCTAATTTATTAGCCCTATTTAAAAAAATAAAAAAATAAGGGAAGAATTAAATTCCTCCCTTATTTCTATTAAGATTGCAAAGCAATTAGTCGCCAAGTGTTGCAACCATAACTGCTTTTATTGTATGCATACGGTTTTCTGCTTCATCGAATACGATAGAGTTTTCGCTTTCAAAAACTTCTTCTGTAACTTCAACTCCGTCTAAGCCGAATTGTTTGTAAACATCACGACCTACTTGTGTTTCTAAGTTGTGGTAAGCAGGTAAGCAGTGCATAAATTTACATTTTGGATTACCTGTCATTTCCATCATTTCTTTATTTACTTGGTAAGGTTTCAATAAAGCGATTCTTTCAGCCCAAACCTCTGCTGGTTCTCCCATTGATACCCATACGTCAGTGTATAAGAAATCACAACCTTTAACACCTTCTGCTACATTGTCAGTTATAGTTAATGTAGCACCAGTTTCTTTTGCTATTTCTTGGCAAGTAGCAACTAATTCTGCATCTGGTTGAAGTCCTTTTGGAGCAACGATTCTTACATCCATTCCCATTTTCACTCCACCTACCATAAGAGAGTTACCCATGTTGTAACGAGCATCTCCAATGTAAGCATAAGAAACTTTATTCAATGGTTTGTCAGTGTGTTCCATCATTGTAAGGAAGTCAGCCAAGATTTGAGTTGGGTGAAACTCGTTTGTAAGACCATTCCATACAGGAACTCCAGCGTGTTGTGCTAATTCTTCAACGATTTTTTGTTCAAAACCACGATATTCTATACCATCAAACATTCTGCCCAATACACGAGCAGTGTCAGCCATAGATTCTTTAACTCCGATTTGAGAACCAGAAGGTCCAAGGTAAGTAACGTGAGCTCCTTGGTCGTGAGCAGCTACTTCAAACGCACAACGAGTACGAGTAGATGTCTTTTCAAAAATCAAAGCTATGTTTTTACCTTTTAATCTTGGTTGTTCAGTACCTGCATATTTAGCTCTTTTTAAATCTCTTGCTAAATCCAACATATATTGAATTTCTTTTGGAGTGAAATCCAATAATTTCAAAAAGTTTCTGTTTCTTAAATTAAATCCCATAATTAAAAAATTTTAATTGTTTATGTAATTATTCTTTTACTATTCTTGTTCCACAAGAAGGATTAGAAAGTTGTCCTGCTTCTGTAATGATACATTCTTTTCCTCCATTCTTTACAAAGTGTAAAGCTGCTCTTACTTTTGGTGCCATTGAACCTTCGCCAAATTGTCCTTGTGAAAGCAAATCTTCTGCTTCTTTTACAGTAAGTACATCTAAGGCTTTTTCATCAGGTTGACGGAAATTGATATATACCTTAGGCACATCTGTAAGAATGTAAAACTCATCAGCACCTATTTCAACTGCTGTTAATGCAGAAGCTAAGTCTTTATCAATTACTGCTTCAACTCCTCTTACTCCATTTTCTTCTACGACAGGAATTCCGCCACCTCCAACAGTTACAACTACGTTTCCTTCTAAGGCAAGTTGCTTTACAATTTCAATATTGTTTATTTTTAAAGGCTTAGGTGAAGCAACAACCTTACGATATTTATCGCTTTTAGAATCCTTTGCATATTTTGCACCAGTTTCAGCAGCAAAAGCATCAGCTTCTTCCTTAGTATAGTAAGGACCAACAGGCTTTACCGGATTTTGGAAAGCAGAATCTTTTTCATCTACTACAACTTGTGTAAGTAAAGTTAAGACTTTTCTGTCTATGTTTTCTTTTGCGAAAACGTTTCTAAAACCTTGTTCTATCAAATAACCTATTGAGCCTTGTGTTTCAGCAACACAAAAATCCATTGGCATAGATTCTATATTGAAATGCTTTTTTCCTCCTTCGTGTTGAAGCATTACGTTTCCAACTTGTGGACCATTACCGTGTCCAATCACCAAATTATAACCTTGTTTCAAAAGGTTAGAAAGTGAACTACAAGTTTCGGTTACATTGTTTATTTGTTCTTGATAAGTACCCTTTTGTCCGCTTCTCAAAAGTGCGTTTCCACCAAAGGCAACTACTGCTAATTTCTTCATATTTATTGTTACGTGTAAAAAATAAAATGCAAAGATATAACTTATTTTTAAGTTGTCAAACAATAATTTAAACTTGTTTTTAGTTTTATTGGCAATTATGAAGCATAAGTTAGATTCTTCGTATTTAGACATTGCAATAATTTGTCTTAGCATTGTGGGAATGATTTTTTCTCACGCTTTGATGTCATTTGCTATGGTTTTTATGGCAATAAGGTTTGTTTTTGCAGACAAGTCTCGCATAAAATCCTATTCAAAAGACGTTTTAATAGCAGTTTTTTCTTTCTTTGCATTGATATGTCTTGGAATGATTTGGAGCGGAGGGGGAAGTGAGGCTTGGAAACAATTAGAAAAATCTTTGCCTTTCTTGATTGTTCCATTATATCTAATGAATCTTCCTTTACAGGAAAGAAAAAATCTTAAAATCTATGCTTGGGCTTATATCTTTTCGTTACTTGTTGCAACAGGTATAGGAATGTTTAATTTTCTTGTAACAGAAAATCCCGATGTTCGCACAATTATGCCGTTTTGTTCGCATATTCGTTTTGCACTTCATTTAACCCTTGCTTCATCTTTTGTAGTTGTTTATTGCATTCAAAACAAAAAAACTCTTTTTCTATTACTTGCTTTATGGTTTGAGGCATATATGATTCTAACCTCTGCATTAACCGGAGTCGTTATTAGTTTTGTCGTTTTGTTTTTTATTATTCCAACTTATTTTCTTTTTAAGAAAAAAAATAAAACAGCTTTTACAATATTTATCTCGGGATTTTCTCTTTTTGTTTTTGCAATTATTTCTTGCCTTTCATACTATTACAAAGATTACTTTGTGCCTAAGAATGGAGAGGTAAAAGAAAATATGATTATTGAAAACGGAAATTATATTTTTGATAAGGTTGATTACTCGCAAATGCAAGATGGAGTAGAGAAGTATTTAAAAGAAGATAGAAATGCAGTGTGTAAATCAAAAGAAGGGGAGTTTCTCTATGTTGATATAGCAATTAGATATTTAAATTCAAAGGGTTACGAAAAGAATTTAAAAGGTTGGGAAAAACTATCGGAAAAAGATTTAGAGAATATAAAGAAAGGGATTCCTAATTATGTATATGCAGAAAAAATACCTTTGAAATCGCGTTTGTATTCTACTTTCTATGAAATTGAGGCTTACGAAAAAGAAAATAAAGTAAAGGGCTCTTCTTTGATTCAAAAGATTGAGCTTTGGGAAAATAGTTTTGAGGTAATTAAAAATAATCTTTTAATAGGAGTAGGCACAGGAAATGCTCCACGAGAATTGAAAAAACAATTAGAAATCAATAATTCTGAATTAGCAGACACGAATATGAGAACGCATAATCAATATTTCTCAGTTGTTTTCAGCTATGGAATAATAGGATTGCTTATTTGGTTTGCGTTTTTATTCTATCCAATGTTTCGTTTTTCGCTAAATGAAAATCCTTACTATATAATTTTTCTTGCAATTATGCTAATCTCGTTTTTTAGCGAAGACACCTTAGACAATCAAGCAGGGATAATGATGTATTGTTGTTGGAATTTTTTCTTTGTCAATCAATCAAAAAAATAAGTCTAAGAAAAAAAAATTTTTTCCTTAGACTTAATAAATTATTTCTTAGACTTATTTTTCTAACTCTTAGACTTACACAACCTCTGCTACGGTAAAGGTTGAGCCACCTACGAAAACCAAGTCGTTTTCTTCGGCTTCTTCTTGTGCTTTTGCTAATGCTTGCGAGATTGTTTCGTATTGAGTAAAGGAAAGCCCAGCTTGTTTTGCTTTTTCAGCCAATTCATTTACAGGTAAGGCTCTTGGAATATTTGCTTGTGAGAGATAATATTCTGCCTCTTTGTCTAACATTGATAAAACCTTATTTACGTCTTTGTCATTTACCATTGCTAAAACAAATCTTAGCTTTTTGTGAGGAGTATTCTTTATTTGTTCAATTACATACTTTAATCCGTCTTCGTTATGCCCTGTATCGCAAATTGTTAAAGGCTTTTTGCAAAGAGTTTGCCAACGACCTGCAATAGGGAAGTTTGAAGATATATTTTTAATGCCCTCAATTATTTCTTTATCACTAATATTGAAATTATGATATTTATTAAGCGTATCAATCAATGCAATAACGCCAAGAATATTCCTTTGTTGATAGTAGCCCGCAAGAGGGGATTTTAAATTTTCTAATCTCTTTTCTCCGTTTTTGTAAATATCTAATCTCATTTCTCCGCAAGAGTGATTTACATTTTCACAAGATAGATAACTATCTGCAAAAGATATAGGACTATTCTTTTCATTTGCCTTTGCGATAAAGACATTTTTTGTTTCCTCTTGCGATTGTGAAATGACAACAGGGGTGTTTTCTTTAATGATTCCTGCTTTTTCTCCTGCGATTTCGGCTAATGAATTTCCTAAAAACTGAGTGTGGTCAAAGGAAATATTGGTTATTAAACACGAAAGCGGGTTTATCACATTTGTTGAGTCTAATCTTCCGCCCATTCCTACTTCTATGATTGCAATATCTACGTTTTCTTGTGCGAAATAGGTGAAAGCCATTGCAACTGCTGTTTCAAAAAATGAGGGTTTTATGCGTTCGATTAATTCTTTGTTGTTTTCTACAAATTTTACTACAAACTCCTCACTGCACATTTGGTTATTGATTTTTATTCTTTCACGAAAATCTTTTAAATGAGGAGAAGTGTGAAGTCCAACCTTTAATCCTTTTTCTCTAAGTATAGAGGCAATTAGGTGAGATGAAGACCCCTTACCGTTAGTTCCTGCAACGTGAATTGATTTAAACTTTTTTTCGGGATTTCCCAAAGCCTTCATCAATTCAACTGTGTTATAAATATCCGCTTTATAAGCCGCTGCACCTATTCTTTGGAACATAGGTAAAAATGAGTATAAATAATCTAAGGTTTCTTTGTAATTCATATACTAAAACTTTATTTTTCTCTGCAAAATTACAACTTTTAATAAGTTTTTACGTTAATATAAAGCAGAAAACTTAGTTAAAAACAAATAAACAAAGAATCGTTATGTTAAGTAAAAGATTAGAAGAAGCATTAAATGCACAAATAAATGCAGAATTTTGGTCTGCATATCTTTATCTTTCAATGTCAGCAGATATGTCTGATAAAGGATTTTCGGGCGTAAGTAATTGGTTTAATATTCAATTCAAAGAAGAACAAGATCACGCAATGAAGATTTTCAACTTCGTACTTTCAAGAGGAGGAAAGGTAGAATTGAAACCTATAAAAGAGGTTCAAATCGAATGGAAAAGTATTTTAGATGCTTTTGAAGAAACTCTAAAACACGAAAGAGTGGTTACTTCTTTGATAAACGAACTTTATTACATCGCAACAGAAGAAAAAGATTATGCAACTCAATCAATGTTGAAATGGTTTATTGACGAACAAGTTGAAGAAGAAGAAAACGCTCGTGATATTATAGATAAATTAAAACTAATTGGCGATAATGGATACGGATTGTATCAATTTGACAAAGAACTTGCAGCAAGAGTTTACACTCCGATAGCAACAACAGCAGAATAATAAATCTTTTCAATAATAAATAAAGCGGTTCCGTCTTTAAAGTATGGGACTGCTTTTTTCTTTTTTTTTATAATAATGAACGAAAGCAATATAGAAAAACGATTATTTAAACTTCAAGATAAGGAATATAAGGAGTTTCAATCTAAATTGATTCCAAACATAAATAAAGACAATATAATAGGAATAAGAATCCCTCATTTAAGAAAATTAGCCAAAGAAATCGCAAAGGAAAATCAAAGAGGAGATTTCTTAAACTCGCTTCCACATAAATATTATGAAGAAAATCATTTACATTCTTTTTTGATTGAAGAAATGAAAGACGAGAAAGAATGCTTGGAATCATTAGATAGGTTTTTACCATACATTGATAATTGGGCTGTTTGTGATAGTTGTTCTCCAAAAGCTTTGAAAAAGAATCTTGATTTATTGCTTGAATATATAAAATCTTGGATTTCTTCTGAAAAAGAATATGTTTGTAGGTTTGGAATTCTTAGTTTGATGAGGTATTTTCTTGAAAAAGAGAGTTTCAAAGAAGAATATTTAGAAATGGTTTGTGGCGTTAAATCAGAATATTATTACGTGAAAATGATGCAAGCTTGGTTTTTTACAACAGCCCTATCGAAACAATATGATGTTACAATAGAAATACTTAAAGAAAATAAACTTTCACTTTGGGTTCACAATAAAACAATTCAAAAAGCCAATGAAAGCTATCGTATAAGTAAAGAACAAAAACAGGAATTAAAACTTTTGAAACGAGTGAGTTAAAGAATATTTGTTTTTGTTCTTATTATTTTGTACTTTTGCCGATAATTGTAAAATTAAACCAATTATGAATAAAATAAAGTACATACTCCTTTTATTTTTTCTATTATTTCCTTTTTTTGGATTTTCACAACAAACCTATTTTTTGGTAGATGGAATACAGTATAGGACAATTAACGATATGGATTGTGAGGTAACGCAAAAAATAGACGGCACTCCTTATACTGAATCTATAATAACAATTCCTTTAACCGTAAATTATGATGATATTGACTACAATGTAGTTGCTATTGGCGACTCTGCTTTTTATAATTCTACATCTTCTACTATTGAATTACACGCTTCAATTACTTCAATAGGTAATTATGCTTTTGGAGGAACGAATTCTTTACATATTTATTCGCCTTCGCTAATTCCTCCTTCAATTTCTCAATACACTTTCTTAAACTCTACAACTCCAATAGTGTATATACATTGCAATTCTTATAGAACATATACTAATACCAATTATTGGGGAATGGGACTCTGTTCTTTTAGAGGAATAGAAGGCAATAACACAATACAACACGATACAATAGTTTGCGTGGGCTTAAATACGTTTCAGCTATACAATCCTTACATAGATACAATCACTACAATAGAAAGATTAGTTTATCAAACAACAACATATACCATAGAAAGCAGAATAATTCCTATTGAAGGCTGTTTAATAACAGACTCATTGCTTGTGAGCGTTTTTACAGATGGAAGTTACAATGAAAGAACGGTGTATCTATGTAGCGAAGATAATTATCAAACTACCCTAAATATTCCAGAACATAACTTTTCTATAACATTAAACGAAAGCAATGTAGGAGAAAATACTTACACTTTTCCTAACGGGAACTGCTTTGATGTTTACAATATAAACATTATGAAAGTTACATCTGCGAGAGGGAGCGAGGTAATAAACAAATGTGATGGTGATGAGTACTTTTACGTTGATGAAAACGGAACAAATCGATTAGCAACCTCAGATGTAGTTTATACAAAACGTGCGAATAATTCATTTAGTGGTTGTGATAGTTTGGTGAATGTTAGTGTTATTTTTCACGATACAGCATTCCATGAAACAAGTCAAACAATATGTGAAGGAAATAATTATCGTTGGTATAGAAATGGCTATGATGAAGCAGGAAACTATATAAATCGTAATTCTCTTTACGATAGTACGGGAGTGTATATCGAAGAATTGAGAACAACACATGGATGTAAAAATACATATAAGTTAAATCTCACAGTCAATCCAGTATATAATAATTTAATTTACGATACTATTTGTTTTGGTGAAAACTATAATAGAAATGGATTTAACGTTCTTAAATCGCAAATGCAGAATAATAATTACACTATTACTAAAACAAATAACAATAGAAGCATTTATAATTGCGATAGCACAACTACATTATATTTATATGTGAAAAAAACTCCTACAACAAACTTAGGGACCGTTAATCTATGTAGCGATTCTATTTATTATTTAAATGATAAAGCGATAACTACATCTGGTACTCACAGGGACACACTTTCCACATATCAAGGATGTGATAGTATTGTTAGAGTTACGATAAACATAAAAGAAAACATAGAAACAAACGAAACTGCTAACATTTGTCAAGGCAGTTATTACGTTTGGCAATACACAGGTTACGAAAGAAATGAAAATGGAGCGCTGATTCCTCGCACGATTATAGATACACTAACAGAAGCAGGCACTTATTCTAAGTCAAGCTTACTAACAAATTATGGTTGTGCCAATACATCAAATTTAGTCGTAGCAATAAATCCTACATATTCCGATACGATTTACGATACTACGTGTTACGGCTTAAATTATAATAGAAATGGATTTTTTATTCCAAAATCTCAAATGACAAATGCGCATTCTACAATAACTAACACACAAAATCTTTCTTCAAGTTGGGGATGCGATAGTTTAGTTACCCTTGTGCTTACAGTAAATCCTACATATACAACCACACTTTACGATACCATAATAGAAGGTGGTAGTTATGAATTCTTTGGGCAAAGTCTAACCCAATCAGGTCTTTATTCACACACATTAACTTCCGAACTTGGTTGCGACAGTACGATAAATCTTAATCTATTTGTACATCTTCATACTACAAATACGATAAACGCAGCAATATGTCAAGGAGAAACATATACTGAAAACGGATTTAATTCAAGCGAAGCAGGCACTTATACTAATATTTTGACGTCTTGGACTGGCGCAGATAGTACAATAATATTAAATCTTACAGTAAACCCAATTTATAACGATACACTCACAGCAGAAATCTGCGAAGGCGAGAGATTTACTCAATATGGTTTTAACGAAAATCAAACAGGAATTTACACACATCAAAGCCTTAGTGTAGGTGGTTGCGACAGTATATTCGTATTAAACCTAATTGTCAATCCAGTTTACACAACTAATTTATCAGCTGAAATACTTGAAGGACAAACTTACGATTTCAATGGTCATAGTCTAAATCAAACAGGAATATATTACGATACCCTTTCAACAAATAAAGGATGCGATAGTATTTTTATTTTGGATTTACTCGTTCATCCAAACGTTCAAACTTTGATAAACGCAGAAATCTGTCAAGGAGAGGCCTATTCTGAAAATGGATTTTTGCAAAGTGAAACAGGAACCTATCAACAAAATCTACAAACCATACACGGAACAGATAGTACCGTTATTTTAAATCTTGTTGTCAATCCAATCTACAACGATACCATTACAATAGAAATCTGTCAAGGTGAAACCTATACACAAAATGGCTTTTCGGAAAGCGAAACAGGCGTTTACACACATCAAAGTCTAAGTATTCATGGTTGCGATAGCTTATTTACATTAAATTTAATAGTGAATCCGATTTACGACACAACGTTTAGTGTAGAAATACTTGAAGGACAAACTTACGATTTCAATGGACATGAATTAAATGTTTCAGGAACATATTACGATACCTTACAAACAGCAAAAGGATGTGATAGTATATTTATTCTAAACTTAGTTGTACATCCAAATGTTCAAACAACAATAGACGCAGAAATATGTAATGGAGAAATTTATTCGGAAAATGGATTCTCTCAAAGCGAATCGGGAATATATTATCAACACTTGAATACAATATATGGTGCAGATAGTACAGTAGTTTTAAACCTTGTAGTACACCCTACATATAATGACACAATAGATGTCGAGATTTGTCAAGGCGAAACGTTTAATCAATATGGATTTAACGAAACGCAGGCCGGCATATACACACATAGTAGTTTAAGTGTTCATGGTTGCGATAGTTTGTTTAGCATAAATTTAACTGTAAACCCAATTTACAATGACACAATCACGGCAGAAATTTGTCAAGGACAGACTTATACAGAATATAACTTTAATGTAAATACACAAGGTGTGCATACACAAAGACTACAAAGCATAAAAGGATGTGATAGTTTGTTTTCGGTTAATTTAATCGTAAATCCGATATACGATACCACGATAGTAGATTCTATATGTAAAGGTTCAACCTACACACTCAATGGATTTGATGTTTCGGAAGCAGGAATTTATACGCAATATCTACAATCTGTTAAAGGATGTGATAGCATTGTGCATTTAAACCTTAAAACTATTAGTTTTATTGACACGATATATGCAGATATTTGCGAAGGACAAACTTATAATCTATACAATTTTAATGAAAATATTGCTGGAATATATGTAGATAGTCTTAGCTCTTATTGGGGATGTGATAGTGTCGTGGTTCTAAACCTAAGTGTACATCCCGTATATAATGATACTATCTATGCAGAAACGTGTGATAATATTCCATATACGCAAAATGGTTTCAACGCTGATACAACGGGATTATACACTCAATATCTTCAATCCGTATGGGGCTGTGATAGTATAGTAACTCTTAATCTTACTGTCCATCCTACATATATTTTCCCTCTAAACGAAGAAATCTGCGAAGGGGAAGTGTATATTGAACACGGATTTTGGCTAACCTATCCGGGAACTTTCGTAATGAATAGTTATTCTTCATGCCATGGTTGCGATAGCCTTTATGTTCTTAATCTAACTGTAAATCAAACGTGGGATAAACTTGTAGAAGCAAATATATGTCAAGGAGATACATTTAGATTAGACGGATATGAGAATCTCGTTGCATGGGAGAGCGGAACATATCGCGATGTTATTCCAACATATAAGGGATGTGATAGTGCGAAAACGGTAATGCTTACAGTAAATCCAACATATTTAGATACGATTTACGGAAATATTTGCGAAGGAGAGGTGTATAATCTACATGGATTTAACGAAACACAAGCAGGAATATACGTTCAAACTCTTACTTCTGTAATGGGCTGTGATAGTGTCGTGGTTTTAAATCTTAGTACAAGGGAAAGTTATCATATAATAAAGGAAGAAGGAATTTGTCAAGGAGAACAATATCTTTTCCACGACGAATATGTTAGCGAACAAGGCGTTTATGTAAAACAATTCCAAACTATCTATGGCTGTGATAGTATTGTAGAATTGCATTTGACGATAAACCCACATCATCACGATACAATATATCGCAGAGTCTGTGAAGGAGATACCTATATTGACGAAAACTTCAATCAATCACAAGCAGGAATTTACAATGTTAGTTATTTAAGTTCTCATGGCTGTGATAGCACAATCACATTAGTGCTTTCCTCAGTTTATCATAATGACACAATAAAAGCAATCATTTGTCAAGGAGAATCATATAATGAAAACGGTTTCAGTGAAACGCAAACAGGAGAATATGTGCGACACTTACAAACTTATGATGGCTGCGACAGTATAATAAACTTACACTTATATGTAGCACCTAACTATTTAGATTCCATTTCCGAACTAATAAGAGCAGGAGAAACCTATAACAAATACGGATTCTATGAAAGCGAAAGAGGAATTTATGTTCAGAATTTACGAAGTATGTATGGATGCGATAGTACCATAGTATTAAATCTCGATCTCTATGGAGACATGATGGTTTTTGTACCAAACGCAATCACACCGCAAGACAGGACAAATTCTTCTTGGCAAGTATATCCAGAAAACGAAACAGTAATAATAGATGAGATTAAAGTATTTAACCGAGTAGGCACAATGGTATTCTCAACTAAGAATTACGAAGAAGCTTGGGACGGAAAATATCAAGGAAGCTATGTTCCAATGGGTGTTTATCCGTATATATTGATATATCACAGCATTTACACACCCGATCAACCACAAAGAAAAATGGGAACTATTAACGTGATTTATTAAGTCTAAGGAATAAAAAAATAAAGCAAAGGAATAAAAAAATAAGTCTAAGGAAAAAATAATTTTTTCTTAGACTTATTTTTCTTAGTCTTAGTTGTGGCATTCGTGATGCGAGCAAGAGAATCCAGAATCAGAGATTTCATCATTTAAAAAGGCTTTTATAAGGCTTTCAACTTCGCCTTGACAACCCCTTATCACCTTTATATTGTGATATTCCAATACATTCTTCGCACCTTCTCCCATATTGCCGGCCAACATCAAGCTAACGCCTTCCGCTTCCAATATTGCGGCAACGCCAGACTTACATCCGCAACCTTGTGGTGCAGGCATAGTGCTTCTATTTACGATTTCGTTGTTTTCAATCGTGAATATTGTGTAGTAAGCACAATGTCCAAAATGGTCATCCACAACATTTTCTCTTGTAGGTACTGCTATTTTCATATTTCTCAATGTTTTTTTAAATTTAGTTTGCAAAAATAATCTTTTTATGTACATTTGCAAAAATTAAATAAAAGAATAAAATTATGTGTGGTATAGTTGGGTATATTGGAGAAAAGGATGCTTATCCTATTTTAATAAAAGGATTGCATAGATTAGAATATAGAGGCTACGATAGTGCCGGAATAGCAGTCGTAAATGCGTCAGGAGATTTGAATGTCTTTAAGACCAAAGGCAAAGTTGATAATTTAGAAAAATATTGTGAAGGAAAAGATGTGTCAGGTGGCGTAGGTATTGCGCACACTCGTTGGGCTACTCACGGCGAACCGTCAGATAAAAACGCCCATCCACACTATTCTCAAAGCGAAACGTTGGCTTTAATCCATAATGGTATAATTGAAAACTACCAATCTTTAAAAGAATTTTTGCTAACAAAGGGATATACCTTCAAAAGCGAAACAGATACTGAGGTATTGGTGCAATTGATAGAGTATGTTAAGAAAGAAAATAACCTATCTTTATTTGAAGCAGTACAACAAGCCTTATCGCAAGTTATAGGCGCATACGCAATAGGGGTTATTGAGAAAAATAACACTAACCTTTTGATTACTGCAAGAAAAGGTAGTCCTTTGGTAATCGGAATTGGAGAAGGAGAATATTTTTTAGGCTCAGACGCATCACCAATTATAGAATACACAAAGAAAGTTATCTATTTAGGCGATGAAGAGATAGCAAAAATTGAAAAAGGCCAAGAATTACAAATTGTGAATCTATCAAAAGTGGAAGTAAACCATAAGATTACACAAATAAATATGGATTTAAGTGAAATCGAAAAGGGTGGTTATCCTTATTTTATGTTGAAAGAAATAATGGAACAGCCAAAAGCATTGAACTTATGCGTGAATGGTAGATTGCAAAGAGAAATTAAATTAAGCGGAATAATAGATAATATAGAGCGTTTTAGAAAGGCTCGTAGGATTTTGATTTCTGCTTGCGGAACTTCTTGGCATGCGGGTTTGATTGGAAAGTATTTGTTTGAATATTATTGCAAGATACCTGTGGAAATAGAAGTCGCTTCTGAGTTTAGATATAGACAACCTGTGGTATTCCATGACGATGTCTTAATTGCTATATCTCAATCAGGAGAAACAGCAGACACATTGGCTGCAATAGAATTGGCAAAAGCCAAGGGAGCATTTGTTTATGGTATTTGCAATGTTGTAGGTTCGAGTATAGCGCGCACAACCGATACAGGAACATACACACACGCAGGTCCGGAAATCGGAGTGGCTTCAACAAAAGCGTTTACTACGCAAGTAATGGTTATTTCTATGATAGCATTGTCTGTTGCCAAAGAATTGCAAACTATAAGCGAAGAAGAATACAAGCGAATTGTAGCAGAAATGTTACAAATTATACCAAAGGTAGAAGAAGTCTTAAAAGGGGCAGAAGAAATTGAAGATATAGCAAAAGTATTTACCTATGCTAAGAATTTTATCTATCTTGGAAGAGGCTATAATTATCCTGTGGCATTGGAAGGCGCGTTAAAATTAAAAGAAATTTCATACATTCATGCAGAAGGTTACCCTGCCGCTGAAATGAAGCATGGACCTATTGCGTTGATTGACGAAGAAATGCCGGTGGTTGTAATAGCTCCAAAATTCGCTCATTATGATAAGATTTTAAGTAACGTACAGGAAGTAAAAGCTCGTAAAGGTAGAGTTATATCTGTCGTAACTAAGGGAGATATTGCGATAAAGGAATTGTCGGATTATTGCATTGAAATTCCAGAAGTGGAAGAAAGTTTGTCGCCTATTTTAACAAATATACCGTTACAGTTGTTAGCTTACTACATTGCCGTAGCGAAAGGAAGGGATGTGGATCAACCAAGAAATTTAGCAAAATCTGTAACAGTAGAATAATGATAAAATTTACACAAAAGGATTTACAACAAATTGAAGCACACAATTTGAGTGTTGCTTCAATAGAAAGACAAATGGAAAACTTTATTCAAGGTTTTCCATTTGTGAATATAGAGAAGCCTGCTATAATAGGTGATGGTATTTTAAGGATTGATGATTCTGAAATACAGCAATACATAAATAATTATGAGAATGGCAGTAAGGAATTATGTGTTGTGAAATTCGTTCCTGCATCAGGGGCTGCTACTCGTATGTTTAAAGATTTGTATGACTTTAAATCTGCTTACGATAGAGAAAGAAATTCTTTGGAAGACTTCCCTAAGGTAAAGGAGGTTATAGAAAATATAGAGAATTTTGCTTTTTATAATGATTTAAAGGCGTTAGGGGTGGATGAGTTGTTAGCAAATCAAAAATATTTGGAAGTAATAGAGCTCATTCTTGAAGAAAAGGGACTTGATTATGGACAAAGTCCAAAGGCAGTCATTGCTTTTCATAAATATAATGATGAGGTTAGAACGTCTTTTGAAGAACATTTGGTGGAAGCTGCTGAATATTGTATAAATAATAAAGATGAGGTAAATTTACATTTTACAATATCTGAGAATCATAGCGAGAGATTTTCTTCATTGGTAGAAAGAATTCAAGCAAGGTATGAAAAGCAATATGGATGTAAGTATAGAATAGAATTTTCTGTGCAAAAATCTTCTACGGATACCATAGCGGTTAATCAAGATAATGTTCCTGCGCGTGATGATAAAGGTTCGCTTATTTTTAGACCGTCGGGACATGGCGCATTGATAGAGAATCTTAATGAAATTGTTGCTGATATTATTTTTATCAAAAATATAGATAATGTTATTCATGATAAATATAAGGCGATTACATATAAATATAAGAAATTGTTAGGGGGTATTTTGATAACACTAAGAGAAAGAGTGTTCAATTATCTAAAACAACTTTCTTTTGACGATTTGGATAATGTAAATCTGTCAGAGATAATAGATTTCTGTAAAAAAGAGCTTGCAATTCAAGTGAAAAATGAGGCAGAGTTTGAAAGTAAACAAGCTTGTAGGGAGTATTTGATTTCTGTTCTTGATAGGCCGATAAGAATTTGCGGTATGGTGAAAAATGAAAGCCAACCTGGTGGAGGGCCTTTTTGGATTAGAAATTCGAAAGGGGAAGTGAGTTTGCAAATCGTGGAGTCTGCTCAGGTAAATATGAAAGATGTATTGCAAAAAGAGATGTTTAATAAAGCAACTCATTTTAATCCTGTTGATATTGTGTGTTCTATAAAACGTTTTAATGGAGATAAGTTTGATTTAACTAATTTCGTTGATTACGAAACGGGTTTTATTACAGAAAAAACGCAAAAGTCTCAGATATTAAAGGTGCAAGAATTACCGGGTCTTTGGAATGGTTCAATGTCTAAATGGATTAGTATTTTTGTTGAAACACCTTTGGAAACGTTTACGCCGGTTAAGATAGTGAATAACCTTTTGGATAGTGGTCATTGCCCACTTTAATGCTATTTTCTTTAACAAATCAATGATTTATTTGTGAGATAGAAAATTATTGCGTACTTTTGCAACTTGAAATAGTGTTTTTTATGTTTAGAAATAAGGTATTAAAAGTATTTTCTTTATCTTTATTATTATTTCCCGTAATTGGAATGTCGCAAATCCACGAAAGGGGAATGATGAGAAATAGAACTAATGTGGCAGAAGAAAGTTCTGAATACACAATAGGGATAATTAAGGATACAAATAAGTTCAATAATTCTTTTATTCAGTTTGTTAATAACGGAATGATGGATGATGTGGCAGCGGAAAGCGAAGATGATATTTTATATGCGTCTTTTGATAGTCATTCTATTCATTATACTGCAAATAGATTTAATTATACTACTATTACATCGCCAATTCCGATTGAGTTAGTAAACGAATCAAAAAAGCAATATTTTGCTTGTCCGATTGAAAAAAAGATTACATCTCGTTTTGGACCGCGTCGTCGTCGTTGGCATTACGGTGTGGATTTAGGTTTAAGAGTTGGGGATCCTATAAAGGTGATGTTTGATGGTAAAGTAAGAATTGCAAAAAGAGCTGGTGCGTATGGCAACTTGGTTGTGGTGCGTCATGATAACGGATTGGAAACTTATTATGCTCACTTGTCAAGAATAAATGTTGATGTTAATCAAGAGGTAAAGGCTGGTGAGATTTTAGGACTTGGAGGTAACACTGGTCGTTCTACTGGACCACACTTACATTTAGAAATACGATATTTAGGGGCTGCAATTAACCCTGAGAAAGTTATAGACTTCAAAACATTTTCTCTAATAAGCGATACCTTAATGCTTACTAAGGATTGCTTCAAGAAAATTAAGAATCCATCTTCTCAAACTAATAGCCTTGCAAAGAATAGTGCTGATGACACAAAATCAACCAAAGGTGGAAAGTATTATAAGGTAAGAAGAGGGGATACCTTAGGTCAAATTGCAAGAAGACATGGTACAACCGTAAAGCAGTTAGCACGTTTGAATAATATAAAAGGCACAAATATTAGAGCAGGCCAAACAATTAGAATAAGATAATTGTATTTAAATACACAAAAATATACAAGTAACAATTTATTGTTGCTTGTTTTTTTTATTAGAATAAACAATATAAAATTAAAATATGATCAAAGTAGCAAGAAAAGTGTTTGTATTCCTTTTACTTATTGTATTAGGATTTCAACTGAATGCACAAATGGTAATTCCTGTGGGAGATAATTGTGCAGGGGATGATATTATCCCGGTGAATACGTTTTATAATTATAGCTATTCGCAATCCTTGTTCTCTTCTGAGGAATTGGTTGCTGGTGAAATCACGTCTATAAGTTATAAATACAACGATAATGTAACTGTATCAATATCATCTCAAATTTATTTAGGAGAAGTGAATAAGGAAATGTTCACTAATGAGAGTGATTTCGTCTCAGCAAATGATTTAACACAAGTTTATTCAGGTAATGTTGTGTTAAATAATGGTTGGGTTACGATAACCTTTGATACGCCCTTTGAATACAGTGGAGAAAACAATCTTGTAGTTGCGTATTTGAATAATATAGCTTCTATTACTGAAGGTCCTAAATTATTTAATGCGTGTTCTCTTGTGGGAAATAAAACGATTACTTGTTTTAGAAGTAATGAACCTATTTCAATCGAAACACCCGAATCAGTAAATCTGGCAATGAGAATGGTATTGAATAGTAGGCCAAGTGTAAAATTTGAAATCTATCCATTTGATGCCTCATGTAATCCTCCAACTGAAATAACTATTCAACAAATCACTGAAAATAGTGCAAGTTTTGAGTGGACTGCTGTTGAGGGAGTCGGAGAATATAAAGCAACCTACAAAAAACTTAATGAGGTTATATGGAATGATACAATAACTGTAAATACTAATTCTGTAATTCTATCGTCTTTGGATGCAAATACTAATTATGATTTAAAATTATGGAGTGTTTGTGAAAGTGAATCAAGTGTTGCAATAACAACTTCTTTCACTACAACCCCACCAGCGGGACAATTTTCGTCTTTACCATTTATTTGTAATTTCGATACGCCAGAAGATGAAAACTTATGGACAATTCTAAATGGGAACCAAACAAATAAATGGCATTATGGTACAGCTACTAACTCTATATTTGGAAATACTTCTGCTGTAAGTGGAGCAATGTATGTTAGTGATAACAATGGTGTCGCAAATCAATACAATACAGAAGCGACTTCTACTGTTTATTTTTCTCGCTATATACAATTTGGTTCTGCACCTGAGTTTAAATTGAGTTTTGATTGGAAGTGTCTTGGTGAAGGTAACTCTGACTATGTTAAAGCTTTCTTAATACCTTCTACAATGGAGTTATCTAATAATATAATATTAGAAACAGGAGGTCTTACTGAGAGATTGAGTGCTACTAACGACTGGCGACAAGAAGAAATAATAATTCCAGGAGATTATGCTAACGGAATTTATAATTTAGTTTTCATTTGGAGAAACGATTTCACAATAGGACAACAGCCTCCCGCTGCTATTGATAATATCTCAATAGAAGCAGTAAATTGTGGACGAGTTGAAGATATTGTAGTAAACCTTAATGATAACGAAGAAGGATTAAGTGCTGTTGTTTCTTTATTTGATGATAATGTAGTTGAAGATTTGACTTATTTTGTAGAATACAAATTATCTAATTCTAACGATTGGATAACTGTTTCAACAAATGACACAACTCTTGTTTTGGAGGACTTAGAATATTCAAGCAATTATTCTATAAGAGCAAGAGTTCTATGTTCAGAGACTGAATTTTCAGAATATTCTAATGAGGTTTATTTCTCTACACCATGTGGAATAATTTATGATTTTCCTTGGGAAGAAAGTTTTGAACAAGATTTTATTTCAGAAAGTAATCAAATAGGAAATGAATATGCACCAAAATGTTGGGCAATCATTAACGAAGGAGGCGATTATTATAAATGGACACAATCTTCCTATGCTTCTGATGGCGATAATGGAATAGAATTTTACGGATATGCTAATTCAGGTGTATATAATGATTGGTTAATAACTCCGTTAATCAATTTTGACGGCAATCAAATATTGACTTTCAAAGTCAAAAAGCAATCAGCTTCTGCTCAACCTAAATTTAAATTATATTATTATGATGCAACAGAATCTGATATAACATCTATAAATGATACGTCTTTATTTGAGTTGTTAGATATGGTAATTTGCAATTATCCTTCTAATGATTTCAAAAAAATGGGTATAGATTTGTCAGACATAGGTGGTGTTGGACGAATTGCTCTTGTGGTTAATGAACCTACATCTGAATTTTATATAGATGAATTTAAAATTGACAACAAGCCTTTATGTCCTGATGTTTTTGGATTAACAGTTAATGTTCTTTCTTCTTCAAGTGTAGAAGTGGAATTTGATACTCAAAATTCTGTTGGCGCAGGTTGGACAATAGCTTACGGACAAGCAGACTCTACTGGGGTGTTTAATCCGGAACTTGCAAACGATACTTTAATTGTAACTCCAACTGATGTGTTTCCAATAGTTATAAATAATCTTAATACGGGAATATATTATTTTGCAGTTAAGTCTAATTGTGGAGGAGCTTACTCTGATTTAGAAAGAGTCGAAATTCCTTTTGCGCAAACTTTGCCGTACTCTCAAAACTTTAATGATACTTTGATGTATGCTTGGAGTTTTATGAATGATTCAATCAATAAATGGAGTGTTGGAGCGAGTGTTGATTGTGGAACTGAGGGAGGAAACTCTCTATACATAACTAATACTAATGGAACTTCAAATTCTTATTCTACTGCATCAGCTGCAATTTCTTATGCAATGACAAATATTGTTTTTGGCGATTTTCCAGCATTTAGCCTTTCGTTTAATTGGAAAGGAGAAGGAGAAAATAATTGTGATTACGGAAGAGTTTATTTACTGCCTTTGAATTATGAATTGGAATTAACATCACTTCCAAGTGAAGAATACAGTTTAACAGATGAATTGCAGTTACAATCAGATTGGCAGTCAGAAGAAATTGTTCTTGGAGCGGAATATGCAAATGGAGTATATAGATTAGTTTTTGCGTGGCGTAATGATTCTTCTGCTGGACAAAATCCTCCAATAGCAATTGATAATATATTTGTTAATGCTTTGACTTGTGCACCTATAACAAGTTTATCTTTAACTAATGCACCAGAAGGCTCTAATGGAATCATAGTTTCTTACACTGATAATAATACTTCTAATGTTACTTATAACGTAGAATATAAAGCAGAAGGTGAATCAGAATGGATTGTTGTAACTACAACAGAAGAAACTTATGAAATAATGAATGTAATGCCTGAAACTATATATCAAGTTAGAGTTGCTGTTGTTTGTGAGGATGGAAATATTACTTCTTATGTAGAATCTACAATTACAACTCCGTGTGCAATAGTCTCAACCTTCCCTTGGATAGAAGAATTTGATAGTTTGCCAAATTCTTGTTGGAGTCAAATGTTGGGAGGAATGGAAGATAGTGTTACATATACAAGTGATTTGAATACATATAATGCAAACGGATGGAAATACAGCGATTATGAAACAGTAAATGGTGTGGGTGGAGGAAAGATTTATGCGAGCTTATCTTATGAATACGCAAAATATTGGATTGCTTCTCCATCTTTGGATTTAGGAAACGGAGATATTATATACGAATTATCACTTGACATATATAGACGTGCAATAAATAATGATGCTTTGGCGCCTGAGCCTAATGGAGATAAGTTAGCAATAGTTGTTTCTACTGATAATGGACTTACTTGGCGTACAGCAAATGCACTAATCTTCGGTAGTGGAGATAATGCTAACTATGACCATAATATTTCTATGTTTAATCTTGACGCTTCAAACGTTAAGTTTAAGTTAGTTGATGAAAACGATCAACCATTTACAGGAACAATCAAATTTGCTATTTATGGAGAAGGTTCAACTTCTAAGATGTTTATTGATAATGTGCAAATAACAGAATGGCAAGCGTGTCAAACTCCTGCAATGGTTAATGTAGGAAATATAACTGCTAATTCAGCGGAATTAACCTTTATCGAGCAAGGACAATCTACACAATGGGAATATGCACTTGTACAAGGAAATACCATTGACTTTACAACAGTTGTTCCAGTTGTAATGAATAATCCGGGAATTTATTTAAATAATCTTGTAGATGGTGTTACTTATACTGTTGCTGTTAGAGGTATTTGTTCAGAATCGCAATATTCAGATTGGTCTGAACCAATTACATTCTCCACTCCAAGTCAGCCAACATCACTTCCTTTTGAAACAACATTCAATGACGATTTAGATAATCAAAAATGGGTAATGGTAGCAAATACTGCTAATGCTTGGGCGATAGGCAACGCAACCGTATCTCCATTATCAGAAATTGTAGAAAATGATAAGGCAGCTTATTTATCATCAAACGGAGGAGAGAATTATAATGTAGTGCTTAATTCAGGTTGGAATTATAGTTATGCTTATTTATATAGAGAGTTTGATTTTGAAAGTGGAGGAACAAATTTCACATTGAGTTTCGACTACAAAGTTTCGGGACAAACCTATGGTAGCAGTGTAACAGCGGGATTATATGTCCTTATAAAAAATGAAGAAGATAATATTGTAGCAGCATATACCAATACAAACGAAGCCTTAGCCACCTATGGTGGAGTAAATGAATGGACAAGAGCTGACTTAGAACTGCCAGAAATGGAAGGTATTAAAAAGATTGTTTTCTACACTTGGGGATATGCGTCATCGTACACAGGACAAGCACAAGTACCTCCTGCAATAGATAATATAGTTATACAAGATCTTGTATGCCATCCGCCAATCAATTTAAGTGTTTCAAATGTTACATCTAACAGTGCAAACCTTACATGGGAAGGTGATGCGGAAAATTATAAAATTAACTGTGTTGTTGTAGGCGAACAAGATACTATTTCTTACATAACGTCATCTAATTCTTACACTCTATCATTAAGTTCTTTTGAAGACTATGAAGTAAACGTACAAAGTGTTTGTGAAGAAGACTTGTATTCATTACCTTCAACAACTCTTGCGTTCTCTACATTACAAGATGCAGTTGCGATTCCATATTCATGTAATTTTGAATCAGTAGGTAATAATGGTTGGTTATTACGAAATGGTAACTGTGTAAATCAATGGAGTGTAGGAACACCAGTGGGACGTACTTCATCTTCTCTATTTATCTCTAATGACGAATTAAGTGCTAATTATTCTACAAGTGCAAGTAGTGTGGTAATTGCCGAAAAATTATTCCAATTTGATAATTCTCAATACACAACTATTAGTTTTGACTTAGAAGTTGGGGGACAAATTTCATCTAATATGTATTGTGATTATTTGAAAGTATTCTTGCTGCCAGCAGATGAAACATTAGAACCTTCCTCTTCATTAAATATAAATGACGATTGCATTTATGCAACAAGCGATTATGCACAAGGTGTAATATTGCAACAATTAGGAAATAATAGTGTTTGTTTGACATCAGGTACACAAACAATTACTATTCCAACTCCTGCAAATGAACAAAAGAAATTAGTATTCTTATGGAGAAATGACTATATGTTAGGAACACAACCAGGTGCAATAATAGACAATATTAACATTACTACAATTGGTAACTCAGATGAAGATTGTTTAATACCAAATAATTTAGTGGTTTCTGATATTACAGCAACTACTGCTAACATTACTTGGACTCCACAAGGTTCTGAAACATCTTGGCAAGTAAAACTAAATCAAGAAAACGTAATAGATGTAACAACACCATCATATACTTTAATAAACCTATTACCTTCAACAGAATATGATGTTATGGTAAGAGCAAACTGTGGAGCGGAAGTATCGGAATGGGCAAATGTAACCTTTACAACATCAGATACAGTTATAGCTCCAATGATAACAACTCTTCCTGCAACAGCAATAACACAAACATCAGCAATTTTAAATGCCGAAATAACAGAAGGAACAATAGACATAATAACAAAAGGATTCTATTACAAAGAATCAGCAAATACACTTTGGGATTCAATAATGGTAGAGGGAGAAACTGAAATATCAGTGATTGTTTCAAATTTATTACCACAAACAACCTATGTGTACAAAGCATTTATTACAACAGAAAACACTATAATAGAAGGTGAAGAGTTAAGTTTTACAACAGATGAATCTTCCTTAGCAGAAATAAAAGAAGCAATAGAGGTTAATCTGTATCCAAACCCAGCCAAAGACAAAGTGTACTTGGAAATAAAAGGCTTTGAAAAAGGTGTAAACGCAGTGTTGAGTGATTTACAAGGACGAATACTAAAAGAAATAGAAATAAACACAGAGCGAATGGAAATAGAATTAAATTCTCTATCAAGCGGAGTTTACTATTTGAAAGTATTTGACACACACTCTACACAAACAATAAAAATAATTAAAGAATAAGAAAATTTTTTCTTTGATTTATTTTTTTCTTTCTTTGAAATAATTTCATAAAACAAAGAAAAAAATAAGGGGCTTTTAAAAAACTATCATTTTTTAAAAGCCCCTTTCTTTTTTAGCTATAACTTTAAAAAAGATATCGCTTATTCGTTGTTATATATATGTCTTCTTTTTTGGAATATTTTTGATTCTTTGGGTAATAATTATGATTGCTTTTTAGAAGGAAAACACATTTTTTTGCATATTAAATCTTCCTTTTTGGGAATGATGTATGCGATATGTAATTGTAATTTTGGCAGATAGGGAAAAATGTTGTAATTTTGCAATATTTAACACTTTAACAATTATAAATTTTAAAAATTATGGGTAAATTTAGAAAAAATTGGACAATTCTATTGTTCCTTTTGTTTGGCATTCGTTTGGTGAATGCTCAGACTGAGGTAACGGTCGGAAATGGTACAGAATTGGGTCCTGCACCTGTTTTTGCGGGTGCTCCGTCAAGTTACATTCAAAGTCTGTATTTGAGTACAGAACTGCAAGCTGGTTTAATAACCTCTATAAGTTATAATTATGGTTTGACTTCTCCTATGACGGTTTCTCCCTCAACAGTTTATTTAGGTGAGGTAGATAGAACTGCTTTTTATAGCGATTCTGACAGAGTGCCTGCTGATAGTCTTACACAAATGTTTTCAGGAAGTGTTACTTTTACAGAAGGATGGGTAACAATAACTTTTAATGAACCATTTGTTTATTCAGGAACAGGTAATTTAGTAGTTGCTTATGTAAACAATACAGCAGATTACCTTTCAGATCTTGAAGGTTATTTCTATTCATCGACTACTGAGGATTATAAAACAAATGTATTATACAAAATGTATGGTACAATAAACATAAATAACTTAGGTGGTTGGGGAAATCAAGTAGCAAGTCTTAATCAAAGACCAAACGTTAAGTTTTCTATTGCTTCGTTAGATGGATTTTGTTTTGCACCAAGCAATGTAACTGTTGGTTCTATTACAGGCGAAACAGCAGTTGTAAGCTGGAATGCTCCTGAGGGACAAAATACTTTTGGAGTTGCTTACAAAGAAACTACATCTGATTCTTGGATAACATTGCCTAATGTAACAGGTACTTCAACTACTTTAACAGATTTAACAGGTTTGACAAACTATTCTGTAAAGGTTTGGACTATTTGTGAAGAAAATTCTTTGAGTACAGAAGTTGTTAGAACATTTACTACATCTGTTTCTTCTTCACAGGTAGCAACTCTTCCTTTTACCGAAACATTCGATACACAAGAATCGGTTTCTTCTTGGTTGTTAGAAAATGGAAACAATACAAACAAATGGTATTGGGGAGATTCTGAGAATAACACTGCTGAAATACCAAATAGCGGAGCATTATTCATATCTTCTAATGGTGGAATATCAAATTTCTATGATAACTCTTCTACATCGAATGTTTATGCAAAGAGATATATACAGTTCCCTAATGCCTTAAACTTTAAATTGGCTTTTGATGTTAAATGTCTTGGAGAAGTTGGTTGGGACGAATTATATGTTCACCTTGTTGCAAATGGTCAATCGGCTAATGATAACAATTTAATAGGGACATATTCCGATATAATGGATTGGGAAAGAAAAGAAATTCTTCTGCCAGCTTCTTATGCTAATCAAACTATGCAATTGGTTCTTTATTGGTCTAATGATAATAGTGGTGGAGCGAATCCTCCGGCAGCAATTGATAATATTTCTATTCAAGCTTTAACTTGTGGAATGGTAAACAACTTATCAGCAACTTTTGATGAAGATTCAGAAGGTGTTATTGCAACGGTTACTTTCAATAACGCAAATCCTGCGGTTGATTCTTATATTGTAGAGTATGCAATTAATGGAACAGACAACTGGACTACTCTTACAGTTGATACAACTTTTGCAGAAATAACAGGATTAGCCTATGCAACAACATATTCTGTTAGAGTTAAAGTTCTATGTGAAGATAATTCAATGAGTGAATATTCAGAACCTTTAATAATTACTACGCCTTGTGGCATTATTACCACTTTCCCTTGGAACGAAGGATTTGAAAATGATTTTGTTCTTGAAGGAAATATAGGTAATAAGGCTGCTCCACAGTGTTGGACACAAATAATGAATAATAATAGCTACAATTGGATTCGTAACACAGTATATCCTGCAACAGGAAGTGGATGTTTGAGAGGTAATATGTCATCTTCAACAACTAGTCCTGTGAGTAGTTGGATGATTTCACCAGCAATACAGTTTACAGGTGGAGAAATGCTTACTTTTAAAATGAGAAAAGCTAATGCGTCATCAATGTATGATATTAAATTAAAAGTTTATGCATTATCAGAAGAAGAGCAAGTTTTCTCTTCTGCAAGTGATACATCACGTTTTGAATTGATCCAAACAATAGAATACACAGAACTTAGTGCAGAGTATGCAACATTTGAAGTAGCTTTGACATCTCTTCAAGGAAGAGGAAGATTTGCATTTGTATATAATGAAGCTACATGGACAATGATGATAGATGATGTGAGTGTTCAAGCACTTCCTGAATGTCCAGCTGTGTATGGAGTAACAGCTCAAAGGGTTGGAACAAATAGTGTTTCTGTTAATTTTGATACTTCTAATGGAAATGGTTCTGGTTGGATTATTGCTTATGGACAAGCTAACTCTGAATCGGAATTTAATCCAGAAACAGTACCAGCAAATCAACAAATACAAGTAGCAACAGCAGATCAACTTCCTTACGTTATAGAAGGATTAAATACAGGTGCGTATTATTTTGCAGTGAAACAAGATTGTGAAGGAGAATATTCGGAAGTTGCAAATGTTTTCATTCCAATTATAAACACCTTACCTTACTCTCAAAATTTTGATTCAAATATTGCGTCTGAATGGGACTTAGGACAATATACAGGAATCAATAAATGGGTGATAGGAAATACTGTAAGTAATTCAGAAGCTCCTGGAAAATCTTTATATATTAGCGAAAACAATGGAGATAGTAATACATACTCGTTCACAAGTCAATCAACTTCATATGCAGTAACCTATATCTCTTTTGGAGAGGCTCCTCAATTTACTCTTACTTATGATTGGAAAGCAATGGGACAAACAATAGGTATTTCTGCATACGACTATGGAAAAGTTTATCTTCTTCCAGATTCTATGAATATTACATCTGCTCAAACAATTAATAACTCTTATGCTATAAGTGGTGATCTTGTTAATCAAAATACATGGCAAAGTGATACAATAGAAATAGATGCTACTTACGCTAACTCGGTTAGAAAATTAGTGTTTGCGTGGTATAACAATTCTTCAACAGGTACTAATCCTGCATTGGCAATAGATAATCTTTCTTTGGTAGCAGGTAGCTGTGGACAAGTAGTTGATTTGAATGTAGAATACACACAATCTGAAAATGGTATAGATGCGAACTTATCATTTGTTGATTATTCTCAAAATGCTTCATACATTATAGAATATAAATCAGAATTTGATGAAGAATGGACTGTACTTACATCAACAACTCAATCACAAGTAATAACAGGTCTTGATTTTAATACAGAATATTTATTCAGGGTTTCTGTTGTTTGTCAAGATGGAAACCAAACAGATTACACAGAAATCTCAGTACAAACTCCTTGTGGAGCAATCACACAACTTCCTTGGGGAGAATCATTCAATATCGCACCAAATGAATGTTGGTTATTGAGAAAAGGCGCTTTAACAGATACTGTATATACAAACGATTTACAAATACCATCTATCTACGAAAGCCCATGGTCGTATAATGCTACTCTTGCTGTTGGTGGAGTAAACAATGGAAGAATGCAAGCATATTTATATGGAACAACTGCTAAATTCTGGTTGATCACTCCAACAATAAACATACCAACAGAAAACGTTTACGAATTGAGTTTAGATGTTTTAGCTCGTAACACAATGGATGACTCAGCTCCTGCCGTAGCTCCGGATGATAAATTTGTAATTTTAATATCTACTGATAACGGTAATACTTGGACAACTTCAAATTCACTTGTCTATACAGATTCTGATGCTGATACTACTCGTGATTTTGCAGATTTCAATCAAACTCCAACAAGAGTTAAATTTAAATTAGAAAATGCAGAAGGTGTAGCATATTCTGGATTTGTAAAATTTGCATTCTATGTTGAAAGTACACAATCTAACGGAAACAATTATGTGTTGGTAGATAACATTGCAGTTAATCAATGGTCAGATTGCGAAACTCCAATCAACCTTTCTGTAAGTGATATTACTAATAATACAGTTCAATTAACATTCCCTCAAAACGAAGCAATGGAAGGTTATGAATATATCGTAGTACCACAAGGAGGAAGCCTTGATACAGCAACACCAGTAGAAGTTGCAGAAAGCCCTGTTGTGATAGATAACCTTGAATCAGAAATGAATTATAGTGTACATTTAAGAGCAATTTGTAGCGAAACATCAGTTTCACCTTGGTCAGTAGGAGTTTCATTTACAACTACACCAGACCCAACTCCAATACCATATACTTGTGATTTCGAATTTGAACAAGGTCAAGCAACAGGTTGGTTGATGAAGAATGGAGCATGTGCTAATAGATGGGTAGTTGCAAATCCTGCATCATTAACATCAGGAGCATTATTCGTTTCAGGAACTAATGGAACAACTACAGATTATGGCGAAGGTACGTCTGTGATAGTAGCAGAAAAAGTATTCTCATTTGGAGAATCAGACTCTATTGCAATAAGTTTTGATCTTACTGTCGGAGGAGAAGTTTTAGAATATGGAACTTACGATTACCTAAAAGTATTTTTCGTGCCAGAAAACACAGTATTTGAACCAACATTAGAATATCCGCTTCCATCATTCGCTGAAGCAAATTATGGACAAGGCATAATATTGACAAATGCAGAAGGAGAAAATTATGTAGCTAACCAAACTACAACAGTAAACATTGAAATGCCAACACCACAAGAACCAAGAAAAATAGTATTTGTTTGGGTTAATGACGAATCAATGGGTGTTCAACCAGGAGCTATTATAGATAATTTTAGTATTACAGAAATAAATCCGGCTGTTCCTTGCTTTGCACCAGCAAACCTTGAAATTGAACAAGCAGACCAAACAACATTCAATTTCTCTTGGGTAGCTGCTACAGCAGAAACACAATGGGAAGTTCGTTTAGACGAATCAGAACCTGTTATTGTAGAAACTACAACTCATCAATTTACAAATGTTAGTCTTGGAACACACACTGCTTATGTTAGAGCGATATGTTCAGAAGATAATTACTCAGAATGGGCAAGCTTAGAATTTGAAAACGCACTTGTACTTCCTCAATTAACAACAGAAGATGCAATAAATATTACAGATAATTCAGCAATATTGAAAGCAGTATTAGTTGCGGGAAGTGAAACTATTACATCAGTAGGATTCAAATACAGAGTAGCAAACCAAGAAGAATGGACTGTTGCTAACTATACAGGTGAAACTTATGATAACATAGCAGTTGAAATAACAGAACTTGTTGCAGCAACAGAATATGAGTTTAAAGCATTTGTAGTTTGCGGAGAAAACGAATACGAAGGCGAAGTAAAAACATTCTCAACTCTTTCATCGTTAAGAGACGAATTAAGCAATATCCTTTCTGTTAGCTTGTATCCAAATCCAGCAAAAGAATCTGCAACAATAGAGTTCTCAGGATTAAACAGCGAAGCTACAATTTCAATTGTTAATATGAAGGGTCAAATCATAGAAACAATAGAAATACAACCAACACAAAGCTATGAATTAGACTTAAATGATTTTGCGAGTGGAGTTTATTATGTAAAAATAATTACAGACAGCAAAATTATAACACAAAAACTAATAGTTGAATAGTTTAATTCTCAATAATATAAGCGGAGCAATAGAGAAAAATATTGCTCCGCTTTTTTCTTTATCATTAAGTTTTAGTATTTTTGCACGCTATGAAGACAATAGTAAGCGGAATGCGTCCCACAGGCAACCTACATTTAGGTAATTATTTTGGGGCTTTAAGAAATTTTATTCAATTACAAGAACAAGAAAATTGTTTCTTTTTTATAGCAGATTATCATTCATTGACTACTCATCCAAATCCACAGGATTTACATCAAAGAGTAAAGACGATATTAGCACAATACATAGCATGTGGATTAGACCCTGAAAAAGCGACAATCTATGTTCAGAGCCAAGTTCCTGAAACAGCAGAACTATATATGTTTTTAAACATGAATGCTTATTTAGGCGAGTTAGAAAGAGTAACATCTTTTAAAGATAAGGTAAGACAAAACCCTCAGAATGTTAATGCAGGACTTTTGACCTATCCAACCCTTATGGCAGCAGATATAATCTTGCATAAAGCAACCCATGTACCAGTTGGGAAAGACCAAGAGCAACACTTGGAGATGACACGTACCTTTGCAGGAAGATTTAACCGCATGTATGGAGTAGATTACTTTCCAGAACCAGTTGCATACAACTTTACAGGAGAGTTAATCAAAGTTCCAGGCTTGGACGGCAGTGGAAAAATGGGCAAAAGCGAAGGAGAAGGAAATGCAATCTTTCTTACAGACGAGCCAAATGTCTTAAAGAAAAAAATAATGCGTGCAAAAACAGACGCAGGTCCACAAACACCAAACTCAGAAAAGACAACAGAAATAGAAAATCTTTTCTCGCTAATGAAACTTGTTTCAAAAGAAGAAGTAATTAAAGAGTTTGACGCTCAATATGCAGATTGCTCAATAAGATATGGCGATTTGAAAAAACAATTAGCCGAAGATATGGAAACTTTTGTTGCACCTTTGAGAGAGAGAATAAAAGAAGTGGAAGCAGATAGCGCATATCTTTCAAAAGTAGCAAAACTTGGAAATGAAAAAGCAAGAGAATCTGCAATTAAAACATTAAAAGAAGTAAGAGAAATCATAGGATTTAGAAATATTTAATAAACAACAAAAAATAAAACAATATGTCGGGACATAATAAGTGGTCAACTATTAAAAGAAAAAAAGGAGCATTAGATAGCAAACGCTCAAAAATATTCTCAAAAATAATAAAAGACATCACCGTTGCGGTAAAAGAAGGTGGTCCAGACCCAGATTCAAACGCAAGACTACGTTTAGCAGTTGCCAATGCTAAGGGAGCGAATATGCCAAAAGACACTTTGCAAAGAGCAATCAATAAAGCAGGAGATAAAAACACAGCATCATTGCAAGAACTTACCTTTGAATGCTATGCACCTCACGGAATAGCAGTTTTTGTTGAATGTTTAACAGACAATAACAATCGTTCAGTAGCAGCAGTACGTTCAGTATTCAATAAATTTGGAGGAACAATGGGAACAAATGGCTCATTAGGCTTTATCTTCCAAAGAAAAGGAGTATTCCAAATAGCAATAGGAGAAAGAGATGCTGACGAATTAGAAATGGCATTGATAGAAGCAGGTGCAGATGAAATAGAAAGAGAAGACGAATACTTTACAGTATATACAAAAATGGAAGACTTCGCTGTAATGCAAAAAGGCTTAGAAGAAGCAGGCATAGAAGCAGAGAGTGCAGAGCTACAAAGAATTCCAAATACTACAACAGAACTTCCATTAGCCGAAGGATTAAAAGTAATGAAACTAATAAATCTGTTAGAAGAAGACGATGATGTACAAGCAGTATATCACACCCTTGAAATGACAGACGAGTTAATGGAAAACGCTGAATAATATAATTTAGTAAGAGGGCTTTTTGTTAAGCCCTCTTTTACATTTAATAAATCGAATATGCTATATTTAGTTCCAACTCCGATAGGTAATTTAGAAGATATGACATTTAGGGCAATAAAAGTCCTAAAAGAAGTTCAATTGATATTAGCTGAGGACACAAGAACATCTCGCCCTCTTTTAAGTCATTACGAAATCACAACACCCCTACAATCACATCATCTCTTCAATGAACATCAAAGTTTAGAATACGTCATTGAACGCCTATTATCGGGAGAAGACATAGCATTGATAACAGATGCAGGAACACCAGGCATATCTGACCCAGGATTTCTCTTAGTCAGAGAATGTGTTCGTAACAATATAGAAGTAACCTGCCTTCCCGGGGCAACAGCCTTTGTACCTGCCCTTGTCAGTTCGGGATTTCCTTGCGAAAAATTTTGCTTCGAAGGATTTCTACCACATAAAAAAGGACGTCAAACAAGATTGGAGTTTCTAAAATCAGAAACCCGCACAATAATCTTTTACGAATCGCCACACCGTCTTTATAAAACCTTACAACAATTTTGTGAATATTTTGGCGAAGAAAGAATGGTAAGCGTATCAAGAGAGATTAGCAAAAAATTTGAGGAAACAAAACGCGGAACCCTAAAAGAAGTAACAGCATATTTTGCAGAAAAAACAATAAAAGGTGAAATCGTTATAGTAGTATCCGCAGAAGAAAAAAATAACTCAAAGAAAGAAAAAAATAATCCTAAGGAATAAAATTCTAAACCTAAGAAAAAAAATCTTAAACCTAAGACTTATTTTACCCTATCAGGGTTTTGACTTACGAAACTTGCCCAAGAAGATTTCTTAGTTGCAGATTTCTTAGCAGTAGTCTTAACACCGCTCAATTCCTCCTTTTGATAGCTATGACAAACCGCCACAGCCAAGGCATCAGTTGCGTCAAGATGCGAAGGAATAGCCTCAAAATTAAACATTCTCTGTAACATATTTGCCACTTGCTCCTTTGAAGCAGCCCCATTGCCTGTTATAGATTGCTTAACCTTTCTTGGAGAATACTCAACGAAAGGGATACTACGCGAAAACGCTGCCGCAATACAAATTCCTTGCGCCCTACCGAGTTTTAACATAGATTGCACATTCTTTCCGAAAAAAGGAGCTTCAATAGCCAATATATCAGGTTTGAAAATGTCGATAATTTCAGTAATCTTATCAAAAAGAATTTTCATTTTCGTACTTAAATCATCCTTCGTTCCAAGCACCAACACGTCCATTTTAAGCAATTTATTTTGTTTACCATATTGCTCAATAACAGAGTAGCCTAAAATATTAGTACCAGGGTCAATTCCAAGAATAACTCTTTCCATACCTTAATTTTTTCACTGAAAATTTTTACAAAGATACAGTTTTTATATCGTTAAAACCTCAAAATCTTTTTGGAAATTCAATAAGTAGTCGTATATTTGCACACTAAAAATTAGAAAATAGTAATAATTAATAACAAAAAAAAGAAAAAAAAGCGATGTTTAAAGGACACCCAAAAGGGCTTATTGCGGCAGCCCTAAGTAATATGGGAGAGCGATTCGGCTACTATATTATGAATGCCGTTTTAGTGTTGTTCTTGTGTTCTAAGTTTGGATTACAAGATGAAGTAGCTACTGGAATTTATTCAGCTTTCTATGCAGGAATTTATATTCTTAGCTTAGTAGGGGGATTGATAGCTGACAGAACACAAAACTACAAAAGAACAATTATGACAGGGCTTATGATTATGGCTATAGGCTATATTATATTATGTTTCCCTATCATGGCAGAACCAGGACAAGCAACAGGATTATTAGTACTTACTTGTGTTGCTTTATTCTTAATTGCTTTTGGTAATGGTTTGTTTAAAGGAAACTTACAAGCTATCGTAGGTCAAATGTATGACAACTTTGAAGCAGAAGCTGCTAAACAAGGAGAAGAAGCTTTAAGAATTGCAAAAAGCAAACGTGATAGCGGTTTCCAAATCTTCTATATGTTTATCAACGTTGGAGGATTGATAGCTCCTTTCGTTGCTCCATTGTTAAGAAGCTGGTGGTTAGGCGTTAATGGTTTAGAATACAATGCATCTCTTCCTGCATTCTGCCACCAATACTTAGCAGAAGGAACAGCTATGGCTGCAGAAGCAATGACAAAAATGCAAGAATTGATAGCAGCCGTTACAATTACAGCAGAAACAAAAGCTTTAGCAGTTGCAGACTTAACAGCATTCTCTACAAACTACCTTCAAGTATTTAATACAGGTATTCACTATTCATTTATTGCGTCAGTAGCAGCTATGGTTATTTCTTTAACAATTTTCTTAGCTACTAAAAAGGGATTTCCAACACCAGAGAAAAAAGCAGCTGTTGGTTCTGTATCTTATACAGCAGAAGAAAAAGCAGCAATGGCAAAAGAAATCAAACAAAGACTTTATGCATTGTTTGCAGTGTTAGCAATCGCAGTATTCTTCTGGTTCTCATTCCACCAAAATGGTACTTCGCTTTCATTATTCGCAAGAGACTTCGTAGATTCTTCAGCAATTGCACCAGAAATCTGGCAAGCTGTTAATCCATTCTTCGTAATTGTTTTAACTCCTATCATCATGTGGTTCTTTGGTAACCTAAGTAAAAAAGGAAAAGACATATCTACTCCAAGAAAAATCGCAATAGGTATGGGAATTGCTACAATAGCATTCGTGTTCTTAATGGTATTCTCTTTCTTAAAAGGTTATCCTTCTGCAACAGACTTTAAATTATTACCTGAAGCACAAGTTGCAGCTGAAAAAGCTGGTTGGTGGGTATTGATAGTACTTTACTTCTTCTTAACAGTTGCGGAATTATTTATTTCTCCACTTGGATTATCATTCGTATCAAAAGTTGCGCCAAAGAGTATGCTTGGTCTTTGCCAAGGATTGTGGTTGGGAGCAACAGCAGTTGGAAACGGATTATTATGGATTGGACCTTTAATGTACAATAAATGGTCAATCGGATTTGCATGGATGGTATTTGCATTAGTATGCTTTATATCTATGGCAGTAATGTTTGGTATGGTTAAATGGCTTGAAAGAGTAGCTAAGTAATATCAAAAATAAATTTTTTCAAAAGGCGTTGAATTTTTTATGATTCAACGCCTTTTGTTTTTTTATATTATCGTATATTTGCAAACTCTAAAAAAAGAAAATATGGAATTCGAATTACGAGAAGGTGAAGATTTTATTACTTTAATACAATTATTGAAAGCAGTTGGCGTTTCTTACAATGGGGCAGAGGCTCAACGCATGGTCGTGGAGGAATTGGTGAGTTTGAATGGAGAGTTGGAGACTCGCAAGCGTGCAAAGATAAGAAGGGGAGATGTTGTTAAAATATTCGATACGGAAATAAAGGTTAAATAATATAATTTAAAACAATAAGACAAATGGATTTAAGTACAATTCTATCAATCTCAGGAAAACCTGGATTATACAAGTTAATATCTCAAACAAAAACAGGAGCGTTAGTAGAATCCTTGTTAGACTCAAAGCGTTATCCTGCATTCTCAAACGAAAAGATATCTTCATTAGCAGATATTAGCATTTTTACAATTGATGATGATATTTCTCTACAAGAAGCCTTACAAGCAATTTACAGAAAAGAAAATGGAGGCGAATGTATCAATCATAAGGCTCCTGAAAGCGAAATAATAGCTTACATGAAAGAGGTTTTACCAAATTTTGACGAAGAAAGAGTATATGTTTCTGATATGAGAAAACTTTTTTCTTGGTACAACCTTTTAAATTCTAAACAACTTATAGATTTAGAAACAGAGGAAGAATAATAACTCTTAGGTTTAAAAAAATAATCCTTTGATTTAAAATTTTAAATCAAAGGATTATTTTTTTATTTCTTAGCTTTTATTTTCTCCACCTTAGAGTTGTTATCATGTAGTTAAGGTCGGTGGTTATTCTTTTAATATATGTAGAAAGGGAGTCGTTATTCGGTGCGGTTTTACAATGCAATGCTAAACGAAGAAAGTGTTTAGTGCTATCGGTTACATAAAACTGATAAGGGGATACGACTTCGCTACCTTTTATTTCAAATATTGTTCCATAGATATTGTCCTTTGGATTTGCGTATGTTTGCTCTATAATTCCAGATGAAAACTTTTTGTGTCTATCTAAAAAAGTGTAGCAATCGTTTATCATATATACCAAGGCAGTATCGGACTTTAATGGAATATAGCTTACATTTGCTTCAAAACCATACTTATCGAAAATAATATTGAACCATTTGCTGTCTTTTTGTTCGCTATTTAGCATTGCTATTTTCCCATAATCTGGTATTGCAAACGTGAATGGTAAATTTTTATCATCGATTTGAGAATAAATAGGTTGAGTTGTCTCTAATAAAAGATAGGTTTTAGGTTTTGGAATGGGAGGTTCTTCACTGCATGCAAAGAAAAATGAAGATAAAAACAACAAAAGCAATAATTTTAGTGTCATATTCATAAGCAATTTTTTGTGGCAAAGATAAGAATTTTTGTTTTAACTTTTGTCAATTGTAAAATTTGTTTTAATTTAGCAAGTTCAAATTTAAAGATGATAAAGATGAGGAAAGTATTATTTGTATTGATTTGTTTGTTCCCTATTATAGGATTTTCGCAGATAAGTGTAACATCGGCAAATGGTCAAAATGTGAAAGATTTGTTGGAAACTCATTTCTTAGGAGGAGGTATTGAAATTAGTAATGTTAAGTTTAATAATCAAACGACTATAAATAGTAATGCAATAGGTTATTTTACAAATCCTAATACGGCAAATCCTAATGTAGGACTTAGCTCTGGTATAGTTATGGTAACAGGTGAATTTAATGATGCCGCTGCTGGCAATTCAGGCTCCTTACAAAGCACAGGTGCTCAGCCTCCTTATGCAGGAAATGATAGATCTGTTCCTTTAAGAAATACGTTAAATGATCAGGGTAATTCAGATCAGTCAATGAATGACGTTGCGGTGCTTACTTTTGACTTCGTTTCATCTGGTGAATACGTAAAGTTTGATTATGTTTTCGCATCTGAGGAATATCCTGATTTCGTTCACAGTCAATTTAACGATATTTTCGGATTTTTTATCTCAGGTCCGTACGACGATCAAGGCAATCCTGTTGATGAAGGCATTCCTTATCAATATAGAAATATAGCAATTGTTCCTGGAACTGGCGACCCTGTTACGATTAATACAGTGCATAATCAAAGAGGTTGTCATGATGAGAATTCAGTTTACTATATTGCTAATACAAATAATAATTGTAAAATGGATGGTTACACAGTTGTTCTTTCAACAGAGGAAGTTTATGTTGTGCCTTGTTATAAATATAAATTAGAACTTGCAATTTGTGATGTTGGAGATAATGCTTATAATTCATGCGTGTTCTTAGGAGCAGGTTCTTTTAAGGTTGATGAGTTTTCTCTTAAACCTATGGCTCCTGCAACAGGTGCGGGAACTGCTTATGTTAAGGGTTGTGATTCCGATACTATTACAATGACTATAAATCGTCCTGCTATGGAAAATGAACAACGTGTATTGACTTTCTTTGGTACGGCTGTGGAGGGAGAAGATTTTGAATTATTAGATTTTAATGGTAATCTGGCAGGAAGAACTCTTACTTTTAACGAAGGGGATACTTCGGCTTCTGTAATTATTAAGTTCAAAAATCATGTGGATGACGTGCCTGGTGAAACGCTTAACTTAGGAATAGCAACAGAATACATAAACGATTGCGCTCAAATCGATACAATCTTAATTGATATCACTACTCTGGAATCTTTTGAGTACACTATAAGCGAAGATGTAATATATTGCGAAAACGAATTGCCGAAAAATGAAAACGTAGAGATAAATGTAACAGGTGGAATAGGCAATGTAACTTATCAATGGTCGGCGGGTGTAACTCCAAATCAACCAACAAATACCATAGGCGTAACTCAACCAAGTACAGTCTATGTAACAGTAACAGATGGTTGTGGAAGAGAAATCAATGACTCGGTATCGTTTAAAGTACAAGGAGCAACAGTGTCGGCAAGTGTAGATAAACAATTTATATGCGAAGGAGAAGTTGTTAATCTCTCTTCAACCTCAGCAGAACAATATACATGGACATCCTCAGTTGAAGATGCGTTATTGCCAAATGCTAATACGGAAAGAAATCCTCAAGCTCAACCATCTGCAAGTTGTACATACCGCATAACAATTGTAGATGAAAACGGATGTATAGCAAGTGATACGGTAAACGTTGTCGTAGTGCCAGCCATAGATGCGCAATTATATTTGACACCAACAAGAACAAGTGTGTTAAATACACAAATAAGATTTGAGGATCGTACACAAGGTTCATTCTCTCGCGAGTGGGATTTTGGTAATGGCGATTATTCTACACAAGCATCGGGAGTTGTGGTGTATTCTTCAACAGATACTGCAACATATCAAGTAAGGCTGATAGCATATAACCAAGCTCATTGTCCAGATACGGCATACGGTACGGTGCAAGTCGTTCCTGAATTTTCAATATGGATACCTACAGCCCTTACCCCAGGCACAGACGATGTTAATGCTTACTTTACACCATTTTTCTCAACAGAAACAGAATTTGAATTTACAATCTACTCACGCAATGGCGATAAAATCTTTACCACAGACAAAGAAAGAAGAGCGTGGGATGGTAAATTGAAAAACGGAGACTACGCACCAAACGGCATGTATATTTATGATTTATTCTACAAAGACGGTGATGGTTTGCTACAACGTAAATCTGGTACGGTGGCTCTAATTATGGCAGGTAATAAAGGCGAATAAAAATGGATTTTTCTATAATTACCATTGAAAAGGTAGAATCTACACAAAATTATTTAATAGAATTATCGCGTAAAACTGAATTGCAAGAGGGCATTGTTATAAATGCCCTTTCGCAATTTAAAGGGGTAGGACAGTTTGAAAACAAATGGGAAAGTGAAGACGGGAAAAACCTTACTTTCTCTTTATTGTTGAAGCCTCGTTTTTTGAATCCAGCCTGTCAATTCTTATTAACACAGGTTTTGTCTTTGGCAATTTCTGATTTTCTTTTAACCCAAATCAATAAACCTATATATATAAAATGGCCAAACGATATATATATAGGTAAAAATAAGATTTGTGGTATTCTTGTCAATAATCAATTATTTGGAGCAACGTTTGAAAATTCATTTTGTGGCATTGGCTTGAATGTAAATCAAGAGAAATTTCCTCCTTTGCCTAATCCTACTTCCTTGTTTTTAGAAACAGGAAAAGAATTAGACCTAAATGAAACTTTGAAAGCGGTTTTAGAAAGTATAGATTTAAGGTATAATCAGTTGAAATTAGGAGAAATTGAGGTTTTGCAACGAGATTATATGCAAAGATTGCTTTATAAAGATATATTTGCAAGCTATATATATAAAGGTAGGGAGATTGAAGCAAGGATTTTTGATGTTAATGAATTTGGGCACCTTTTGCTTGAAGAAAGAAACGGAAATACGATTTGCTGTGAATTAAAAGAGATTTCTTTTACTCATAATACATGTTTTTAATCTTGGTATTAAAACCATTTATTGGATATTCGCAAATTGTAGCTACTTCTGCAAATAGACAAATATTGTAAATACTAATCAAATAGGCCTTTTCCATAATCCAATAACCTAATGCACTTACGATTTAAAAGATTTATGTTGTCCCTTGTTATACATATAAAATGAAATTTACGATATATTCTCGCAATGCTACAAGATATTTGTAGCATATGAAGAAATAAGAGCGTGGAATGGTAAATAGAAAATGGAGATTATGCTCAGAACAGAAGTAATGTGTATGATCTTTATTACAAAGACGGAGAAGGTTTATTGGTGCGAAGAATAGGAAATGTAGTTTTAATAAGGTAAAATATAAGACAAATAGATAGGAAAATAACTCAAAGAAATAGAAAAATAAGTCAAAGAGATAAAAAAATAAAGCTAAGAAAGAATTATTTTTTTCTTAGCTTTATTTTTTTTAAGGTTAGAATTAGGAATTTTAATACCAAAACAAGAAAAATATATTAAAATTTTAGTAATTGAAAATGAGAAGATTGTAAATTTTTATGTAAAAAAAGTTTAATAAAGTTTGGTGCGAATGAAGATTTGTTATACCTTTGCATCCGCAAATGAGGGCAAACAAGTTCCTTGAAAAGAAAAAGTGGAGCAAAATTTGCTAGAAACGAAAAAAGTTGTATCTTTGCAAAGTTGTTTCAAGCCCTAGTGTGAGTGATATTTGAAATTTAGAAAATATAATGCCGATGTAGCTCAGCTGGCCAGAGCAGCTGATTTGTAATCAGCGGGTCGGGGGTTCGAATCCCTCCATCGGCTCACTTTCTAAGTGGGGGAGAGTCGCATAGTGGCAATTGCAACAGACTGTAAATCTGTCCTCTTCGGAGTTCGGTGGTTCGAGTCCACCCTCTCCCACAAGATAAGAGATGAATTTGTTCTTATTATTGATAGAAAACGCGGAAGTAGCTCATTTGGTAGAGCGATAGCCTTCCAAGCTATAGGTGGCGGGTTCGAGCCCCGTCTTCCGCTCAAATGAGACAAGATGAGAGCGAGTCATGCTTTTTGATTCGTTCTCATTGTTGTAGGGAAGAGTTTGTGCCGTTGTAGCTCAGTGGTAGAGTACTTCCTTGGTAAGGAAGGGGTCGTGAGTTCAAGTCTCATCAATGGCTCTTTGTGAGTTTTATTTTTTTTGTAAGAAATAATAAATAATAAATAGAAATTTTTAACGATTAATAAGTCAATATTATGGCAAAAGAAAAATTTGAACGTTCGAAACCACACGTTAACATTGGAACGATTGGTCACGTTGACCACGGTAAAACAACTTTGACTGCAGCTATCACTTCTGTTTTAGCTACAAAAGGTCTTTCAGAAGTAAAATCATTTGATACAATTGACTCTGCTCCTGAAGAAAAAGAAAGAGGTATTACTATTAATACAGCTCACGTAGAGTATCAAACTGAAAATCGTCACTATGCTCACGTTGACTGTCCTGGTCACGCTGACTACGTAAAGAATATGGTTACAGGTGCGGCTCAAATGGACGGTGCAATCATCGTTGTTGCAGCAACAGATGGTCCTATGCCTCAAACTCGTGAACACATATTGTTAGCTCGTCAAGTAGGTGTTCCTCGTTTGGTTGTTTTCATGAACAAAGTTGACTTGGTAGATGACCCAGAATTGTTAGATCTTGTTGAAATGGAAATCCGTGATTTATTATCATTCTATGAATTTGACGGAGATAATACACCAGTTATCAGAGGATCTGCTCTTGGTGGATTGAACAATGAACCAACTTGGGTAGAAAAAATCATGGAATTGATGAACGCAGTTGATGAATGGATTCCACTTCCAATGAGAGATAAAGATAAAGACTTCTTAATGCCAATTGAAGACGTGTTCTCTATCACAGGTCGTGGTACTGTAGCAACAGGACGTATCGAAACTGGTATTATTCACGTAGGTGATGCAGTTGATATCATAGGTATGGGAGCTGAAAAATTGAAATCTACAGTTACAGGAGTTGAAATGTTCCGTAAATTGTTAGATGAAGGAGAAGCTGGAGATAACGTAGGTTTATTACTTCGTGGTATAGACAAAAACGAAATCCGTCGTGGTATGGTTATTGCTAAACCAGGTTCAGTTCAACCACACAAGAAATTCCAAGCTGAGGTTTATATTTTGAAGAAAGAAGAAGGTGGACGTCACACAGCATTCCACAACAAATATCGTCCTCAATTCTATTTCAGAACAACTGACGTAACAGGAGAAATTTCATTACCAGAAGGTCGTGATATGGTTATGCCAGGAGATAACTTAACAATCACTGTTGATTTAATTTCTGAAATCGCATTGAATGAAAACTTACGTTTCGCTATCCGTGAAGGAGGTAGAACAGTAGGTGCTGGTCAAGTAACAAAATTATTAGATTAATAAAAACAAAAGGGAAAGAGTAAAATCTCTCCCTTTTATACAGGGGCATAGTTTAAGGGCAGAATAGTGGTCTCCAAAACCATTGATGGGAGTTCGAATCTCTCTGCCCCTGCTAAAAAAAAATAAAAAACAAAGTATAGATGTCTAAGATTGTTAATTATATAAAGAATAGCTATGATGAACTTATGCACAAAGTATCATGGCCGACTATGTCTGAATTGACTAATAGTACTGTGGTTGTCTTTGTAGCATCATTGATAATTGCACTTGTCATTTTCGCTATGGATATGTTAATGGGAGTGCATCCAACATTGGAATGGAAAGGTTTGTTAGGTTTTCTTTATGAACTTATAGGATAATCTTGATTACTGTATCTAAGCTTCCCAAAGGTATTACCATGAGATACAGTGTTTAGGTTTATATTTTGTTATTTGATAATTACATAATGATTCTTGATTATGACTGAGGAACTAAAACCTAAAAGATGGTATGTAGTTAAAGCTATCGCTGGCAAGGAAAAAAAAGCTAAGGAATATATTGAAAATGAAGTTGCACATAGCGGATTTGAAAGTTATGTTTCTCAAGTTTTGATTCCTACTGAGAAGGTTTTTTCTGTACGTAATGGTAAGAGAGTTAGTAAAGATAGAACTCTTTTTCCTGGTTATGTATTGATAGAAGCTTATCTAGAAGGCGAGATTATGCACGCTATTAAAAATGTTCCTAATGTTATTGGTTTTTTAACTCAAAAAGATGGTACTCCAGTTCCTTTACAGGATTATGAAGTGAAAAATATCTTGGGACAAGTTGATGAAAGAATTGATAACGATGAGGAATTGATGGAACCTTTTATTTTAGGTGAAACTGTTAAAATCATTGATGGGCCATTTAATAGCTTTTCTGGTGTTATTGATGAAATAAACTTAGAGAAAAAGAAATTAATGGTAATCGTTAAGATTTTTGGCAGAAGAACTCCTGTTGAATTGTCATTTGTTCAAGTAATAAAGTAATTTCAAGTAAGTATTTAATTATTCAAGTTAAAAACGCACGTTAGTAAAATGGCTAAAGAAGTTGCAGGATTAATTAAATTACAAATTCCTGGAGGAAAGGCAAATCCATCACCACCAGTGGGACCTGCTTTAGGTGCTAAGGGTGTTAACATTATGGAGTTTTGTAAACAGTTTAATGCTAGAACTCAAGACCAAGCAGGTAAATTGATTCCAGCTATTATCACTGTTTATGCTGATAAATCCTTTGATTTTGTAATTAAAACCCCACCTGTTGCTGTTCAATTAAAAGAAGCTGCTAACTTAAAGAGTGGTTCTGGCGAACCTAATAGAAATAAGGTAGCAACTCTTAAAATGGAACAAATAAAAGCAATTGCTGAAGCTAAAATGGTGGATTTAAATTGCTTTACCCTTGATGCTGCTATTAGCATTGTGAAAGGAACAGCAAGAAGTATGGGTATTGTTGTTGAAGAATAATTCTTTGACATAAAAAATTAAAAAGTAAAACGTAAATTAATGGCAAAACAATCGAAAAAACAAAGAGAAGCTTTAGCAAAATATGATGCGCTAAAAGAGTATTCTTTGGAAGAAGCTGTTGAAGTGGTAAAAAATATCACTTTCACAAAGTTTGATGCTTCATTTGATTTGGATGTACGTTTAGGTGTTGATCCTCGTAAAGCAAATCAAATGGTTAGAGGTATCGTTACTTTGCCTCACGGAACAGGAAAAACAAAAAGAGTACTTGTTTTATGCACTCCTGATAAGGAAGAAGAAGCTAAGGCTGCCGGAGCTGATTATTTTGGGTTAGATGAGTACATCGACAAAATTAAAGGCGGTTGGACGGATGTCGATGTTATCATTACTATGCCAAGTGTTATGCCTAAGGTAGGTGCTTTGGGAAAAATTTTAGGACCAAGAGGTCTTATGCCAAACCCTAAAACTGGTACTGTAACAATGGAAATAGGTAAGGCCGTTCAAGAAGTTAAAGCCGGTAAAATAGATTTTAAAGTTGATAAGTTTGGTATAGTACATGCAAGTGTTGCTCGTATGTCTTTTGATTCTACAAAGATTTACGAAAATGCAATGGAGGTATTACAAGCTATTATCAAATTAAAACCAGCTGCAGCAAAGGGTACATACGTAAAAAGCGTAACTGTTTCTTCAACTATGAGCCCAGGTGTTAAAGTTGATCCAAAGTCAATAACCAAATAATCTCAGAAAAAGTTAGAAAATATGAGAAAGGAAGAAAAAAGTCAACTAATAGAAACCATCGGAGCTGAAATTTCGAAGTATCCTTATATCTATTTTGTAAGTATAGACGGATTAAACTCTGTTGAAACTGCAAAATTGAGAAGAATGTGCTTCCGCAATGATGTTAAATTGTTGGTTGTGAAGAATACCTTGTTGATCAAGGCTTTGGAAAAAATGGATATTGATTATTCAGAATTATTTCCAACTTTCAAAGGTTCTACTTCCGTTATGCTTTCTAACGTAAATAATGCACCAGCAAAACTTATAAAGGCATTCAGAGCAAATGGTGAAAAACCAGCGTTAAAATCAGCTTATGTTGAAGAATGTTTCTATGTAGGTGATGCAGCTTTAGAAGAGTTAATAGCAATTAAATCTAAAAATGAACTTGTTGCAGATATTGTTGCCGCTCTTCAATCTCCAGCTAAGAATGTTATTGGAGCATTACAATCAGGTGCAAATACGTTATCAGGCGTAGTAAAAACATTATCGGAAAGAGCCGAATAAGAAAAAATTAAGTAAAAAGAATTGTAAAACACATTAAATCAAGAAATAAAATGGCAGATTTAAAAGCATTCGCAGAACAATTAGTTAATTTGTCTGTAAAAGAAGTAAAAGAGTTAGCTGATATATTAAAAGAAGAATATGGTATTGAACCAGCAGCAGCAGCCGTAGCAGTAGCAGCAGGTCCGGCAGCAGGAGTAGCAGCAGTAGCAGAAGAAAAAACTGCATTTGATGTAGTTTTAGCTGAAGCAGGTGCTTCAAAATTAAATGTTGTAAAATTAGTTAAAGATCTTTGCTCTTTAGGATTAAAAGAAGCTAAAGAATTAGTAGATGCAGCTCCTAAAACATTAAAAGAAGGAGTTTCTAAAGATGAAGCAGAATCTTTGAAAAAAGCGTTAGAAGAAGCTGGTGCAAAGGTTGAAATTAAGTAAGACATTTCACCACAATAATATTAAGGGAATAGGGTATTCTTTATACAGAATACCTATTCCTTAATTGTGTTTTATCTAACTTATTTTTTAACCTTTAATTTTTAAAACCTTGGCACGTAAAACCCCAAAATTAGTTAGTTTTGCATCAGTAAAACATTTTGAATATCCTGACTTTTTAGATATTCAATTGAAGTCTTTTAAAGATTTCTTCCAATTGGAAACAAATTCAGAGAATAGAGTAAATGAAGGCTTGTATAAAGTCTTTGCTGAAAATTTTCCAATAACAGACGCAAGAAATAATTTTGTTTTAGAATTTCTTGATTATTTTATAGACCCTCCTAGATATTCTATTGAAGAATGTATAGAGAGAGGTTTGACTTTTAGTGTACCATTAAAAGCGAAGTTGAAATTATATTGTACAGATCCTGAACATGAGGATTTTGATACTGTTATACAAGATGTTTACTTAGGAATGATACCGTATATGACACCTAAGGGAACATTTGTTATAAATGGTGCAGAGAGAGTCGTTGTTTCGCAATTGCATCGTTCGCCTGGTGTATTCTTTGGAACAAGTACTCACTCAAATGGAATGCAGTTGTATTCTGCAAGAATTATTCCTTTTAAGGGTTCTTGGATGGAATTTACAACTGATATCAACAATGTGATGTATGCTTACATTGATAGGAAGAAAAAACTTCCTATAACAACATTGTTGAGAGCTGTTGGTTATGAAACTGATAAGGATATATTAGAAATCTTTGATTTAGCACAAGAGGTTAAGGTAACAAAGACTAATTTAAAAAAAGTCATTGGAAAAAGATTAGCTGCTCGTATTGTTAGAACTTGGATTGAAGATTTTGTTGATGAAGATACAGGTTCAGTTATTTCTATTGAAAGAACTGAAACAATTATAGATAGAGAAGTTGTTTTAGAACCAGAACATATAGATCTTATTTTAGATTCTGGAGTAAAGACTATATTATTGCACAATGAAGATACAGCTTCTACTGATTATTCAATAATATTTAATACGTTACAAAAAGATACAGCCAATAATGCCAAGGAGGCTGTTGAATATATATATAGGCAACTAAGAAGTGCCGAACCACCTGATGAAGAAACAGCAAGAGGAATAATTGAAAAATTATTCTTCTCTGACAAGAGATATGATTTAGGTGATGTTGGTCGTTATAGAATCAATACTAAACTTAATTTAAATGTAAGTGATGATATACGTGTTTTAACAAAAGAAGACATTATATCAATCATTAAGTATTTGATTGAATTGATCAATTCTAAAACAGAAGTTGATGATATAGATCACTTAAGTAATCGTAGAGTGAGAACTGTTGGAGAACAATTATCTGCTCAATTTGGAGTAGGATTGTCTAGAATGTCTCGTACAATTCGTGAAAGAATGAATGTAAGAGATAATGAAGTCTTTACTCCAACTGATCTTATCAACGCAAAAACATTATCTTCTGTTATAAACACTTTCTTTGGAACAAACCAATTATCTCAATTTATGGATCAAACCAATCCATTGTCTGAGATAACTCATAAAAGAAGAATTTCAGCATTAGGACCTGGTGGATTATCAAGAGAAAGAGCAGGTTTTGAAGTTCGTGACGTTCACTATACTCATTACGGACGTTTATGTACAATTGAGACACCCGAAGGACCTAATATTGGTTTGATTTCTTCTTTAAGTGTTTTCGCGAAAATAAATAATTTAGGTTTTATAGAAACTCCTTACTACAAGGTAGAAAATGGTAAAGTTCTTGTAGAAGAAGGAGCCGTTTATTTAACAGCAGAAGAGGAAGAAGATAAAATTGTAGCACAAGCAGCAACAGATATTGATGATAAAAATTGTTTTGTAGGAGATAGAATAAAAACACGTCAGATGGCGGATTTCCCTATTGTTTCTCCAGAAAAAGTAGATTTGATGGACGTTGCATCTAATCAAATTGCTTCAATAGCTGCGTCTTTAATTCCTTTCTTGGAACATAATGATGCTAATAGAGCATTGATGGGTTCAAACATGATGCGTCAAGCAGTGCCTTTATTGAATCCTGAAATTCCTATTGTAGGAACAGGTATAGAGCCTTCAGTAGCATGTGATTCAAGAGTACTTCTTCATGCAGAAGGAGATGGTATTGTAGAATTCGTAGATGCACGAGAAATAGTTATACGTTACGATAGAGATGAAAATGAAAGGATAGTAAGTTTTGACGAAGACACTAAGAAATATAAACTTACTAAGTTCCAACGTACAAATCAAAGTACTTCAATAAATCTTAGACCAATTGTAAATAAAGGTGATAAGGTTGTAAAAGGACAAGTGCTTTGTGAAGGGTATGCTACAAAAGATGGTGTTTTAGCACTTGGAAGAAATTTACAAGTTGCATTCATGCCATGGAAGGGTTACAACTATGAGGATGCTATCGTTATCTCAGAAAAAGTTGTAAAAGAAGATATATTTACTTCTGTTCATGTTGAAGAATTCATAACAGAAGTTAGAGAAACAAAACGAGGCTTAGAAGAATTAACAAGAGATATCCCTAACGTTAGTACAGAAGCAACCAAAGATCTTGATGAGAATGGTATGATAAGAATTGGTGCTGAGGTTAAAGAAGGAGATATTTTAGTTGGTAAAATTACTCCTAAGGGGGAATCAGATCCTACACCAGAAGAAAAATTATTAAGAGCGATTTTTGGTGATAAAGCAGGAGACGTAAAAGACGCTTCTTTAAAGGTACCACCTTCAATAAGCGGAGTTGTTATAGATAAGAAATTATTCACTCGTTTTATAAAAGATAAAAAATCTCGTCAAAGAGATAATGAAATAATACGTGAGCTAAAAGAAAAGTACGAATTAGAAGAAAAAGAACTTAAAAACAAGTTTATAGATAAGTTATTCGTATTGCTTACAGGTAAAATATCAGCAGGTGTTTACTCTACTTATGGCGAAGAATATGTCCCTAAAAAGACTAAATTTAATCAAAAATTACTTTCAAATATAGATTATAATAATTTGGCATCTAATGATTGGACAACTGATACCGAAACTAATGATTTGGTAAAAGAGATGTTAAATAATTATAACATTAAATGTAGAGAGATACAAGGAGCGTTAGCACGTCAAATCTATGCTTCTACAATAGGAGATGATTTACCATCAGGTATTGTTCAAATGGCGAAGATTTATATTGCTAAAAAACGAAAATTAAAAGTTGGAGATAAGATGGCTGGTCGTCATGGTAACAAAGGTATTGTTGCTAAAATCGTAAGAGAAGAAGATATGCCATTCTTAGATAATGGAAAACCAGTAGATATAGTTTTAAACCCACTGGGAGTACCTTCGCGTATGAACTTAGGACAAATATTTGAAACTGTTTTAGGTTGGGCAGGACATGAATTGAATTTAAGATTCCAAACACCTATCTTTGATGGTGCTACATTGAATGAAGTAAATGAATTTATGGATAAAGCAGGATTACCTCATAATGGTAAGTGTTATTTGAGAGATGGAGAAACAGGGGAAGTATTTGATCAACCAGCAACAGTTGGGTATGTTTATATGTTGAAACTTCACCATATGATTGATGATAAGATGCACGCAAGAAGTATTGGACCTTATTCATTGATTACACAACAACCTCTTGGAGGTAAAGCACAATTCGGAGGACAAAGATTTGGGGAAATGGAAGTTTGGGCATTGGAAGCATTCGGTGCGTCGCATGTTCTACAAGAAATCTTAACTGTAAAATCGGATGATGTAGTTGGAAGAGCAAAAGCATACGAAGCGATAGTTAAGGGAGATAATATGCCTGTTCCAGGTATACCTGAATCATTTAATGTTTTAATACATGAATTAAGAGGTTTGAACTTAGAGGTATCTTTTGATTAACCTCGCGATTATCCAACATTTTAACATTAAAGAAAATGGCAATCAAAAAAGAAAATCAAATAAATAGCACATTCAATTCAATGACTATAAGTCTTGCTTCTCCTCAATCTATTGAAGAGAGATCGAGAGGTGAGGTTTTGAAACCAGAAACAATAAATTATAGAACATATAAACCGGAAAGAGATGGTTTGTTTTGTGAAAAGATATTTGGACCAGTAAAAGATTGGGAATGTCATTGCGGAAAATATAAAAGAATTCGTTACAAAGGAATTGTTTGTGATAGATGTAGTGTAGAGGTAACAGAAAAGAAAGTGAGAAGAGAAAGAATGGGACACATTAAATTAGTTGTCCCAGTCGCTCACATTTGGTTTTTCCGTTCTTTACCAAATAAGATAGGTTCTTTATTAGGAATTCAAAGTAAGAAGTTAGACCAAATTATATACTATGAAAAGTACATAGTAATAAATCCAGGTATAGCGCAACAATTTGAAGTTCAAAAATTAGATTTCTTAACAGAAGAAGAATATTTTGACATCGTTGAAAAATTGCCTATGGAAAATAGACATTTACCAGATGATGATCCGAATAAGTTTGTTGCTAAAATGGGAGCGGAAGCTTTGTATATTCTTCTTAAAGAATTAGACTTAGATAAATTGTCTTATGAATTAAGACACAAAGCTAATAGAGAAACTTCTCAACAAAGAAAACACGAAGCACTTAAACGATTAAATGTAGTAGAGGCGTTTAGAGAATCTCAAAAAAGAATAGAAAACAGGCCAGAGTGGATGATAGTACAAGTTGTTCCTGTTATTCCACCAGATTTGAGACCACTTGTTCCATTGGATGGAGGACGTTTCGCTACTTCTGATTTGAATGACTTGTATAGAAGAGTTATTATCAGAAATAATCGTTTGAAGAGATTGATTGAAATAAAGGCACCAGATGTAATTATGCGTAATGAAAAACGTATGTTACAAGAAGCTGTGGATTCTTTATTTGATAATTCAAGAAAAGTAAGTTCTGTAAAATCAGATTCAAATAGAGCTTTAAAATCATTATCAGATTTCTTAAAAGGAAAACAAGGACGTTTCCGTCAAAACTTATTAGGAAAACGTGTAGACTACTCAGGCCGTTCTGTTATTGTAGTTGGTCCAAATTTGAAAATGCACGAATGTGGATTGCCAAAAGATATGGCAGCAGAGCTGTTTAAACCATTTATCATCAGAAAGATGTTAGAAAGAGGTTTAGTAAAAACAGTAAAATCTGCAAAAAGAATAGTTGATAGAAGAGAACCTGTAGTATTAGAAATCTTAGAAAATATATTAAAAGGGCATCCAGTATTATTAAACCGTGCTCCAACACTTCACCGATTGGGTATTCAAGCTTTCCAACCACGTTTAGTAGAAGGAAAAGCAATAAGACTTCACCCATTGGTTTGTGCTGCGTTCAATGCGGACTTTGATGGTGACCAAATGGCTGTCCATGTTCCACTTGGAAATGCGGCAATACTTGAAGCTCAAATGTTGATGTTAGCATCACACAATATATTAAATCCAGCAAATGGTTCTCCTATTACAGTTCCTTCGCAAGATATGGTATTAGGTCTATACTATATGACAAAGGGAAGAGTGTCTGATGATACAATGACTGTAAAAGGAGAAGGTAAAACATTCTATTCTTCTGAAGAAGTTCAAATTGCATATAACGAAAAAGCAGTTGATCTTCACGCAAACATCAAATTGAGAAGGGTAGTAAAAGAAGAAGGTGGTGCAAGAACAGAAATAATAGATACAACTGTAGGTAGAGTCCTTTTCAACAAAGTTGTGCCAGAAGAATATGGTTTTATCAACGTAGTTTTGAAGAAAAGTATGTTGAGAGATATCATTGGAGATGTCTTAAAAGTGTGTGGAACAGCAAAAACTGCACAATTCTTAGATGATATCAAAGACTTAGGATACAAAATGGCGTTTACAGGCGGTTTATCATTCAACTTAGGAGACGTTTTAGTCCCAGAAGAAAAAATAGGATTGATAAGCGAAGCAAATGCATCAGTTGATGAAGTCATGATGAACTATCAAATGGGTCTTATCACGAATAATGAACGTTACAACCAAGTAATTGATATTTGGACAGACACAAATAGAAGGCTGACTGACGTTGTGATGAAACATATATCAGAAGATAGACAAGGATTCAACCCTGTATATATGATGTTGGACTCAGGAGCCCGTGGTAGTAAGGAACAAATTCGTCAGCTTACAGGTATGAGAGGTCTGATGGCGAAACCACAAAAGTCTGGTTCAACAGGAGCAGAAATTATCGAAAACCCAATTATCTCAAACTTTAAAGAAGGTTTGACAGTGTTAGAGTACTTTATCTCTACTCACGGTGCGAGAAAAGGTTTGGCCGATACAGCGTTGAAAACTGCCGATGCAGGATATCTAACAAGAAGATTAGTTGACGTAGCTCATGATGTTATCATTACAGAAGAAGATTGTGGAACATTAAGAGGTATTCCAACAACAGCGTTAAAGAAAAATGAGGATATTGTTCAATCTTTATATGATAGAATACTTGGTAGAGTTAGTGTTCATGATGTAATTCACCCACAAACTGGCGAAATAATTGCAAAAGCAGGGGAAGAACTTACAGAAGAGATATGTAAAAAAATAGAAGACTCTCCAATAGAAGAAGTAGAAATACGTTCAGTTCTTACTTGTGAAAGCAAGAGAGGAGTTTGTGCTAAATGTTATGGACGTAATTTAGCAACTGCGAAGTTAGTTCAAAAAGGAGAAGCAGTAGGTGTTATTGCAGCACAATCAATTGGGGAACCAGGAACTCAGCTTACACTTCGTACATTCCACGTCGGAGGGGTAGCAGGAGGTAATATAGGAACAAGTTCAAAACTTACAGCAAAATATGAAGGTTTGTTGCAAATAGATGAACTAAGAGCCGTTCCATACGAAGAAGATGGTAATAAATTCAATGTTGTTATAGGACGTTCTGCTGAAATGAGAATAGTTGATCCTAAAACACACGTTATATTATCTTCTGGTAACATTCCTTACGGAGCGAAATTGTTCTTTGATAACAATGTAGAGGTGAAAAAGAATGATTTAATCGCAGAATGGGATCCATATAACGCAGTAATACTTTCAGAAGTCTCAGGTAAAGTTCAATTCGAAAACATAATTGAGGGTATAACTTATAGAGTAGAATCTGACGATCAAACAGGACTTCAAGATAAGGTTATAATTGAGGCAAGACAAAAAGCTAAAAATCCATCTATAAGCATAGTTGCTACAAATGGAGAAGTATTAAAAACATACGACATACCAGTTGGAGCTCACTTAATCGTAGAGGATGGAGCAAAAATAAAACAAGGAACATCTCTTGTTAAGATTCCTCGTTCATTTGGTAAGGCTGGCGACATTACAGGAGGTTTGCCAAGAGTTACTGAGTTGTTTGAAGCAAGAAACCCATCAGATCCAGCAGTAGTTGCAGAAATAGATGGTGTTGTAACTTTGAATAAGAAATTGAAGAGAGGAAATAGAGAAGTAATTATAACAAGTAAGACAGGCGAAACTCGTGCTTATCTAATTCCAACAACAAAACAAATCTTAGCACAAGAAAATGACTATGTAAAAGCAGGAACTCCTTTAAGTGAGGGCGCAATTACACCAGCGGACATCCTTGCAATTAAAGGTCCTATGAAGGTTCAAGAATACATAGTAAACGAAGTACAAGAAGTTTACCGTTTACAAGGGGTTAAGATTAACGATAAACACTTCGAAGTCATTGTTAGACAAATGATGAGAAAGGTTGAAATCGAAGATCCAGGCGATACAAACTTCTTAGAGGGAGAAATGGTTAATAAACTTGACTTCCAAGAAGAAAATGATAAGATGTTTGGAATGAAGGTTGTTGAAGACAAGGGTGATAGCGACAAATATGAAAACGGACAGCCAATCACAGCTAGAGAATTAAGAGACGAAAATTCTAGCTTAAAGAGAAAGGATAAGGTTCAGATTGTTGCAAGAGACGCAAAGCCTGCAACAGCGCGCCAAGTGTTACAAGGTATAACAAGAGCTTCACTACAAACAAAGAGTTATTTGTCAGCGGCATCTTTCCAAGAAACAACAAAAGTTTTAACAGAAGCTGCGATAAATGCAAAGACAGATTACTTGTTGGGAATGAAAGAAAACGTTTTAGTAGGACACTTAATCCCTGCTGGAACAGGTCTATTAGAATACAAAGATGGAGTTGTTGCAAATAAAACTCAAATAGAGGAACAAAAAGAAGTAACAATCCAACCTGTAAAGCGTGGAAGAAAACCAGCAAATAAGTCGAATTCATAAATTTAATAAAATTCTAAAAAAAGGGACGTTGCATACGTAGCGTCCTTTTTTTATAAACTAATGTAAAATGTCAGCAGAAAATAATAAAAAACAAGGTCAAATAGATATAGAGCTAACACCTGATATGGCATCTGGTGTTTATAGTAACTTACAATTAGTACAACATTCGCAAACAGAGTTCGTTGTAGATTTTATTCAAATAATGCCGGGCGTTCCAAAGCCACAAGTGAAAAGCAGAGTTATATTAGCACCTATGCATGCTAAGAAATTACTTAATGCTTTACAAGATAACATTAACAAGTATGAGATGATGAATGGCAAAATATCAGAACAAACTATCAACACTCCATACGAACAAATCAATCCAATAGGTAAAGCATAGATTACTATGTTTAAGAAAATACCCTCTTTCATTCTAATCACACTTACTTTGCTAACATATCTTTCAGCACAAGAAAGCAAAGTGAATGTTGATACATTATATTATCAAACCGATACAATGCAATATGCTTTTGTGAGATACACACCCGAAAATGCGCAATATCATTTTCAAAGAGTGAAGCCCGACACCAATAACAATGACATATTGATGAGTGTCGTAGCAGCATTTACCTCAAAACGCCCAGAGCATATTGTAGGCACGAGTGTATCAAATGGAAAAAAGAAAATATATCCAACAGATGCCGAAACAGCCTATTGTTTGATAATAGGAGAGGATATAAGTATAGCATCCTTAGACCATAATAAAAATCTATCAATAGAAAAAGCCGTAAAAGAAAAAGGAGATTACTTCCAGCAAATGCACCTCATTGAAAACGGAGAAGGAAAGTCGTGCGAAATATTTAAAAATAGGACAACATTTCGCAGAGCCTTAGCACAAAAAGGACAAGAAACCTCTATAATAGAAACAATGGAAAGGATGACGATAGACGATTTCGTAAAAGGATTGATAGAATTAGGATATGAGCAAGCAATATACTTAGATATGGGCTCATGGTCGGAAGGCTGGTATAGAAATCAAGCAAATCAGATTACAAAAATAGGGAATAATTGGAAAAGTTCCCACCTGCAAACCAATTGGTTAGTAATCGAAAAAATAAAGTAAAGAAATAATTTAATAAATCAAAGGAATAATTTGCTAAACCTAAGAATTAGTAAATTATTCCTTTGACTTATTCTTACAAAACAAAAAAAATATAAGCCCCCTCTTAAAAAGAACCAAATAAGAACCAAAAAAAATTTTTTTTATCAAAGAAAATATATTACCTTTGCAAATAGTAGTGATTTTTTATAGTCATAAGACAAAAGTAAATAAAGTATTATATTGCTTAACCTTTGATTTTCAACTTATTATAAGCGAGTTGAGGAGCTAGGAGTACATCCTAACGATAGTTATTTGTTTCGAGATAAATTCTTTCTTTGATATTATTTAAATTATGAAAATCGCAGTAGCAGGAACAGGATATGTAGGTTTGTCAATAGCAACTCTATTGGCACAACATAATGATGTAACTGCGGTTGATATAGTTGCGGAAAGAGTAGATTTAATAAACAGAAAACAATCTCCTATTCAAGATAATTATATCGAAGAATACTTGGCTACAAAGCCCCTTCAATTAAAGGCGACTTTGGATTGGGAGAACGGATATAAAGATGCGGAGTTTGTTGTAATTGCAACGCCAACAAGTTATGATATTCACAAAAACTTTTTCGATACTTCTGCGGTTGAAGATGTAATAGAAAAAGTTCTAAAAGTAAATCCAACGGCAATAATGGTAATAAAGAGTACCATACCTGTTGGATATACAGAAGGCGTTCGTAAAAAGTTTAATACAAACAGAATAATCTTCGCACCAGAGTTTTTAAGAGAAAGCAAGGCTCTTTATGATAATCTTTACCCTTCAAGAATCATAGTCGGATATGACCAAGAGGATAAAGAATTAGAAGCAAAGGCTAAACAATTTGCAGAACTAATACGAGAAGGGGCAATAGAGAAAAATGTGCCAATGCTGTATATGGGTAGTACAGAAGCAGAAGCTGTAAAACTATTTGCAAACACATACTTGGCACTAAGAGTTAGTTACTTTAACGAATTAGACACATACGCAGAACTTAAAAACTTAAATACACAAGACATAATAGAAGGGGTTTGTCTTGACCCAAGAATAGGAAATCACTATAATAACCCAAGTTTCGGATACGGAGGCTATTGCTTGCCAAAAGATACAAAACAATTGCTTGCAAACTATGAAGACGTACCACAAAATATGATGAGTGCAATAGTAGAAAGCAATCGTACAAGAAAAGACTTCATTGCAGACCAAGTGTTGAAAATGGCAGGATACTATGATTACTACAATAGAGGTGATTATAATCCACAAGAAGAAAAACAATGTGTAATAGGAGTATATCGATTGACAATGAAATCGAACTCCGACAATTTTCGTCAAAGCTCAATTCAAGGCGTGATGAAAAGAGTGAAAGCCAAAGGAGCAACAATAATAATTTACGAACCAACCCTTGAAAACGGAAGTACATTTTTTGGAAGCAAAATAGTAAACGATATAGACGAGTTTAAACAACAAAGTCAAGCAATAATTGCAAATAGATATGATGCTTGTCTTGACAATGTTGCAGAGAAAGTTTATACAAGAGATATTTTTAAAAGGGATTAGTTAAAAAAAAGACAACGAGACAACAAGTATTTTTCTTGTGGTCTAAAAACGATAAGAAATATGAAAGGTATAGTATTGGCAGGGGGAAGTGGTACAAGATTGTATCCAATTACAAAAGGCGTAAGTAAGCAGATGTTGCCTATTTACGACAAGCCAATGATATACTATCCAATATCTGTTTTGATGTTGGCGGGGATAAGGGATATATTGATAATCTCAACTCCACACGATTTACCAGGGTTTAAGAGATTGCTTGGAGGTGGTTCGGATTATGGAGTGAATTTCTCATACGCAGAACAACCTTCGCCAGATGGACTTGCACAAGCTTTTATAATAGGAGAAGAGTTTATAGGAAAAGATAATGTTTGTATGGTTTTAGGAGATAATATCTTTTATGGAGCAGGTTTTAGCAAGATGTTAAGAGAGTCAGTGCAAGCAGCAGAAGAAGATAATAAAGCAACAATATTTGGATATTGGGTAGCAGATCCTGAAAGATATGGAGTAGCAGAATTTGATTCGGAAGGTAATTGTTTGTCATTGGAAGAAAAACCAACAAATCCAAAATCCAATTATGCAGTTCCAGGATTGTATTTCTACCCTAATAAGGTTGTAGAAGTAGCAAAAAGCATTAAGCCATCGGCAAGAGGAGAACTTGAAATAACGACTGTGAATCAAAGATTCTTAGAAGATAAACAACTAAAAGTACAAACACTTGGACGTGGGTTTGCGTGGCTTGATACAGGAACACACGATTCTCTCTCAGAAGCCTCAACTTTCGTGGAAGTAATTGAAAAACGTCAAGGCTTAAAGATAGCATGCCTTGAAGGAATTGCGTATAGAAAAGGTTGGATAAGTGAAGAAAAGATGAGAGAATTAGCTCAACCAATGATTAAGAATCAGTATGGGCAGTATTTGTTAAAACTCATAAACGAATAATCTTACAATAACGAATGAAACGCAGTATAGTAATAACAGGGGGAGCGGGGTTTATTGGCTCGCATGTGGTAAGGTTATTTGTAAATAAATATCCAAAATATAATATCATAAATCTTGATAAACTTACATACGCAGGTAATTTGGCAAATCTTAAAGATGTGGAAGATAAACCAAATTACAAATTTGTAAAGATGGATATATGCGATTTTGAGGCGTTGTATCAACTTATGCAAGACGAAAAGGTTGATGCAATAATTCACCTTGCAGCAGAAAGTCATGTGGATAGAAGCATAAAAGACCCATTTACTTTTGCAAAAACAAACGTAATGGGAACATTATCACTACTTCAAGCAGCAAAACTATATTGGGAAGCACAACCAACTCCATACAAAATAGCTCATAGCCCACAACTCACAACTCAATGCCTATTTTACCATATATCAACCGATGAGGTTTATGGAGCCTTGGAGATGAATCACCCCGAAGGAATACCTGCACCGCACCAAACAGCCGCAAGTGCTCACAGCTCAATAGCATACGGCGATGAATTTTTTTACGAAACAACAAAATACAACCCACACTCACCATACTCGGCAGCCAAAGCAAGCAGCGACCATTTCGTAAGAGCATATCACGACACCTACGGAATGCCGACTATTGTAACAAACTGCTCAAACAACTACGGACCATATCAATTTCCAGAAAAGCTGATACCGCTTTTTATCAATAATATTCGTCATCGCAAGCCGCTTCCGGTATATGGTAAAGGCGAGAACGTTCGCGATTGGCTTTATGTAGAAGATCACGCAAGAGCAATAGATATGATTTTCCACAACGGCAAAATAGCAGAAACATATAATATTGGCGGTTTCAACGAATGGAAGAATATCGACTTGATAAAAGTGATGATAAAAACCGTTGATAAAATACTTGGTAATCCGGAAGGATACTCATTAGACCTGATAACCTACGTTACAGACCGCTTAGGCCACGATGCACGCTATGCAATCGACTCAACAAAACTACAACAGGAATTAGGTTGGGAGCCGAGCCTGCAATTTGAAGAAGGAATTGAGAAAACCGTTCGCTGGTACTTAGATAATCAAGAATGGATGGACAACGTAACCTCCGGCGACTATCAGAAGTACTATGAAGAAATGTATAAGTAAGTCCGTTTAGATACAGGAAATAATAGAGAATTTAAAAAAAGTATATACCTTTAAACACTAAAATACGATATTAATCTTTCATCATTAAATAAAAACAACACTACTTTTAACCTCAGCATTAGACATTAACTCTTTAATTTTTTTTAAATATCTAAATATTACACCTCTATTAAAGTTTTGATATTCTTATGTTAGTATTCAATGGGGGCTATAAGGGTGTGTAATAAAATTCGCTTATTAAAGTGTATAAAATTTAAAATATGAATAAAGATAATATATGCTATATTTGTGGAAGAGTTATAATGGAGGGAACAAGCCATTGTGCGCACTATGAACATATAATACCTAATGCATTGGGAGGACATTTAACTTGTAATTTTATACTATGTAAGGAATGTGGGAATGCGTATTCTAAGGATGATAAAGCATTTGTTGAAATTTTTGATGGTTTTATTCATCATTTGGAAGAAATGATAGACTTCGATAGATCGCATAGGGGAGTTCAAATGTATGGTTGGAGTATAATCAACGATTTCGTTGATAAAGGAACTTTACTAAAAATTGATAAAAATGGGATATATCCAGCGAAACCTATCAAAGTAGAAGATGAGAATGGAAAAGTAACGATAATAGCTCATGATAAAGTTGCAGAAAATTTAAGAAAGAAGTATGTGAATAAAGAAATAAAAATTGAAAATAACTTATATGGCCTGCATGCATTGAATTTCTCTAAAGATAAAAAAGAATTCAATGAAAACTTTAGATCTGGTATTATTAAAATAGCTATAGAATTTGCCTTACGATGTGGACTAAAAAGAGAACATTTGAATATTGCTATTATTGTGAAAGAAAATGGTAAAGGGTATGTAAATTTCCAAGAGACTCCAGTGTTTCCTTTTATACCAATGGAAATATATAGTCAAATGTTTGAAAAGCATCGTGTTGAAATAGAGAGAGAGTATCCTTCGCATACTCTTATACTTTTCTCAGAAGGGGGGAAAATGTTTTGTTATGTTGACTTGTTTAGCACTTTTCAATACTATGTTTTATTAGCAGATAATTATATAGGCGAAAAGATTGATAAGGTATATTATCAACCTTTATTTAAACCAAAAGAATTGTGTAAATATACCCGAGAAGAGTTGGAACAGATGAAAATGAGTGATTTGCATATAGTGATAAGCGAATGTGGAATAGATGTGAAAGATAAGAATATAAAAACTATAATAGACGAAATATTATTAGGACAAACAGAAAAAAAGAAACGTGCCTATAACAACTTGGATAAATTGCTGTGCGATATAGGTGTGCTAGAATCCTATTTGTTAGAGGAAAGAGAAGACGTGATAATTACAACAGAATATGAGATATTAAAAAACAACTCTAATCCAGATACTTTTCGAAAGCAGATAGTGGATTCAACAGGAGTATATTCGTACCCCATTAATTGCAGTGTAGTGTCGACTGATGATATAAAAGAATATACGTACATGAAATTTCGCCAGTTGGAAATTTTCTCGAACATAACAAATATACAAAGACAAGTAGACAATATAGAATAAACAAAGTAAATATAACTATATATAGTTTTTTCTTTTACAACCTTCATGTTAGATTTTAACAAAGTCTATCTCAAACTTATAAAGCTATGCAACGATTTCGATGTACGAAAAAGGAGCTTTAACAGCAGAAGCAGCAATAGTTCAACTAAAAACACACGTTTTGTTTAATCAATTATCTTGTCATACAGATAAGGCAATGGCAAATTTGAAATTTATAGAATCAAAGCAAATCTTATAATAAACATTAGTGTACAATGATTGCCTTCAAAGATAATAATTCTAAATATGATGCAGAGATCAAGTTGTGTTTCGATCTAATTAAAGATTTTCTTAAAGTTTCAAATACGGATACAGAAAAGGAAAAACAACTAAAAGAAAATATATTAAGAATAGATTGTGTTTTGAATAATGGAGTTGAGGAGGAAATTGTTAATTGTAACTTACAAATAACAGCGGAGTATTCCAAAACTTTAACAAGCTCTGATTATGGTTTCGAATTAATTCCTTATGATAAATTGCAGTCGTGTACGTATTCTCAAAAATATTCCGCTTTAAGAAATATTGGATTTGCTTTAATTGATTTACTATTCAAAGAAAAGGGAATTAGATTTACGGAAGAAACTCTAAAAAACGGAGTTGAGTATTTAATTGATAAATTAAAGGAATTGTTAAATAGAAAATAAAAACCGTTCGTTGGTACTTGGATAATCAACAATGGCTGGATAGCATCACAAGTGGAGACTACGAAAAGTACTACGAAGAGATGTATAAAGGAAGATAAAAAATAATAAATATGTCATATAAACATTTACAATTTCCAAAAGATTCTTTATTTTTAGTAACAGGTGGGGCTGGTTTTATTGGCTCTAATTTGTGTGAAGCTATTTTAAATCTTGGATATAAGGTGCGTTGTCTAGATGATTTATCCACAGGTAAACAGGCTAATGTGGATATGTTTTTGGATAATCCTAATTACGAATTTATTAGAGGAGATATAAAGGATTTTGACACTTGTATGAAGGCTTGCGGGGGTGTGGATTATGTGCTAAACCAAGCTGCATGGGGAAGTGTTCCTCGTAGTATAGAAATGCCTTTATTTTATTGTGCAAACAATATACAAGGAACGTTGAATATGATGGAAGCAGCACGTCAAAATGGAGTTAAGAAGTTTGTCTATGCTTCAAGTTCTTCGGTATATGGTGATGAACCAAATCTTCCAAAGAAAGAAGGAAGGGAAGGAAATCTTCTTTCGCCATACGCATTAACAAAACGATGCGATGAAGAATGGGCAAAACAATATACAAAGCACTATGGGCTTGACACATACGGAATGCGTTATTTTAACGTTTTTGGTCGCAGACAAGACCCTCACGGAGCATACGCAGCTGTAATACCAAAGTTTATAAAACAACTTTTGAACAACGAACAGCCAACAATCAACGGAGATGGAAAGCAGAGTAGAGATTTTACCTATATTGAAAATGTAATAGAAGCAAATCTTAAAGCTTGTCTTGCATCATCGGAAGTGGCGGGTGAAGCATTTAATATTGCATACGGAGGAAGAGAGTATTTGATAGATATATATTACTCATTGACCAAAGCACTTGGCAAAGACATAGAACCGATATTTGGACCCGACCGCAAAGGCGACATTAAACACTCAAATGCAGATATAAGTAAAGCAAAACAAATGCTTGGTTATGATCCAGAATATGATTTTGCAAGAGGATTAAACGAAGCAATAGAATGGTATAAAGAAAATTTGTAAACAATAAAAAATAAAAAAGATATGAAAGATATTAAAATTTGTGTTATAGGATTAGGTTATGTAGGATTACCTTTAGCAAGATTATTTTCAACAAAGTATAAAACCATTGGTTTTGATATGAATGCACAACGTTGCGAGGCTCTTATGGCAGGGCATGATGCAACATTGGAAGTTTCTGACGAATTATTACAAGATGCAATAAACAATCACGGTTTTAAATGCACAGCCGATATAGAAGAAATACGTGATTGCAATTTTTACGTTGTAGCAGTGCCAACACCTGTTGATGAAAACAACAATCCTGACCTAACACCACTTTATGGAGCATCAACAACAGTAGGAAAAGTAATAAACAAAGGAGATATAGTAGTTTATGAATCTACTGTTTATCCGGGAGTAACAGAAGATGAATGTTTACCTGTTGTAGAAAAAGTTTCAGGATTGAAATTTAACGAAGATTTCTTTGCAGGTTATTCACCAGAAAGAATAAATCCGGGAGATAAATTGCATACAGTAGAAAAAATAAAGAAAGTAACTTCAGGTTCAACACCAGAGATTGGTAAAATAGTTGATGATGTTTATTCTTCTGTTATCACAGCAGGTACACACCTTGCTCCTACTATGAAAGTGGCTGAAGCTGCAAAAGTTATTGAAAATTCGCAAAGAGATATTAACATTGCTTTTGTAAATGAGCTTTCTAAGATATTTACTAAAATGGGTATTGACACTAATGACGTATTGGAAGCAGCATCTACAAAATGGAACTTCTTACCATTCAAACCAGGTTTAGTTGGTGGACACTGTATAGGTGTAGATCCTTATTATCTTGCACAATGTGCACAACGTTATGGTTACAATCCTGAAATTATCCTTGCAGGACGCAGAATGAATGACGGAATGGGAGAATATGTAGCAGAGCAAACTATAAAGCTAATGTTAAAGAAAGGAATTCAAGTATTAAATTCAAATATATTGATATTAGGATTCACTTTCAAAGAAAATTGTCCTGATGTTCGTAATACTAAGGTTATTGACATAGTAAATGCATTAAAAGAGTATAATCTTAATATAATAATCTATGATCCATGGGCAAATCCTGCAATAGCAAAACACGAATATGGCATTGAGATTATTAACGAATTGCCAAAAGAAAAATTTGATTCAGTTATAGCAGCTGTTGCTCATAAAGAATTCGTTGAATTAGATGTAACATCATTCTTAAAAGAAAAACACGTTATCTTTGACGTAAAAGGATTCTTGAAAAGAGATATTGTTGACGGAAGATTATAAAGAATGAATAGCAAAGTTAAAACTTTATTAAAGTCTATTTTTATAAAAATAGGCGGATGTCATATTTTACGTAAGTTTAATAAAACTCCACGTGTTTTGTTTTGGCATGGTGTGGATAATGTGATAAATTCTTCTATAGAAGCAGAAATTTTAGATGTAAATGTTTTTATAAAACAAATAGATTATTTAGAGAAATATTATGAGATAATTTCTATAGAAGAGTTTGAACAGAGGTATAAGAATAAAACTTTTTCAGGTAGAGAGGTTGTTTTAACTTTTGATGATGGTTACGCTAATAATTTATATGTAGTTGCAGAAATTCTCCACAAGAAGAATCTCCCATATACAGTTTTTGTATCTACTGAACATGTAGAAAGTGGAATATATTTTCCTACATCTATAAACAGAATTATTACAAAAGATATTTCTGTTCAAGAATTGTCAATACCATCAAAAAAAATACAATTTTCCTTTAAAGATTTTCATCAAAGAGAAATTGCTTGTCAAACAATATCTGATTTACTAAAAAAATCATCATTAAATGAGGTGAAGGTAATTGTAAATGAATTAATAAGTAATATTTCAAAAGAAGATTGGAGAATATTGCAAGAAAAGTATAAAGCAGTTCGTCCGATGAATTGGGAGGAAGTCAAACTTTTATCCGAGAAAGGTGCAACGATAGGATCTCATTGTATGTGGCATATTTGTTGCCATTCCAATCAAAATATAAGCGATGTTAGTTTGCAAATAATAGAAAGTAAAAAAAATATACAAGAAAAAATTTCTAAAGATTGTAAATACTTCGCTTATCCTAATGGAGATTTTACTGTAGAATCAAAAGATATTGTTGCAAAAACATATTCTATGGGTTTTTCTACTAAAAAACAGGAAAAGGTAGATTATAAAAATGATATATCTGTTATACCGCGAATAGGTGTGCCTAATGATTATGCTACATTTCAAATAATGTTATCGTTGTATCCTTAAAATTATGTTTATGAGTTCAATATTAAGAAAAATTAAAAATCTATTATCATTCCAATGGTTAGTGCTTATATATAGAATGTACTTGCAAAAATTAGCACGATTTCAAGTGATTTGGCCGATGCTTTCAAGAAGATTATTAGGATTTAATTGTAGAGCATATTATTGGAAACGATGTGGGTGCAAATTGGGTAAAAATGTAAATATCGGTTGGGATGTATATTTTGATGTTCATAATGCGCATCTAATAACTATTGAAGATGATGTATGGATAACGAGTAGGTGTTTATTACTTTGTCATAGGAGAGATATGTCTGTTTATTACAGAGGGGAAAAAACAGTGGATCTTCCTTATCTTAGATTACCTATAACAATAAAAAAAGGAGTGCACATAGGTATGGGAAGTATGATAATGCCAGGTGTTACAATAGGAGAAGGGGCAGTAGTGGGAGCTTATTCTTTAGTTACAAAGGATGTGCCTGCATGGACAGTTGTTGCAGGAAATCCTGCGAGAGTAATAAAAGAAATAAAACCGAGAGAAAATGAAAATATATAGAATTATACGTTCGGTAATTTTAAATTTAGTATATTTTAAATCTTTTACAAAAAAAATATATTTTGGACGAAATGTTCGAATAGTAGGTAATGTGTCTTTTGGTAGTAATATCACATTAGACGATAATGTTGAAATACGTAATAGAACTAAAACAAAATCATATATAGGGAAGGGGACATCTATTAATAGAAATACTGTTTGTAGGGGTAATTTTGTGATAGGACAAAATTGTGCTATTGCTCCAAATTGTACTATAGTAGGAGCAAATCATATATTTAGCAATCCTGATAAATGTATTAAATTTCAGGGCGTTTCTACTAAAGGAATAAACATAGAAGATGATGTATGGATTGGTGCAAATTGTGTAGTATTAGATGGAGTTACAATAGGCAAAGGTTCTGTTATTGGAGCAGGAAGTGTTGTCGTTAAAAATATTCCATCTTATAGCGTGGCTGTGGGAAATCCATGTAAAGTTATAAAACAAAGAAAATGAGCTTAAAAGAAAAAGCCGTAAAAGGTGTTCTTTGGTCTTCTATAGGGACTGTTGGGGCTGGTTTGCTAAATTTCATTGTAACAATGATTTTAGCTCGTGTATTGTCTCCAGCTGATTATGGGGTATTGGAAATTTTACTTGTTTTTATAGTTTTAGCAGAGTGTTTTATAGATAGTGGATTTAGTCAGGCGATAATCAGAGATAATAATGCCTCAGAAGAAGATTTGTCTTCTGTATTTTATTTAAATTTGTTTATAGCATTAGCATTATATTTAATACTATTTATTCTTTCTCCATATATAGCTACTTATTATAATGAACCTAATTTGTTATGGCTATCTAGATTTGTGTTTTTAACATTTATATTTAATTCTTTTTCAATAGTACAAAATGCTAATTTTTCAAGAACATTAGATTTTAAAACACCAGCAATATCTTCTATTTGTGCAATTATAATTTCTGCAACAATATCAATTTTTTTAGCTTTTAAAGGTTATGGGGTTTGGGCATTAGCTTTTAATCACGTTATTTATAGTTTTTTGAGAACTGTTTTTTATTGGGTAAGAAGTAAATGGAGACCAGTGTTGAAATTTTCATTTCAATCTATAAAAAGATATTTTAAATTTGGAAGTAATTTGTTGATTCAAGGGTTGGTTGATAAGTTTGTTAGTAATTTTGAATCTCTGCTAATTGGGAAGGTGTACACAAAAAGCGATTTAGGGTATTTTTCGCAAGCAAGAAAACTTGATGGTTATATAATTCAAACATCATCATCTGTAATACAACGAGTAACATATCCAATATTAGCAAAGATGTCAGATACTCCTGAAAAGTTGAAGAGTGGATATAGACGAGTATTACAAACTACAATCTTTGTAATAGCTCCAGTCTTATTTTTTACAATATCTGTATCAGATAATCTGTTGTATTGTTTGTTTGGGGCACAATGGTTAGAAAGTACACCTTACTTACGTTTGTGGTGCTTTACTGGTTTTTTAGTTTCATTTTATTCTGTATTTATAAATATATTTTTAGTCAATAATAAGACTAAATTATTGCTTAAGTTATCTTTGATTAGGCAACTTATAAGACTTGTAGCTATTGTTGTTTTTATTAGAATAAGTATAATGAGTTTAATGTATACAATAGTTGTTGTAACTTTAATTTCCTTTTTTATTTATGTTTATAAAGGGGGAAGATTGATAGGATATCATCTATTGGAAATTTTAAGAGACTTGTATAAAACTTTATTTGCAGCATCCGTAGCTAGTGTAGTTGTATATTTATTCTCAGAAATTACATCTATTGATAATAGATTTGTATTGTTAGTAATACAATTAATAATTATGGTGTTTATTTATTTATTACTTTCAATAATTCTAAAGAATCCTATTTACACTGAATTAAAAGGAATAGTTAAATCTTTGTTTAAATAAATTATGTTTTACTTTTTTTTAGTAATTTTATCATTATTTACAATTGCATTTGTAGGCTTTAAGTGCGCAATTATACAATTAGCAGCTTATGGCGTTGGATTTTTAATCTTATTGGTTGTAAATAAAAACGATGGATATATAAAGAGATTGTATAATATATTGTTTTTATACGTTAATGCAGATTTATATATGAGAGCAATTCGCAATTGTATAAATAAAAGTCTAATTAAATAAGGAAAAATAATATGAATTATTCAAAAGTACGAAATATTATAATCTTTATATCTTTAATTTGTTTTGTCATCTCATTACTTTTATCAATTGGAAATATTGTATTTGCAATATTTTTTCCGTTGATTTTTGCAATATTATTATATTGGATTTTACCTAAAAATTTAGTGTTAACTCCAGGATTGTCTGTCGCATTGGGAATAATGCTTATAAGATATGTTATTGCTATTCCTTTTTTTACACAATCTTCATTTAAATTGTATTTCGAAGAATTTAGTAGTGATGTTTTGAAAACATATATTCTTATGATAGTAGAGATGATAGTTATTTTATTTACTATTAGGAAATATTGTTTTAAATATAGCATCAATAAGTTAGAAATTAAACATATAAGATATAATTATTTGCTACCGATTATTTTTGTTGCTATTTCTGCATTTGGTAGTATATTAGACCCTATACCACTCAGTCGTTATCATTTTATATTAGAACAAACAGGTTCTTTAACAGTTACAGATCTTGACGGAGCAACTGCTGGCTTGCCAAGATTACTTCAATATACGCATTTATTATTGATACCAACTATTTTTGCTTTCTTTTATAATAAAATGCAAAAACGGTTTAATACAACAAAATTATATATTCTTATAGGTCTGACACTTTTGATTTGTTGCTTTTATACAGATCAAAGTAGGAATAGTATGTTGCGACCTTTATTAGCATTACTATTTTTATTCCATAAATATGTACAACAATATTCAAAAAAAATTATTCTAATTTTTGCTGTCGTTGGAATATTATCTATGGGCTATTTAAGTGTTTTGAAGTTTTTTAAAACAACAGATGTTGCACAAATAGAATTGCACGAAGGTGGTACATATTCATATTTAAATGACTATTTTGGAGGTTTTAGAGAGGTTTATATAGGGGTAAAGCATAGAGAGCAATTATCAGAGAAAATTGATGGTATGACAATTTTGAATGAAACCATCTTAAGTCTGCCTATTTTAAACGACTATAAAGATTTAGATAATAGAACAACCGCTTTTTATAATAATTTAGGGTATTTTAAAACTCATATTATTCCCACAATTGCACAAGGATATGCATATTTTGGATTTATATTTGCTTGGTTATTCTCATTTTTAATATTTAGAATAATTTTATATTTAGATAAGTTATATTTAAAGACTCAAGATATTGGATTTTCATTCCTATTTTCATATGGGGCTTGCTCGATAGCATGGGCTCATACAGGTAATATTACAATAGTAAGCACTCTTTTAGCAAATATTATTGTTTTGTATTTAATTTTTTATGTTTCAAAATTTCTTGCATCTAAAATTAGATAAGATAAATATAAATTATGAAGATTATCATAGAAAAACTCATAGATAATTGTTGCAAAGTTTTATCTTCTCTTTACTAAAAATTAGTTAGAAGAGTATTGTTAGTTTATCCGATTATCTATCTTGCATATTGTCTTATAAAGGATAAAACGCTGAGAAATGTCGTAAACAAAAATAAGTGGGCGTTAATTAGTATTTATGCCTTTGGGGTAATTGCTTATATGATTTTGAAAGCATAACGGCTACTAAATATAAAAAATATATGGCAACATTAAATATAAGAAATATTGGTCCAATAAAAGAAGTTTGGTTAGAATTAAAGAGATATAATTTCTTTATCGGACCTCAAAGTAGTGGAAAAAGTACCATTGCAAAGATTATCAGTAATTGTCTTTGGATGGAGAAAGAGATAGCTGTCCACCCTAATAAGCATAATGATATGCAGTATTATGAAAGTATATTTATTTCGCAGTTGGAGAATTTTCATAATATGCATGGGTATTTTGATAATCAATCTGCTTTTTTATCTTATGAGTCGGATTATGTAAAAATTGTTTTTGAAAATAAATCATGTAGAATACAGTTGGGAAATAGAATTAAAAGCTACGAAAGAACAAAAATCCTCTATATCCCGGCTGAAAGAAATGTATTGATCTTTGCTAACAATTTTAATGGAGATAATAATATAGATAGTTTCGCTTTTGATTGGTTAAATGCCAGGGATTTTTATCAGAGAGATAGTCGTTTTGAAATATTAAAATTAGGATTAGAGTATTATCAAGAGCAAAGAAATGGGAAAAGCATAAGTAGAATAAAATCAGATGAAGGAGATTATGATATTCAATTGACAGATGCTTCAAGCGGTTTGCAGAGTGTTGTCCCAATTGCAACAGCCGTAGAATTTTATACTACTGTTTTTTACCGTACTAATATTGAAAATAAACTGTTAACAGCTTGGCAGGAAAAGGATAGAGTTGAAATCAAGAATTTTTTAATCGATGAGTTGAAAAAAAACGAAACCGAAAAGAATAAGAAGGCTGTAAATAACAGAATGGAAAGATTATTAAACACTAAACGAACAAGTTTTGTAATAGAAGAACCGGAATCAAACCTTTATCCAACCACTCAAAGAGATTTGCTAAATTTTATAATAAAATCCTCCTGTGCGAGACATACAAAACATAAAGTTACCATTACAACACATAGCCCTTATATCATAAATCAACTAAATCTGTTATTAAAAGCGTTTGATAGTAAAGAAAAGATTGATGGAGCATCAATAGACTTTGATGAACTGAATGTGTACGCTTTGCAAAATGGGACAATAAGGGATTTGAAAGTAAAGAACGAAGGAGTACATTTTATAGACACAGAGCTTTTATCGGAAGACATCAATGATATTTACAATTCTTACGAGCAGCTATGAGTAAATTGAAAGAAATATTTGATGGAGAATTTCTTAGAACACATAATATTCTTCCTCAAAGAATAAAACCTATTGATTGTAGAGTTGTGAATACAATTAAGTTTGATTTGATAGATGGAGAAGAATTTGTAGTAGAACATCAGAAAGGTACCGGTTCATTTGAAAATAAAGAAGGACACAATATAGAAGTTTTGTCGTACAACAAATTGATGACACAATATAATAATTATCAATCATTTTCGGGTGTTAGTGTTTGTGATTTCGTGCTCTATTGTAAAGATTACTCAATAATTGTTTTTAATGAGCACACAAGTTCAATAAGTGGTATTGAAAATCTGAATCAAATTGATAAAAAAACAGGAATAAGTAAATTTGAAAAAGTAGAGAAACAATTATCTGATTCTATATCTAAGTTTTATCAAGTACAGAAAATAAAAGACTGTTTAGAAGAATGTGCATCTAAAATTTGTTTGTGTTCATACAAATTGTATAGTGGCGATAATAATACGATAAAAGCTTTCAATAGAGCGACAGAAGTGATTGCAAAAGAAACAGGGGAGAATGGAGTGGAGTTGAATAGTCCTAAGGTAGAAAAATTTGGCTTTAAGTACATTCGTATCTCTCATAATTATACATTTGATATGAGTCGCTAAAAACAATCCTAACGGCTACTAAAAATAAAAACCTCGGTGGGGAGAGTGAAAAAGAGGTCGTCTTTTAGTATAAAAGAGGTCATCTTTTGAGGTAAAAGAGGTCATCTTTTGGGTGGTAAGCACCGAGGATTTCAAATTTAATAAATAATATGGCGTATGATAGAACTTGATATTTGTAAAAAGAATCTGTATTCTCATGGTGATAAAGAAATAAAATACTATCTTACGCTCGCTCGTAGGCAAAGGTTGGATTTTGAGAAAATGTGTCAGCTGATTTCGGAGCGTACTACCTTGAATGCGTATGAAGTGGAATTCGTTTTGAGCGTTTTGCAGGACGTGGCTATTGAGAACCTTCAACTTGGACGTGGCATAGAGCTTGGCAGGCTCGGGTGTATCGAACCGTCTCTCAATGCCAAAGCTGTCGATAATATAGATGATGTAAACCTTAACACAATTAAGAAAACTCGCCTAATTTACAAACCTTCCAAGGCTATTAAAGCCGCTTTGAAAAATATGAAGTATTTGATTAAGAGATAGACAACGGACAACAAAATTTGAGATATGTCGAATAGAAGTTTGGAAAATCTAAAAGTTTGGCAAGATTCTAGAATATTTGTCAATCGGATATATGATTTGATGCAGAATTGTAATGATTATGGTTTTAGGGATCAAATTCAACGTGTAGCGGTTTCTATTATGAATAATGTCGCAGAGGGGTTTGAGTCCGGAAGCGATAAGATGTTTGTTCGTTATTTGAACATAGCGAAAGCAAGTTGTTCCGAGGTTAGAAGTATGCTTTATCTTTGTCAGGATAGACGTTATTGTACGGAAAAGGAACGTGAGTATCTTCATTCTTGTTTGTTGTCGGTTTCTAGTCAGATATATAAATTGTCAGAATATTTAGGTAAAAAATAGACAACGGACCGTTGATTGCAGTCTGTTGATTGTTGATTGTAGTCTGTTGTCTCAAAAAAACAAAACAATTATGGCGTATACATATAAGAAGGTTAAAAAGAATATTCTCTTTGGTGAGAATCCGGGAGAGAAGTTTTTGCTTGCAATGGCAACGGAAGGTAAGGTTGATACTGAGATGTTGTGCGAGTTCATAATGAAAAATAGTACGATTTCTGAGCAGGATGTGAAAATTTTGATGCGTTCGCTTACGGAGGTGATAAGTGAAAATATTGAAATGGGACGTGGGGTGAATCTTGAAGAACTTGGTGTGTTTTCTCCTAATTTTAAGACGAAGGGGGAGTATGATTTGGAGAAGGTGAGTGCGGATAATATTCAACAAGTTGTGGTGAATTTCCGCCCTGCTGCAAAGTTCAGAAAGGAAATGGATAACGCTCCTGTGAAAGAAACGTCAAGGTTTAATTTAAAACATGAATAGTTATGATACAATACACAATAGCACAGAAAGAATCACCGATTGATGGTCAAAAGAAGTTTTATCCGAAAATTGTCAGAGGTGCAACGGTTAATACCAAAAAGATTGCTGCTTTGTTGCAAGAAAGAACGACTCTCGATATTGGAGAGGTTTATGGTTTTTTAACTGCTTTGAGTAAAGGGATTCGTTATTATGTTACGGATTCTTACGTTGTTGAGATAGAAGGTTTGGGGATTTTTTCTCCGACAATCAGTGCGAAAGGTGTTGATACGGCAGACGAATTGAAAGCTGAAATCATCACTAAAAAAAGCGTGAACTATCGTCCGACAGCGGATATGAAAAAGAGTTACGAACAAATCAAATTTGCCAAAGCGAATTTAAATTCGAAACATTTGTAAAAGAAAATTAATTATTAAACCACTAGGGCGACTGCGGTCGCTCTAGTTTATATTTTTATAATGAAGATACTTGTTATTGATAATTCTGCTATTTCTGTTGATGATAATGGATTTTATATCAATGCTTTTAATGGTGATTTTGTGAGTGAATTACAGCAAATAGGTAATGAAGTTTCTTATTTGCAATTTAGAGCAGATAAAAAGAGCGAGTTGTCATCTTTTAATCTTAAAAAAGCTGGTATAGATGTCATTTTAATGAAATCGTATAGAAATAAGTTGTTGAAATATTTTTTTGCTTATTTTAGATTGTTGTTTGTTATTTTGAAATACGATTTTGTTTATTTCTATTATCCGTCTTCATTCAAATATGCAACTTTCTTTTGTAAACTTTTCGGCAAACCATACGGCTTGTATATAAGAGGTATGTATGGTGTGGCATACGATAAATTAAGTGCTGTTATATATAAAAATGCAAAAGCGATTCTTACCGTTTCTGAGGCATTTAATAAAGAGATAGATAAGATTGTAGGAGAAGAAAAAGCAAAAAGTATTCGTCCTATGATTCCTCTTAGTAGTGAAGATATTGTGTATGATAGAGTTTATTCAAATAATAAGAAAGAGTTTACATTATTGTATTTTGCACGTGTAGCAAAAGAAAAGGGAGTGGAGGAATTATTAAGAGCATTCAAAAAAGTTTCCGAATCTTATTCTATTCGTTTAGTGTTTGTCGGTAATGGAGAGTATTTTGAACAAACAAAAGAATTGGTAAAAAAGTTAGATTTGAAACAAAAAGTAGCTTTGGAAGGAATTTGTACCGATGAGCAAAAGAAAAGAAATTATTTCTTAAATGCTGATATGTATATATTGCCCACCTATCATGAGGGGTTCCCAAGAACTTTATATGAAGCTATGATTTTTGGTACGCCTATTATTACTACATTTGTAGGAGGGATACCGGCACTAATGAAAGATAAGTATAATTGCATAGAAATAGAACCTAAATCAGAAGAGAGTATTGTTGAAGGATTGGAATATGCAATGAATAACTATGAAGAAATGATAAGGTATGCAAAAAATGGATTTGATACGGTGTCTAAAATAGTAGATGTTAATCGCCTTTCTCATGCAGGAATGTTAAATGAAATAATTAGAAAATAAGAATATGAAAAAATTGTGGAATGGAAAATTGAGTGGTTTGTTTTCATGTTTTGTGTTATGTTTTAAAATAGCTATTGATAAATTTTTAAATAAATGGACTACGTTCTTATTTAGATATTCTATCAATAAATGCGGACGAGGAGTTTTAATTTGCAGAGGAGTATCATGGAGGTATCCTTCTAAAATTGAGTGTGGAAATAAAGTTATCATTGGGAAAGGAACATGTCTTAATTCCGAATTACCTAATGAAGGTTATATCAAAATAAATGATGGTGCTTCTATTGGAATGAATTGTTCAATTGATTTTACAGGTGGAATAGAAATGTTAGAAGATGCACATATTGCTCATGGCTGTTTGATTTCTACTCATGATCATGGTTATGATTATAAGGCTATTCCCGTTGGAAAACCATTAAAAATAGGACGCTATGCGTTTATTGGAAGCAGAGTTAATGTATTATCGAGTGTTTCTTATATAGGAAGTAATTCTGTTATTGGTACAGGTAGCGTAGTAACAAAAGATGTTCCCGATAATGCAATTGTAGCAGGAAATCCTGCGAGAATTATAAAATATAGAACAGATGAGTAAAGTAAGTGTTATAATTCCTTTCTACAATGGAGTGGATTGGTTATGTGAAGCTGTACAAAGTGTTTTGGATCAAACATATAAGGATTTAGAAATTATTGTTGTTAATGATGGTTCTCCGGAAGATGTAACAAGGTTTCTTGAAAAGTATGGTGATAAAGTAATATATCATAAACAAAAAAATCAAGGTCCGGCAGCAGCAAGAAATTATGCAATGAAAATAGCTACGGGGGATTATTTTGCTTTCTTGGATTCAGATGATATTTGGTTGCCTGAAAAAACGGAAAAGCAAATAAGTCTTATGAAAACAACTGGTGCTAAATGGTCTCATACTGGTTTTTATTATTGGACTCCAAGCAATGGAAGTTTAAAAAGTATAGATAATTCAAAAGATTATGATGATATATATATCCAAACATTTGTTTCTATAAAGATTGCAACACCTTGTGTTGTTGTTGATAGAAAGACTTTTGAAGAACATCCTGAAATTATATATCCTGAAAATATGAGAAAGGGACAAGATACCGCATATTTTAGAGAATTAAGTAAATATTATCCTATTGCTTTGGTAAAAGAACCACTGGCAAAAATCAGAATGCGAGGAACAAATAGTAATACGAGAGCGGTGTCAAGATTTAATTTAAAGGCCTCTTCTTATTTAAAATATAAAAATGATAGTTCAATTCCTCGAGGAATAATAAGGATATATTCTATCTATTATTTATATAGTAAATTATTTGGAAACAAAACTAATAAATTTAAGGAGTTTATAGCTAAGTGTTTTTGGTCATTGCCATATATTATAGAACGAGTGTATGTTAAGTATTTGATAAGTAAAACATTAAAGGATGATAAATATATCTTGAGATAAATGTAATGTTAAGGATTGTTATTTAACCAATCATGCAAATCTTAGTAACAGGCGGAGCAGGATATATTGGTTCGCATACATTGGTGGAACTTTATCAGGCAGGGCATACTGCTGTGGTAGTTGATAATTTGAGCAACTCATCGAACGAATCGCTCAAAAGAGTGGCAGAACTTTGCAAAGTAAAGGAAATACCATTCTATCAAGTAGATATTCGCGACAAGGAAGGGCTTGAAAAGGTGATGACTGCACATAAATTTGATGCATGCATACATTTTGCAGGTCTGAAAGCAGTTGGCGAAAGCGTTGAAAAACCTTGGCTTTATTACGAAAACAACATCAATGGCACACTTGTCTTGATGCAAATGCTTGAAAAACACAACTGTAAAAACATAATATTCTCCTCATCAGCCACAATTTACGGAGAACCTGCCGAAATGCCGATTACAGAAAATTGTCCGAAAGGCGTTTGCACAAATCCGTATGGCTGGACCAAAAGTATGTTAGAGCAGGTACTTACAGATATACAAAAAGCAGATAAAGAGTGGAATGTAGTCTTGCTTAGATATTTCAACCCTATCGGAGCACACAAAAGCGGCAGAATAGGCGAGAATCCGAACGGCATTCCGAATAATCTTATGCCATACATCACGCAGGTAGCCATAGGAAAACGAGAAAAGCTCAACGTATTCGGCAACGATTACAACACAGCAGACGGCACAGGCGTAAGAGATTACATTCACGTTGTAGATTTAGCGAAAGCACACGTAAGAGCCTTAAAAGCAATCAATAAGAACTGCGGATTAGAGATATATAACGTTGGAACAGGCAGAGGATATTCCGTTTTGGAAGTTGTAAAAGCCTTTGAAAAAGCCAACGATTTGAAAGTCGCTTACGAAATAAAAGAACGCCGTCCAGGAGATATAGCAGAATGTTATTGCAATCCTCAAAAGATTGAAAAAGAATTAGGTTGGAAAGCCGAAAACGATTTAGAAAATATGTGCCGCGACTCTTGGAATTGGCAAAAAAACAATCCTGAGGGATATAAATTATAATTTTCCACGTATCACACGTATTTACACGAAATTTATTAAAGTAGATATTTGATTAAAAAAATACCAGATAATAATATGTCAATATTTAAGGATAAAGTTCTGTTGATAACAGGGGGAACAGGTAGTTTTGGAAACGCTGTTTTGCGTCGCTTTTTAGATAGCGATATTAAAGAGATTAGAATTTTCTCGCGTGATGAGAAAAAGCAAGATGATATGCGTCATCGTTTGCAAAATCCAAAGGTTAAGTTTTATATTGGAAATGTAAGGGATAAACAATCAGTGGATGTGGCAATGCGTGGGGTGGATTATGTGTTTGCGGCGGCTGCATTGAAACAAGTGCCTTCTTGTGAGTTTTTCCCTATGGAAGCAACAATGACAAATGTGGTAGGAACAAACAATGTATTGCTTTCTGCAATTGAGCATGGAGTGAAGAATGTGGTTGTGCTTTCTACCGACAAAGCTGCTTACCCTATCAATGCAATGGGTATAAGTAAGGCTTTGATGGAAAAAGTGGCGATTGCAAAGGGAAGAGAGTTGGGACAAGGTGCAAAGACTACAATTTGTTGTACTCGTTATGGTAATGTTATGGCATCGCGTGGTAGTGTGATTCCTTTGTGGGTGCAACAAATGGAAGAAGGTAAGCCTATCACTATAACCGATCCTAATATGACTCGTTTTATGATGACTTTGGACGATGCAGTGGATTTGGTGATTTATGCGTTTACTCATGGAGAAAATGGAGATTTGTTTGTTCAAAAAGCTCCTGCAGCAACATTAGACGTTTTGGCTGAGGCATTGAAACAAACATACGCTAAGGTTAATCCTAAGTATGGAGAAATTGAAGTAAAGGTTATTGGTACTCGCCACGGAGAAAAACTTTATGAAACTTTGGTTACTCGTGAGGAAATGGCAAAGGCGATAGATATGGGAGATTATTATCGTATTCCTTGTGATACTCGTGATTTGAACTATGATAAATTCTTTACTGATGGTAGCGAAGAAGTATCAAAGATAGAAGATTATCATTCTCACAATACAAGACGTCTTGATGTAGAGGGAATGAAAGAATTGCTTTTGAAGTTAAGATTTATCCGTGAAGATTTAGGATTGATAGAAAAAACACAAGCAAAGGAAATTCGTTCGGAGTAAGTAAAAACATTGGCTATTGGCATTTGGCTATTAGCAAATAGCTAACGGCAAATAGTTAAAGTAAAAAATCAAACTATGAAAATATTGGTTACGGGTGCGAAAGGATTTGTTGGTAAGAATCTTGTTGCACAACTTAATAATATAAAAGACGGCAAGGCTCGTTGTTATGGTGAATTGAAGATAGATGCTGTTTATGAATATGATATAGATAGCACTATTGAAAAGCTTGATGCTTTTTGCAAAGATTGTGATTTTGTATTTAATCTTGCAGGGGTTAATCGTCCGCAAAATCAAGAAGAGTTTATGCAAGGTAATTTCGGTTTTGCATCGACTTTGCTTGATACATTGAAAAAGCATGGAAATAAATGTCCTGTTATGATTTCATCTTCAACGCAGGCTGCTTTGGATAATCCTTACGGAGAAAGCAAACGTGCAGGTGAGCAGTTGATGTTTTCTTACGCAGAGGAAACGGATGCAAAGGTTTTGGTGTATCGTTTCCCTAACTTATTTGGTAAATGGTGTCGTACAAATTACAATAGTGCTGTTGCAACGTTTTGTAATAATATAGCAAATGATTTACCTATTCAAGTTAATGACCCAAAGGTTGTGTTGAATTTGGTTTATATAGATGATTTGGTAGATGAAATGATAGCAGCATTGAAAGGTGAAGAGCATAGGAAGGAACAATTTTGTGAGGTGCCTATTGTTCACAGCGTTGCTTTGGGTGAGATAGTTGAAATGTTGTATAAATTCAAAGAACAACCTCAAAGTCTTATTGTTCCGGAAATACCTAATAATTCTTTCATTAAGAAACTTTATTCTACGTTTTTGTCTTATTTTCCAAAGGAAAAAGTAGCATTTCCTTTGAAAATGAATATTGATGATAGAGGAAGTTTTACGGAATTGTTGAAGTCAAAAAATGTAGGGCAAGTCTCTATCAATATCTCAAAACCAGGAATTACCAAAGGACAACATTGGCACAATAGTAAATGGGAATTCTTTATTGTGGTTGCAGGACATGGATTGATACAAGAGAGAAAAATAGGAAGTGATGAGGTAATAGAGTTTGAAGTAAGTGGAGATAAGATAGAAGCTGTGCATATGTTGCCTGGTTATACACATAATATTATAAATCTTTCTCAAACAGAAAATCTTGTAACAGTTATGTGGGCGAATGAAGAGTTTGATGCAAATAAGCCTGATACGTTCTTTGAACTTGTTTAATCTCTCGCAAAGACGCCAAGTACGCAAATGAAAGATATTTCATACGAGATAATAGGTTGTGCATACGAGGTTCATAGAACATTAGGCCCTGGATTACTTGAATCAGTTTATCAAAAGGCACTTGTTCAAGAATTGAAATTAAGAGGATTTAAGGTAAAGTCGGAAGTCTATATCGAAATTAATTATAAAGGTGTCAATGTTGGTAGTGATTTAAGATTAGATATAATAGTTAATGATACTATTATTATTGAATTAAAGTCAGTAGAAACAATTTTGCCTATTCATAAAAAGCAATTATTGACCTATTTGAGATTAACGAATTTACAACTTGGACTTTTGATAAATTTTAACACTAATCTTCTAAAAGATGGTATAACAAGAATAGTAAATAATTTTAATGAATAGCAAAGTATGAATTTTTGCGAATTTAGCGACTTGGCGAGAATTTAAAAATAAAATATATTATGTTTAAGGATAATGGAAAGTTAAAGCTGTTGATAATTGTTGGGACTCGTCCTGAGATTATTCGTTTGGCAGCGGTGATAAATAAATGTAGAAAATATTTTGATTGCGTTTTGGCTCATACAGGTCAAAACTATGATTATAACCTTAATGGTGTGTTTTTTAAGGATTTGAAACTTGCAGATCCAGAGGTGTATCTTGATGCAGTAGGAAATGATCTTGGAGCAACAATGGGTAATATCATAGATAAGAGTTATAAACTAATGGTGCAGATAAAGCCAGATGCTGTTTTGGTTTTAGGAGATACTAATAGTTGTTTATCTGTTATAGGAGCTAAGCGTCTTCATATTCCAATTTTTCACATGGAAGCAGGAAATCGTTGCTTTGATGAATGTCTTCCGGAAGAAACTAATAGAAGAATAGTTGATATTATTTCAGATGTTAATATTTGTTATTCGGAGCATGCAAGAAGATATTTGAATGCAAGTAGTGTGGCGCCACAACGTACATACGTTAGTGGCTCTCCTATGGCAGAAGTATTGCATAACAATTTTGAGGAGATAAAGAATAGTAATGTATTTGAAGTCCTCAATGCTAAACTGGCAGAGCAAAAGCTAACAGCCAATGGCAAACAGCTAAAGTTAGAAAAGGGTAAATATATACTGCTTTCTGCACATAGAGAAGAGAATATTGATACTGAAAAGAACTTTAATTCTTTGTTTAACGCGATAAATGCAATGGCAGAGAAGTATGATATGCCAATATTGTATAGTTGCCACCCAAGAAGTAGAAATAGATTAGTTGCAAGTGGGTTCAAATTAGACCCACGAGTAATACAACACGAACCTTTGGGATTCCATGATTACAATTGTCTTCAAATGAATGCTTTTGCAGTGGTATCTGATTCAGGAACATTGCCAGAAGAAAGTTCTTTCTTTACAAGTGTTGGACATTCGTTCCCTGCTGTATGTATTCGTACATCAACAGAACGCCCAGAGGCTTTAGACAAAGGTTGTTTTATATTAGCAGGTATAAACGAACACGATTTATTGCAAGCAGTAGATACAGCAGTAGAAATGGTAAAAGAAGGCGATAACGGTATTCCTGTACCTAACTATGTAGATGAAAACGTATCAACCAAAGTAGTGAAGTTGATACAGAGCTACACTGGAGTAGTGAATAAGATGGTTTGGAGAAAAGAATAATTGAGAGATGAAAATAAATAGAATACATAATTTTGTTACACTATTTGTCGCTTCAGATTATTGGATAGTATCAAAAGGCTATAAATTATATAAATATTATCCTGCAAAAAATACAAAACAATATTTTGCAAAAGTAAATGGTAGAATAATAGGATTATTGTCTTTATTTAGTTTAACTCGTAGATTATTTAGAGCGGAAATACGAGCATTATACCACTTTAAGAATGATGTGTGGATGTGTATTGGACGTAAAGCAATCTTTAAACTTAATCCTAAAACACATACATTTGAAAAGTGTTGTACTATAGAAAAAGGAACACGTCCTCTTAATTTGTGTCAATCTAGCAATGGCATAATATATTATGGAGAATATTGTTTCAATCCTAATAAGAATGAAATGAGAATTTTTCAAACAAAGGACAATGGAGACACATGGAATGTAGTTTTTACTTTTAAAAATGGTGAAGTGAATCATATTCATGGAATTTTTCAAGACCCATTTGCTAATAAATTATGGGTGGCAACTGGAGATGATGATGATGCTTGCGTATTTGGGTATACAGAAGATAATTTTAAAACTTTTGTCAGGGCTTATGAAAAAAGTCAGCAATATCGTATTTGTGTCCCATTATTTACTAAAGATAAAATTATATTTGCGACAGATTCTCAGTATGAACAAAACTATATTAGAGTGATTGATAGAAATTCTGGAGAGTGCTCAAATATACAAGCAATACAGGGATCTGGTATATATGCTGTTCAAGTTGGTGAACATATGATGATTTCAACTACGGTAGAGCCCTCCGATGTAAATGTTGATCAAAGTGCACATTTGTGGTATTCTGTTGGTGGTGATAAATGGGAAGAAATAGCTTCTTATAAGAAAGATGTGCTACCAAAAACATATTTTCAATTTGGTAGTATAACTTTTCCGCAATATGAAACTACTCCAGAGTATTTGCTTTGGAATGGTCGTGCAATAAAGCAAATTGATGGAAAAACAGTAAGCATGGAATTATGAAAATATTATTGGTTACACAATATTTCTATCCAGAAATATTTAGAAGTAATGATATTGCTTTTGAATTTGTTCGTAAAGGGTATGATGTTGATGTATTAACCTCAATACCTAATTATCCTATTGGAAAGTATTTCCAAGGTTACGGAATATTAAAAAAACGCAGAGAAAAAATAAATGGAGTTAATGTATATAGAGTATTCCAAACACCAAGAGGTCTTAAACACTCTGGTCTAAAATTAGCTCTTAATTATTGTACTTATGCTTTTTTTAGTCTTTTTTGGGTATTGTGGTTTTCTGTCTTAAGAAAAAAATACAAGGCTATTATCGTACATCAAACTTCACCTATAACACAAGCTTTACCAGCTATTCTTCTCGGAAAAATAAAGCGTGTTCCAGTATATACATGGGTTTTGGATATATGGCCAGATGCTATGCGTTCTGGTGGAGGTTTTAAGAATGAAAAAATTATATCCATAGTCGATAAATTTGTTCAGTGGGTATATCGGAGATCTCGTAATATTCTAATTAGTTCTGAAAATTTCAGAGAACTAGTTAATCGTAAGGCAAATTATGATGATAAGATTATATATTTTCCTAATTGGTGTGATGATTTACTTAATATGCCAAATAGAGAAGATTCAGTCTTGCTACCAAATGGATTCAGAATTATGATGGCTGGAAATCTTGGAAGTGCTCAAGATATAAGAAATGTTATGAAAACGATATATTTATTGAAGGGAAAAAAAGAAATTTATTGGATATTTGTTGGTGATGGTAGTGAAAAAGCGTACATAGAGGAGTTTGTTGAAGATAATAAAATTGATAATGTAATACTTACTGGAAAACGCCCTTTTGAAGAAATGCCTGCTTATTTTAAACAAGCAGATGTTATGTTACTTACATTGAGGGCAGAATTTCCGCACTTAAAAGCAGTTGTTCCTGCTCGTTTGCAATCTTATATGTCTGCTGGAAAACCTGTTTTAGGTATGGTTGATGGCGGAAGTGCTTCTATAATAAATAAAAGCAAATGTGGGATTTGTGCAAATGCGGCAGATTATAAAACATTAGCAGATAATATTGTGTATGCTTATGAACACCAGGAAGATATTAAAAATATGGGTGTTAATGGTAGATTATATTATGAAGATAATTTTACGATGCAAAAGTGTTTAGATAATTTAGAAAAAATAATAATCAATAATGGAAAATAAGAAATTAAGTACTACATATAAATTTCTTCGGTTATTAGGCTTTAATTATTCTGAAGAAGAGTATGGAGATGTGAGTTTGTGGCGAGTTATTAAACAATTCTTTTTGAATATTAGACGCAAACATTTAGTAAATATGATGGATTGGGCTATATTGGAACCAATTAATCCAAGAAAGAATCGTCCAAGAATTTTACGAAAATTAGGGTGTAATGTCGGTAAAGATGTGTTTGTTGGAGATAATGTAAAAGTTGATTTGAATCATGCCGATATGATAACTATAGAAGATCATGTTCATATTGCATCAAGTACTAGGCTCTTGTGTCATCAAAGAAATCTTTCTAACTATTGTATAGGTGATGATTATGCAAAGTTAGGTTATAATATTCAGCCTATTATTTTGAAAAAAGGATGTCTAATAGGAATGGAATCTATGGTTATGCCTGGGGTTACAATAGGAGAGGGAGCAATTATTGGTGCAGGCTCTTTGGTAACAAAAGATATTCCTGCGTGGACTATTGCAACTGGAAGACCTGCGAAAGTTGTAAAAGAAATATCAAAAAGAGAAAATTAAGATGAATATATTAACTTTTGATGTAGAAGAGTGGTTTCATTTATTGGATTGTGATGATACGCGTTCTGAAAATGAATGGAAATCTTTTGATGTTAGGATTCATGAAAATATTGAGAGAATATTCCGTATTTTAGAAGAAACAAATACAAAAGCAACTTTTTTTATTATAGGTTGGATTGCTAAAACTTATCCTGATGTTGTTAAAAGAATATCAGAAAGGTATCAAATAGGATGTCATACAATGAATCATCAATTAGTACATCACCAAACAAAAAATGAGTTTAGGCAAGATGTTGAAGCAGGAATAAAGATACTGGAAGATATTACCGGAAAAAAGGTGGAATCTTTTAGGGCTCCTGGGTTTTCTGTAAGGGAGAGTGAAGCTTGGGTATATGAAATACTTTATGAGAATGGTATAAAATATGATTGTTCTGTGTTTCCTGCACATCATGCTCATGGAGGTATGCCGTCTTTTCCAAAATCTCAGCCATCAATTATAGAGTATAATGGAATTCAAATAAAGGAGTTCCCTGTTAGTTATAAAAAAATATTAGGTCAAAATATAATGTTCTCTGGTGGTGGGTATTTTAGATTGTTCCCATATAATTTAATTAAATCGTGGACTAAGGATTCGGAAAATTATAATATGGTGTATATTCATCCAAGAGATTTAGATGCAAAGCAACCTATTATTAAATCTTTGCCGTTATCAAGGAAATTTAAATCTTATGTAGGACTTAGTGGAGCAGAAAAGAAATTAAGAAAATACCTTTCTGATTTTGATTTTGTGGATATTTTAGAAGCAGATAAAAAGATTGATTGGACAAAAGTTGATATTGTGCATTTGTAGATAATTATTTACTCTTGCGGAAGGCTTAGCAAGGACTTTGGAATTTGAATTTGTTAATCCGAAAACAGATGATATAGTGTTCAAATCGGAATAATCTAAAAAATACTCATTATAATACAAGAAGTGTTCAGAAGTAAGTGATGGAAAGTCAAAATATAGATGTTTTGATAAAAGACTTTGCCGATAATAAAGCAATGGCTTTATTTCTTGGTGCAGGTTGTGATTTGACGAAGACGTATCCTGAAGGTGAACGTTATGAACATTTAAGAGACCCAAAAGTGATTGAGAGTAATTCACTTAGTTGGAAAAATCTATTAAATGAATTAATGCAAAATGCTTGTATTGATGACAATGATATTAATGCGATAGAAAAAATATCAAGTAATTCTCTTAAAGCTGCTATATTGAAAAATAAATTAGGTAGTAGTTATATTCCAGTAATACAAAATTGGTTGTATTCGCATTGTAATCATAGAGTATTACTTGATTCTTATAAATATTATAAGAAATATCAAGAAAGCCCATCTGTTGAAAATCTAAAAGAAGTTCCTTTTGGTACATTGTTTGTTTTAGCTGAAATTATCTTGCGACAAGATTCAATAAAGGCTGTTTTTACACAAAATTACAATAATTATTTGACAGAAGCTATTAATATACTTTTAGAGAATGATAAAAAGGATGGAAATAATAGTTATGGTTTAAGGCAAAAACTAGAACCAATAGATGTTTATGATGGCTGGCAAGATAACCCTTTTAATAAGGATTGTTTACTTATTTATCATGTTCATGGTTATATTCCTCCGCAATCAGAGTTGCTGCCTAAAAAGGAAAGCAACCATATCGTTTTATCAGATGAAGAATTTTATCAGTTAAGTAAAGATATTTTCTCTTGGCAAAATGTTGCTCAATTAAATTATCTTAGTCATTATACTTGTATTATGCTGGGGCTTTCGCTTGAAGATATGACATCTTTGAGGCTGTTGAGGTATGCTAATATTGAAAAGAGTAGTGAAAGGGTTTATTGGATTAGAGGAAATGATGGAGAAAATACAACTTTACGCTTGTTAACAGAATATTATGAATCTCAGCACGTGTGTGTTGTGAATGATGCTGATGGATATGTAAATTTATACCATAAATTGTTGACAGAAATTAAAAACAAAACGCCAAAAAAATGAAATTATGAAACAAGATAATTCGCTTTTGAATATGTCTAAGATTAAAACCAATGTACCTGGTTTTGATGACTTATTTTATGGTGGACTTCGTTTGCCAGAATCAAAAGATTGTAACGATAGAGATGGTATTTGTATTGTCTTGTATGGAAATAGAGGTGTGGGGAAAAGTGATTTGGCGATGCAGATAATGCGAGGTGTAGATGATACATTTAATAAATATTATAAAATTACTCCTAAATTTAGAACTTTGAATCACAGAGAGTCTGAATTGAAGAAAAAATATGATAATTTAGAGGTCTCAGATACTCTCAATACAATATTATCCCCTGAGTCTGTTAAAAGCAGTAAGGTATGTAATTGTAATATTTGTGATTTGTTTCCGAAATTAAAAGAAAAAATAGAGATTATTGACAGTGAAAACATACCTTATGAGAAAGGATGTGATTCTGAAAAAATGGCAAATTGTTTTATCTGTAAGTTGATAAAACATGAAGTTATTAATTATAGTGATAGTACTCAAACTTTACATTGGACTTTTGGAAATAGTGATTCCAAAAATTATTTAGATTCATTAGATTCTACGAAAATACAAACATCAGAAGTTTTTAATATTAATACAAAAGAAGAGCCTGGATATACTTCTGTTTCATATAAATTATGGAAAATATGCCAACAAGAAATACATAATGCTGTATTATCTAAAGATAGTAATGATGATAATAATCCATTTAGGTGGAGTGCTTATGTAATTGAAGGGTTTAGTGCTTTTGGAGAAGATGAATTAAAACGACTGCCATATAATAATTTGATACAAGAAATGAGAAAAACTTCGGCAGTTTCAATACTCGTTTTTGATGAAAGAGGAAAAGATCTTCATCTTAATGCAGATATTATTATTAATATGGAATATAATACTGATCAAATAGCAAACTACACCTATAATCAATTACAAATAGTAAAGTGCGATTTGCAGCAACATGTTACTGGTTGGCAAAAGTATCGTAAAATGAGGGGGTTGAGTGTTAAAATTTTACCGAGTATACATTCTCTTCTGAAAAGAAGATTTGTTTCTGATAATGCTGTGATAAGGTTAGAACAAAAAAATCTAAAATTTCCTCAATCTTTATTATACTATTCTCAAATTCAATGGGCAAAGAATATTGAAAATGAAGAAATAAGATACGAGCATATTTTACGTGATATTATGAATACTAAAGATTCTCGGGGTATTGTTTATGATGAAACTAATAATTTGCTAAAAGTTTCACTTATTAAACAGGAGGATTATGATGATTTTATATATAATAGTTTGAATGACTTATCACAAGATAAAGAAAAAACTATTTCTTGTTTTCTTTTAGGAAAAACAGAAGGGTATTTTAGAAGAAGATTGGCTGAACATAATTTGCCACAAGAAGATCGAAATCGTATTAATTATTGGGAATCTGGACTTGGTTGTATATGGCCAGAAGAGTTTGCTTCAATAGTAAAAGAACATATAGAAAGAAGGAAGAAGACTAAAATAAGTCAGAAACTTCATATTATTATTGATGATTTTTCTAATATTAATTTATTCCCATTTATGGAAAGAGAAAGATTATTGGTTCCAGCATTAGTGAATATTTGTAGAAATGCTGGAACGAAGAAAGGATTTGATAATATAAATGATATAAATATTGAATTGTCATTAGTCTGTACTTCTCAAAATGATACTTATAAAGTGATAAAGCAATTAGTAGATAATCAATAAATTTATTAATATTTAAAATTAAGTAATTATGAGTACCCCAAATTTATGTAAGGATAGTTTTATAGGAGATTATCCAATAGTTAATTGTCAATATTATGGAGCCTTTGAAATGTTCGATGACCTTAAATTAGGAGAAGGACTTTCTTTAGAAATAGAAGATAAAAGTATAGTAAAAGTGAAGAAAGATGGCATTCCAATAGGAGAATTACAACTCTCGGATACGGATAAAAATAAACTTTTGCCATATCTTAATCAGGGTTTGGATGACATTTATACCTGTAAGTTAAGTCAAAATTGTAAAGATGCTAAATTGAATGAACGATTAAGGGTTTCTATTTGGGTAAAAAAAAACAATAATGAACTAAAAAAATATAAAGAGATACAAGATATTCTAAAAAATAATAATGATAAAGATATGTTAACAAGAATAGAAGATATAATTAATAGAGAAATATATGGTTAATGTAAAGAACTTGAGCTAACAAAAAAAGCGTGCAAGGGCTTCGATAGAAGATTTCTTGCACGCTTTTTTTGTTTTATTTTACAAGTTGCTTTTTCTCGCTATTGAGGAACAAAATATAATGCTGTTGTATCGTAGCCTCTTTCGGAGATTTTTGTTAGTAGATTTTGTTTTATGCTTTCTTCTAATTGAGGTGTACGGCTTAAAATCCAAAGATATTTATCGGAAGAGCTACCTACAACAACGTAATTGTAGTTTTTGTCCAATTCCATTATGTAATAATCGGAGTAAAACCATAGAAAAAATGACACTTCAAGTTTTCCGGGGTCTTTAATGCTGATTTGTCTTGCTTTTCCTTTCTTTACTTTAAATTTTCCGTCTTTAATTCCCGAGTTAATGACTTCAATTTTTCCATTAGACAAAAGTCTGTAATTTGCTTTTACGTGAGTCAATCCCTCTTCAAAAGAATGGTCGTAACGAGCTATTTCATACCATTGTCCCATGTAACGAGTTACATCAACTTGTTTTACAGTAGAATTGTCAATTGTTTGAATTGATTTGTTGGAACTGCAAGAGGATATCCCAAAGGTTAGTAATCCAATTGCGAATGCACTTTTTAGAATCTTTTTCATAACACATAAAATATTAAGTTCGAAGATTCAACAAATAAAACAAAGAAAAAGTTCACTCCAAGCGCATTGGAGAAGTATTACAAACGCGTTGGAGAAGTATTCCAACGGCGTTGGAATTTTTTATTTCTTAGGTTTTAGGATTTATTTTATCAATATCTTTTTGCTTTCGTAAGCTTGTCTATTGAAAGCCTTTATCATATAAACACCGGTAGGCAATTCGTTAAGTTGGAATTTACATTCCTTTGTTTCAAACACCTTTCTGCCTAAGGTATCGTATATTTCCGTTTTCAAATCCTTTTGAGAAGAAGAAATTGTTATAATTCTGTTTGTATTATGTATGAAAATATCATGCGTTACCTCCTCAGTAATTTTATAAGCCTTTTTAACCAAAAGTTTAAATCTATCTTCGTTTTCCCCAGCCACGATATTAGCAGTGTATTCCATACCTTCCTTCATTCTAATGTCGTTCTCGTTATCTAAAAGGAATACACAAATACCCTCAGGTATGTTATCCACTCTGAAACTCACCTCTTTACTTTCATAACTCTTTACATTAAGAGTAGCATAATAAGGAAGGCTATCCACTTCCTCCTTTATCAAAGCCTTGCCCTCGGTAAGAAAATAAGCTTCCGTAATTTCCATAGGAGAGAATAGCTTGTTGGCATCGTAAATGTCGTAATCATGTTTTGCGTTTTCGTTACGAGCAAACAAAAGTTCAGACTTATTTTCTCCATCCAACATTGTAAGTTGAATAAAATCCCTTTTTGCTAAATCCTTATTTGAATTTAATTTTCTTTGTTCTTTTTTGAATACAGCCGTATTATTACCTGAACCTATAAAGTTTACAAAAAATCCTTCCGTTACGTTAATCGTTCCATCAGTAACGTATTGGAAAGCGCCATTTTCATCAAGTAAATAAATACCGTTTTGTCCTTGTATATTATTTGCGTTATTTGCTATAAATTTGCTTACATCCAATTTAAAAGGATAAGGATTTGCTAATGCCATCCAATAACCCTCGTTTTCTGTAAGCGATTTCGTTACTTCTATTACGGTATCGTTGTTTATAGAGTAATCACCTACGTCTCCATTTGTAGTAAATGTTGTTGGCTCTTGCGCAAAGGACCATACAAAAAAGCCTTCCCCCTTTTCGATTTCCGTATTTATCGTTGCCCAATCATTACTCCAATCTCCTGCACCTTCGCCTTCATAATCGAATACCGACACTGAAACATCATTTGTCCCAGGTTTAATAGCCTCTAACTTGTATCCGTCGAAAGGAGCTCCAATAAAGGACCATTTATTGTAAGGAAGACTTTTTGTTTTTACCTCAATAACCCCCTCGACGTCTGTTTCAGTAAGATTAACCAACTGCCCACCTTGCTCAATCACCAAAACACCATCATTTATGATAGCCCTCTTATTAGCAGTCGTTATTTCAAAAGTGTTACTCAAAATTATGGTGTCTCCAGCATTTATTTTATGATTAACTTGCCCCCATTCTGTCGCATTTTTCCAAGAAGAATAATCACTACCAAAAGGAATAGTAAGCTTTTTTTTAGTAGGAGTATAGATAAACAAATCATCACCAAGCTTTGGTGCAGTTTCAGCAAGACAAATTATAGAGTCAAGTTTCGCGCAGTTGTAAAAAGAGTAGTGCTCTATAGATTTTACATTATTTCCTATTGTAATATAAGTTAATTTACCGCAATTTTCAAATGCTCCTTGTAAATCGCCGTTTCTACCAATGTATATAATACTATTAGGTAAAGTAATAGAAGTTATATTGCCACAATCGTAAAATGCTTTACCTTTTATAAAAGTTACGGGGTAAGTTTTATCGTCTAATTCTATTGAACTAAGAATTGTTAAACTGCCATTCTTTTCTTTATTGCAAGAGATAACACTTGCTTTTGTGCTTTTATAGGCATTTCCCTCTAAATAAAATGTAGTAAATCCTACATCCAACAAAGTATAGTTAGATATAATTAAAGTATCGTTACCTCCATAAACCACATCGTTTATTGTAACGGTTTTACCTGCGGTTTCAAAAGCCTTAGGTTGAATTGTAGCATTTTGAGGTAAAGTAATAGATGTTAAATTACTACAATTTAGAAATGCATTGTTTTTAATTGTGATAATGTTATCCGGAATTACAATTGAAGTTAAGGTACTACAATTTTTAAAAGCATTAGTTGCTATTTCTGTAACCTTGTAATCGTTTCCTTCATTGCTTACAATACTTGGGATAGTTACAGAAACAACAGACGTAGAGCAATCAATAATTTTCACAGTTGTAGCATCAATTGTTTTATATTTTAAATCGCCTATTGTAAACGTTGTTTGACTTATTGCATGTATTGTAATAAACAACGCAATTAGAATTAAAAATAATTTTTTCATTGAATCAATACTTTAATTACGCACAAAGATATAAAAAACTCTTAGATTTAATAAATTTTTTCTTAGCTTTATTTTTTTCTTTCTTTGATTTATTTAAATAATCCTAAGAAAAAATTGTATCTTTGCAAATTGGAAAAGGATGAATACGAAGATGGAAAAAAAAGAATTCGATATAGAATCTATCACAAGGGAGCATATAAATTTAGAACGAATGATTGGAAGCAAGAATCCTAAATTGCTTCGTTGTATTCCTAAATTTGTGATGAGGTGGTTTAAGAAACTTTTACATTTAGACAAGATAAACGAAGAGATTTACAACCAACGTCATTTGGATGGACCACAATTTGCAAAGTTTGTTGTGGAAGATTTTCTAAATGTTAAGATAGAAATTACAAATCCCGAAAATATACCATATTCATCACGAGCATTGTTAGTTGCAAATCATCCAATAGGAAGTATAGACGGCATGTCGTTAATCAAAATTGTAGGAGAAAAACGCGATGATATACTTTTCCCTGTGAATGATATGCTTTGCGCATTGCCAAATTTTAGAGATGTATTTGTTCCCATAAATAAATATGGACGAAACTCCTCTAATCACGATGTTTTGAATGATGCCTTTCGTTCAGATAGCTGTGTGATGTTTTTTCCTGCTGGAACAGAATCGAAATACATAGATGGAAAGTTTCAAGACTTTCCTTGGAAAAAGACTTTCGTTAAGAAAGCAATAGAATTTCAAAGAGATGTCGTTCCGGTTTACATAGAAGGAAAAAATTCTAAAAGATTTTATAGACTATCTGCCATAAGGAGATTTTTCGGTGTTAAATTTGACTTAGAAATGATACTTTTGCCAGATGAAATGTTTAGATATAGTGGCAAAACAATAAAGATAACTTTTGGTAAGCCTATAAAGTGGGAAATATTTAGCAAGATGCACTCTCACAAAGAATGGGCTGCAATCGTTAGACAACACGTTTACGATTTAAAAGACAACCCTCAAAAAGAATTGGTAACAGAATAAGGAATTATATTTATGACAGCAATGGATACATCATACGTTATACCACCGGTAGAAAAGGAAATTTTAAAGGAAGAGCTAAAAATAGCTACTTTCATGAAGAAAACCAATTACGGTTCAAAGGAAATATATATCACAAACTCACATAAAACTCCAAACTTAATGAGAGAGATTGGTAGATTAAGAGAGTTAAGTTTTGGAGCAGAAGGTGGCGGAAGTGGAACTGAGTGTGATATTGATAAATACGACATTGCGCCAGAGCCTCATTGCTATGAGCAACTTTTTGTTTGGGATCCGCAAGAGGAAGAAATAGTTGGTGGATATCGTTACATAATTGGAAAGAATATTTTTAGAGAAAGCAATGATGAACTTTTAAGTGCAACAGCAGATTTGTTTACATTCAGCGATCTTTTTCAAAAACAATATCTAAATAACACAATAGAGTTAGGACGTTCCTTTGTAAGCGTGAATTATCAACCAACAGTAAATTTCCGTAAAGGGATGTATTCGTTAGATAACTTGTGGGACGGACTTGGAGGCTTAGTATTGCTTCATCCGGAAGTGAAATACTTTTTCGGAAAGATTACAATGTATCCTTCAATGAATACAAAAGCGAGAGATTACATATTATACTTCTATAAAAAACACTTCCCTGATAATGAAGGTTTAGTGTTCCCAAAAGAAGCCGTAGAAATAGAAACTGATTATAATGAATTAGTTCATTTATTCAATGGTAAGAATTATAAAGAAGACTATCAAATTCTTGTAAAGAACGTAAGAGCCTTAGGAGAAAGCATTCCACCTTTGGTAAATGCTTATATGAATTTGTCTTCTACGATGAAGAGTTTCGGAACTTCTGTTAATCGTCATTTTAGCGATGTAGAAGAAACAGGAATTTTGGTAACAATAGCAGATATTTACGACGAGAAGAAAGAAAGACACATGAAGTTGTAGTCTTATGGTAAAAAGTGCAGAGTTTGTAAAAAGTAGTCCAGATTATAGACAATCTCCAAAGGCTGATAGAGCAGAATTTGCTTTTATTGGTAGGAGTAATGTTGGTAAAAGTTCGCTAATAAATGCCTTAGTCAATAAGAAAGATTTAGCAAAGACAAGTTCGCAACCTGGAAAGACGCAGTTGATAAATCATTTCTTGGTAAATTCTCAATGGTATTTAGTGGACTTGCCAGGATATGGCTATGCGAGAGTGTCAAGAACGAATCGATATGCTTGGGGTAAGATGATAAAAAACTATATGTTAAAGAGAGAAAATCTTATGAATGTATATGTTTTGGTAGATTCACGATTAGAACCTCAAAAGATAGATATAGAATTCATGAACTTCTTGGGAGAAAATTCTGTGCCGTTTACTATTGTTTTTACCAAGATAGATAAACAAACTCCTAATAAGACAAATTCTAATGTTGCGAATTACAAGAAAGAATTGTTGAAATATTGGGAAGAATTGCCTGAAATAATTCTTACATCTTCTGAAAAGCGACAAGGATTAGAAACTTTGATGGATTCAATTAAAGGTATAATACCATATTATCAAGCACAAGAATAAAATACATTAACTATGAAAAGACTAATGATTGCAACCGGGGGAGGAGACTGTCCTGGGTTAAATGCAGTGATAAGAGCAATAGTGAAAAGGGCTTCCTTAGAGAAAGATTGGGAAGTTATAGGTTGCATAGAGTCCTTTAACGGAGTGTTAAGAGAGCCAACAGAAATCATAACCTTAGAAGAATCGAACGTTGCAGGTATATTAGTGCAAGGAGGTACTATATTAGGGACAACAAATAAAGGAGGCCCTTTTGCATATCCTGTAAAAGATTCGCAAGGTAATTGGACAACGATAGATGTGAGCGATCAAATGATAAGAAAGCTTCAATTCTTAGGCGTAGATGCGGTAATCAATATCGGAGGTGATGGCTCACAAAGAATTTCCAAAGCATTATATGAAAAAGGCTTAAATATAATAGGTGTTCCAAAGACGATAGATAACGATTTGTCGATGACTGATTTTACTTTCGGCTTTCAAACAGCAGTACAGATAGCAACAGAAAGTGTAGATAAGTTAGTTACGACAGCAGCTTCGCACAATAGAATTTTTATCTTGGAAGTAATGGGACGAGATGCAGGTTGGATTGCTTTAAATGCAGCAGTAGCAGGAGGAGCTGATATTTGCATTATCCCAGAGATACCTTACGATATAGAAAAGATAAAACAAAAGATAGAAACTCGCTATAAAAAAGGTAGAGGCTTTTGTATAATTGTTGTTGCCGAAGGAGCAAAAAGCATGAAAGGCGAACAGGTTGGAGAACAATCGAGAGAAATCGGTAATAGACACTTTAAATTAGGTGGAATCGGCGAAGTAATTAAGTCAGAGCTACAAGAAGCGGGAGTAAAGCCGGATATAAGAGTGTCAGTCTTAGGACACTTGCAAAGAGGTGGCACTCCGATAGCATACGATAGAGTTTTAGCATCAGAGTTTGGTGTGAAGGCTTTTGAATTAGCAAAGGCAGGAGAATTTGGTAAAATGGTAGCTTATAAACACCCAGATGTAATAGCAGTAACCTTAGAAGAAGCTCTGCAAGAGCCACACTTAGTAAGACCTGATAGCTTTTTGGTTAAAACAGCAAAAGGTTTAGGAATAGAGTTTGGCGATTAGTAGTTTTTTGTACAATGATTAAAAAGTTGTATCTTTGCACCCTTTGAAAAAAATAAATAATTAAATAAAAAAATAAAGAAAAAATTTATGGCAGAAAAACAAAACAAAGTAAAAGCATGGTTTAGCCAGCTTGTAGATCCAAATGAAAAAATCTTTTCAAAAGCATGGTTTCAATCTTATGCTTACATAGTATTTGGTACGTTGTTATTCGTTATAGCAGACGTAACATTTGCTATGCCTTACCACTTAGCACCAGGAGGAGTTTATGGTTTGGCAAACGTATTAGCAACTTTAACAGAATCAACTATTACATGGTTCTTGATTGCAATGGAAGTACCGTTGTTAATCATAGGTAGTATAATACTAGGTCCCAAATTTGGTGTTAAAACTATCGTATCTGTTGCATTAGGATGGGTGTTTACTTGGATGATAGAAACATATTGGGGATATACTCCATTCATTCACGTTGGTGAATTGATAAATGATGCAAGCAAAGTTACATTAGATGCACTTGCAATTCAAGGAACAACAAACTTCTTTATGCCAGACTATTTACTTAATACCCTACTTGCTGGGTTATTATATGGTATCGGTATAGGAATGATATTCAAATCAGGAGCTACATCAGGTGGTAGCGATATCATATCTATGATAATTAACAAATACACTGGTATTTCATTAGGAACAATGGTTATCATAGTAGATGGAATCATTGCTTTATCAACATTATTGATTTCTCCTGACTTACGTTTACCTGCATATTCTATTCTTTTAATCATAATCGAAGGAAAGATTATCGACATGGTTGTAGATGGAATCAAGACTTACAAAACATTATTTATTGTTACAGATAAATATGATGAAGTAAGAAACGCTATCGTTAATGACTTAAATAGAGGAGGTACTTGTATCAATGCTGTAGGAATGTACAAAGGACAAGAAAGAAAAGTAATCTACACAACAGTTACAAGAGCAGAATTTGTAAAACTTAAATCAGGAATACGCGCTATTGATGCAAACGCATTCATAAGTGTAATGGATAGTAGCGAAGTATTAGGAAAAGGATTTAAAGCTTTACCATTGAAATAAGAAACAAAACAATTCAAATAAAAAACGCATCAGTTTCAAACTGATGCGTTTTTTATTTGTGTAAATGCTACCTTTAGTCTGTGGATAATTTTTCTTAAACAATATACTTTTGCATCATGAAATTAGATGTAAATAAAATATTTGGTAAAAGAATAGAATTTTTGCGCAAAAAACAAAATTTATCGCAAGAAGAACTTGCCTTTAAGTGTGAGTTGCATCGTACATATATTGGGGCTATAGAAAGGGGTGAAAAATCTCCTACTCTTAATACAATGGAGAAAATTGCGAATGGATTGAATATAGAAATAGTAGAATTGTTTGAGAAAAATGAATAAAGAAATTGAACTTTTTAGAGATGGAATCTTTGCACTGCGAACAAGAAGGTTTGGTAGTGTAGCGGAGTTGATGATACAAAAGCTATTTAAACTAAAAGATTCTAAAAGATTAGAATTTGATAAGTATGATTCTAAAACAAAAAACAAAATTGAGGTAAAATTCTCTACTGTAATGAAAAAGAACAGAGCAACTATTAAATCGGATAATTTAATAGAAGAATGCTTAAATGCTAATGTTTCTAATAGAGCTATTAGATTAAGCGAGATTTATAAATATAGCTTTGACTGTAATATTCAACAAATAAAAACAGTAGAATTTGATATTCTTTACTACGGATTATTTTTTGCAGATAAAATTTTAATTTTTAAAATCGATAGTACACAAATAAAACAAGCAAATATTGGATATAGTGACAAACAACATAGGAACAATGTGGGAGAAGGACAGTTTCATATAACTAATGAAAACTTTCAATACCACTATGATAATTTTCTTGTAAAAGAAATAAATTATAAAAAATTATATGATTTATTCAAATAGTTTTAAATCAACACTATGATTTGAAATTCTTTGTTTTGCTATTTCAAAGTATTCAGATTCTAACTCTATTCCTATAAAATTACGATTTAGATTTTTACAGGCAATTCCAGTCGTACCACTACCCATTGTAAAATCAAGAACAACGTCATTTTCGTTTGTATATGTTTTTACGAGATATTCTATCAATGAAATAGGTTTTTGTGTTGGGTGAATATTAGAGGTTAATATATCTCTTTTGAACTGAACTATTTGAAGCGGATATCTTGTTCCATTGTCGTTATATTCATTTGGTTTTCTATTCTGAGAGTCAATAAGTATTCCAAGTTTACCATTTTTAATTTTATTCGTTCTTTTAGGTCCTGTATATATAGTCATTTGAGGGTTATATGTTGGTTGATTTTCGTAAAACACACATATGGTTTCAATAACTTTTGCAGGACGTTTTTTTAATTGAAAAATATTTGTTGCTCTTTCTTTTTGCCAATAAATATCATATTTAAACTCGTCAATATTTGAAATACGAAGAAATGAATTATAAGGTTCGTTTCCGAAAATTAGTGTAGGAGAATTCTTTTTCCTAATTTTTTTTATGCAATCCCACATTTCAGGAAAGGGGATAACAACGTCCCAAGAACAAGCTGTCGTACCATAAGGCGGATCAGTAATAATAGCATCAACTTTTACACCATCTTCAATAAGTTTTTGCATTATTTGAATACAATCTCCTTTATATAATTCATATTTCATAAATCGTAGTGTTTTTGTATAATACTATTGTAATTCTACAGAAATAGATATAAAAATAAACCGTGTAATGAATCTTTATTCTCACACGGTTTGAAGTCTTAGTAGCGGGAACGAGAGTTGAACTCGTGACCTCCGGGTTATGAATCCGACGCTCTAACCAACTGAGCTATCCCGCCTTGTTTTGCGAGTGCAAAATTATATTTTTTTTTTCGTTTACACAAATTTAATCAAGACTTTTTTGAGATAAATCTTGCAATTATCACTTACACAACTATATTAGAGTTCTTTTTTTAAGAAAACTCCGATGCTATTTTTCTTAGATTTTGCTAATTTTTCAGGAGTTCCGCATTCCACAATCTGTCCTCCTGAGTTACCACCATTCATTCCCATATCAATAATATAATCCGCACATTTAATAACGTCCATATTGTGTTCTATAATAATCATACTATTGCCTTTATCTACTAACTTTTGCAAAACGCCCATTAAAACGTTTATGTCATCAAAATGTAAACCGGTTGTAGGTTCATCAAGTATGTATAAAGTCTTTCCTGTGTCTTTTTTCGCTAATTCAGCTGCAAGTTTTATTCTTTGACATTCCCCACCTGACAGAGTAGTGGACGGCTGTCCTAAGGTTAAATAACCTAATCCGACTTCTACAACTACGGATAATTGTCTTTTTATTATAGGATAGTTGTCGAAAAACACAAGTGCTTCGTTGAAACTCATGTCTAAGACCTCGCTAATGCTCTTTCCTTTATATCTTACTTCAAGAGTTTCTCTATTATAACGTTTTCCGTGGCAAGCAGGACATTCAATATAAATTTCAGGTAAGAAATTCATCTCAATAGTCTTTACACCTGCACCTTGACACTCCTCACAACGTCCACCTTTTACATTGAAAGAAAATCTGCCAGCTTGATAATTTCTAATCTTAGCGGTAGGAAGCATTGCATATAACTTTCTTATCTGATCAAAAACGCCAATAAAAGTAGCAGGATTGCTTCTTGGGGTTTTCCCAATAGGGAATTGATTGATTTCAATTACCTTGTCAATATTTTCAATACCGATAATATCCTTATAAGGCAAAGGAGTCGTATTAGAACGATAGAAATGTTTACTTAGAATAGGGTGCAGGGTGTTGTTAATCAAAGAAGACTTTCCGCTACCCGAAACTCCCGTTATGCAAATCATCATTCCAAGAGGTAAATGCAAATCAACATCTTTTAAATTATTACCATTAGCACCCAATAAATCGATAAATAATCCATTACCTTTCCTTCTTGATTTAGGGACTTCAATATTCATTTCACCTTTAAGGTACTTGCAAGTCAATGAATCTTGCTTTAATAATTCCTTTGGACTGCCTGCCGCCATTATCTTGCCACCATTGATTCCTGCTCCTGGTCCAATATCCACCACAAAGTCCGATTCCATCATCATATCCTTATCATGCTCAACTACGATAACAGAATTGCCACTATCTCTCAACTTCTTCAACGCCTTAATCAATCTTATATTATCGGATTGATGTAACCCAATACTTGGCTCATCCAAAATATAAAGTACATTCACCAATTCAGAACCAATTTGAGTAGCAAGGCGTATTCTTTGACTCTCCCCACCCGATAAACTCTTAGAGCTCCTTCCCAAACTCAAATAACCAACACCCACATCTAAAAGGAAGTTTATTCTTGTTGCAATCTCTCTTAAAATCTCACTTGCAATTATTCTTTTCTTCTCATCCAAATCCTTCTCCACTCCCTTGACCCACTCTGCCAATTCAGTTAAATCCATTTTAGATAAGTCAGCAACATTTTTTCCTCCTATCTTAAAACATAAAGACTCTTTTTTTAACCTATCTCCATTGCAGTGAGGACACACCGCTTTATCCATAAAACTCGCCGCCCACTTTTGAATACTTGCAGGCATGTTCTCATTAAACTGAGAAGTTATAAAATTGATAATACCCTGAAAGCTATCACCACTATAACTTTCCTCCCCGCAACCATACAGCAAAACATTCATCGCCTCCTCGCTATAATCTTTAAATGGAGTATTTAAATCAAAACCAAATCTCTTACCCAAAACCTGTAATTGCTTAACAAACCAAGAACTTATATTAGGTTTACCAATAGGAAGCAACCCACCCTGCATGATAGACTTAGACTTATCAGGAATAATCTTATCTAATTCCACACAAGTTACCTCTCCCAAACCATTACAGTGAGGACAAGCACCGTATGGCGAATTAAAAGAAAAAGTATTAGGCTCAGGCTCGGCATAAGACAAACCCGTAGTAGGACACATCAACATCTTAGAAAAATGCCTTATCATATCCCTTTCCGAAAGCACCATTAAATTACCTTTACCATGTCGAAAAGCAGTTTCAACCGACTTTGCTAAACGAGAATTGTTTTCTTCGCAGATTTTTACCTTATCAACAACAATCTCAATATCGTGAACCTTATACCTATCAGTCCTTAACCCACTCACAATATTAGTAATCTCCCCATCAATCCTTACTTTAAGAAACCCCTTCTTAGCAATACTCTCAAACAACTCCCTATGATGTCCCTTTCTACCCTTTACCACAGGAGCAAGAATAATAATATATTCCCCACAGAAAGACTCCTTTAAAATATCTAAAATCTGCTTTTCGCTATACTTCACCATCTTTTCGCCCGTTGCCAAAGAAAAAGCATCAGATGCCCTTGCAAAAAGCAAACGGATTAAATCATAAATCTCAGTTGTAGTACCCACCGTAGAACGAGGGTTCTTATTAGTAGTTTTCTGCTCAATAGAAATCACAGGGCTTAACCCCGCAATATATTCCACCTCAGGTTTAGCAATAGTCCCAATAAAGTTTCTTGCGTATGCCGAAAACGTTTCAAGATAACGCCTTTGCCCTTCCGCATAAATAGTATCGAATGCCAAAGAACTCTTGCCGCTACCACTAAGTCCAGTGATAGTTACCAAGCTATTACGAGGAATATCTACATTCACGTTTTGCAAATTATGAGTTCTTGCACCCCTTACAATAAGTTTGTCTTCCATACCTACAAATCAAAATTAGTTTGCAATTATACAAAAAATAAGAATAAAACACTTGTTGTTCAAATATTTTTCTTACCTTTGCAACGATTTTTTTAAAGAAATAACAAAAAGCATAACGAAAATAGTATGAAAAAAGCATTATTTATCATCGGTTTATCAACCATATTCATGGCAGGTTGTCAAAATGGAAAGATGCAAGAAAGAGAAAAACAACTACAAGACTCTTTCGCGTCAGTAATGTCTGCTAAAAACGCAGAATTAGAAGCATTCTTTCAACAATTAAACGAAATAGAAACATCTCTAAATGAAGTAACATCAACATATAGTGATGTAGTAGAAAACGTATCTTCAAACGGAGAAACAACAAAAGATGCAGTAGCAGGAATAAAAGCAAAAATATCAAACTTAGGCGATATATTAGCAGCAGACAAAGCAAAATTAAAATCACTAAACAGCCAAATATATCGTTTAAACAATCAAAACAAAGAATTACAAAACTTTGTAGCAAGTCTTGAATCGAGAATAGCAGAACAAGAAGCACAAATCCAAACACTAACAAAAGAATTGGAAAAGAAAAATGCTACAATCAAGAGCCTTGAAAAAGACGTAGCAGGCTTAAAAGAAGCAGACAAAAAGAAAGCTAAACAAATAGCAGAAATTCAAGATGAAAAACACACTGCTTACTTTGCAATAGGAACTAAAAAAGAATTAAGAACAAAAAATATTGTAGATAGAAAAGGTGGATTTATAGGATTAGGAAAATCAACCGTACTTGCAAACAATTCAGACTTTGCAGCCTTCACAAAAATCGACACAAGAAATACACAAGAAATACCTTTGACAGGAAAGAAAATAAAAATCGTAACACCACACCCTGAAAGCTCTTACTCATTAGAAGGCGACGTAAAACGTCCAACCTCTATCAGAATAGTAAACCCAGACTTATTCTGGAAAGCAAGTAAATGCTTAGTGATAATGGTAGATTAAAAGAATAAAAAGTAATAAAATTTTCATTTTGATTTGTTAGCGAAGCAGAAATGCTTCGCTTTTTTTTGTTGAAACGATAATTCTTTTTAATTTTGCGAACGTAAAACAAAAAATAATAAACCATGAAAAAACTTATGAGTAGAATACATTTCTTTCTTGTGGCACTCCTTTCATTAGCAATATGGAGTTGTGAATCACCACAAGCAACCACAGGCAGTTGTTCAGGTACTATTATAAATTCACAAACAGGCGCTCCAATCTCAGGCGCAGGGGTAAAGCTAACACCCCATTCAACCTTAGTATGCGTAACAGATGCGCGAGGATTTTATTACTTCGATGAAGTAGCAGAAGGATTGCAAACCATTAGCGTAACAGCAAATGGATTCAACTCAACCACCCGCAATATCGTTATCGATGCAGGAATAAACAACACTTTTGATATCAACCTCACACCAATCAATAGTGGAAACGGAGAGGACAGCGGAGATGACGGAGGAAGTGGAACAGGAAGTGGGAGCGGAAGCGGTAACGACAATAACGAAAACCCTAACGACCAACCAGGAGGAACTACTACCGAAGACTATTCCGAAGCACAAATTTCTACACAATTAGATAACTTAGACGTACAACTCATCAGTTGCAAGCGCTCAGGCAACACCGTAGTTTTAAAATACACCCTAACCAACACGTACGCATATGCCAATATGGGAATAACAGTGCAAAATGTAAACTCATTTACTCAGAAAACACATATATCAGACGATATGGGTAACCAATACCCAAAAGAATTTGTAAAAATCTCCTTAGCAGGTAACACCTTAGGATGGGGAAACAATATAGAAGGCACGCTTCTTCCAAACGTACCAAGTCAATGTATAATAACAGTGCAAAATGTAGATACAGACGTTAAATATATGCACTATTATATATATACATCAATAGCATTGCCGGGAGGAGTTAATACCTCGGCAGACGTAATCCTTTCCAACGTAAAAGTGCATTAAGCATTATAATAACTTTTCATTTAAGATTGAAAGCGGAGCAGAAACGTTTCGCTTTCTTTTTTTTAACCTACCAAAAAAATGCTAAATATTAGTAAAATAAGTCTTTGCTTTGTAAGAAAAAAGCAAAGACTTATTTTTGTTTTTCTAAGACTTTTTGATGAAAAATAAAGATTTTCCACAATGTAAATTAGTAAAATAAGAAAAGAACCAAATAAGAACCAAATTTTTCTTGTATGGTTTTAGATAAATTCTTAACTTTGCATGATTTTTTTAAATAAAATAAATAATATTTTCGGGGGGGGGGTGAACGCCTATATACTTCTCTTCTCGGAAAGCAAAAAAAAGGAAAATTAAGTATTATGGCAAAAAGATATTTCTTATCATTATTAGCATTGATGTTTTGTTTCAGTGCTTTTTCGCAACAATCGCAACAATTACAAGGGCAAGGTACAGAGGCGAGTCCCTATTTAATTCAATCAGTAGAGGATTTTAATTATTTTAAACAATCGGGCGATAAATCTAAATATTACAAACAAGAAGTAGATCTTACTTTGGGCGTGATAACTATGTCGCAAACAGGTTACATTCCAAGTTTTTCAGGAACTTATGATGGATATGGACATAACATAACTTTCACTACGGAGGCTACTGCAACGAATAATAATGCTCGTTTAGGCTTATTTGGAAATGTTACAGGGATAATAAAAAATCTTAACTTGCTTGATTGTGCTATGACTGCAACAGCAAATACAAATGTTACTGCAAACGTAGCCTTATTGTGTGCAAGGCTATCGGGAGCAAACGCTTTGATAACAGATTGTAACATAATAAATGGTACCTTAAACTCAAAAATTAAGACACAATCAGCTTGGGAAAACGCACAAACAGGTTTGCTTGTAGGATACTTAGAAAACACATGGGTAAAGTATGCTTCTGTTTCGGGAACCGTTACAGGAATGGGTTATGTTGGAGGAGTAGTAGGAGAAGCGAATAATGGAGATATTTATGGCTGTTCTTTTGTTGGTGAAGTCAAAGCCACATACGATGGAGATGGTGGTTGGGGAGATATTATTGGAGGAATATTTGGTTCAGGTACAGGAGGATATGCGGGAGGTATTGTTGGCTATGCAAATAGTAGTTCAACCATAAATTTATGTTATGTAAATGCCGACATAGAATCGGCAACGGAGTAGGAAGTGCTAACCCAGGTGGCTGGTTTGGTATGGGAAGTGAAAACCCCGAAGTGAAAAATAGTTATGCAGAAGGAACAGTTGATGGAAAACCTATTAACGGAACTAACATAACAAATAGTAATAATAGCTCAAATAATTATCATCCGGGCAGTGGCAGTGCGGAAGATATAGTTGAGAATTTGAATGATGCGGCTGGTGATGATGATAAGATATCTTTTGGTGTTGTTAATGGAGAGGTTATTTTTGGAACGGTGAGTAATGAAAAGGTTTGTGAAAAACCAACAAATCTTTCTGTAACTAACAATAACGGAGCGTGCGTTATAACTTGGGAAACAGAAGATGCCGACACTACAATAGAAGAAAGTAGATGGTATTGGACAATAACAGGAGGTGATTCTTACAATGCTTCTAACTCTACTACAACAGAAAGAGTAGAAACACAATTACCTCCAAGCCAAACGCCTTATACTTTTACCGTTTATACAGATTGTACAGAAGACCAAGCAGATTTGCTTTCAGAAACCAATCAAACAACAATCAATGTTGCATGTCCTATACCTACATCTTTGCAAGAATCCAACGTAACATACGAATCCTTTGATTTTAGTTGGAATGCAACAGCAGATTGTCAGTTAATAGTAAACGGAAACACTTACATAATTGAGCAAAGCAATTCTATGTCAAAACAAATCACACAACTTGCTCCACAAACTCAGTATCCAGTAACAGTAAAAGCAAAATGTGGAGAAGAATACATAGAAACAGCAACAGCAATAGTAACAACAGCTTCTCTTCCTGTGCCAACAAATTTGTCAGTGAGTACATCGTGGAACGAAAACTCAGGCTCGGCAAGAATAAGTTGGACACCAATAGATGGAATGACCTATGAAGTAAACACAGAAGGAAACACAAAAACAAGCCCATGCGAAATAACAGGATTATCCAAAGGCTCACACACCGCAAGAGTAAGAACAGTTAAGACAATCGCAGGAACAAAATATTATTCTGCTTGGGCAGAAATGCAATACGCTATTTCAGAAATCCCTGCACCAAGTAATCCACAAGTAAACTACACACAAGATGGAAATACCTATGATGTAACTATTAGTTGGACAGCAGGAACAAACGCTAACAATGGTTGGGAAATAGAAGGTGTAGAAGTTGAAAATCCATACACCCTTCAAAATCAAACACCGGGCAGTTCAACAAGTCTTGCTATAAAAGAAATAGTTGGAAATAGTACTTCTGAGGCGTTAATCGTTCCAATACAAGTACCATGTATTCCTGTGGGAGAGGTAGAAGTTGAGCCAACACAATCAACCGTTAAATTCACCTTTGAAAACCAAAATCCAAATAGAGTATTGATTATAGGCGAAACAGAATATAAAGCAATAGACCAAACACTTATTGTGATGATAGGTTTAACAAGTGGAAAAACCTATTCATACGAAGTAAGAGAATATTGTTTGAATGACAACTATTCTTCTAAGAGTGGAACTTTTGCTACAATTGGTTGTTTTGCAGTTAAAAATCTTTCAGTTTCCAACGTAGGTGTAACAAATGCCACAATAAGTTGGGAAAGCCAAACTTCATTAGAGGGATTAAATTATAGAATAACATTAAACGGAGGAGAGCCAATCATTCAAACAGAAAAGCAAATCACGTTTTCAAATCTTTCTCCTGCCACAACATATAGCGTAGAGATTGAAGAGCAATGTGGAAACACTTGGGCAACAGTTACAAATACAGCATTCACAACAGAATCGGGTAGTTATGTAACAGCACAAACAGGAATGTTTAATCAACCCTCTACTTGGCAAGGCGGAAAAGTCCCAGTAGGAAATGTGGGGACTATAACAATTCAAGAAGATCATACAATATCTCTTTCACACACTCTAAAACTAACAGGAAACTGCCAAATTATCAATGAAGGTGTTTTAAAAATAACACAACAAGGTGAATTGATAAACAAAACCGAAAACAATGTAGGCGGAATAGTTGAAGTGGTTTCTCCTATTAAGGATATGAATAAATGGACTTTTATTGGAGCACCATTTAAAACAGGATACAAGTTAGAATGTATTAAGCCAGATGTTTCAGGCGATATTTCAGTTTCAAAATACGATTATTCATTAGGAAATTGGAGCGAAAACTGGGAAACAATAGAAAGTTCTATGGAAACAGGTGAAGGCTATTTTGCTTGGCCTTTTTATGGTGGACTGGTAGTTTACACAACCTACGGAGATTTTCTTACATCGCAATACGATTTTAACAAAGAGCCAGCAACAGAACTTAATAATTTAAATGAAATAACAATCACAAAAACTGTAAAAAATACATCTGACGGTTATTGGATGGCGTTATCAAATCCTTATCCTGCTAAATTGAGCATTGAAGAATTTATTCAAGATAACCAAGCAAATATTCAAGGTGGTGTTGTTTATACATTTAATGGTACTACATGGGATGATTTAGAAGAAGGAAACATTTCTCATACCGAAGGTTTCTTTGTAAATCTTAAATCTTCTGCTCCAAAGAGTATAACATTCAATAAAGAACAACTCACAAACTATAATCAATCTAAAAAAGCGAAAAAAACTACTGAATACATAGAATTGTCATTGCAAACAGGAAGAAAAAAATCTAAAATACGCTTTAATCATAACCCGCAAGCAGAACAAACTTACGATGTCTTTGATGCAAACAAAATGTTCTCGCCTGTAAAAATGACAGAACCTTACTTTCTTACAGATGGTGTCGCTTTGTCAAAAGAAGAAGTAAGAGAATTGCCATATACAGCAACACTGAATGTAAGAAGTTTTATGGATAGAGAAGTGAAATTTGTTGCCGATAACATACCTGAGGGATACGTTGTGTTTTTACTTGACAATGGACAAGATATAAGAATGACTAAGGGAACAGAATACACAACCAATGTTGCAATAGGGGAAAATGAAGAGAGATTTCAGCTGTTGGTTAAAAAACAATCCGTACTTGAAAGAGCAGTTACTAATGAGATTAAAATAAAGAACGATAACCGTCAAATAGAGGTTCAAAGCCAAATAACAAATCTAAATATAGAAGTGTATAATTCATTAGGACAAAAAGTTTTTGCAACACAAGACTATAATTTTGTTTTGAATCAACTTCCTTCTGGTGCGTATGTAGTAAAAGCATACTATGGAAGAGTAGCACAAACCAAAAAGATAGTAATCGAATAAGGCAAAAGGATAAAAAAATCCTTTGATTAACGAAAATAAGTCTTTACTTTTTGAGAAAAAAGCAAAGACTTATTTTTGTTTTTCTAAGACTTTTTGTTGAAAAATAAAGATTTTCCACACTGTAAATCAGTAAAATAAGAAAAGAACCAAATAAGAACCAAATTTTTTTTTGGTGGGATTTCAATAAATTCTTAACTTTGTGCGGTTTTTTTATAAAATAAATAATATTTTCGGGGGGGGGGGTGAAAGCCTATATACTTTCCTCTCTCCCGAAAGAAAGTAATAATAAATAAGTATTATGGCAAAGAGACATTTACTGTTATTTTTAGCATTAGTAATGCTAAGTTTCAATGCGTTTTCGCAAACGCAAATTTGGACAGCGCAAGGTTTTATCGATTCGGTAGGAACATCAGGAAATTACAAGTTAATGGCAGATATTAACTTGGGAGTTTTTGAAAATAAGACTTCTGCGATTATTCCAGAATTCAGCGGAACCTTTGACGGAAACGGTTATTCGATAACTTACCAAGCAAGTTTCACTGCTACAAGTAGTGATGTGAAGTTGGGTTTATTTGGAACGGTTACTGGAACAATAAAGAACCTAAAACTTACCAATTGTTCCATGACTTGTTCTATGACAGCGGAGGAGCAAGACGACACTTTTGTAGGTATTGGTTTGCTGTGTGGATATTTGGATGGAAGTTCTAATGACGTTTCTATAACAGATTGTAATGTAATCAACGGAACAATAAATTCAACAATTAGTACTGCTGATTGGTATGCACGAGTTGCGACAGGTTTGATTGCTGGTAAGGTTAAAAAAGGAATTATTAAATATTCTTCTGCTACAGGTAGTGTAACGGGTTGTGGATATGTTGGCGGTTTAATAGGACAAACAGAGGATGGAGATGTTGTTGGTAGCTCATTCGTGGGAACTGCATCTGCTACATTTGATTCTGGAAATTGGTGGGCAGATTTAGGTTCTAATCTGACAGGTACAGGAAGAGGACCTTATGTCGGAGGAATAATAGGTTTTGCAGATAATTCTTCATCTATTAATTTATGCTATGTTAAAGCAGATATTGAAGTAGAAGAAACTATTTTAGATTTAGGGTGGGCAGGTAAATGGGATATGTATGCTGGCTCTGGATTGGGGAGTACAACAAATGATGGAGCTTGGTGGGGGGATCAAACAGGAACCCCATTAGTGACTAATAGCTATGCAGAGGGAACTATTAACGGTGAGCCTATAGAAAATAAGGGTGATTTAACAAATAGTGCAAATAGCGGTAATAGTAATAATTACTACGAAGGAGCAACTATTCAAGGATGCTCTACACAACAAAGTTCTGCAGAAGAAAAGGCAGAATGTATTGCTAATAAACTTAATACAGCTGTTAGTAATAGTAGTGCTGTTCCAAACGAAGATAAAGATAAAATTCATTTTTCTGTTTCTGAGGATGATAATGTTATTTTTGGTGTAGTTATTGACGAAGATGAGAATAGAATTTGCGGTGTGCCAACAAATCTTGTGGTTAGCAATAATGCAGGAACTTGTACTGCAATTTGGGGAAAAGCAATTGAAGTAGGGGATACAATAGTTGCAGAAACTTGGAAGTATATGTTAAGCGGGGGAGATCTTTCTCAAGTTTATCATGGTACAACTACAGACACCACTCTTTCAAGCCCGCTTCCTGCGAGCCAAACCCCTTATACTTTTACGGTTTACACAGACTGTTCTGCTATTGTAAACGGATTGACATCAGAGGCTGTTTCACAAACTTTCACTGTACCTTGCCCTATTCCAACAAACCTACAAGCAAGCAATATAACAGACAACGGCTTTACTATATCTTGGACTGCAAGTGTTGATTGTCAATTAACAGTAAACGGAAATACTTATGAAATTCTTGCGGGCAATGATATGACAAAACAAATCACAGGATTAGAACCCGAAACTCAATATACTGCAATCGTAAGAGCAAAATGTGGAAACGATTATGTTGAACAAGCAACTACAAACGTAACAACCGCACGCCTTGCCGCACCAACAGGGTTAGCAGTAAATACAGTATGGAATGGAAGTGTAGGAAGTGGAACTGCGACTATAACTTGGGATATGGTAGATGGATTGACATATGAGATAGATGGACAAACAGGAGATAAAGAAACGGAATTTGCAATCTCAAATCTTGCTGAAAATAATTATACTTTACGCCTAAGAGCAAAGAAAGGTACAAAAACTTCTGATTGGGTTTCTATGCCTTATACTATATCTTCACCTGATGCACCAAAGAATCCAGAAGTTACATGTACAATAAACGAAAACGGAAACTCATACGATGTAACGGTTCGTTGGTCTGCTGGTTCGACTGAGAATGATGGTTGGATAGTGAACGGAGTCGGAGTACAAGATACTTTTTATGTTCTGCCTGCTCCTCAAAATCCGGGTCATGTTACAACCCTTGCAATAGTAGAAAAAGTAGGAGAAAGTACTTCCGGTGCTTTGCAAGTGCCTATTCAAGTACCTTGCTTGCCTGCAACATTGCCTGATACTGTTATCACAACACAAACATCAGCAACATTTACTTTCTCTCAAGAAATAGAAGACAGAAAAGTAATAATAGGAAGTAATGAATATCCGGCAAGTGCAACAAGCATTACGATAAATGAATTAACAAGTGGAACGACTTATTCATACGAAGTAAGAGAGTATTGTAACGAAACACAATATTCCTCAGATATTGCAAACTTTGCGACAGTTGGATGCTTTGCAGTTAAAAATCTTTCAGTATCTAACATAGGAGTAACAAATGCAACAATAAGCTGGGAAAGTCAAAGCACATTAGCAGGTTTGAATTATCAAATAACTGTTAATGGAGAAACAAAACCAGAACAA
>JAZRHI010000027.1:0-33552 GCA_045644685.1 Candidatus Onthomorpha sp.
AGGGCAAAACTAGTAACTGGGGCTAAGTCGTAACAAGGTAGCCGTACCGGAAGGTGTGGCTGGAATACCTCCTTTCTAGAGAGCGTTGTTGCGAGACTTGCTAGGTGGGGTTAAAAGCCTACCGCTACCGCGAAGGTTTCATAAAATATTAAATTATAGTCTCGTAGCTCAGTTGGTTAGAGCACTACACTGATAATGTAGGGGTCGGCGGTTCAAGTCCGCCCGAGACTACAATGGTTTGTGTAATCACATGAATCATTTTTGTTTTCATAATTGTGGATTTTGCTCCTGAGAAGTTCTTTCTCAGGAGTTTTTTTTGTCTTATTTGTTTTGTTTTTTACAACAAAAAATCTCTATGCTTTTTTTAATATTTTGACCATTGACCCAAAAAACTTGTTATAAGTAGCTATTATTTGCAATAGCTTAAAGAATAAAATATGTCAGTATATTTCAAGTATTTTATTACAACTTTTGACTATTAAGCTAAGTAAAATTTAATTAGAATTGTTTTCGCTAATAATTTTCTTTGCTTCTTCAATATTTATATGAGCTTTCCTTCCATTTTTGTGTAATAAAGCAAGAAGATGACCTCCGTTTAAAAGTTTCAATGGCTTATCTTTTGCAAACTCATAAGAATCGTAACCATAATCAGATGTTGTGATAAGGATACCTGTATTTGCTCCTTCGTTTATTACAGTTCCGTATAAATCTCTAACAGCAGAAACACCAACAGTATTAGTATATCGTTTTGCTTGAATAACAATCTTTCCTCCACGCAAAGGATCTGGGTCAAATACTATTGCATCAACCCCACCGTCTCTACTTGCTTGCGTAACGTGTACTTCTCCACCATTTTGCGAAAATTCTAATTCAAATAATTCTCTGACAAGTTGTTCAAAATCTTCCCAATGCATAGCGGCTAAATTAGTGCCTTGCGTTGTGTCAATGTGTTTCCCTTCGATAAAACGTTTATCTTCTTTATTAAATGTTAGGATTGGAGTTATTGGAGAAATATCTATAAGTTTAGCAGCTGAAACTCCTTTAAATGATTTAAAACAAGCTTTAGGTTCTATCATTTCAAGATTGATTCTTGAAAATCTTTCTTTGTCTATTTGGATAGAAATAATACATTTACGCTCTATTTGTCCTATTGAAGGGTTTATTGCCGATACATATCCATTGAAAGTTATACTTTCAATATTATTTCCTTTGTCAAAATAATAGATTTCATAAATAGAACGAAGAACAATAGAATAAAGAACATTATCATATCTTTGAGAAATGTAAGTATTAGGATATTTCTTTTCGTTAATCTCTGTGGTAGAAGCTACAAATTTATACTCCTTTACATTTGAGAAAGTATCAATATTCGGTAGTTCGTAATCAATAATAAGCATAGAGTTTTCCATATAACAATCTATTGATTTTTTGAAATCAAAACCATATTTAGATTGTTCTAATATGCAACAAACTTTTTCTCCTATGCCATTACCTTTTGGAGATAACGCATTTATATATACTACTCCCCGTTTTTAAACAGGTTTAATGATTAATTTAATTTGTTTTGTGCTTGCAAATCTGCATTTTTAAATTCAGTTTAACAAAATATTTATCCATCAACTCCATTATTTTTAAGTTTTCTTTTTTTCTGTGTAATTTTTTTGGAGATATATTAAAAAGTTTCTCTAATTTTTCTTTGCTTTTTTATTTTTTTTCTTTGTTTTTTTGAATTTTTTCTTTGCTTTTTTTTAATAAAACAAAGAGTTTTTTTTGTTTGAATTATGAGTGTTGGTATCGTTGTTTAAGAAGAAATATTGTTTAAAAAAGTTTGTGGCCTCGTTGTTTTTTCTTATCTTTGTCGCGAATTCGCTTTTTTTGATTTTTTTGAAGAATGGGCTATGATGAAATAGTCTCAGACAACAAAGAAGAAAAGCGTAAAGAATAAATAATTATAAATCAATGCGGTGTTATTTGACCGACTAAAATATTATATGGAAAAACGTTGGGCTTTTAAGGAAAGGGGTGCAAGAGAAATAGTTAGTCGATTGGCTAAGCAACTTTGCGTAGGTAAAAATAATGCAGGGAATGATGATTTGTTTACATATGAGATAATTGCAGAGTTGTTAGTGCAAAGGGGAATTACGTCTTTTGAGGAGGCTGAACGTTTTTTTAGACCAAAGTATGAATATTTGCATGATCCATATTTGATGAATGATATGGAAAAGGCTGTAGAAAGAATTTTGTTGGCGATTAAGGGGGGAGAAAAGATATTGGTGTACGGAGATTATGACGTTGATGGAACTTCTGCTGTGGCTTTGGTGTATTCTTATCTTGAACGTTTTACTTCAAATTTGGATTTTTATATTCCTGAGCGTTATTCTGAGGGTTATGGTGTGTCTATAAAGGGTATCAATTATGCTGTGGATAATGATGTTAAGTTGGTGATTTGTTTAGATTGTGGAATAAAGGCTCATGAAGAGATTTTATATGCTAAGCAAAAAGGGGTGGATTTTATTGTCTGCGATCATCATTTGCCATCGGATACATTGCCTGATGCTTGGGCTGTTTTAGACCCTAAAAGAGTGGATTCAAAATATCCTTATAAAGAGCTGAGTGGTTGTGGTATTGGGTTTAAATTGATACAAGCAATTCAAAAATACAAGAATAGACCTTTTGATGAAATTCTCAACTTTTTGGATTTAGTAGCGATAAGTATTGCTGCTGATGTTGTACCTTTGACAGGGGAAAATAGAGTATTGGCTTATTTTGGTCTTAAAGTGATAAATAAATGTCCAAGAGTAGGTCTTGAAGCTATTTTGTCTTATAGCAAGGTTAAGCATGAGGGAAATTCAAAGCTTTACTTCAATAGAGAATTAACTATTTCGGATTTAGTGTTTTTGGTGGGGCCAAGAATAAATGCTGCGGGTAGAATGGAGAGTGGTAGGAAGGCAGTAGAGTTGCTTAAATCGGGAAATAGGGAAGAGGTGGAAAAGATTGCTGATGAGATAAATAAAAACAACGAGGAAAGAAAGAATTTAGATAAAATAGCTACTGATGAAGCAAAAGATTTATTAAAAAAATCTGCTGATTTAGCTTCTAAAAAGACTACTGTTGTTTACGGAGAGAATTGGCATAAGGGTGTTATCGGAATTGTTGCTTCTCGCCTTATTGAAGAGTATTATAAGCCGACTATTGTATTTACAAAAAGCAATGATTTGATAACAGGTTCTGCGAGAAGTGTTAAAGATTTTGATATTTACGCTGCAATTGAGTCTTGTTCACATTTGCTTACTCACTTCGGAGGACATAAGTTTGCAGCTGGATTAAGTTTACCAGAAAAGAATCTTGAAGAGTTTAAGACTTTATTTGAGAAAAAAGTGGTAGAGTCTATTTCTGATACTCAAATGGTTCCTGAAATAGAAATCGACTTAGAGATAGAATTAGGTAATATAACACCACGTTTATTTAGAATCTTGAAACAATTTGCTCCGTTTGGACCAGAAAACAATATACCAATCTTTTGTAGTAAAAGGTTAATGGATACGGGATTTGCGAGAACCGTCGGTAGCAAGCATCTAAAAATTTCTGCGGTTTCAAGAGAAAAATCATCATTTCCTTGTGAGTGTATAGGATTTGGCTTAGCAGAACATTACAAAAGTATATGTAAAGGGTCAATGTTTGATATTTGTTATCAGATAGATGAAAATGATTTTCAAGGTAAGACTTCTTTACAGTTGAATTTAAAGGACATGAAAATAATTAACTAATATATTTTTACAAAATTTATGGCACAAGACGACAAAAAGATAATATTTTCTATGGTTGGTGTTGGTAAGTTAATCCCACCAAGCAGACAAATCCTAAAAGATATATACTTATCATTTTACTACGGAGCAAAAATCGGTATTATAGGTTTAAATGGATCTGGTAAATCTACTTTATTAAAAATAATAGCAGGTTTAGATAAATCTCATCAAGGAGAGGTTCACTTTTCTCCTGGATATTCTATTGGTTACTTAGAGCAAGAACCTCAATTAGACGATACAAAAACAGTAAAAGAAATAGTTCTTGAAGGAGTTAAAGAAGTTGCAGACTTGATTGCAGAATACGAACAAATTAATATGAAATTCTGTGAACCAATGAGTGATGAAGAAATGGCAACACTTATTGAACGTCAAGGAGAGCTAACTGAACTAATGGAACAACATGATGCGTGGAATCTTGATAATAAACTTGAAAGAGCGATGGATGCTTTGCGTTGTCCACCAGATGATGCGTTAGTTAAAAACCTTTCAGGAGGAGAAAGAAGACGTGTTGCATTATGTAGAATCTTACTTCAAGAGCCAGATATTTTGTTATTAGATGAGCCAACTAACCATTTAGATGCTGAAAGTATAGAATGGTTAGAGCAACACTTACAACAATATAAAGGAACTGTTATTGCGGTAACTCACGATAGATATTTCTTAGATAATGTTGCAGGTTGGATATTAGAATTAGATAGAGGAGAAGGAATTCCATGGCAAGGTAATTACACATCTTGGTTAGACCAAAAGACTAAACGTCTTGAAATGGAGGAAAAACAGGAAAGTAAAAGAAGAAAAACCCTTCAACGAGAATTAGAATGGGTTAGAATGACTCCAAAAGCAAGACAAGCAAAAGGTAAAGCTAGATTGAGTTCTTACGAACAAATGATGAGTCAAGACGTAAAAGAAAAAGAAGAAAAATTAGAAATCTTTATACCAAACGGACCTCGTCTTGGAGATAAAGTAATCGAAGTAAACTCTATATCTAAAGCGTATGGCGATAAACTATTGTTTGAAAATTTGAGTTTCTCTTTACCACCTGCCGGAATAGTTGGAGTTATAGGACCTAACGGAGCAGGAAAAACTACATTGTTTAGAATGATTATGGGCTTAGAAACACCAGATGCAGGCTCATTTGATGTAGGTCCAACAGTAAAAGTTGGTTATGTGGACCAACAACACCAAGACATAGATCCAGAAAAGAATGTTTGGGAAGTAATTTCCGAAGGCAACGAACAAATATCATTAGGAGGAAAATTAGTTAATTCAAGAGCATACGTTTCAAGATTTAACTTCTCAGGAACAGATCAAAATAAGAAAACAGGCATCCTATCAGGAGGAGAAAGAAATCGTTTGCATTTAGCAATGACTCTAAAAAGCGAAGCCAATGTTTTATTATTAGACGAACCTACCAATGACATTGACGTAAATACATTAAGAGCATTAGAAGAAGGATTAGAAAATTTTGCAGGTTGTGCCGTAGTAATCTCTCACGATAGATGGTTTTTAGATAGAATTGCTACACATATATTAGCATTTGAAGGCGATTCACAAGTGTATTTCTTTGAAGGCTCATACTCAGACTACGAAGAAAACAAGAAAAAGAGATTAGGCGATACTACACCTAAAAGAGTTCGTTACAAAAAGTTAATTTCAGATTAAAAATATTTAAACACGATATAACAATGGAAAAGAAAGAAATTATCATTTGTTTAGGCAGTTCTTGTTTTGCAAGAGGAAATAATAAGAATCTTGAATTTATACAAGAATATCTTAAAGTTAATGACCTTAAAGCGAAAATCACATTTAAAGGTCAATTATGCTCTCAACAATGTAGCCAAGGTCCAGTTGTGATAATTGATGGAGAGATGTTTACAATGGTAAATAAAACTAAATTGTTAGAAATCTTGAATGCGAAGTTTGGTTTGTAATAAATAAAATAAGTATATGCAAAAGACTGCTCCTATTTATACAGAAAAAAGCAATTGTCAAGATTGTTACAGATGCGTAAAAGCTTGTCCAGTGAAAGCAATTAAGTTGGAATCAGGCTCAGCATCTATCGTTCCCGACTTATGTATTTATTGTGGAATGTGTACTTTGATTTGTCCTAATGGAACAAAGAAAGTAAGAAATGACTTGTCTGCATTAAAACAATCATTGATGCGACAAGAGAAAATAATCGTTTCGTTAGCACCAAGCTATCTAAGCGAATATGCCAAAGAAGACATTCACAAAGTAATAGCAGCATTTAGGGAAGCAGGATTTTGGCAAGTATCAGAAACAGCAATAGGAGCAGAAAAAGTTGCGGAGGCGACAAAAGCATGGATAGACGAACAGCCAAACGGAGTTTATATCTCATCATGTTGTCCTTCTGCTGTACAACTAATAAAGAAATATTATCCGCAATACTCTTCATCCGTAGTACCTGTTTTCTCGCCAATGATAACACATTCGCTATTTTTGAAGAGTATATGTCCAGGAGCAAAAGTCGCATTTGTTGGACCATGTGCGGCAAAAAAATCAGAACTTGACCAATTCCAAGATAAAATAGACTTTGTTTTAACATTCCAAGAGATAAAAGAACTCTTTGATGATATGGGAATTTATTTTGAATTCATGAAACCAACTGAAAAAGATGTGTTTTTCCCATTCAAAGCATCAAAAGGAAATCTTTATCCAATAGACGGAGGAATGCTTACAAACATGATAGATAGTATAACAACGACAGAAGCTCGTATCAATCACAACACAGGCAATGTAGATGCAAGATATATGACTTTCTCAGGCGTTCAAAATATTACAGAAATACTATCAGACTTTAATCAATTAGATACAAGTTGCAAAACCTTCTTAGAATTGATGACATGCGAAGGAGGATGTATCAAAGGACCTTGTTCCAATGAAAATTACTCATCAGCAACAAAACGAGTTCAAGTATTAAAAAATGTAAACACAAACAAAACAAATCATAACTACGAAGAAACACTTCAAAACTTAGATATATCTGAAAAATACGAATACATAAACGCGGTAGAACAAAAAGAATACACACAACAACAAATACAAGAAGCCCTAAAAAGAGTAAATAAGAAAAGCGAAGCAGACGAATTAAACTGCGGAGGTTGTGGTTACGACACTTGTCGTCAATTTGCAACAGCACTTATTGATGGAAGAGCAGAAAATGACATGTGTGTATCTTATATGAGAAAGATTGCCCAAGACAAAACTAACATCCTGTTAAAAAAGATACCACAAGGAATTGTTATAGTAAACGACGGATTGAAGATAGTCGATGCAAATGAAAAATTTGCCTCAATGTTAGGAGAAGAAGTAAAAACAATATTTGATGCCAACCCAGGATTATACGGAGCCGACATAACAAAACTTGTGCCATTTCATAAATTTTTCTCATCAGTTCTAAATACAGGAGTAGATGTCTTAGAACAAGACATAAGAGAAGGAGATAACTATTATAGCCTTTCAATCTTCTCTGTGCAAGATTTCTCATTAGTATGTGGAATCTTACAAAACCTTCACGCACCAGAAGTAAGAAAAGATATAGTTTTAAAAAGAACACAAGATGTGATTATGGAGAACATGAAAGTTGTGCAAAAGATAGCATTCCTTTTAGGAGAAAATGCTTCATACACAGAAGCAATGTTAAATTCCATAGTAGAATCACACCAAGATAAAGAAAAAAAAGACATACCATTGACATTTGATTTATAAACTATTCAAAAATGGTGAATAAAGAAAAACTATTCATAGAGGTTGGCAGTTTTCAAAACAACAAACATAAGAATATTGTTTGTGGAGACTCTGTGCTACTTCGAAAATGCGTAGGAGAAAATCGTAACATAGCCGTTCTCTCCGACGGATTAGGAAGTGGAGTTAAGGCCAACGTATTATCCACTATGACAGCCTCAATGGCAATGAATTTTAGGGTAAGACACGAGCCTATTGTCAGAACAGTACAATCTATAATGAATACCTTACCCGTTGATAGCGTAAGAAACATAAGTTATTCCACCTTTACCATAGTAGATGTAGACTCAAACGGAGAAGCAAACATAGTAGAATACGACAATCCATCGCTAATACTTGTTCGCAATGGTAAAGTCCAACAAATAGAAGGGAGTGATACAATCATTCATCGTGGAGGCACAGAAGCATCATTAGATGAAAGACGATTAAAACTATCAAATATCACTCTACAAAAAGAAGATCGTATAATATTCTTTTCAGATGGAGTAACACAATCGGGAATAGGCAATATGGATATGCCATTTGGTTGGGGAGACTTAGTATATGACTTCATAGAAGACATATTAAAAGAACAACCACAAATCTCAGCACGAGAACTCTCGATGAAAATCGTAAAACAAGCAGAACTAAATGATATACTACGTCCAAAAGACGACACCTCTTGCGTAGTAATGTATGTAAGACAACCAAGAAAACTCTTAATCTGTACAGGACCACCATTTTCCGAAACAAAAGACAAATATCTTGCCGAAATCGTATCATCATACGAAGGAAAGAAAATAGTATGCGGAGGAACCACCTCACAAATACTTTCAAGAGAATTAAAAAAAGAAATTACAGTAAATATAGATGATATAGTAGCAGGCTTACCGCCTAAATCCGAAATGGAAGGCATAGACCTGATGACAGAAGGTATCATTACCTTAGGCGCCTTAGTAGAAATCCTACGCCAAGGACCGCCAACAGATTTAAGTGGTCAAGGACCCGCATGGGATATGTTAAGAATGATACTTGATGCCGACATAATTGACTTATTAGTTGGTACAAAAATTAACGTAGCCCACCAAGACCCAAGTTTACCAGTGGAGTTGGAAATTCGCCGAAACGTAGCCAAGAATATATCTAACCTATTGGAGAACAAATTTATGAAAGACGTAAGAATGCAATTTATATAATAAAAAAATAAAAACTTAAATAAATATGTTAAACGTAAGAATTTGTGTAGGCACTTACTGTTACATAACAGGAGGTGAAGAATTGGCAAAAATGAAAAAGAATTTGCCAGAAGACATTAAAGACAAAGTAGAAATGATAGGCTCAGCATGCTTAGGATGTCATGATATGGAAGGAGTAGCTAAACCACCATACGCAAAAGTTGGCGATGTCTTAATCCAAGAATGTACAGAAGAAAAGCTGTTAGATGAAATCTACAGACAATTAGGAATGGAACGTAAATAAACTCAAAAAAAAGGAAAAGAACAATGGCATTAAATAACGCAGTAGAAATAAGAAGAGAAATCTTAATGCGTCTATCAAAACTAATACTAAATGATGAATTAGTAGAAAAGATAGATAGACTACCATTAGAAATGCGTCCAAAAGACAAAGAAAACACAAGATGTTGCGTACACAAAGAAAGAGCAGTCTTGAAGTACAAAACAATGGCAGTTTTAGGCTTTAATGTATATGACGAAAAAGACGAATTAGATCCATTGTCGCACTATGCAAAATTAGCACAAGAAAGAACAGACAAAACATCAGTAATGATGACCGTTGTAGATGAAGCATGTTCATCATGTGTAAAAAACAACTACATAGTAACTAACCTATGTAGAGCATGTGTAGCAAGACCATGTACATACGCATGTAAAAAAGGAGCAATCTCAGTAGGCGAAAAACAAGCACACATCGACACAGACAAATGCGTAAACTGTGGAATGTGTATGGAAGCATGTCCATTCCATGCTATTATCTACCAACCAGTACCTTGCGAAGAAAGCTGTCCAGTAGGAGCAATCTCAAAAGACGAACACGGAATAGAACACATAGACCCAGACAAATGTATCTATTGTGGAAAATGTATGGTAGCATGTCCATTCGGAGCGATTTTTGAAAAAACATTCCTAATCGATATCTTCCGCGACATAAAAGAAGGCAAAAAAGTAGTAGCCATGGTTGCACCATCATTAGGCGGACAATTCAAAGCAGACTACGGAAAAGTGCTTGCAGGAATCAAACAATTAGGATTCTTTGACGTAGTAGAAGTAGCCTTAGGAGCAAACATAACAACAGACCACGAAAGAGAAGAATTCATTGAAAGACTTCACGAAGGCGCATCATTTATGACCACATCTTGCTGTCCAAGTTGGATGAATCTTATAAGAAAACACATGCCAGAAATGCAACAATACGTTTCTACAACACACTCACCAATGGTTTACACAGCACGCTATGTAAGAGAAAAATATCCAGACGCAAAAACCGTTATGGTATCACCATGCGTAGGAAAGAGAAGCGAAAGTTGCCTATATGATGAAGTAGATTATGTAATCTCATACGAAGAAATCGAAGCATTATTTAAAGCATCAAATATGGATTTAGAAGCATTAGAACCAATGCCACTTGATCCAAACATCGTAGGACACGGAAGAGGATTTGCAATGATAAGCGGTGTAACAGAATCTGTTAAACTTACAGCGCCAGATCCAAACGTAATCAAAGAAGTTGTAATAGATGGATTAAACAAACAAGTAATCCGTCAATTAAAACAATACGCAAAAGCAGGACAATGCCCAGGAAACTTCATAGAAGTAATGTCATGCCCAGGCGGTTGCGTAAACGGATGCGACACAATCAACAATCCAAAAACAGCAGCACGTCAAATCCTTCCAACAACAAAATAAGGAAACACAAAAACACACATACAAAAGGGAGAAACAAAGAGTTCTCCCTTTTTTTCTTTACTTTTTTTGAAAAAATCAAAGAAAAAATTAAACAAAACAAAGACATAAAATGTTAAGATAGCAAAACTATTAACCAATAAAAAAAGAGAATTATGTTTTGTTATCAATGCCAAGAAACAGCCCACAATCAAGGCTGTACAAAAGTAGGAATCTGCGGAAAAAGTCCACACCTATCCAACCAATTAGACGAACTGATATTTGAAACCATAGAACTATCAGCCCTAAACAATCGTTTACGCCAACACAAACAAGACTCGCTACAAGCAAGTCGCCAAATCACCCAAGCACTCTACACAACACTCACCAATACTAACTTTGATTCCTACATAGTAAACAACCTCACACACCAACTACGCGAACAAAAACACGACCTAAAACACCATGCCCACCAACACAACATCCCAATTCACGACCTAAACCTTAATTTTCTCCCACCCATATTAGGACAAGCCAGCATCCTAAACGAACAAGACAAAAACATAAGAAGCCTAAAACAAACCATACTCTACGGCCTCAAAGGCGTCGCAGCCTATACCGAACACGCAAGACGCTTAGGCTATGAAGACATAACAATATACAAAACCATAGAAGACACACTTGCCCAACTACATAAAAAACAAATAACCATAAATCAACTCTACGACTACCTATTAGGCGTAGGCAACCTCGGCATAAAAGCCATGCACCTCATAGACAAAGCCAACACAATTACCTTTGGACAACCCGAACCAACGAAAACAAAACCCAATGTAGGCAATCGTCCCGGCATACTCATAAGCGGACACGATTTACAAGACCTTAAAGAACTCTTAGACCAAACACAAAACTCTAATATCGACATTTACACACACGGAGAGATGCTTCCAGCACACGCCTATCCATACTTCAAAAAATATTCCCACTTCAAAGGTAATTATGGCAACTCATGGTGGCATCAAACCAAAGAATTCGAAACCTTCAACGGACCAATCCTACTCACAAGCAACTGTTTAGTGCCACCACCCAATAACGCAACCTACCTTGAACGACTTTTCACAACAGGATGCACACACATTGATGGCGCACGCCATATACCACTCCACTACGACACACAAACCAAAGACTTTTCCCCACTAATCACAAAAGCACATCAATGTAAACCACCAGAACCCATAGACAACACTGAACTACACATAGGTTACGCCCACTCACAACTTGTAAAACTAAAACCACACATAGCAGAAGCCCTTAAAAACGGCACACTAAAACAAATAATCGTAATGGCAGGATGCGACGGACGTACTCCAATCAGAGAATACTACACAAACTTTGCAAAAGCCTTACCATCCGATACACTAATCCTAACAGCAGGTTGCGCAAAATACCGTTACAACAAACACTACTTACAACCCAATCCTCACTTCCCACGATTGCTCGACGCAGGCCAATGCAACGACACCTATTCCATAATCCTATTTGCAGAAGAACTAAGAAAAGAACTCGGATACAAAGACCTAAATCAACTACCTATCACATACAATCTCGCATGGTACGAACAAAAAGCCGTACTCATACTACTAACATTACTATCCTTAGGCATAAAAAACATAAAATTAGGACCGACTCTACCAGCCTTTCTAAGCCCAGACATTCTCCAACTCTTACAAAAAGAATACCATATCTCCACAATCAATACAGTAGAAAAAGACCTAAAAGACTTTGGATTAAAATAACCCAAACTAACACAAATTTTATAAAGATATTAGACTTGAAAAAAAAGTCTAAGAAAAAATGAAATAAAGCAAAGAAAAAATTATTTTTTTCTTTGCTTTATTTATATAAATCAAAGAGTTTTTCCGACATTCTTTTCATATACCTTTCAACCCTTTTAGGAGATAGAATTTTAATGCCACTTCCATAACTTAAAAACATAGAATATAACTCAAAGTTTTCAATTACATTTATTGAAAAAACGCAACTGCCGTCTGGATTATGATTTAAAATTTTTTGAGAACTATGAATAGGTTTTGTTTCAATGTATTTGCTTTGCTCTGCTGTTGCCCAAAAGGTTATTTCTTTCGGTTTGTCGTTTATGTCTTTGCTTACGCCTATCATATCATTGAAAAAGGTTTCTGAATCAAAGTTTGGGTTTTCTTGATAGGGAATATCTGTTTTTTCAATAGAGATAATTCTATCTAATGCTAAATTATAAAGGCGTAAATCTTCTACTTGTGAGCCGAAAAGAAACCAACGATTACGAAACTCTTTTAATAAATAAGGAAATAATAGGAACTCAATCGGTTGTTTTGAAGAAAAAGATTGATATGTTATTTTAATAGTTTGTTTATGTGAAATATAATTATACAAAGGGTTTAATAATTCTAATCCTTTTAAGTCTTTAACATTGTCAAAGTGTATAATAGGTTTTGTATTGTTCTTTGTAATTGATAATTTGTCTTGAAGCCTACTCACAATGTCGGAAATCTCTCTAAATTGCTCAAAGTTTTCCAATTCTCTTAGCATATCGACAGCTTCTTGCATAAGTTCAAAATCCTTTTGCGTTAAAGGAATTTTTGTAATGCTATAATCCTTGTCAGAATATCTATAATACTTTTGCTCATACACTTCAATAGGGGCGTTATATCCTAATTTATCAGAACGCATCATTTGAATATCACCTTGAATCGTTCTTACAGAAACACCTTTCTTAATCCCCTCCATTTCATATAAAACTTCACTACATTTTTCTACTAAATCTTCAAGTGTCCAACGCCTATATTTATTCCTTAAACAATTATCTATTGTTTTATATCTAATAAGTGCATTTTTATTTGCGGGCATAATCTTTTAATTTTCTGTGATTTGGCTACAAATTTAAAAAATATTTTTCATTTTTTTCTAATTACGCAAAAAGATTGCGTAGTAAGATTATAATTTTGCATCGTCAAACAAAAATAAGCAAGTGCCGTAGAAAAGAAATACTTCGAGTCAGAACCTCTTATATAGGTAGAAAAAAAAGATTCTTTTCGATTGTTGCCTTGCTTTTTATAAAAATAAAAGAGAAATGAGTTACAATAGCATTTTAAACAAAGAAAAAGAAAAACGAAATTACGAAAATGGCAAAGCTTATGCTATGTTGCCAGAATTAGAGTTGTATTCTGCTGTTGTAACTACATTGGTGGCAGATAATTACTATGAAAAAACAGATGAACGTTTAGAAAGAATTTCTTCTCTTGTTAAAAAAGTTAGTCCTTTGTTTGTTGCACAATTAGCAATCTATGCAAGGGAAAAATTAAATCTTAGAAGCATTCCTTTATTCTTGATTGTAGAACTTGCAAAGATTCATAATGGAGATAATTTAGTTGCAAAAACAACAGAAAGAGTAGTAAAACGAGTAGATGAGATTATGGAATTACTTGCTTGTTATCAATTAAGAAATCCAAAAGAAGAAAACTATAAAAAACTCAATCGTTTATCAAACCAAATTAAAAATGGATTAAAACAATCCTTTAATCGCTTTGACGAATATCAGTTTGCAAAGTATAATAGGAGTAATTCTGTTGTCAAACTTAAAGATGCACTATTTTTAATTCACCCAAAAGCAAAAGATGAAACGCAACAAGAATTATTTAATAAAATAGTTAATGATGAATTGCAAATACCTTATACTTGGGAAACGGAATTGAGTCAAATAGGTCAAAGAAAATATGAAAGCGAAGAAGAGAAAATAGCAGCGAAACGTGAGTGTTGGACTCGTCTTATTGAGAGTGATAGATTGGGTTATATGGCTCTTTTGCGTAATTTAAGAAATATTTTGAGCGTAAAGGTTGATGAAGAAGTTATTGATAGGATTTGCAAAATTATTTCTTCTGAATATGCTGTTAAAAACTCAAAACAAATGCCGTTTCGTTTCTATTCAGCATACAAAGAAGCGAAAACTGTAATTACTCCTGAGACAAATTATATTCTTGAAGCACTTGAAAAGGCTGTTGCTTACTCTGCGGATAATATTGAAGGGTTTGATAAAAACACCTCAGTGCTTCTTGCTTGCGATGTTTCAAGTTCAATGGACTTTCCTGTTTCTCGTAATAGCAAAATAATGCGTTATGATATTGGAATATTGTTAGCATCTGCTTTAAAAACAAAATGCAAAAATGTAATCACAGGAATATTTGGTGATGATTGGAAACCAATAATAGGAGGTTCGAAAGAAATTCTTGCAAATGCTGAATGGATGCAATCTTTTATGAATGAGGTTGGATATTCTACTAATGGATATAAGGTAATCGATTGGTTGTTGGAAAAAGACCAAAAGATAGATAAAGTAATGTTCTTTACAGATATGCAAATGTGGGATAGTTTGTGTGGAGATAAATACATAGAAAAATCTTGGAATAAATATAAGAAACGTTTTCCTGATGCAAAACTTTATCTTTTTGATTTGGCAGGTTATGGTCAATTACCGATAAGACAACTCAAAGATGATGTAATTTTACTTGCAGGTTGGAGCGATAAAATATTTGATATGCTAAATGCGTTTGAAAGAGGAGAAAGTGTAATAGATGAAATAAAGAAAATAGAACTTTAAATTAAAATAGATTTAGAGCGGTTGCCGTAGCATTGACTTACTTCGAATTAGGTATTTCAGGACCTCAGAGGGATTGGCCCTTGTAAAAAGATGTCAATGCGTTTGTTGCACCGCTTTTATCTTATTTTATTTTCTTAAAAGTTTAGCATTTTTCGGCGAAAGTCGAGTTGCATCAAATAGTGCTTTTTTAATTCTTCTGAAAGGAAAGAACGAGATAGTAATTCTTTGACAAGAGGCTGTTCAGTTGCAAACATATCAATTTCTTTTTTGATAACTTTTGTTGGAAGTCCAATGCGTTTTCCAAATTCTTCAAAGTCGGAACGAGAAATCGTACGAGTGTCAGAAAAACTCATGCCTTCTTTAAATAATCCCTTGTCAAGGGCAAATATTCTTGGTGTTCTGATTTGTAGAGATGTGTTGATTAGATCGTAAGCTGGTGAAAGACGATATTCGTTGTTTCGTTCAATCAAAGAAAAGTTCTTTAAGTGAGCGTCATCGTTAAGTGTAATGAAATTAAATAGTATTAAACGAAAAAAACGTCTAATATCAATTAAAGCAACCTTTACATAACGGTGTATAATTTCAGCACAGTCTTCATAACTTGCTTTGTCGTATTTGTAATTTGCGCCAGCGTTGTCTTTTGTGTATCCTAAAAGTGATGCAAAGTCCTCTTGCTTGTATTTTCCTTCGGAATGCACATCAAATCTGCGTGTAATATAAGCGGGAGTGCCGTTTTCAAAAAAACAAAGTGCGTTTGCAGCGGTTTCAATGCCGTAAACTTGTGAGGCAATTTGCATTGTGAAGTGTTCATTAGCAGAACAAAAATCTTTATTTATTACTTGATAGCCTGTTGGACGTGGTTTTAGAATAAATTTTCCTTGTTCGCCTTCACGGGTGTAACGCAATTTGTTGTCTTTTGTAATGACTGAGAATTTTGTTTGTGCGCCTGAAAGAGATATTCTGCTGATGTTTTTAATTGCTTCGTTAGAAATCTCACTTTCATCCTCGGGACTTGGTTCGGAAAATCTATGAGATACAGCTTCGCCATCAAATAATATTTTTCTGGCAAGGGGAGAATATGTGTTAAAGCCTTCTTTTAGTGTTGAGGGACAAATATTTAATTCTTTCATATTGCAATAGGTTTTACTGTAATGGCTCCTATGGTGTCAAATTGACAGGTTGCTAATAGTATTCCAAAGTCATCGTCTTGGTCAATGCGTAAAAGCTGTGATTGAATTTGTCTATTTTCTCCCTCTGACAACATATTAGAAAACACAGAGAAAAGATAAGGGGATTTATATGGTTCTTGGCTTAATGGAAGTGTTAAACTAATGGCTTTACTTTGCTTATTCAATAAATATGCCTTGTCGTAGGTGAATGAAAATTCACGATTATCACTCTCGGTCAATACTCCTGCTTTTATTCCATGTAAATAAACCTCACATATTCTCATAATATTATTCTTTTAATTTAGTAATGAGTTGTAAACCTAAAACGTCGCATATTGATATTATGGTTTCAATTCTTGGATTGCCTATTCCTCTTTCTAATGCAACGATTGTGTTGATACTAATTCCTGATAAATCGGCTACCTCTTGTTGTTTGATTTTTAAATCTAATCTTCGTTCTTTGATTTGTTTGCCTATGAGTTCTTTATTCACAATATAATGGTATTTTTTGCAAAAATATAATGTTTTAATAAATAAAACAAATAAAAATCATATTATATTGTGATTTTTTATCGTATTTTTAAAACCTCTCCGTTTTCAAATATTTTAACAATGCTTGATGCTTGTGTATTGTTTGCTTGAAATTCTTGTGGGGAAATAAAGACTGCTTTTTCTTTTATGATGTTTGCAGATGTACTTACTAAGGGAGGGTTCAATTCCTTTAATATTCCTTTAACCATTCCCCCATAAAGCGATCATAGATTATGTATCCTTTGTTAGAAAGGTAAACTAATTCTTTGTCAATTAGTTTTTTTAATGAAGAGTTTACGCTACTTACTGCTTTTAAATCGTGTTTCTTAATAAAATTGCCTGCTAATATTTCTTTCACACAGCCTTCTGATGCTATGGCTCTCATTAAATTGATATTTCCTTGCGAATATGCTCTCATTAAATCAATATAAGCATAACTAAACTCAGAAATAATTTCTTTGATTGCAATAGAAATCATTTGCATATCAATATCGCAATTATAACTATACAAGCGATTGAGAATGTATTGTATATACCAAGTGTGCCCATTATATTTTTCGTAAATGAAATCAAAAACTTCCTTAGGCAAATTAGTGTTGTGAAGAGAAAATTTTTCTATTGCAAAATTTGCATATTCCTCTTGTGAAATTGTATCAATAGAAAGGATTTGTGTACTTTGATAAAAAGGTCTTTTTGAAGAGGTGAACATTTCTTGCATAACGTGTTTTTTACTTCCAGCAAAGATAAAATTAACGTTTGGTAAGAATTGAATGTATGAACGCAACAAAGCCTCAATGCCTTTTTCAGAATATTCTGTTATTTGTTGAAATTCATCAATTGCAATATAGCAACGCTTTTGTGAAGTAGCCAAATATTCAAATATTTCTTTCAAAGTGTTTTCTTCTTGCATAGGGGCAATTTCAATAGCAACTTTTGGGCTTCCGCTAATCGCATCAAATGTTATGGAAGGACGACAACTGCGAATTATTTGCCCAATTCTATTTAATGCCTTTTGAGGAGTAGAATCCAATTGACCAAGAACAGTGTTTGCAAACAAGTTTACAAAATCTTTTAGCGATTGTGTGGAAAATATATCCATATAAAGCGTTGCGATTTCAGGATTTTGTAGTTTTGAATGATAGAAAGCGTGTCGAATTAACCCCGTTTTGCCCATACGTCTTGGAGCAATCAAAGTTACATTGCGTCCATTATAAAGAGCATTCAAAATATTATTTGTTTCACTTACTCTGTCGCAGAAAAATTCGGGGCTATGATAACCCGAAATTAAAAAAGGATTATTTGGTTTCATTGCATTACGATTTTTTCGCAACGCAAATTTCGTAATAAAGTTTGTGTTGGCAAAATAAATCAAAGGAAAAATTATTTTTTTCTTAGGTTTATTAAATTATTCCTTAGGATTATTTTACTCTTTCTAAGACTTAGAAACGGATTATCGTATTTTTACAATTTCTCCGCTTTCAAGTATTTTTACAATGCTTGATGCTTGTGTGCCTTTTGCTTGAAATTCTTGTGAGGAAATAAAGTCTGCTTTTTCTTTTATAATGTTTGAAATTTCTGAAAAGCCTTTTGGACTTGGCTCTCCGCTGATATTTGCAGATGTACTTACTAAGGGACGGTTCAATTCTTTTAAAAGTTTTTGGCAATACTCGTGATGAGGTATGCGAATGCCTATGCTACCGTCGTGAGATAGCATTTCGATTGGAAGATTTTTTGCTTTTGGATAAATAATCGTTAGGGGAGAAGTGGCGTTTCTTAATAATTCTAAGGCTTGTTGCGGAATGGCTTCTACATATCGGCTAATCATTTCCACATCTTTGCAAAGGAGAATGAAATGTTTTTCACCTGAGCGTCCTTTTATATCAATTACTTTTTGGATTGCTTCTTTTTGCGTGGCATCACAGCCAATCCCCCAAATAGTATCGGTGGGGTAAAGAATAACCCCACCGTTTTGTAAAATATTTACTTCTTTCACTGTTTTTATTTCATCAAGAAATTGATGTCGTCTGTCAATGAGTATTCTATTGGCTCTTGTCCGTAACGGAATACTTTCATTTTGTTATCTCTTCCTATCAATGAAAGTTTTCCTTCTTTAAGTCTAAGTGCTGTTGCTTCTCTTACGCCGGCTACCCACATGTTTTGATTTATTGAAATAAACTCATTTAAACGGTCATCTCTTGTTTCACCACCATGTTTTGGGTCAAAGAAATCTGTATAGTGAGGATTTATTTGGAAAGGAACGAGTTTCATACAATCAAAGCTTTCAGGCTCTATGATAGGCATGTCGTTTGTTGTTTTAAGGCTTGGACCTGCTACGTTACTTCCTGCACTCCATCCCATATATGCTGTTCCGCCGAATACTTTTTCAGACATTAGTTGCATAATTCCGTTTTTGTATAATTCATATACAAGGTGGAATGTGTTACCTCCGCCAACTGCTATACATTCTGCCTCTTCTACTGCTTTTTTTGCGTCAGCTTCTTTGTGAATGCTATATAAATCAAGTCCTATTGTTTCAAAAACTGCTTTAACTTTCGCTTCGTAGTTGTCGTAACCCATGCTTACTCCTGCGTAAGGTATGAATAACACTCTTTTTACTCCGCTTTCTTCGCAGAATTCTTTTATCATATCTTTGCACCAACCTAAATATGCTTCTCCTCTATTGGTTGAGTTGCTTATTAGTAATAGATTTCTTTTCATTTCTTTATTTTATTTTTTTATTTCTTTCACAAAATTACTCGTTTTCTTTATATCCACCAAACAATTTCGTATTTTTGCACAAATTTTTATGATTTTAACATGACATTTCTTAATCCTAACTTTTTGTTTGGCTTGTTCGCTATTTTAATTCCGATAGCGGTGCATCTTTTTAACTTTCATAGATACAAAAAGGTGTACTTTACTAATGTATCTGCATTAAAGGAGATAGAAATTAAGTCAAAAAAAAGTAACGAGCTATATAAATGGTTGCTATTGCTAAGTCGCTGTTTACTTATTGCAAGTGTGGTGATTCTATTTGCACAACCTGTTTTGAAAAACGATGAAAAGGCCTTGGTGAGAGAGGGAGAGAATGCGGTAGTTGTGTTTGTGGATAATAGTTTTAGTGTGAAAATTGATAGGGTTAAGCAAAAGGCAAAACAGGTTGCGGATATGTATTCCTCGACTGATAAGTTTTGTTTGCTGACTATGGACTTGGCTGGAAAGGAAAGGCATTTTGTAAATAAAGAACGCTTTTTGGCAATGTTGAGTGAGGTAGAAACTACTCCAACTTCAAGGATGATGAGCGAGGTTTACGAAACGGCACACAAATTGCTTAATAACGAAAACAGTAATACGAAAACCAGCTTCTTTGTTTCCGATTTTCAGAAATCGTGTTTAGATGAAGAAAATTTTAAAGCGGACTCTATAAATAACGTATTCGTATCTGTTGAAACAAGTGATATGAATAATATTTTCATTGACTCAGTTTGGACAGAGGATAAGGGATTTATGCTTGGCTCTTCTGTGAGTTTGAAAGTGAAGGTAAAAAATTCAGGTAAGCAAGACGTGGAAAAAATTCCTTTAAAGCTAATTGTGGATGATAAACAAGTGGCTGTGGCAAGCCTTGATATGAATGCAGGTGAGCAACGAGTGATTGACATGAGTTTTACTGTGGAACGCAATGGTATCTTGCACTCTCATCTTAATATTTTGGACTCTCCTGTGATTTTTGATAACGATTTTTATTTTACACTATTGGTTAAAGATAGGGTAAAGGTGTTGTGCTTAAATCAATCTAAGGAAAATCCTTACCTTATGCGATTATTTGAAGATGATGCACAAGTAAAAATTGATAATGCTTCGTTTTCAAATCCTAACTACAATGATTTTGGCTCTTATTCTATGATTATTCTTAATGGATTGGAGGAAATAAACGATGCTTTGGCAAATGAGTTAGGTAAGTTTATAGATAATTCAGGCTCTTTAATGATTATCCCAAATAAAGACATGGATTTAGAAAGCGTAAATGCCTTTTTGAAAAAAATGTCTTTGCCTAATTATGCTCAATTAAAGAAACAAAATCTAAGGGTAAACAAATACGACAAGGAAAACTACTTATTTAAAGATGTCTTTACGACTTATGTAGAGAACATTTCACTTCCTAATTCCAAAATGTATTTTCCAATAATTTCTACCGCAACAACAGCTAAGCAAAGCGTATTAACCTATTCTAATGGTGAAGATTTTTTAGCTATCTCTCCAAAAAACAAATCTAATGTGTATATGCTTTCTGTTGGATTAGACACTGCGTTTAGTGATTTCGTAAATCATTCTTTGTTTGTGCCTTTAATGTGGAATATGTGTGCGTTAAGCGAAGTGAAATCAAACCTTTATTATACCATAGGAGAGAGAGAATTTGTGGAGTTGGGAAGTTTGGAAAATAACTCTAAGGAAAAAAATATTTTTTCTTTGAAAGGAAAAAATGATTCTTTGGAATATATTCCTCAGTCTTTGAAAAATCAAAACACTTACGCATTAAAATTACATAATCAAATAAATAAGGCAGGTAATTACGATGTTCTTTCCGAGGGAGAGGTGGTTTCAGGATTTTCTCTTAACTATTCTTCAAAGGAAAGCATAATGGAATTTAGCGATAAAAAGGAATTGAAGAAGGATTTAAAGGCATATTCTTCCGAAAAGCATTTTCCCTTTGCCTCAATCTTTATAATAATAGCCTTATTCTGTGTTTTATTTGAATCAATTCTATTATTTAAATTAAATAAATTAAAGTAAAAATGAAGAAATTTAGTATTTTTTTTGTGATTGCTTTGTTGCAACTTACTCTTTTCGCAGAAGAAGCAAAGAAAGACTCGGTTAAATATTGGAATACTAAGAATAGTATTATTTTAAACAGCGAACAGGCTACGCTTTCTAACTGGTCAGCTGGCGGTTATTCGTCTTTTGCTTTTTCTTCTTTCTATAAGGGATTTTATAACTACAAAAAAGGAAACAATCAATGGGATAATTCTGTTGAATTGGCGTATGGAATGATTTGGCAAGACAAAACAGGAAACGGATTTAAGGATCCGGAAAATGAATTTCAAAAATCAGACGACAAAATCGAAATAAACTCTATCTATTCAAGGAAAATGTATAAGGCATGGAACTATTCTGCTTTGGTAAACTTGAAATCACAATTTGATGAGGGGTATAAAGATGGCGCCTTGGTGTCTGCTCCAATTTCTCCTATAACAATTACTTCTTCTATCGGTTGGGAGTACAAGAATAAGGGATTTTCTACACTTCTTTCTTTCCTTACAGGTAAGACAACAATAGTTACTGATAGAAGACTTATGGGAAATGAAATTTTTGGCTTTACAGAACCTAATCAAATGGCTTTATTCTCGCTTGGTTCTTACGCTAAATTCTTTTTCCAACGCGATATATTTAAGAATGTAAACCTTTTAGTTAAGTTAGACTTCTTTTACGATTACAATAAGCCGTTATTGGATACAGATATTAACACAGAAATTTTCGTTAATATAAAAGTAAGTAAGTATTTGACTGCTTTTATCAATTTTCAAGCAATAATGGATAAGGATTTCAATACAACTTTGCAGTATAAGCAAAGATTTGGATTATCAGTGCCGATTAACTTTTAGCTAATCGGCATTGTTTATGATTTTTTCATACTCTCCATTTTTCAATATTTCAATTGCCTTTTGTAATTCATCATCTGTTTCAGATGTACACATGTAAAAATATTTTGTGCCATAGAGATTACGCGCTATTAAGGCTTTTAAAGTAGTCGCAATGTATATTTCAGATTCTTTATTTAAGTTTTCCGCTTTTTTATCCTCTGCCTTGGCTTTCTCTATTATTTCTTTTACTAAATTTTCCTTTGCAGTAAGTTTTTTTGCGTACTCTTCGTAAGATTGATAGTTAGCAGCATTGCTGTCGTTTATTTCATTCTTTAAATAATCCATTACAATCTGATTTACCCATTCCTTTTTAATTTCATTTTTCGTTACACCTTCTTTTTCTGCGTAAGCTTCAAAGTCTTTAAGTAAGTTGAGTTTGTCGTATTCCTTAGAGAATTTTGAAAATTCAGGAGCTTTCTTTAAGAAATTTTCACGATTTTCTTCTACCCAGTTAAGAGCAAAATTATTGAATAGGCTCTTTGAACGAAGATTTATTAGATAATCAGAAGCGCGTGATGTATCCATCGGAATAAATATATCAGGCATTATTCCACCTCCGCCATAAACTGTTCTTCCTTTATTGGTTTTGTATTTTAAACTATCGGCAAAATGAATGGAGTCTGCATTTGTCATTTCGCCATGTTTGTATCGTTGTGCGTAATCGTTCTTATAGGCTTCTACTCCTTCGTCATAAGGTTTTTGTATGCACCTTCCGCTTGGTGTATAGTACCTTGATGTTGTTAATCTTATCTGTGATTTATCTTCTAACGTAAATGGACGTTGCACCAAGCCTTTTCCAAAAGTTCTTCTGCCTAATATTATTCCTCTATCCCAATCTTGTACCGCTCCACTTACGATTTCGCTTGCAGAAGCAGAGTATTCGTCCACTAAAATTATGAGTCGGCCTTCTTCAAACAAGCCTTTTCTTGTTGCATCATAGGTTTGTTTTGGCGATTTCACACCTTCTGTATATACAATCATCTTATTTCCAGATAAGAAATGATCTCCGATTTCAAATGCTATGTTTAGATATCCACCACCATTGCTTCGCAAATCAAAAATTAAGTCTTTCATTCCTTCTTTTTGCAATTCCTTTACTGCTTGTATGAATTCGTCAGTTGAAGTCTGAGCAAAACGACTTAAACGTACATATCCAATTTGCTCATCTACCATAAACCAAGTGTCAATGCTATGAAGTGGAATTTTATCTCTTGTAATTGTGAAAACAATTGGCTCTTTTCTGTTTGCTCTTTTTACGGTTACTTTAACTTTTGTGCCTTTTTCTCCTCTTAGGTGTTTGAAAACCCAATCGTTTTTAATGGTATCTCCTGTTGCAACGTCATCATCTACCTTTATTATTATGTCTCCTGCCAACATTCCTACCTTTTCGGCAGGCCCTCCACTGATTACTTCTACTACATGTATGCTATCATTCATAAATTGAAAACTTACGCCTATGCCGTCAAAGTTTCCTTCTAACGGTTCGTTCATTTTCTTTACTTCGTCTTTGTTTATGAAAATAGAATGTGGGTCTAATTCTTTCAACATTGCTTCTATGCCTTTGTCTGCAATGATATCTAAACTTGCTGTATCAACATAGAAATAGTTTATTAAGGCAAGAGTTTGTCCTGTTTTGTTTGTTGCTATTTTTAGCGAGTCTTGTTGTGAAAAAGCAACAAGATTGATTAGTAGAAAGAAAAATAAAAATAATCTTTTCATAATTTAACAATATTTTTTTATGCTTTAACGTTAAATCTAAGTTTTTATTTTAATTTAATACATTTATTATGGATATTTATTTTATACTTATTCTTTTAGGGCTTGCATTGTGTGTTGTGGGTCTTTGGAAGGTGTTTGAGAAAGCGGGAGAGAAACCCTATTATGTGCTAATCCCTTTTTGGAATCTTTGGTGTTGGATAAAAATCATCGATAAGAAAAAATGGTGGTTTGTATATTGTTTAATACCTTTTTTAAATGTTTTTATAATCATGCTGATGATTGTAGAAACTGTTAAGTGTTTTAGAAAAAATGGCTTTTGGTATCAATTATTATCAATAATTATTCCGTTCATTGTATTACCTATATTAGGATTTTCAAAGAAGGAAATCTACACTCATCCAAAAGATTTGCCAGAGTTTAAGATTTCGGCAGTGAGAGATTGGGTTGATTCTATCGTTTTCGCAATAGTTGCCGCAAGTGTAATCCGTACATATTTTTTTGAATCATATATGATTCCGTCTTCATCAATGGAAAAATCATTGCTTGTAGGTGATTGTTTATTTGTTAGCAAATTAGCATACGGACCACGAGTTCCAAATACACCTTTGGCGCTTCCTTTGATGCACCACACAATTCCGGGGTTGAATATAAAGAGTTATCTTGATTGGATAGAGCTTGACTATCATCGTTTGCCGGGATTAGGAAAGGTTGAGCGTGGAGATGCCGTTGTGTTTAACTATCCTGACGGCGATACTGTGTCTACTTATTATCAATCAAACGAAAGTTATTATGCTTTGGTAAGACGTTATGGTAGAGATAGAGTTTGGTCTAATAAAGATGAGTTTGGAGAAATTATATCTCGACCAATAGATAAGAAAGAGAACTTTATAAAAACTTGTATTGGGCTTCCGGGTGAGGTTCTTTCGATTGAGAATGCTGTTGTGCACATTGACGGAAAGCCTATCGAGAGTCCGAAAGATTTTCAATTAACTCATAAAATAAAAACTACGGAAAATTCTACCCTTAACGAGAAAGAATTGCTGGAAATAGGCGTTTCTAAGGAGGATATGGCTATGATGTATTATTTTTATTACATAAATCTTACTCAACAACAGATAGACGTTCTTTCTTCTAACCCTTTTGTTGAGGTAGAGCCACTTGAAGGAGATGTTTTAATAGGAAACAATCAGCAACAAACAAAATATTATTGCAAACTATTCATTCATCCTGATATATTCGACAAACAAGGCTTCCTTTTACAGGCAGGGGTTGATAGTGTAGACGTTAGCAAACTTGTAAACTACGCTACGTTGCCTCTTTCTGAGGAATTGAAAAAGCAAGTTGAGAAAATGCCTTATGTAGAAGAGATTTCTCCTGTTATAACAAAGAAAGGGTTTGGAGATGTTAATATGTTTCCTCACAATGAGGCGTTAAATTGGAATAATGACTTCTATGGCCCTATCACAATACCAGAAAAAGGAATGACAGTGGAGCTTAATGAAGAGAATTTAATGTTTTACGAAAGGGTAATCACAGTTTTTGAAAAGAATACTTTGGAAAGAAAATCTGATGGCTACTATATAAATGGTAAAAAGGCAGATAGCTATACTTTCTCAATGGATTACTATTTCATGATGGGAGATAATCGTCATAATTCGGCAGATAGTCGTTATTGGGGCTTCGTTCCAGAGGACCATATCGTAGGAAAGGCTTCTCTTGTATGGATGTCGCTTAATAAGGACCAATCTTTAATGAAGAAAATAAGGTGGGGAAGACTTTTTAAAATGGTTGATTAGTTTTTTGTAAAAGTTTAATATCTAAAACCACAAAGATATGTTGTTTAGAGTGTTAATAGCGGATAGCGATTCGGAATTTGCTCAATTATTGCATGAGGCCTTTTCATTAAAAGGTTATGTTTGTACAGTAGTAGGGGATGGTAAGACTGCTATCGATTGTTTAAATAAAGGGGATTATTCACTCTGTGTTTTAGATCTTGATTTGCCTGAAAAGGATGGCTTAGAAGTAGTAGAGTTTATTAAGTCAGAAAACTTGTCTACGAGTTTTCTCTTCTGTTCATTTAGAGGTGATAAAAAATATCGCTTGCATGGACTACGACTTGGTGCAGAAGATTATTTGATTAAGCCAATAGAATTAGAGGAATTATTGATTAAGGTAGATAGAGTTAAATTTAGAAGAGAGAATATTCCTTTAAAAAAAATGAAAAAGGAATTTAGCTTTGGTAATTTTAAGTTTGATTATGATACAAAGCAACTTAAATATTACAATTCTATATCTCAAGAAATTGAAGTGCAGAATTTGACAACGAAAGATAATGAGTTGTTAAGAATTTTGGCAGAGAATATGAATATTGTTGTAACAAGAGAAAATATTTTGCATACGATTTGGAAAGAGGATGATTATTTAAATGCAAGAAGTTTAGATGTTTATATTACAAGGCTAAGAAGATATTTGAGTAAAGATGAGTCTGTTAAGATAATTACCCAACATGGAGTTGGTTTTCGTTTGAGTTTTTAAAATATCTCTTAGGAAAAATATAGAGTTTGGCCATTTTTCTTTTTTTAAACTATAAAATTTTGTATTTTTGCAAAGTGTAGAGAAGTCTTTATGGGAATAAAAAATAATTTATCTGAATTTTCTTTGGGGCTTTCGCCAATGGAGGCTGTTACAACACCATGTTTCAGACAGATTTGTAAGAGATATGGTGCCGATGTGCTGTTTAGCGAATTTATTTCTTCTGATGCTTTGGCGCGAGGTATAGAATCGTCTTGCAAAAAGATGAATTTTTCTGAGCAAGAGCGTCCTTTGGCTGTTCAAATCTTTGGGAATAACGAAACAAGTCTAAGAGAAGCGGCAGAATTAGCGGAAAAATCTTCTTGCGATTGGATAGATATAAATTGGGGATGCCCAGTTAAAAAAGTTGCAGGCAAGGGTTGTGGTAGCGGAATACTCAATGACATTAAGAAAATGGAGTATTTGACAAAGAAAGTCGTGGAAAGTGTTAAGATTCCCGTAAGTGTAAAGACTCGATTGGGATATAGCGATAATGATAAGCCTATTGTAGAAATTGCAGAACGTATGCAAGATGTGGGAGTACAGCTTATAAGTATTCATGGACGAACTCGCAGTCAGATGTATAAGGGAGAGGCAGATTGGACTTTGATTGGAGAAGTTAAGTCTAACCCTCGAATGACTATTCCTGTATTTGGGAATGGCGATATTGACTCTGCGGAAAAGATGTTGGAGTATAAAAATCGTTATGGCGTAGATGGCATATTGATAGGTAGAGCTGCAATGGGCAATCCCTTTATTTTTAGACAATGTAAAGACATTTTAGAAGGCAAAACCAATACTTTGTTTAGTATACAAGAAAGAGTGGCTGTCTGCAAAGAGCATTTGGAAGGATTAAAAGAGTGGAGGGGAGATAGATATGCCATACTTGAAATGAGGAAGTTTTATAGTGGATATTTTAAAGGGCTGAATAATTTTAAGCCTTATAGAATACGTTTGGTTACTACTGACAGTTATCAAGAGATAGAGGAGATTTTGTCTTCGGTAGAAAAGGATTTTGATTATGAATTTTAGACTCCAATCGGATTTTGCGCCAATGGGCGACCAACCTCAGGCAATTGAGCAGTTGGTTAAGGGAGTGCAATCAGGAATGCAATCACAGGTTTTGCAGGGTGTAACAGGCTCTGGAAAAACTTTTACGATTGCTAACGTGATTCAGCAACTCAATAAGCCAACATTGGTATTGAGTCATAACAAAACCTTAGCTGCTCAGTTATATAGCGAGTTTAAGAATTTCTTTCCCGATAATGCTGTGGAATATTTCGTATCTTATTACGATTATTACCAACCTGAGGCATACATTGCACACACTAATACTTATATTGAAAAAGATTTGTCGATAAATGATGAATTGGAAAAACTAAGGCTGTCAGCTGCATCTGCATTGCTATCGGGTAGGAGAGATGTAATCGTAGTTAGTTCGGTTTCTTGTATATATGGTATTGGTAATCCTGAGGATTTCGCCAACGGAACTATATATATAAGTCTTGGACAACGTCTTGAACGAAATAAATTTTTGTTAGATTTAGTGGATAGCTTGTATTCTCGCAACGAAATAGAGTTTTCGAGAGGTAAGTTTAGAGTTAAAGGCGATGTTATTGACATATATCCTCCTTATCTTGACTATGCGTATAGGCTTATTTTCTTTGACGATGAGGTTGAGGCAATAGAAACTATCGAGCCTGCGACAGGACAAAGGATTGAAAAGAGAAGTGATATTATAATATACCCTGCGGGAAACTTCCTTACGAATAAAGATACTCTTCCTCAGGTTTTAAGACAAATTCAGCACGATATGTTTGAACGTTGCGAAGAGTTTAGAGAATGTGGTCAGCATTTAGAAGCGAAACGCTTAGAGGAAAGAGTGAATAATGACTTAGAAATGTTGCAAGAGCTTGGATATTGTAGCGGAATTGAAAACTATTCAAGATATTTTGACGGAAGAAAACCAGGTTCTCGCCCATTCTGTTTGATAGATTACTTTCCTGATGATTTCCTTCTTGTGATTGACGAAAGCCATGTTACAGTTCCGCAAATAAGAGCTATGTATGGAGGCGACAGGTCAAGAAAAGAATCGTTGGTTCAATATGGATTTAGATTGCCTTCCGCATTTGACAATCGTCCTTTAACGTTTGAAGAGTTTGAAACTTTACATAACGAAACTATATACATATCTGCTACACCTGCAACCTATGAAATAGAAAAGTCAGAAGGTATAATCGTAGAGCAAGTCATACGTCCGACAGGTTTATTAGACCCTTTGATAGAAATTCGTCCAGCAAGCACACAGATAGACGACTTATTAGATGAAATAGAGAAAGTAGTAGGACGACAAGAGCGTGTTTTGGTAACTACTCTTACGAAAAGAATGGCGGAAGAGTTAAGCCGATATTTGACTAACTTAGGAATAAGAAATAAATACATACATTCCGATGTAGAAACCTTAGAAAGAGTGGAAATAATGCAAGAGTTAAGAGTCGGAGTCTTTGATGTATTGATAGGAGTCAATCTTTTAAGAGAAGGATTAGACCTTCCAGAAGTTAGTTTAGTTGCAATACTTGACGCAGATAAAGAAGGATTTTTAAGAAACGATAAGGCTTTGATACAAACCATAGGGCGTGCTGCAAGAAATGCTAATAGTAGAGCAATAATGTATGCAGATACTATTACGAAAAGCATGCAAAAAGCTATAGATGAAAACACTCGTAATCGTAAAAAGCAAGAAGAGTATAATAAACTTCATAATATAATTCCGCAACAGGTGAAAAGAAGTCTTAATGATAATATTTCAACTTTGAAAAGCTATCAAGATATTTCTCAAAATCAAACTGTCGTACAAGAAAAGCTTGCGGAATATTCTGCAAATTTAAATTCTCCTCAACAAATCGAAAAGGCAATAAGACGTTTAGAAGAACAAATGTATGCAGCTGTAGAAGAGTTGAATTTTATCAAAGCAGCAGAATATAGAGATGAAATACAAAAATTGAAAGATAAGAGAAATAAAAAATAAACGCGATATGGAAAAACAAAATCAATTCAATCAGTTAGAGACAATCTGTGCACCAGCAACATCAGGTGCGGTGTCTGCAATAGGAGTTATAAGATTGTCTGGTGAAAAGGCTATTGAAATATTGAGAGGCGCCTTTCGTACAAGACGAGGTAAAAAAGAAGAGTTTAAACCTTCGTTAAGGCCGAGAGTAAGGATAGGATACATAATAGGAGATTATAAAGAAATAATAGATGAGGTAGTTTGCACAATTTATCATGCACCACGTTCATACACAGGCGAAGATGTAGTGGAAATTTCACATCATGGCTCAACTTATGTGCAACAACAAATTTTAAAACGCTTAATTAGCTTAGGCGCAAGAATGGCAAAAGAAGGAGAATTTTCGCAAAGAGCATTCTTAAATGGTAAATTAAATCTTTCTCAAACAGAGGCAGTGGCAGATTTAATACAATCAAGAACTGCAATCGCGCATAACTTAGCCATAAAGCAACTAAAAGGAGGCTATCAACAAATATTAGCAGCGTTACGCAAAAACTTACTTGATTTGCTTTCGCTTTTAGAATTAGAATTAGACTTTTCAGAAGAAGATGTTGAGTTTGCACAAAGAGGAACCTTAAAAACCTTAATGAATGATATATATATAACATTGGAAAGTTTAATAAACTCATTTGATATGGGTAATGCGTTTAAAAATGGTATTCCAATCGCAATTATAGGTAAGCCAAATGCAGGAAAATCTACCTTATTCAATGCTTTAATTAAAGACGAAAGAGCTATTGTTTCGCCAATATCAGGTACTACACGAGATACGATAGAAGAAAACTTAATATTAAATGGTATAGAGTATAGATTTATAGATACAGCAGGAGTAAGAAAATCAGAAGACCCGATAGAAGCAGAAGGAATTAGACGTTCATTCTTGTCAGTTGAAAAAGCAAATATAATAATCTATGTTTGCGATGTACAAGAAATGCTTCCAGAAGATGTGCAATTAGACTTAATACAAATAGACGAACAAGTAAGTTTAAAAGATAAAAAGATAATTATTGTAGCCAATAAATGCGATGGCGAAAACTTACTTCCACGAGAAGAAAGAGAGTGGAGAAGTATGGGAGCTGTAAAAGCAATTGCAAAAGAACAAGAAGGAATAAGCGAAATCATAGATAGAATAACAGCGATTGTAGAAACAAGTATAATGGGTTCTAATATTCTTATGACAAATGCAAGACATCACGAAGCAATGCAAAAATCTGCTAACGCACTTAAAACAGCTCAAGAAAATTTAAAAACAGGCATGCCAATAGATATAATATCCTCTGACATAAGAGAAACATTGCATTACTTAGGTGAAATAACCGGCGAAGTAACCACCGAAGAAGTCTTAGGAAACATATTCTCAAAATTCTGTATCGGAAAATAAGTAGCTGTTTGTCAAATAGTTAAATCAGTCATAGATGATTAGTATAGCACTCTTTACGGGTGCTATATTTGTTTGTGCAAGCATCGTTGTTAATCGTTGCTAAGCCTTTTTACGCCTGTTTTTGTACCTCCTGTGTACCTCGCAAACCGAAGTACGAAATTTCATTGGTCAGATGACGGAGAAGTTGGTACGCATTGGTACGCGATGAAACAGATTTGGCGAACTAAAAAGAGAATTAAAATGGCTACTAACATTGACATTTAGAAAAAATGCGAGTGGTGCGGTGTGATTTTTACCGCACACAAGACCTCTACTGCCTACTGTTCTCACAGATGTGCAAACCTTGCATACAAGAAGAGAATAAGGAAAAAGAGAGTACAAGAGTTTCAACTAAAATTTGATGAGGAAACAAAACCTCATTCAGAAAAGGAGTTCTTGATACCAACCGAAGTGTCGGCATTTTTAGGTGTCGGGAGAACTTCAATCTACCGTTACATTAGGTATGGCAAAATTAAGGCTGTTAGATTTGATGGTAAGACACTCATAAGGCGATCAGACATTTTGACTATATCACTGTGAGTGAAAAGAACAAACCAAAAGAAAAAGTCCCTATCACCGACTTCTACACCACAGCCGAGATTAAAGAAAAATTTGGTGTTAAGGAGTCGTGGATTTATGAGATTGCGAAGGAGCATAATATCCCTCGCACATTTAATCGTGGCAGAACCTATTGGAGCAAGAAGCATATTGACTCCTACTTTACCAAGAAAGCCCCTGATGCGAGCATTACAGAATGGTACAGCGTGGCGAAGTTGCAGGAGAAGTTTGGTATGACGCTATCGGCAATCTACACATTTGTATATAAGAATGTAATTCCCCAAGCGCAAGGAAGGCAAGATGGTTTATTACTCGAAAAAGCATTTCGATATAGCCAAAGGTATTGTCACGCCCGAAGAGCCGCAATACTACACCATACCTAAAGCGATGGAGAAATACAACCTCACACGCGACCAACTCTATCACTATGTGAAGTATCACAATATCACTCGCATCAAGGTTGGCAAGTACACCAAGATTCTGTGCTCCGAACTCGATAAATTCTTTGAGCCACCGAAGATTGAGTAAAGTTACTTGATGGTGATTGACACCACCATCGGAACACCGATTTAATTTGCAACAAAAAGAATAAACGATTAATTTATAAGACAATGACACTAACTTGCACAAATGTAACCTTGCGCCAAAAGGCGTTACGCAACGACCGTATTTCACTCTATCTGGATTACTACCCTGCAATCCGCAACCCCTACACGATGAAGATGAGCCGCCGAGAGTTCCTCGGCATCTACCTCTATGCCAAGCCACGCAACGAGCAGCAACGAATGTTCAACCAAGAGATGCTCAACAAGGCGGAGGCGATACGCTGTATTCGTGTGCAGTCGCTTATCAACGAGGAGTTCGGCTTCCTCGACAAGAACAAACAGAAGGTCGATTTCCTTGCTTACTTCCGAGCAAAGGCACGCGAGCGATACGAAAAGTGGGATTGCGTCTGCAACCACTTTGAGAAGTTCTGCGGTGGCAAATGCACCTTTGGAGATATTACCGTTGAGCTATGCGAGAAGTTCCGAGATTATCTCTTGAAATGCAAGCAGATACATCACCCCAACCCATATATCAGTCGAAATTCTGCAGCGGGATATTACTCCACATTCCGCGCCCTGTTGAAGATTGCCTACAAGGAGAAGATGTTGCGCGAAAACCTCAATGACTTCCTTGAAAAGATTGAGTGGAAAGAGGTCAAAAAGGAGTATCTGACACTTGAAGAGGTAAAGCAGCTCGCCACCACACCCTACCGTATTCCAGTGCTGAAACAAGCATCGTCGTTTGCTTGTATGACAGGACTTCGCATCAGCGACATTTTAAATTGCAATGGAGCGACTTTGAAATGGGACCCGATCAAGGCTACTACATCCGCATCTGTACCGAGAAAACAGAGACCGAGGCGACACTCCCCATCAGCCACGAAGCGTTGGAACTATGCGGCGAATGGGGCAAAGGGCTGGTGTTCAAAGGACTCACCCGAGCAATGACACACCACCCACTCAAACAATGGATTGCCGAGGCTGGGATTAGGAAGAAAATAACCTTCCACTGCTTCAGGCATAGCTATGCGGTCATCCAAATCTCTTTAGGCACAGATATTTACACCGTATCGAAGATGCTGACACATAAAAATGTTACCACCACACAGATTTATGCCGACCTTGTGAACTCCAAGAAGCGTGAAACCGCCAATAAGATTTCGTTAAAGTAG
>JAZRHI010000028.1:0-3045 GCA_045644685.1 Candidatus Onthomorpha sp.
GAAAGATTGCTAATATCTATTTCCTTTTCAAAGTAATTTACGTCTTTTTCTATTAACATTTTCCCAACCATATCAAAGACTTGAATGCTATTTATCGTGTAATGACTCATTACCTTAAAATAATCCTTTGATGGATTTGGCATTAAATAACACATCTTTTCCAATTCCACCTCTGGCATCGACTGTTCACTTCTTGGAATCATAATAATAGGCACCATAGCAATGTAAATATTTTGCCAAAGAGTATAAGCAGGATCATCAGCAAAGTTTACCCATTGCCCTTCATGTCTTAAATATTTTGGATCAGTAAAAGAGCATAAAGGAATATTATCATTAGGGTCATAAAGATGTAAATGAGAAAGATACCAATTAACACGCGCCATATTTCTCATTCCATTTTGTTCTCCAATCGTTTCTTCCGTAAACCAAAGCCCTGTTACAGAATCCTTAAACGACAAATACAATTGAGTAGAAGGTATCATACCATTATAAATCGTGTCATAATTAAGGCCACACTCGATAGGGCCACCACGAGCATAAATAGAATCGCGCAAACATGGACTATAAACATTGCAAGTGTGGTGTACTCGAAAATTATTTGTACCAAACTTTGGTACATCAAACGCTATTTTAAAATCATCTATATTAGTGAGTGCCTCATAATCCCTTTGTGAAAAATAATATGTGTTCCAACTATCCAGATTCCAATTAACAATTTCCTCCATTGTAGGACCTACATTAAAAGTATGAAATGTTGTATAAGAAATAGTATCAAAATTTTCATCTAAAATACAGATATTTCTGTATGTATCTAACTCTGCGCTACTTATTTTTATTGCTACACCGCATACAACATAATTATCATACGGCATAGTAGTAGATGTAAAACCATATTCTTGTGCGAATGCTTCTGCATATATATGTTTATTTTCTCCATTTTCAGTATAAGAATTTGCCCCTATCACATAACCATCAATATTAGGTACAGAAGAATCGCACCATAGTTTATAATAAGGTAAATAAAACTCCCAAGTTTTATACGTTTCGGAATACATTCTTGTCCTTTCACCTCCCTCTAACCAAGTCCTATCTGTATCACTTGTATAGAAACAATTTATAATATAAGACGTGTCAAAGACATAAAGTAAGTCGTATTGCTCTGCGTCAGGCGGAGGATCATGATGATATTGCGCTTTTATATCTGAATTAGAAAATAAGATGATAAGTAAAACTAATAAAATACTGATTTTTTTCATAACTAATCTTTTTTTTATTTATACTATTTTAAACACTCTGTATTTAATCCTGCATATCTATTAAAAGGAATTGTTCTTAGTTGTATAATTGCATCATGTACAGAAGTAGAAAAATATAGAATATTAAATTGAAAATTAGAAGAGTCTACAACTCTTCTTGAAAATTGACATTGAGATAAATTTGGGATAGTCGTTACAGGAAACGGATTTAAACGTTTTATTTCGTATTTCAGCTTTTGAAAACAAAGACTATCCGAAAGATAAGCAGTATTCTTAGTATCATAGATAAACATATTATTATTTAACCCACTACCTGCAACAGTATAGTCCGTATCATTAAATTTACTTAAATCACTATAATGCAAATAATAATTATCCTTAGTTAATATTCTATATTTATAATGGGTATATAAACTTGTTGTGTCTTTATTTATTTTTAGATGGAATACAATATCAGTTTTTTCATCTTTTATAAGACTATTTTTTAAAACTACTAATTCGTTTTCTTTACTTAGATATTCACAATCTGATACACGATATCCTCCTTTAAGTGTATCAAATACAGAAATATTGGAAAGAGAATAAGGATTGTTTCCATTAAAAGATACTCTTAAAGCACATGTGTGATTATTGTGAGTATTGTAACAAGCATTAAAAACAATAGCAATATCATTATTCGGTATTTGTGTTGTTTTTACTCCATAAGATTGATGTAAATAGAAAGGAAGATGAATTCTTCCTGCTTTTTGTTGGCGCGTTATTTTATCAAAAGATATAAGATCAATAAAAGAAGCGTGATTTATTGAGTCATAAACATTCGTGTTACTATAATTTACAGATGTTATATAAATCTTATCATTAGTTTCAGTAATATCTGCAAATTTATTAAAATAGCTATTAGCGCTTGCATCGCTCGGTACATAAAACATTTCAAATTTATTTGCTATTCCATAAGTTGCAGAATCTCCTAATGCGACATCGTATTGATTTGTTACGACAGTATCTTCTTTTATCGTGTAAAGCATAAAGAAATCCAAATAATATTCAGCAGGATCTACTAACTCTAAAAACGGCTCCTCCTGTAGGCGAAGGTTTTAAAACCTGATAAGGAGGTTTGCCATAATACATTTTACCAATCCCTGCTACAACTATGTCGCTTGTGTCTTTAAAAACTTCTATTCTATCTATTGAAAAAATAGAATCTTGATAGATGTCGTTTATTATGGTATATTTAAATCTTAACGGATGTGTGGGAACTGTATTTACCGGAAAGAAAAAATCGTCAATTTCAGCATAGGCTAAAAATGCTTCCTCATATCCATTTTCGTTATAACTACCGCAAAAATATAATTTTCCTTCAAAAATATCAAAATCTTTAACTATGAATTCTAAATATATAGCAACCCTTTCTGCTATTTCGGTAGCTGCATTTTTTAACAAAATAAATACATTTTTACCTTCACTTGTTTTTGTCAGTGCTATGTGTTGCTTATTTGTGTAAGGTAATACTTTTTGTGTGTACCCTTGTAAATATGTATTATCAATATACACTTCTGTTAAACGCGTGTGATCTTGAAAGTCTTGAAAGACTTGCGATCGTGCAATTCCGAATACTAAAACGAAGATTGCAAAAAATAAAATCTTCTTCATAATTTGTAATTTTTAAATTCATGCGACAAAGTTATAAAATAAAAAATAATATTCCAAATTTATTAAAAAGAAATTTGATTTCTTTGTTTTAAAAATTTATTTCGGTGCTTTGTTTTTGGAAAGGTTTGGAATAAAATTA
>JAZRHI010000029.1:0-22033 GCA_045644685.1 Candidatus Onthomorpha sp.
CATATTTCATCATCTCCTTCTAATAGTAAGGATGGTACTTTTGGTACTATAACTTCTATTGTTTCGCTTTTTTCGCAGTATTCTGCATTTTCTTCTTCAAAGTTTTCTGATGAACGTACTGTTCTTGTGTATGTGTATGTGTCGTGTGTGGCATAGGTGTGTAAAATTCGTTCTATGCTTCCTGTGGCATCGTATTCAAAAGTGGTTGTTGGGTTTTGGTCTGCGTTTATTGGAAGCCATTTGTAGGCGTTTACGTCAAAGCGGTATTCTATTTCGAGTGGGTTTGTGCCATCGCCAAAGTCGTATTTTTGCCAATACAATGGTGCTGCTGAGGCTTGAACATCGTTCACAAAGAATATAGTTTGGCCTAGTGGACTAGTTGGTGTGGCTTGTGTGTAGGTAAGGTTATCGAAGATTGGACGTATGTCATTGATTTTTGTTGTAATGTAGGCTACACAGTTTGGACGTGTGGTTTGGGTTCTTGGAGATACTAATTTTACTGCATAGAATTTTTCTTGTGCATTGCCCATCATCGCTTCGGTTACTATTAGGTTTCTGTCTGTACTTAGGGGTTGTGAGTTAGCATCTAGCTCTACTAATTCGTCTTGTGATAGGAATGTAGAGGATACTTCAAACCATTTGTATGATTCAAATCCTCCTGGTGCTGAGGCAACGGTTACTGTGTCGCCATTTCCTGCACATCCTGGTGTGTTAATCAACGCTGGTTCTGCTTTCGCTGTAAAATATCCATATCCTCCGTGCGTAACATAGCAATCGCTTATTCTTACTCTTATTGTTATCCTATCTCCAATGTATCTTGTAAGATTGATTTTTATTTGTTGCCAATTACTCCATATCCACAATCCGTGCCCGTCGGTACTACCTTCATGCCATAATTCTGGTTCTAATGAAGGTAATTGTGCTGTAGATGTCTTTTCAAAAAATGCACAAGAATCAACTAACTCATCTAACATACTTCCGTTTTCAGAAGAGTGTTTCATAACATCTATTTGGAAGGTAGGATTTTGATAGCCTGCATGATCTGGAGCTTGCAAAACCATTGCATACATAAAGGTAAGTAAGCAATTTTCTAAGTTTACTTCCATTGTATATTGAAGTTGTGAGCAATGACCTCCTCCTTTTGCATTATTGATTTGAGAAGAATGGGTAAATCCTTCTGGAACTCTTGATAATTGATTTAATGAATTAGTGTCTGTTCCCCCATTGTATATAATAAAAAATCTTCCACCATGATATGCACCATTAAAATCATTTGCTTGTGTAGGGTCTGACCAAGTTGAATCCCATTCATATATTGGGTAATCAACGTTTCCCCAATAATTATAACGTCCTGTCTTTGCTATCCAGTTAAGGTAACCTCCTGTTGAGAAATCAAGGTTGTGTCCTGTCGGAACTTGTGCTTGTAGATTTAAACCTAATAGTAGTAATAGTAGGAGAATTGATTGTATTAAAAATCTTTTAATTATCTTTTTCATACTCTACTCAAAATTACGTTTTGCAAATATATTGTTTTTTTCTTAAGACAATATATTTTAAATGTTTATTTTAAGCAGAAAAAGGCTTTTTTTAGAAAAACAATCCTGCTATGTGGTATGTTGCAAATGCTAAAATCCAAGCGACAACTGTGGTGTAGGTTACAACAAATATTGCCCATTTTAGTCTTGATTCTTTTTTTACTGCCGCAAACACTGCTGTGCAAGGGAAATAAATCAGTGTAAAGACTAAGAAACTCAGTGCCACAGGTGGAGTAAATACTTTTTCAGCAACACCTGCTTCATTAGGAGGGTACGTTGCTGATTTCAACTTTTCTTCTAAAATATCTGAACTTGTTTCTGGATTATCTGAATAAAGTACTCCAAGGGTGGAGATTATGATTTCTTTTGCAGCAACGCCTGTTATTAAGCTGACTGATATTTTCCAATCAAATCCTATTGGTTTCATCACAGGCTCAATTACTTTTCCTGCATGTGCGATGTAACTTTCCTCTATGTTATTTGTGTCTTTTTGTGGGAAATACATCAATAGCCAAAGCACTACGGAAGCAATAAGGACTATTCCTGCCATCTTTGAAAGATAATCTTTGCAATTTATCCATATTGTTCTTGCTACGGCTTTTACTTTTGGTATGCTATATTCTTGCAAGTTGAGCGTGTATGGTACGTGATTGCTTTTATTGAATGTCTTTTTAAACAATAGTGCAAATAATAGTGCTAAAATCACACCCAATACATATAAACAAAGCATAACTAAGGTAGAGTATTTAGGGAAGAACGTTCCTGCTATTATAATATAAACGGGCAATCGTGCCGAGCAAGACATAAAAGGAATAATTAGCATCGTTACTAATCTATCTCTTTTGTCTTCAATGAAGCGTGTGGACATTATCGCTGGTACGTTGCAACCAAATCCCATAATCAATGGAGCGAAACTTTTTCCATGTAAACCTATTGCGTGCATAAACTTATCCATTAACTGAGATGCACGAGACATATAGCCACTTTCCTCCATTAAGGAAATACATAAAAACAATATCAAAATATTAGGTAGAAATACTATCACGCCTCCAACGCCTCCAACTATACCTTGTACAACTAAATCATTAAAAAAGCCTTGTGGTATTGTTTCTTGTAATAATGTTGCAAGGGCATCTACTCCTTTTTCCATCAATTCCATTGGATAGTTACCTATGGAGAAGGTTAGGAAAAAGGTTAAGGCTAATACCAATAAGAATATAAGGTATCCAAAAACAGGATGTAGGAGAATTTTATCTAATCTTTCTGTTTGTTTTTGAGTCATTGATAAAAAATTTAATAAGTGTTGGTTTCTATTCCAAGTTTTCTTACTCTTTCTGCATATTGTTCAAGCTCTGGGATAAGAAGCTTTTCAAGATTTTTCTCAGGTGTTTCTCTGTCAATAGAATATAGCATAACAGATTTTGGATTTATTTGTTTTACTATTTCAAGCCATGCAGAAAATTCTTCTTCTGATGTATTGTCTATTTTTTCTCCTTTACATTCTCCTCTTAGCAAAAGAGTTTGTACAATACACTTACTACCAAATTCTATTAGTTTTTGTTTTATTTGTTCAAACTTGCAACTTACAGGTTCATTTATAAGTTTATACATTCTTTCTGTACCTGCATCTATCTTTAAAATAGGATTATCTATTAGTTGAAGTGCTTTAAAAACATCTTCTCTTATAAGATTAGTAGAATTTGACAAGATAGTAATCTTTGCTTGTGGGCAATATTGATTCCTTAGTTCTATTACATCTTCTACTACTCCTAAAATATCAGGGTGAAGTGTAGGCTCGCCATTACCACTGAAAGTAATACTATCTATTGTTGTGTTAAATTCTTGTGTGCTTTCTGATAATTTTTTATAAAGTGCAGCCTTAATATCTTCTCTTTTATTCAATGGCACTTGAATAGACGTATCTATCTTATTCCAACCGCACTCGCAGTAAATACAATTAAAACTACAATATTTCTTTTCAGTAGGTAGCACATTAACACCTAATGATACACCTAATCGTCTTGATTTTATTGGTCCAAAAACTATTTCTTCAAATAACATATCTTACTTTTCTTTTTAAAAAACAGAAACGTTAATATATTTCTTAGGATTTTCCTTTATATCCTCTATCAATTTATTAAGATTCTTCGCACTATTATCTAAGTTTTTGTACAACTCCTCGTCATTTATCAATAACCCCACATTTCCTTTTCCCTTTTCAATCACACCAAGCACAGTATTAAGTTTTTCTATGCTTTTACCTGTTTCAATAAGTGTCGTACCTATATTAGCCTTTGTCGCAGAATCTACTATGTTATCGACATTGGATATTATATTTGTTAGTTTCTCATTATTATCTTTAAAGTTTGTTGTAATACTTTCTGTATTTTCTATAATTTTTGCTAACTTAGACTTTTCATTAGTCATTAAATTATCTAAATTAGCACTTATATTATTAAGACGTCCCGTAGTATTTTCCAAATTAACGATAGTGTTTTGTAAAGAATTCTTAGTTTGAACATTCAAAATACTATTTAAACTTGTTAAAATACTATCTAAATTTGTCATCATTGGCGAAACGCTCGCTCTCAAATTATCTAGTAACCCTAATTCTTTACCACTTGCAATAGTATCTCCTTCCTTTGCAATATTATTAGAATAACCTAATTGCAACTTCAATGCTTTTGAACCAAGCAAATCAGCACTAAATAATACTATCTTACTATCTTCCGGAACTTTTATATCACTATTTACCACAAATTCCACAACAAAACTATCCGCTCTTTCATTAGTAGGTTTTATCTCTTTAACAAATCCTACCCTTAGCCCATTTATAATTACATTGCTACTTGTATACATTCCGCTTACGTCGTCGTAAACAGCATAATAAGTATTCTCTTTTTGAAAAATATCACTACCTTTCAAAAATTTTATACCAAAAAATAAAATTACTAAAACTATTAAACCGAAAATACCTATTTTAAATTCCGTCTTCATATTCTATTTAACTATTTTCTTTCTCTAACGCTCTAACTTGCTCAAATGTTATACGTTTTCCTTTATAAAAAACCACAACAAAGGCATCTTTATGTCCTAATGACCTAACTTTTTGAACATAATTCGAAGCTTCTTTTTGTGATGCAAACAAACCAGCACAATATTTCCAATAGCCATCAAATTCATACGCCCAAACATCTTCTAACCCTTCAAATGTTTTATCCTTTGTTGAAACCTGATTTTTCATAGAGGCAAATTGAACTCTATAAACTATATCTATACCTGTACCTTGTTCATTTTCTTTTTGACGTTTTTGAGTTTCTTGCTTTTGTTTTTCCTTTTCTTGCTTCAATCTTTCAGTTTCTTTTTGTTTTGCTAAAAGTTGAGCCTCTTTAATTTGTTTATCTTTATCTAAAACACTATTTGGAATAAGTTGTTCTATGGTAGGGATAGGTATTTTCACATTATCCTTGTGCATTTTGTATTCACAAATTGCTTGAAATATAGACGCGGCAATCTCATACTGACCAATTTCCGACATAAGATAAAGTTCCTCTTCTGCATTTGAGATAAAACCTATCTCAACCAAAACAGAAGGCATAGCAGACTTTAATAAAACAACGAAATTTGCCTGTTTAACACCACGATTTATAATAGGAGTATTAGAAGTTAAATGTTTTTGAATTTTATCTGCGAACCACAGACTTCCTTCCATGTAAGCATTTTGAAAAAGCGAAAACAAAATATCATTTTCCGGTGCATTAGGATCAAAACCATCGTAATTTTCACCATAATTTGCCTCTAAAAGAATATCTTTGTTTTCTTTCTTTGCCACTTCAAGGTTTTGAGCAGCCTTAGTTACCCCAAGAGCAAAAGTTTCGCTACCTTTAGGAGATTTATTTGAAGAACTATTGCAGTGGATTGAAACAAATAAATCAGCACTTATTTTATTAGCAATTTGACTACGTCTATACAATTCCACATCCTTATCAATAACTCTGGTATAGTACACCTCAACATCTTTAAGATGCTCCGTAATCATTTTTCCCAGTTTAAGACTAACTGCTAATGTTATATCCTTTTCTTTACTCTTTAAACCTACCGCACCAGGCTTATCTCCGCCGTGTCCTGCGTCAATAACAATCTTATCAAACTTGTTTATTACACCCTCTTCCTGAGCATTAACAGAGAAAATGCACGAAAAAACAATAAGCAATAAACTAAGTATATTTTTAAAATCTTGTTTTTTATTCATTTATTACGCTTTCAAAATATCTAAAAAAAGCTTACTTTTGCAAATCGGTTACAAAGGTACGAATTTAAATTAAAAAAATTGAAAAAATTGCGACACTTATATATTTTTTTCATAATGATAGCATCTTTTTTGCTACTAAAACCTTGCTATATCATGTCGCAAAACGATTCTATTGCGAAAAGCAAACCCACATTACAAGCAAAAGTTGATTACCAATCAAAAGATTCTATTACATTCTTTTTAAACACAAAAGACGTTCATATATATAATGAAGCAAAGGTCGATTACGAAAAAATGAAACTACAAAGTGGTTTTATGACCGTTAATTTCGACACAAAAATCCTTTTTGCAGAAAAAATAAAAGACAGCTTAGAAAAAACAAATCCTCAATATCCTATCTTTAAAGAAGGCGCACAAGAATATAATTCAAAACAATTAAAATATAATTTCGACACTAAACAAGGAGTAATCAGCAATGTATTCACAAAAGAGAGCGATGGCTATCTTCATGGCGAAAAAGTAAAAAAAGTTGATGATGAAACCATGTTTATTTCTTCTGGAATCTTCACTACTTGCGACAATCCAGAACATCCACATTTTGGAATCAACTTCTCAAAAGCCAAACTAATAACCGATGACAAAATAGTAACAGGACCAGCGTGGTTTTCCATTATGGAAATCCCTCTACCCGTAGGCTTACCCTTTGCTTACTTTCCTTTTACCGAGTCCAAGCAATCAGGATTTCTTATGCCCTCATACGGATATGCAGCAAACAGAGGCTATTATTTAAGAAACATAGGTTGGTACTTTGCAATCAACGATTATATTGACCTTGCCCTACAAGGAGATATTTACACCAATCTTTCATACGCCCTAAACGTTACCTCATCATATGTAAAGCGATACAAATACTCCGGTTCTATTGAATTTCGTTACGAAGACAATCATACAGGACTAAGAAACACCCCAAGTTTTAGCTCATCTAACGCCTTTAAATTCCGTTGGCATCATCGTCAAGACAGCAAAGCACATCCTAATCGTAGCTTTTCTGCAAACGTAAACTTAGTTAGTAGTAAATTTAATCAATACACAACAAATCTTTCCGACTATTTCAACAACACAACTACATCTTCCATAGCCTTTTCCTCTAAATTAGGCTCCTATTGGAACATGACAGCAAATTTAGGCGAAAGTTACAACGTAAATACAGGAGCAATAAGCTTAGATTTACCCTCTATAAGTCTTTCAACCACACAAATCTATCCTTTAAGGAAAAAGAAAAAACAAGGAAAGAATAAATGGTACGAAGACATTTCGTTTTCATACAGAGTAAATATGATAAACAAAATAGACACCTACGACACCTTGCTTACTTCGCCCGACATATTCAAATCTTTCCGCAACGGAATAATACATTCCCTACCAATACAAAGCAATATCAAAGTATTAAAACACCTAAACTGGACAAACAGCATTGATTACACAGAACGCTGGTACTCAAACAGCATATCGAAAGCCTATAACCCTGAAACAGACCTTATAGACAAAGACACAATCTATGGATTCATAGCAAACAGAAACGTAAACTTTAAAAGCAGTTTAAACACTCGCCTATATGGAATGTTTATCTTCAAAAAAGGATTCGTAAAGGCAATAAGACACGTTATCAATCCTAACATTTCATTTACATATACTCCCGATTTTTCTGACCCGTCCTTAGGATTCTATGATTTTTACACAGACAAAGACGGCAAGAGAGTGTATTATTCAAGAACAGAAAACGGAATCTATGGTTCGCCAGCGCAAGGAGCATCAGGAATACTTAACTTCTCTATTGGCAACAACTTAGAAATGAAAATAAAAGACGCAAACGACACAATAACAGGGGAGAGAAAAATCATATTACTTGAAAACTTCACAATAGCATCGGGATACGACCTTGCAAAAGACAGTCTTAATTGGCAACCTCTAAGACTCACCGCACGAACTACCCTATTAAACAGACTACAACTTAACTATTCTGCATCTTATACGCCATATGTTTTGGACTCTTTGGGAAGATTGACCAACGAACTTTTAATTAACAAAGAAGGAACACTATTTAAAAGACAAAACTCACAATGGACACTTAATGCAAGTTGGCAAATAAATCCTAAAAAAGCCAATAAACAACAATCAAACGCTCCTACACAAGCCGATTACTCACCAACAGAACTCATGTACTCGCCTTTTGCTAATCCAAACGAGATTTTGCCTGATTATGTTGATTTCTCCATTCCTTGGAATCTAAGTTTAGGATTAAGTTACTCACATTTAAGCTCCTATATCGTAAGCATAGCAGGCTATCAAACCAATAAATCTGCCACATTCACAGCACGAGGAGATGTAAACCTAACTTCAAAATGGAAAATAGGCTTTTCATCAGGTTATGACTTTATAAACAAAGACTTTACCTATACCTCAATAGACTTTTATCGCGACCTGCATTGTTGGGAAATGAGAATGAATTGGGTTCCTTTTGGTCCACGTCAAGGATGGAACTTCTCCATTTCTGTAAAAGCGCCAATGCTTCAAGATTTGAAGTACGAAAAACGTAACGACTTTAGAAACAGAATGGCATATTAAGAAATAATTTCTACTATGTATAAACCACCTTTTGAAATCACATCTCGAATTGTCAATTTAATTGCAGAAATTTCCGCAATGATTGAACGCTATGCCATTCATTTAGAAAACGAAGGTTTAAAACTAAGAAAAGCAAATCGTATTCGCACAATACATTCTTCCCTTGCGATTGAAGGAAATAATTTAAGTGAAACGCAAGTCCAAGACATTATTAACGGAAAAGCAGTAGTTGCTCCTATCAAAGAAATTCAAGAGGTAAAAAACGCAATTAAAACATACGAAGCATACAATAGGCTAAATCCATTTAAAATTGATGATATTCTTTATGCACATAGCCTAATGATGAATAGTTTAATTGAAGATGCTGGCAGTTTTCGTAAAGGAAATGTAGGTGTTTTTTCAGAAAAAGGATTGGTTCACATGGCTCCTCCTGCTAATCGTGTACCTGAATTAATTGAAAACCTTTTTAGTTGGCTCAATTCTTCGGAAGAACATTTATTGATTCGTTCTTGTGTTTTTCATTACGAATTTGAATTTATACACCCCTTCTCTGACGGAAACGGACGCATAGGTCGTTTGTGGCAGTCTTTGATTCTTGGAAAACTTCACCCTATTTTTGAAAATCTTCCTGTGGAAAATATGGTTTTTTCCAATCAAGAAGAATACTACAAAGCAATTTCCGAAAGCAATATCACAGGAAATAGTTCTCCTTTTATAGAGTTTATGCTTAATATGATTCTTACAACTCTCAAAGACCATCAAAAGTCAAAAAATGTCGGTATAAATGTCGGAGAAAATGTCGGTATAAATAACAAAGAAAAAGAAATCATAAAACTCATTTCAGAAAACAATTACATAACCATAGCAGAGGTTGCCTCTGTTTTATCTTTATCGCAACGACAAGCCGAAAGAATTTTTTCTTCTCTTAAAAAGAACGGCATAATCGCACGTCAAGGAAGTTCAAAAAAAGGGTGCTGGATTTTAGTCAAAGAAATAAAAAAATAAACCTAAGAGAAATTTTATTTTTTCTTAGGTTTATTTTTTTAAATCAAAGACTTATTTTTCGCTTTCTTATTTGTCGGAAAACGACTTTTCTAAATCTTCTGATATATTGATGATAAAATCACCCATTCTTTCAAGTTCGTTTACTATATCCATATAATAAACACTTGTTTGATAGTTCTTTTCGCCTGTTTCTATTGCTTCTATTTCTCTATCTCTGAGTTTGTTTCTCAAATCATTGATATGATTCTCTGCATTGTAGGCATTAGCAATGTTATCTAAGCTTCCTTTCTTTGCAAGCATAAGATTTTCTATCATAACTTCGTATGCTTTATCTACAAGTTCTAACATTTCGTTTAATTTCTTTATTGTAGATTCATCAAAGGTCTTTTTATGAGAATTTCTTCTTGAAAGAATACGCCCAATAGCGTGTGCAGAATCTCCAAGCGACTCCAATTCTCCTATTATCTTATACATTGCTTTTATTCTCTTAGAGGTTTGAGTGCTAATGCTTTCATTTGTCAGATTATTTAGGAAGGTCGCTATTTCATATTCTATTCTGTCGGAAATTTCTTCGTACTTCACTAATTTTTTATTTAACTCCTCAAACTTATCTACATTGTTTTCTTCTATTGCTTGTTTAGCATAATCAAGCCCATTGCGAGATATTTGTGCAAAATGAATGATTTCATCTAAGGCTTGTTCGCTTGCAAGTTCAGGAGTAGCAAGATAACCTGCTGAAATGTATTTTAGTCTAAACGGTTCTGCTTCTTTATTCTTCGCAGGCTTTATAATAAAAATCACAGCCTTTTCAATATATTTTGTAAACCACACAAGAATAAGCGTATTTATTGTATTGAAAAGCGTATGCAACATAGAAAGACCATACAAGGCAGAAGTATTTGGATCAGTTACGCCAAACGCATCTATAATCGCTACTACAAGAGACAGAAACGGCTTAAAGAAAATCAAAGCCCATACAACGCCAAACACATTGAATATTGTATGCGACATAGCCGCACGTTTAGCCTGAGTATTCCCTACCGAAGCAGCAATATTCGCAGTTATAGTTGTTCCAATGTTTTCTCCCAAAACCATAGCACAAGCCATATCAAAAGGAATCCAACCCATACTAAGCATAATCAAAGTAAGAGCCATTGTAGCCGAAGAAGATTGAAGCACAAGTGTAAGAGCAGTTCCAAAAGCCAAAAAGATAAGAACAGAACTAAAACCATAGCTCGACCAAGTCTTTACAAACTCTAATACTTGTGGAGTTTCATTCAAGTCAGGCACTGATTCTTTCATAAAAGACAAACCAAGAAACAACAAACAAAAGCCAACAATAATTTCTCCTATGTTTTGTCTGTGATTTTTCTTTGAGTTAGAAAACAAAAATCCCAATGCCATAAGTGGGATTGCAAGGATTGAAATATCAGCTTTAAATCCTAACCAAGAAACAAGCCATGCTGTAACGGTTGTTCCTATGTTTGCTCCCATAATCACGCCTATTGCTTGCACAAGAGTAAGCAATCCTGCGTTCACAAAGCTAACTACCATTACTGTTGTTGCGGAAGAGGATTGTATAATCGAAGTAATTCCAAGCCCTGTCATTACTCCCTTAAACGGATTTGAAGTCATAGCCGAAAGAAATCCGCGAAGCTTATCGCCAGAAGCCTTTTGAAGACCTGCACTCATTAAATTCATACCATAAAGGAACATTCCTAATGCTCCAAACAATGTAAATATTTGAAGTATTTCCATAATATTATTTTTTAATTGTTAAATAAACTAAAATTTGACTCTTTTATATTTGCAAACAAAAACAAAATATTATGGATATGGTCAAATAACGAGTTTACCAAGACAAATCATTCTATGAAAAGGCTTGATAAAAGAGGAATGTTTAATTAAAGATTTTTTATGTATAAGATTTAAAACATTTGCGTTTATTATTTTCCCGTCTTTGAGAAATTCTAAATTGTTTTTACCTACACTATTTGTTCGTTTTGTTAGGTTTTGCAAACGAAATGCACTGAAAGAAACTACTTGACGATGAAAACAAAATTCAGATTCTAAGGAAGAGAAATCATAATAGGTAGCAACTAATTCAGAATTCAAATCATTTGTCGGATTATTTACTGTTTTCAAATCCGACTTATTGCCTGAGCCCATAAAGGCTATCGCAAACAAAATAACTATAATGAACTTGCTCATTTATTCTCTTGCAAGTATTAAAATACCTTTCATTCTGCGTGCAAAAATAAAAAGAATATTTTTATTGACAAAAATATAGTATTCTTAATTCAAACAAAGAGTTTTATTTATTTGTTTAAACATTGATTTTTTTCTAACTTTGCAACTTGTTTTAAATCTTGTTAATATGAAAGAACAATTAGAATCTCTCAATTCCGTATCAATAAACTTTGGAGAGAGTGGAATAATGATAGTAAACATTATCTTAGCCTTTGTAATGTTTGGTATTGCCCTTGGTATTAAAGTTGAAACTTTTAAAGAAATCTTTAAAAAACCAAAATCCATAATAGTCGGTATTTTATTACAATGGGTTGCTCTTCCTCTTATCACAGTTTTAGTTGCTTTGGCTTTAAGTCCTTGGATTACTCCAATGATTGCTCTTGGAATGATATTAGTTGCTTCTTGTCCAGGAGGAAATATGTCAAATTTTATGTCTTCTTTATCGAAAGGAAATGTTGAACTTTCAGTTTCTTTAACTGCTATTACTACTGCTGCCGCTCCTTTTGTAACCCCTTTTAATTTCTTTCTTTATTCTTCTATTTACACCTATGTCATAAACATAAAAAATGATATTCCAACTCTCGTAATTCCTTTCTTTCCTATGTTGGAACAAATTTTATTGCTTTTAGGTATTCCTATTGTTTTGGGAATTTTGTTTGCTCATTACTTCCCTAATGCTACAAAAAAGATAAGTAAACCTGCTCAAATCCTCTCTATTCTATTGTTTATGGGAATGATAGTTGTTTCTTTTGCACAAAACTTCCAAATTTTCATTGATAATATTTTCTATGTTTTCTTCATAGTCTTATTACACAATGCTTCTGCATTAGCAATAGGTTATTTTGGAGCAAGATTTTCAAAGCTACCAAAGAAAGATGTGAAAACCTTAACGATAGAGGTAGGAATACAAAACTCTGGTTTAGGACTAATCCTACTTTTCAATCCTGCAATCTTCCCTCCTGAAATATGGCACGGGCATTATGGTGGAATGCTCTTTATAACTGCTTGGTGGGGAATTTGGCATATTATTTCGGGTCTTTGTGTTTCGTTTTACTTTCTCAAAAAGCAATAGTTATGGCTAAGAAAATACAAGATTTTGATAAATTATATTGGTTTTTACGTCATTATGTTGATTTTTCTGTAAAGTCTTCTTATAGGAGTATCATTTACGAGGGAAAGGAAAATATTCCTACTGATGGTGCTATTATTTATGCGCCAAATCACACCAACACTATAATGGATGCTTTGGTCGTATTGGCAATGGATAGTAAGCCAAAGGTGTTTGTGGCTCGTGCAGACATTTTCAGAAATAAAACACTTGCGAAAATATTGACCTTTTTGAAGATTATGCCAATAATGCGTCAAAGAGATGGTTTTAATGAGTTGAAGAAAAATCATGAAACTATTGAAAAATCGGTTGATGTTTTAAAAGACAAGATTCCTTTTTGTATTTTTCCCGAAGGAACTCATCAAACAAAATATTCTTCACTTCCTCTTGCAAAAGGTATTTTTAGAATAGCATTTCAAGCACAAGAGATTATGCCTCAAATGCCTCTTTACATCATTCCCACAGGCTTGATTTATGGAAACTTTTTTAGATTTCGTTCAACTGTTCGAGTGCAAATAGGAGAACCTATAAACGTTGGCAAGTTTATAGCAGAACATTCCGACCTCTCTCAACAAGAACAGATGAACAAAATGAAGGATTTACTCACTCAACGCATTCATTCTACCATTCTTTACATACCTAATGACGAGAACTACAACGCAACTTATGAGATATGCAACATTATGCAAGGGTTTGAAATAAAAGAATTGCTCAAAGAAAAAACAAACAAAAGAAAACACACACTTAATCTTCAACTAAAAGCAAATAACAAAACATTAAAACATATAAACGAATTAAAATATAACAATCCCGAGAAAGCAAAAACACTATTTGAACTTGGAAACAAAGCAAACAAACTCAGAGAATCAAAACACATAAGCATAGAATCGGTTTCTGTCAGATGCCCTATCTTATCTCGTTTACCAAAAATCCTGCTTTTGATTATAAGCTTACCTTACTCTCTTTCTATTTCAATACTTACATTGCCTATAATCTTAGTTTGCAGATGTATATTCTCTCTATTAAAAGACCTAGCATTTAAAAATTCTATCCGTTTCTTAATACATCTTGTATTTTGGCCTTTACTAATGATTATCTACTCTATTATTTGTTACAACATAATGCCTTGGCAATTTGCTTTGCCTTTAACTTTAATAATGTTACCCGCTCCAATCATCGCTCACGAACTATGGAAAATGTTCCGTTTCATTTTCTCCGATCTAAAACTAATAAGAGCAAAAAAACTAAGAGAACTCCACAAGCAAATAAAAGAGATAGTTTTTGGTATTGAATCTTAATTTAGTTTTAAGTTTATAAAGATTCTAAAACAAAAACTAAAACTTTATTACCTCATTATACAAAGCAATTCCTTTGGAAGTTAAAAGGTATTTTTGACGTGGGTGTCGGGGTTTATCCGAATAAAGCAAACAAACATAACCTTCTTTAATCGCAGGACTAAGATAAAGATTTAAGAAATTATCTCTACCTTTTAAATTCAAGCCCTCCATCATTTCTTTCACAGACATTTGATTATCATAAAGAAGTTTTATTAGACTGATAATATTGTTATCTTTTGTAAATAACTTGTCCTGTACTTGTCCTGTACTTGTCCTGTTTTCTTGCAAATTTGGTTGTTTTTTCCATTCTTCTGTTGGAGAAATATGCAAATATCGATTTTTCAACTCCCATTGCTCGTTAAATAACAGATTTCTAAAAAAGCGTTCTAAATATTTAAGTGTATAGTCAATTCCTTTTACTGCATTGCGATAATTTGCACGCACCAAAGCATTACGAAAATACCAAGAATGCTCAGCGAACATATCATTTTCTACTTTAAATCCTAAATCTCTTAAATAAAGTATAGTAAACACAGCTGTTGTTCGTGTATTCCCTTCTGCAAAAGGATGTATTTGCCATATCTTTGACACAAAATTAGTAATATGATTTATCAACTGTTCTGTTGAAATGCCTTTATAACTAAAACTACGCTCTTGTTCTATATCATAATTCAAAGCTCTAAGCAAGTCTTCCCAATTAAGATAGTGTACAGTATCGTTATCTAATATCCATTCTTTCTTTGTTATATCATAATGACGAACTTGTCCTGCATGTTTAAACACTCCATCAAATATTCTTCTATGCAAAGAAAGATAACCATTTGTAGAAAAGTCTAATGTATCAGAAGAAAGTATTTTAGCAATATTTGCAGAAACTTTATCCGCCTCTTGCATATCTTCATCTTCTGTTTCCAACTTGGTTTTTGAAAGATAATAAGTCCTTATGCGTTCACAAACTTCATCAATATTTATTTCTCCCTCTATATGCTTACAAGCAGTATCTTTAAGATAATCCGAAGTCTGCAAACCATCAACAGCCTGCAACCCAATTGCAGTACGCCATATCTCTGCCTTAGCCTTTTTATTCGGCTCTCCTTGTATTATATATTCATCAAAATTCAAATATCCGTTTTGCATAAGTGTTAATTAAAAATTCTGTTCAACATTTTCTTGTTTATAAATACCTATAACATTAGCGAACTTTTCAAAATTTTCATCATCTTTATATTTTCCTTCAAGTAAAGTTGTTATCTTATCTTTAAAATCTTTACTTTCTTCTTTTCCTGCTTTTTCAACTATCTTTATCATTTTATCTTGATTATTCAATAATAATTGAACATTTTCATTTTTACAAAGTATTGATGTTGGGAATATAGTTCTTAATGCATATTGTTTATCTTCAAGTTTTGCGTATTTCAACAGATTCTCTCCGAAACAATCAAATAAATCATCTGTCATAGTGGTACCTTTATCACAAAAACGATCTCTCACATTATTAAAAGTTACTAAAAATTCTCGTTCGTATGATTTAAAGAAGTTTATCAACTCATTAATAACATCTTTTTGTAAATTATTCTTACCATCTATACTATCTAAAACAACCTCACTAAATGCCTCAAAACAATTTTGAAGATTGTGTTTGATGATTAAAAGTAGTTTGTATGCATAATCTTTATTGATAATTGATTGTTTCCATTCTTCTTTTGTTTTTGATTCTAAATATTCTTTAGCAGTCTTAATACAATGATTAGTTAGTTCATTATTTACATTGGTTATATCTTTGAAGAAGTCAAGTGAAATAAAAGTAATATTATCAACTATTATACTTGTTGGTTCCCATTTATTTAAACGATTGATTAACATTCCAGAAGTAATTTCTAAATTATCTTTTATTATATCATATTTATTTAAAACCTCTACAATATTAATTTTAGAAACTCCATAATCATTTTCTGTTAATCTTTTTGCAACTGCATTATACAATGAATAACTATTCATTGTATCAATATTCAATAATATTTCCCCATAATTAATATAATACTCTATTCTTTCCGCTACTTTTTCTACGATATTATCATCTGTAGAATTAATTATATTATTAAAATACGATTGATCGCTTGAATTGAAATTATTTAAACGCGAAATACGCATACATATAAAATCATAATAAAATTCGTTTTCTGGTGTTGTAGAACTAAAATAAGAAGAAATTTTGTTATCTGGCAATTTATTTTTTAATGGACGTTCTATTTCTTTAAACCTATTAAATATTATTTCTACACTATCCTTATTATTAATATTATTGTCCAACAAGTTTTTTAATTTATCGCTGTATGATTTAAGATTATATTTATCTTTAATGTAAGGAATAGCTTTTAGTTCTCCTAAATGCTGAATATCAATTCCTTGAAGATAATTATTCAATTCTTGTTCATCACATATAAACTTATATTTTTCATAATCTTTTTTTGCTTCTTCTACAAAACGAATAAAGGTGCTAGCATCAATCTTTACTCTTTCCAAATACTTAAATGGATTTATTCCTTCTATTTCAGATAATTGTCGAATACTATCATAGTATTTAATTATATCTATATTTATATCTTTAATCACAAGTTTACAAAAAGCAGTAACTAGTTTTTTTAAGTATTCCTCTTTATTTGAAATATGTTGTATTAATATCTTTTGATAATCTTGTAAATAATCTTTTATCTCTTTTTCTTGTTTATAAACACAACTCCATGCTAATTGTGTTAATTCAGAATTTTCACTAGATAAGCACTCATCAAGAGCAATAACAGCATTAGATATATTAGAAATAGCTGTAATAGCATTTTCTAATATAGAAGAAAAGACTTTTGGTTTAGATTGTATTGTTTTTATATAATCAACATCATTATTATTTAATGCTCTTTTTAATTTTTCTGTATAAACAATATCTAATGCTTTTTCTGTTGATAATTGATAATATAATGCAGACATATACTTTGGTAATTCTTCATCATTTTTGTATATAAAATCAATATTACCCAAATATGTCGGTTTAAGTATTTCTATTTCTGGGTTTAACACTATTTTATCCTTTCCAAAAACAAACAAAGCAATATATTTATCAGGTATAGAATTATCTGATACTTGTCTTATGGAAACAAATTCATTAATAAAAGCTATTATATTTCTAGGTGTAATTACTTTTGATAGTAAATCATAAATTTGTGTTACTTCGCTACTAACATCGGAATTAAAAGCTTCTTTCCATCGATCTGCAAAATAAGTTTTCCAATCGGACATTATAGGAGGTGATACTCTATATACTGTATCAAAAGTCTTGTTAATAAAATCATTCCCATAACAAATGACTTCTACTTTGTTATCAGATTTTTCAATATGACTAGAAACTTTTTTACTTTCCGAATCATTTGAATTATTTTGTAAAGAAGTAGAAATATCCTCTTTTTTAAATACAGATTTAATCTGCTCTCTATCAAAAGGAACAATTACATATATATTTTTGTATTTTTCTTCCGCAAAAAAAGTATGAATAGAAGCCCACAACTCTTGTACCTTATTATGAGGCAACCTATCCATATTATCAAATACTATTATAAGGTTATTATTACCAAGATCTTTATCAATATCATGCATCCAATTTTTAAAATCACGACTTGAAGGCTCTTCGTCATATATAGTTTCATATTTCATATATTTCTCTATATTGCCTTCATCCACATATGATATAAATAATTCATTTATAAAATTAGAAAAAGTAATAGTTTGTCCATATTTTTTCATATTTCTTACTTGAAAATAGCATATCAATATTATTGAAATAAATATAATAAACAACCAGTAATAACATTTTAATTCATTATTAATTAGATTATCAATAAGCACTAACAATGGCATCATAAAAGCAATAATTGTACTTATTTTAGAAATAGCACTTAATTCTTTAACCTTTTTACTTCCACTAATTCTTTTTCTAGATAATAATTGCAATAAATTTGACTCCCACTTATCTTTTTTTAATATCTTTTTTTCAATTACAAGAAAAGATGTTAAGTTTTCCAAAATTGAACGCCTTTGAAAATCCGTTTGATGTCCCCATGCATCATAAATAAAGAAATGATATTTTTTATTATCTAATTCTGATTTTATTAGATTTACCATATTAGACTTTCCTGAACCCCAACCTCCATCAATACCAACGGTTTTAACACTATCTTTAGATATAATATTAGCAATATTTTCAGAAATCTTTTTATGCGATTTCCCTTCAAATAAATCTTCTCCACAAGGTTTATTATCTAAAAATCTAGGATATGTAATTTCTTTATTATTCATATTATCTTTTTTATTTTTCATTCTTTTCCAAAAGCAAAGATACAATTTCATTATTCTTCAATTTTGAATTATTTGTATTTTCAATTTAACTATTGCTCACTTACAAAGTTATAAATATTATATGAATTGTAGATAAAAAAGAAAGGGAAATATTTCATTTGATAATGGTCATTACAAAATACTATAAAAACGATTATGTCTAAAAAATCTTTTCGTATCTTTGCACATGTGTAGTAGTAATGTTATCATATATAAAAATTAAATTTATGTTGGAAATTATAGATAAAGAAAAAGCTATTCGTGGTATTGTAAGTAGTGCAGTACAATCTTATGCTAATGGTTTTTCAACTCGCCACATTGCAGAAGTAGATGACGAAAATGGTGTAATTAATATGAAAATACACAATGTTTTTATAGCAGTACTTGGGCCTGAAATTCAATACTATTCTGCACTTGCTCGTTCCCTTGATAGTTCATTAGGAAACATGTTAGAAAGTATGGCTATTAGCATTGCTACCCTCAACTATGATGTTAGTAGACATGTTGAAGGAGTACTTTATAAGGAACAAACAGATTATATTGCAGAACTCCTTGAACAATATAAGAGAAGTTCTAATAGAAGAAGTCCTAAGCTAGAAGATTATAAAGGTATTTCTAAAAAAGTAGGTCAAGCAGAGACAAAACGTCATGAGAGTGATTATTATCTTCTTGACAAAGAAACTGGTATGCATTACCTTATTGAACTTAAAATCGGCGGAGATCTTGATAACAAGAAAGCTCGTTCTGAGAAGGAAGCTCTCCTTGAACAATATTGTATACTTACAAATCGTCTTGGAGAAGATAATGTAAAAATACTTTTTGCAACAGCTTATAATCGTTATGGCGAAGGAAGACCATGGACTCAAGGTCGTGTTCGTCAATTTTTTTGTAAAGAGGAGTTATGTATTAGTAGAGAATTTTGGAATTTGGTTTGTAAATCAGAACATGGGTATGATATTGTTATAGATGAATACAAAAAAAATTCACATTATATTAACGAGGCTTTAGCCGAAATAAAAGATGCTTATCTTCCTAATTTATAATGAAAGATGCTAATTGGCGTAAATGTGTTCTGCGAGGAGACAGCAAGGATGTTATTAAAAGAATCCCTGATAACTCCATCGACTTTATATTAACTGATCCTCCCTACAATTTGGGTAAGCATTCTACGGGAAACATAGTATTACCTGGTCGTTCTGCTATAAATAATGATGTTGCAGACTGGGATATGATAGATTTTAATCCAGAAGATTGGGCAGATGAATTTATAAGAATACTTAAACCGACTGGAAATTTGTTTATTTTTACATCTTATAATCAATTAGGGCGTTGGTATAATTGTCTTGATCATAAGTTTGATACATCTAATTTTATGATATGGCATAAAACAAATCCCGCTCCTAAAATATTTAAAGCAGGTTTCTTGAATAGTTGTGAGATGATTTTTACTTGCTGGAATAAGATACATACATGGAATTTCATTTCTCAAGCGGAAATGCATAATTTTATTGAGAGCCCAATATGTATGCGTCCTGAAAGATTAAGTAATCCTAAACATCCTACTCAAAAGCCTATAGCTATTTTAAAAAAAATGATAGAAATAGCTTCTAATAAAAATGATATCATTTTTGATCCATTCATGGGTGTAGGTTCAACAGGTGTAGCTGCACTAAATCTTGATAGAAGATTTATTGGAGTTGAACTCGACGAGAGTTATTTTAATGCCGCAAAAATAAGAATAGATTCTATACTTCAAACAAATTCTTCATATCAAACATCAAATACAAAAACTTATCCTATATCTGATAGCCAAGATACCTCAATAATTTGTGATTTTTCGGCTGAATATCAAATTAAATTGAGTGAACTATATAATTATAAAAGATGAAAAAGAATAGCTATAATAATTCAACGGGATTACAACCTATTATAAAATGGCCTGGTGGCAAAGAAAAAGAATTAAAATACATATTACCAAATATCCCGAAGTTTAATAGATATTACGAGCCTTTCGTTGGAGGTGGGGCAGTTTTTATGGCAATACAAGCAAAAGAATATTATATTAATGATTTTTCTTCTGAACTTATTTCTTTATATAAATCTATTGCAACTTCTGATGAAGCATTTTTTTACTATACTGAACTTATAAATAAGTCTTGGAAAAACGCTCATGAATTCTTTAATAACAACCTTGTACTTATTGAGATATACTTACGTTATAGAAATAATGAAATAAGCAAAAATGAACTAAAAATAATTATTCGTCAATTTTGCGAAGAGAAAAAAGAAGATATATTAAATATAATAACCCAAGAGTTATTTTCTTCTACTAGTATTCTTATTAAAGAAATAGAAATAAACCTATTTCGAAAAATGCAGAGAATGCATGAGCTTGAAATGGAAAAACAAATTTTGCCAAATAACGATTTATATGATAATATTGAAACAGCTATAAAGAGTGCTGTATACATGAATTATCGTAATATGTATAACGATAAAAATATTGCATATAATGACAAGGCTTTACATTGTGCATTATTCTTCTTTATACGCAATTATGCATACTCAGGAATGTTTCGTTATAGCAGTAAGGGTGATTTTAATGTTCCTTATGGTGGTATAGCTTATAATAGTAAATTGATGACTAAAAAGTTAAATTATTACTATTCGACACCTTTACTTGATCATTTTAATGATACTAATATTTATAATCTTGATTTTGAAGAATTCCTTAAAGAAATGCAACCTACAAAAAATGATTTTGTATTTCTTGATCCCCCATACGATAGTGAGTTTAGTACTTATGCTCAAAATACTTTTACTAAAGAAGATCAAAAAAGACTAGCTAACTTTATGATTAACGAATGTAAAGCTAAATGGATGATGATTATTAAGAATACAGATTTTATATATGAACTATATAAAAAAGAGGGTATAAATATTAAAACTTTTGATAAAGAATATCTTGTAAGTTTCATGAATAGAAATGATAGGAAAGTTACACATCTTCTAATTACAAATTATTAATCTTATGACACAATTATAAAAATTCGGTTAATGATTAAATTTTTGCGTTATCTTATTTCTTACTTTAAAGCAATTTAAACTCCGTTTAACGAATGTTTAAATCGGATTTAAACATTTTATTCTTTGAAATATTTTCCATTTTTCAAAGACTTTCACCCAGTACCACGCTGTGGTACTAATGCGTTTTCAAAGGATTCTTTCATTTTTCCTTAGAGAAAATCCATTTTCTCTAAGAGATAATTCATTTTTACAAAGAAAAAATATTTTGAAAACTTGTTTTCTTTTCTCTATTCCTTAATGATATTATCTTAATTCTCTAAAAGCAATTCTAAAAGGTGGTAGAAGAATGGTTTATTCTAATCCAAAAAGCAAAAAAAAGAGCCTCGCTTTTCAGCGAAGCTCTCGGTTTAATCTGGCAGCGACCTACTTTCCCACTTGGTGTAGCAGTATCATCGGCGATGCAGGGCTTAACTTCTCTGTTCGGAATGGTAAGAGGTGTTCACCTGCTCTA
>JAZRHI010000030.1:0-230850 GCA_045644685.1 Candidatus Onthomorpha sp.
AACCAAATTTGCGCATTGATAAAGGTAAGTTTACCATTATCAGGCGTTGAATTCTCAGGCACAGGCTTAGAATCCTATGAGCAAAAGACAGGAGAATATTGGGTATTCGTGTCGCCGGGGATGAAATTCATAACAATAAAACACCGCGACTTTCATCCAATAAGAGATTACGCCTTTCCGCAACGAATAGAGTCAGCACGCACATACGAAATGGTGATAACCACAGATAAAATCACACAAATCATAGAAGAAAGTATAACAGACCAATATCTAATTATTGAAAGCTCAACGCCAGATGCGAAAATCTACATAAATAACGAATACATAGGAAGAAATGAAGCCTCAAAACTTCTCCCAATCTTTGAAGAACATTCATATAGGGTAGAAGCACCGCTCTATCATAGCAAAGAAGGACTCGTAAAGCTTAATTCCGAAAAAAGTACCAAACTAAAAATAGATTTAGATACAGCATTTGGATATTTAACCATAAATACCTTACCTTTACAAGGGGCAGAAATAGAAATAAATGGAGAATTGCAAAAATTAAAAACGCCATTTACAACAAAGGCTCTTGCAAGTGGAAGATACAATGTACAAGCCTTTTTGCCAATGTATAAAACCAATACAGTACAAGTGCAAGTTAAGGATGGAAAAAACACAGAAGTAAATATAGAGTTAAAGCCCGATTTTGCCCTTGCCGAAATAAATTGTTTAGATAAAGATGTTGAAATATATATTGACGGAGAATACAAATCAAAAGGTAACTTTAAAGAAAATTTAAGCGAAGGTGTTCACCGCGTTGAACTAAAAAAAGCAAGCCATAGGGAGATTAGAAAAAATATTCAAATAATAGCAGGACAAAACTATTATGAAGAAATAGATTCTCTACAATCTATAAATGGCAAACTTGATATTAACACCACTCCAATTAACGCTCGATTATTTATAGACGACAAAGATTATGGAGAAACACCAATTAGAATTTCTAAAATATTGATAGGAAACCACAATGTTTCGATAACAAAAGACGGATACGAAACTTTATACGAAAAAATCTTTATTGAAGAAGGGAAAATGGCAACATACAGTTTCGAATTAAAGGAATTAAGTCCAGAAAAGAAAGAAAAAATAGCACAAGAACGCATAAGCATAAAAGAAACCCCAGCTCCAATAAAAGAAGAGCCGAAGATGAAACACAGAAGCAAAGGAGGATTTTCACTTAATGCGGGATTTGATCTTGGATTTAACGTAAATGCTGGAATGAAAGCCACATTGAAAACCAAAAAAATGAAAAGATTAGGATTTATTGTTACGGCTGACTTTATTTATTCTTACCCAAGCAGTAGCGAATTAAAAGAAGCAAGAAATTATGCACAAGAAATAAATAGCTATTATGGCTATGAAGTGTATCAAATCACGCTTCCAAAGACAATAGATTTACCGATTATGATAGGATTATCGTTAGAAGCAATAAGCAAAAGCAAATTTCAACTTCTTATAGAGGGAGAAGCAGGGCTTAATATAAGGAAATATAGCAATAGAATCGACAAATTTACATTCAATGGCGAAACAGAAAAACATATTACTACATATCCATTTAGTTCAGGCATTGCTTCACAAGTTGGAATAGTAGCAAAATTTCAAGAAAGACTTAGTATAGGATTGCATGCCTATATCTTAGGTGGTAAAAATCAAGAAAACAATAGTTCAACACGACTAAACCCATTGATTAAAATAGGATATAATTTTTAATGATATGAAAAAAATATTTTCAATACTTATAATAGCAATAGCATTAACGTTCTCCGCATGCGAAGACACAATAACAGTATGGGGAGGTGAAGAAGAAAATCCAGGAATGTCATTTGTATGCTTACAAACCTTAAAAGGGCATACTGATTGGGTTGTTTCAGCATCATATAGTCCGGACGGAACAAAAATTGTTTCAGCATCGTCAGATAACACCATAAAGATATGGGATGCAAATACAGGCTCATGTTTACGAACCTTAACAGGGCATACTTCTTTTGTTAATTCAGCATCATATAGTCCAGACGGAAGAAAAATTGTTTCAACATCAGGAGATAAAACCATAAAGATATGGGATGCAAATACAGGCTCGTGTTTAAAAACCTTAACAGGACATACTTTTCAAGTTCTTTCAGCATCATATAGCCCAGACGGAACAAAAATAGTTTCAGCATCAGCAGATGATAATATAAAGATATGGGATGCAAATACAGGTACATGTTTAAAGACCTTAACAGGGCATACTAATAATGTTTATTCAGCCGCATATAGTCCAGATGGCACAAAAATTGTTTCAGCATCAGCAGATAAAACCATAAAGATATGTGATGCAAATACAGGCACATGTTTGAAAACCTTAACAGGGCATACTTCTTCTGTTGAATCAGCATCATATAGTCCAGACGGGACAAAAATTGTTTCAGCATCAGCAGATAAAACCATAAAGATATGGGATGCAAATACAGGCGTATGTTTACAAACCTTAACATGGCATACTTCTGGTGTTTATTCAGCATCATATAGTCCAGACGGAACAAAAATTGTTTCAGTATCAGGGGATTATACCATAGAGATATGGGGTGCAAATACAGGTACATGTTTACAAACCTTAACAGGACATACTGGTTGGGTTTGTTCAGCCTCATATAGCCCAGACGGAACAAAGATTGTTTCAGCATCAGGGGATAAAACCATAAAGATATGGGGATTTGAGTAAGGTTTTGGTTTTTGAAAATAAAGAAAACCTCAGCTAAGTCTTCGCTTTATAAAATTACAAACGCGTTGTAATACTTCTCCAACGCGTTTGTAATACTTCTCCAACGCGCTTGTAATACTTCTCCAACCCGTTTGTAATACTTCTCCAACACGTTTGTAATACTTCTCCAAACGCGTTGGAGAATTTTTTTCCTTAGGAATATTTTAAGGAATCTTGTTAATCTAAAAATTGTTCTACAACATTTGATATGTTTTCAAGGAACATCACATAGTAAATAGGGAGATAGGTAATGCCTCTCTCGGTGTAGACTTTTTGTTCGTTTGAAAGAACGTATGCTTTCTTTATATTATATTCTTCATTCGCAAGAAACTTATCTAATGCACTATGAATTGTGTAGTCTTTTCCCGATTTTACTTCAATAGGTATGTTAGATAAATTGTCGGCATCGTCAATTAAATAATCAACTTCACCATTCTTTTTATTGTCGTAATAATATAAATTAAAGCCATGTGCTTTTAATTCTTGGGCTACTACGGTTTCGTATATCGAACCAAGATTTATGCTTTTTATGTCCGACATTACTGCTTTTATATTATTGCGATAGAATATGCTTGACAATATTCCGACATCGTTAATGTAGAGTTTTAATAGGTTTTTGCCACTATTCTCTATCAAAGGATAACTTGGCTTGCTTATAGCCTTTACTTCCAAGGCTACTCCTGCTGAAATGAGATAGTCAAATTCGTTTAAATAATCGCTACTTCGCTTCCAATCTTTGTTTTCTATGTCTTTGATTACTATTCTCTTTTTCTTGTTTTCGAGAGTTGAAGGAATCATATCAAAAATACGACGTATTTTTAGCTTTTTGTTGTATTCCTCCTCGTATTTTGAAGCATCAATGCCATATAGTTCGTGAATTTCTTTTTGAATGGAACGAAATTCAACTACATTGCGTGTTTCAACGAATGTTTCAACTGCCTTAGGTAATCCTCCTACTAATAGATATTTCTTAAAAAGGTCTAAAATTTTGTTATGTAAAGAATCGGAGAGGGATTCTTGCTTATTGAAACACTCTCTCATAGATTCAATGGCTAATTCGCCTACTCCGTTAGCATAAAGGAACTCTTCGAAATCCATAGGGTACATGTGCTGAATCTCTAAGCTACCAATTGGAATGGATTGTGTGTTCTTTAATGTAACGCCAAGCAGAGAACCGCTTGCAATGTATGTGAATTTGTTTTCTTTCATTAGGAATTTAACAAGGGTTAGGAGATGTGGATAAGCCTGTATTTCATCTATAAAGATAAGTGTGTTGGATTTTTCTTTCATCCTATCACCTGCAATAATGCTTAGGGCAATGTAAAAATCGCTTGTTGTTTTGGCTTCTGCGAATACCCTATCGCCTAATTTATCTTCTTCCATATTTATTTCAATATAGTTAGAAAATAATTTTTTTCCAACCCAGCGAATGATATATGACTTACCTATTTGTCTTGCACCGTCAATTAGCAACATCCTGTTTGAGTTTGATAAAAGATGTTGTTCAATCCTTTTTGTAATCTTCCTATATAACATAATATTTGCCCTTTTTGTGATGCAAAAATAATGCTTTTTTTAAGAAAAACTGCGTTTTCCTATGAAAAACACTATCAAAAAGGTGCGTTTTCCTATAAAATCGAATGCTAAAAAGGTGCGTTTTCCGATTTTTTCTATTCCAACGCTTCTATTATCTTGCTTACGAGTTTGTGTCTTACGATGTCGCAGGCTTATAATATGGGAATATTTCTTATTCTTGTTTGAAGTTCTTCCATTCTCTTTATTATGGTTTCAAATTCTATTGATTTGCCATAAATAAAGAAGCGTTGCATATCTTTGTAATCGTCATTCCATGCTTCTTTTTGCGCTTCGGGAATCATGAAATTTATGATATTTGGCATAAGATGTTCGTAATTAACATATTTTAGTGCGTAATAGTTTTTGCGATGTTCTACAATAGCGTGGTATAGTGTAGGATTGTTTAATGCTTCTTTACCATAAGTGCTATCCATTAGCCTTTCTAAGTCGTATAAATGCCTTGTCATTCTGAGATTTCTTGGTTTTGCTTTTTGGAATTCTTCTGCTAATAGAAAAATCTTTTCTAAAAATGTACGGGTTGGTAGAACTGTTTTAACAATGCTGTTTGCGTCAATATCTTCTTCGGGAAAAGATTCTTCTATTAACGAATGTATTTCTCTGTTTTCTGTTGGCTCATCCATAGAAAGGCAACTTATTTCAATCTTTACACGAGAGGGGATGTAATTTATTGAATTTTCTACAATGGAATTATAATGTAATAAAATAACTGTAGGGTCTTTGTCTGAATCTATTTGTTTCCATTCACCGTTTTTATCTTGTACTTGACTTATGTTTTCGATTTCATAACCAAAAATACCCATTTGTTTTAATTTTTCGTCAAGTTGAATTGATAGTGTTTCGTGTATGTATTTTCTTGCTGTTTTTCGTAGTTTTTCTCGTTGATTTTTAGATGTTTTTTCTATGCCAAAAAATGAATGACTTATGGCTAAATCTATGTCTTCTGAAAAGCGTTCAATTAAATTAAAGCCTTTCGAAAGGGAAGTGCCTCCTTTAAATATTAAATGTTCACAACAGTCTGTTTGAAACAATGCTTTAAGAATAATTGTTACCCACCAATCTTTCTCTATTGCGATTTGGTTTATCCCTTTATGTTGTTTTTCGGTTTCTTGCAGGATTGCTAACCTATCAACTAATGCGTTGTTTAACCAAAGTTTAGTCATAATTTAAATTGTTTGAGGATTAAGCAAAGGTTTTATTATTTTCTTCATCCAAGCTGGCATCATATCAACGTCTTTTGCTAAAAGGTCGTTATTATTCTCTTTTTTTATCAGTTGTGTTATAGTGTTTAATTCGTTATTGCCAACATTCTCTTTTTTTAATTCTTTAAGGGCTTGCACAAGTAGTGAAATAAGATGTGTTTTGTAACAAAAATTTTTAGGAACCCCACGTTTTAAAATAATTTGATTGTCTTTAAGGTTTATAACTCTTTCACTGCCTGTTGTTAAATATGTATAATTCATAGGAACTTGTGTGGATAATCCTAAAACATTAAGGGCTGTCATGCCAGAAGGGAGAATTTCTGCATTATCTCTGCTTGCAATGGCTTGTATTACCTTATCTATGGAAGGAAATACAACACCAAATTTGCTTTTTCTTGGTTTTACATATATTCCATGGGCAATTTTTACAAGAATTTCTTGCTTTACTAATTCAGATAATACACTTCCTACAAATTCATTATGATATTCGGGAAAATCTGACCGAAACAAGATTGTATCTTCCGGTAAGGATTCTATACGTTGTTTAAGTGTGTTGTTATTTGTATGATATATTTTATTCATCCACCTTTGAAATTTTGCAGTTTTTTCAAATGCAAAGATAAAATAAAGAAATTAAATAAGGCTTATTTAGAGAAAAAAAACTCTTTCTATTCCAACGCTTCTATTATCTTGCTTACGAGTTTGTGCCTTACGATGTCGCAGGCTTGGAGTTCGATTACGGAAATGCCTTTTATTTGTTTGACTTTTTCTATTGTTGGAAGCAAGCCTGAGAGTTGGTTTTTCGGAAGGTCAATCTGTGTTACGTCGCCTGTTATTATGAATTTTGAGTTGCGTCCCATTCGTGTAAGAAACATTTTTAGTTGTTCCATTGAGGTGTTTTGTGCTTCGTCAAGTATTACGAAAGCATTGTCGAGAGTTCTTCCTCGCATAAAGGCTAAAGGTGCTATTTCTATGACGCCTTGTTGTATAAGGGATTCTAATTTCTGCTGAGAAAGCATATCTCTTAAAGCATCGTAAAGCGGTTGTAAATAAGGGTCAAGTTTTTCCTTTAAATCACCGGGAAGAAATCCAAGGTTTTCTCCTGCTTCTACGGCAGGGCGTGTAAGGATTATGCGTCTTACTATTTTGGCTTTTAGGGCTCTTACTGCAAGTGCTACGGCTGTGTAGGTTTTTCCGCTACCTGCTGGGCCAATTGCAAAAAGCATATCGTTGGTTTCGCTTTCTTTTACCATTTTTGCTTGATTTTCGCTACGGGCTTTTACTCTTAGTCCGTTATTTCCATACACCAAGACTTCTTCTTCTTTGTTTTTGAAGTATTCGTTTTGTTGTAGAACAGACATTATTATCTTTTCATTCATGTAGCCTTGTGTTTCAAAGGCTATTGTAAGATTGTCGAAAAAGGTTTTAAAGTCATTTAGTTCTTTTTCTTCGCCATTTACAATTAGTTGTTCGAAACGTTCTGTGAGTTCTATGTGTGGGAAGATGGTTTCTAAGAAACGAAAATATTTATTGTTAATTCCCCAAAATTCTCTTAAATCTATGTTTTCTAAGTTGAACTTTAATTCCATTTATTCTATGATTTTTATTTCTGTTCTACGATTCATTGCTCTGCCTTCTTCGGTTTCGTTGTCTGCGATTGGTTTTGTAAATCCGTATCCTTTTGCTTTAAGTCGTGAAGGCTCTATTCCGTTTTCTGTTAAGTATGTAACGATTGCTTCGGCTCTTTGTTGTGAAAGGGTTTGATTGTGTTCTGCTTTTCCAATGTTGTCGGTGTGTCCTTCAACAAGGAGTTTTAATGAATTATTGTTTTGAAGGAGTTCTATGAGTGTGTTTAATTCTGCATAGGATGTTGGTAATAGGGTGTGCGAATTGGTCTCGAAGAAAATGTTTTTAAGAACTATACTTTCGCCTGCTTTGATTGGGGTAAGTAATATTTCTTTTTCTTGATTTTCTTGTTTGGTTGAGAAGTTTTCGGAGTAGAAAAGATAGTTTTCACACGAGATTGAAAAGGCGTATTCTTCGCCTTCTGCAAGGCAGATAAGGAATTCTCCTGTTTTTTTGTCGGAAATGCTTTCGTGTGCAAGGCGTGCGTTTTTTAAATTCTTGATTTGTAGTTTAGCTGATAGTGGTTTCTTTGTTTCTTTGTCGAGGATTATTCCTTTAATGTATGTTGCGGCGATTGGTCTTATTGATTCTGGCATGCTGAATTCGTAAAGGTCTAAATCGGATGCGTAGATTGCGTAAGTGCCTTGTGCAGATAGGGTAAGGGAGTTTTCGTCTTTTGAGGTGTTTATTGGGTATCCAAGATTTTTTGCGGGTTGAAATTTACCGTTTTCTATTTTGGAGTAAAATAAATCAAAGCCTCCCATGCCTAAGTGTTCATCGCTTGCAAAATAAAGCGTGGTATTGGATTGGTGAATAAAGGGCGACATTTCGTTTCCTTTGGTATTGATGTTTTTTCCGCAGTTTTTGGCTTTTGTCCATTGTCCATTGTCTTGTAGGTAAGAGAAATAGATGTCGGATTTGCCTATTCCGTCTTTGCGGTTAGAAACAAAAAAGAGTGTTCTGCCATCTGAGGCTATGCAGGGTTGAGAATCCCATGCGGAAGAATTGACATTGCTCCCTAAGTTTTTAGGTGCTTGCCATTGTCCGCCAATTTTTTCGCTCACATATATATCACAACTTCCTAATCCGTCGTCTGCTCCACAGCGTGTAAAGTAAATAAATCGTCCGTCAGGGGAAAGACTTCCTGCTCCTTCGTTAAAATCGGAGTTTAAAAGGCTTGGTAGTTTTTCTGCTTGTGTCCATTGTCCGTTTTTGTTGTAGGAAATAAAGAAGTCTTCGGCTTTATCTCTTCTTGTGAAAAGTAGTTCCGATATGTCGGCAGTAAGGCAAGGTAGGTATTCGTCTTTTTCTGTGTTTATGGCGTTTCCAAGATTTTTTGGTGAGAAATCAATGGGATTTTCCTTTTGATAGGAACGAAATTCTGCTAATTCGTTTATTGTTTTTGCTTGTTCGGTGTAGCGTTTGCAAGGAATGGAATTGAGAAATAAAGCAACGCTGTCGTATTTTTCTTCGATTAAATAAATGGTTGCAAGGTCGAGATAGAGTTTGCAATCAAAGGCTTTGTCCTTTTCCCAAACTGTAAGTAATTCTTCTTTTGCTTGTGAAAATTTTTCTTGTGATATGTGTATTTCCGAAAGAGCTAAATATGTGGGAAGGTGGTTTGGATATTTTTCTCTTAAATCGAGCAACTCTTTTTCGGCTTCTACAACTTGGTTTGTACGCAATAGTTGAACAGCTTTTTCAAAACGTTTTTCTGCTTTTGATTGTGCAAAAGATAAAGTGTAGAAAAGAGATAAAAAAATAAAGATACTTATTGTTTTTTTCATGTTTTTTATTGCAAAGATAGAAAAAACGTGAAAATAAAATGCGAAAAGGTGGAAATCTTTCTTAGACTTCCACCTTTTTTTCTTAGGTTTTTAATTTTTTTTCTTTGATTTATTTTTCTAATCCTTAGGATTATTTTATGATAATCTTAGTTGTGTTTACAGAATTTCCGTCTTTTACTTTCACAACGTATGTTCCTGCATTTGCATTGTTAAGAGTGAAGTTTCTGCTTGAAGTTTCGTAAACCTTTTGTCCTAACATATTGAATATTTCTGTGTGAATGTTCTTACCACCTTCAATGATTATGTTGCGATTGTATTGTCTTAAAGAAATATCGCTTAAAGATTCAACATCAGAGATTGAAACTCCATTCTTTTTATTTATGATTACTTGGAAACGTTCTGCATTTTCTCCGTTTGCAACAAGAGTTTCGTAAATGCTTCCTTGTTCTAATGCAATTTCTTCTTCACCATCTTTAAGGATTACTTCATATTGTTCTGGAATATCAGAAGCAACAATTTTTATATCGCGTGCTTCGCCAGAACGAATGTTCATAGGTGCAACGTAAGGTAAAGTGTTTACAACTTGATGACAAAGTGTTTTTTCTCCAAGTGTGAAATATGGTTCTGCTACTGCACCTGTTCCAAACATTTTGTCTGCATCAAAAATGTCGTATTCTGTTAAAGCTGCTTCGTTTTCTGCAAATGATAAAGCCACAGCATGTTCTCCTGTAACAACATCAAGAACTATTTCGTTGTTAGTTGTAGTTTCTGATTTGGCTTGCGAAGCATAGAATATTTCGTCTAACTTAAAGTTGATTGAAGTGTAAGAAGGGTTTATGTTTACTATGAAACCTTGTAAAGGCTCTATTACTCCTACTGTTTTATAACTGTAAGAATCTCCGTTATCAACGTAAACGCGTGTGCCTTGTACGGTATTTTTTGACAAGAACTTTTCTACAGCTATTCTTTGTGTGAAAGGATTTGCTAATGCAAACCATCTTGTGCCGTTACTTCCTGCTGTACCATTGTAAGTTAAAGAAAGGTCTTTGTTATCTGATGTTATATTAAGGTCAATGTTGTGTGTAGGATCGTCAGGTATGTTAGGGAAAACAAGAAATCCCTTTCCTCTTTTTGTTCCCTCTGCATTGCCTGTAAGATATGTGCTACTCCAACTATTATTGCTATAATCAAATGCAAGAGCCCATATATCTGGTATAGCAGTTCCGTCAGCGTCAGTTGCCGCTGCAAGGGTTGTTATACCATTATCGTTAGGGAAACCTATAAGGTTCCAAAATCCTCTTGTTAAAGTTAAGTCTAAATCAAAAGTTCGGCTTATACCAATAACAATTGAGTTGGTTGAGAAATTCTTTGTTCCGTTAATTGTAGCATTTCCGCTAACTTTTAACACATTGCTATTGCCTACTGTTACTTTATTTGAAATAGAAAGATTGTGTGTGTAAAATCTTCCATTAACAGTTAAGTTTCCAATGTTTCCTGTTGTTGTTATTTTTAATGTTCCATAAACAGAAACGGTAGAAAGACAAATTAAATTATTAAGACTAAGTGTACCACTATTTATATTAACGGAGTTTGTTACAGTAGCGTTTAGATTAGTTAAAGTTATGTTTGAATTATTTGATAATGTCAAAGAATTACATGTAAGTGTTTCTGAACTACCGTAATTTATTGTTCCTGTAATTCCGTCAAAGATTACTTCTGCACCGTTAGCATATGCTTTAACAAAATCAAATGCGTCTGTAAGATTTGTATAATAAGTGTTAGAGAAAGAACCTCCTTCTTCGCTGTCAGATACGTCTTTTCTCACTCTATAAGGTTCGTTGCTACTTGGGTGTGAAGATGTACCTGGATTATTTTGTATTGTATATGTTGTCGTTGTCTGTGCTATTGCTTGAACAGAGAATAACACAAATAATAAAACTATTATGCTTCTTATTTTTTTCATAATCTTAATCGTTATTTTGTTTTTCTGTAAATTCTGTATCCTGTAACTGATGCTCCCAACCCTAATAATAATAATGTTGCAGGTGCAATAGGCACGGGATTATATTGTTTGTTAATTCCTCTTACGGTATTTCCGCTTGGATTCTCGGTAGGTTTTGGTGGCATTTGCGCTTTTAATGTTGTGCAAAAGCCAATGCAAATCATAATTGTTAGGAATGTTTTTTTCATATTTTGATATTTTTTTATAATCGTTTCTTTTTGTTTAAACACTATTACATTTCAAACTGCAAATTTACGCATATTTTTTAATTTTTAATGCTTTTGTGAAAAAAAACAAAGAAAAACGGACAAATGTCTTTGAAATATTTAGACAAATGCCCGTTTTATTTTTATAATTCTTAGGATTATTTCTTATTTTTTGTTGCCTTGGTTTGCAACTTCGTCCATCAGTTTCTTTAATGTTTCTTCGTCTGCAAGGAAACGGTCATTGGCAAGTGTTAGGTCATCATTCAATTCAAATAGGTAAGGAATTCCTGTTGGTATGTTGAATTTTATGATTTCTTCGTTTGTCATTTGTTTTAGTGTTTTAACGATTCCTCTTAATGAGTTGCCGTGTGCTACTACTAAAACTGTGTCGTTTGTTTCAAATGCTTTTAAGATATTGTTTTGATAGAATGGCATAAGACGGTTAATGCAGTCTTGTAATGATTCTGTTAAAGGAAGTTCCGCTCTATCTACTTGTGCGTAACGTGCATCTGTGTAAGGTGAACGTTCGTCGTTTGGTTCTAAGGCAGGAGATTGTACATCGAAGCTTCTTCTCCATAATAATACTTGGTCTGCTCCGAATTTTTCTGTTGCTTCTGCTTTGTTCTTGCCTTGTAAATCGCCGTATGATTTTTCATTTAAACGCCATGATTTTTCAACTGGTAGGTAATCCATATTCATTGCGTCAAGTATTCCGTTAAGAGTTTTGATTGCTCTTTTAAGATAAGATGTGAAACATACCTCTGGCGCTAAGCCTTCTTCTTTTATTGCAATACCTGCTTTGTATGCTTCTTCTACTCCTTGTGCTGTTAAATCCACATCTGTCCAACCTGTAAATAGGTTTTTAAGATTCCATTCGCTTTGTCCGTGTCTTACTAAGATAAGTTTTTTCATCGTTTATTATTTTTTATGTGTTTCTATTACTTTGCTTGTGTCAAGAGGCTTTCCTGTTTTTCCTAAAAGGGCTAAGATAAGTATTACAATTCCTATTGCAATGAACGGTATGCTTAGGATTTGTCCCATGTTTAATGTCATATTTGCTTCCCATGCTTCTTGAACTTCTTTCCAATTTTCAATAATTAGGCGAGATGTAAAGGCTAATATTAGAAATAGTGAGAAAAGTGTGCCAGGGATGACTCTTGTCTTTTGCTTTATATATATGAATAGTAATACTGCAAATGTAATAAAGTATGCTATTGCTTCATATAATTGAGTTGGATGTTTGGCAAGGGTTTCTCCGTTGCGGACGAAGATAAATCCCCAGTCAGAGTTTGTTGCTATTCCGTAAATCTCGCTATTGCAAAGGTTTCCTAAGCGGATGAATAATCCTGCAAGGGCTACTACGATTACGAGTCTATCAAGAGTCCAAAGCATTGTTAGTTTTGTTTTTCTTGCGTAAAGCCATATTGCGATAAGTATTCCGATTGCTCCTCCATGTGATGCTAATCCTTGATAGCCTACGAATTTCCATCCGTCTTGTGTTTGTGCTATTGGAAGAATCATTTCAACTATATTATTAAGGTAATATGAAGGCTCGTAGAAAAGACAGTGTCCGAGTCTTGCTCCAATCAATACTCCTAAGAATACATAGACTGCAAGTTTGTCTAAATAGGAATTGGGTATGTTTTCTTTTTGGAAGATTATTTTTTGTAAAATTAGGTACCCTGCTACAAAGGCTAAGGCAAATAAAAGACTATACCATCTTAAAAATCCAAAAAGTAGTGGGTTGAAATCCCAAATTATAGCATTTGACAACATAGTTTCTTAATTTTTTTGGCAAAGATACAACAAAAAAACGCATACTTTGATTTATTTAGCGAAAAAGTTGTATCTTTGCAAATTGAAAAAATGGAAAAGACTATGATAAATATAAGTTTACCTGACGGAAGCGTAAAACAATTTGAAGCGGGAGTAACTCCTTTTGATGTAGCGAAAAGTATTAGCGACGGTTTAGCAAGAGCAGTCGTTAGTGCAAGTGTTAATGGTGAAACAGTTGAACTAAATAGAACTATAAATGCAGACTGTTCTTTACGTTTGTTTACTTGGAATGACGTAGAAGGAAAACATACTTTTTGGCATAGTTCTGCCCATTTAATGGCTGCGGCTGTTTTAGAGCTATATCCGGATGCTAAATTCGGAATTGGACCCGCAATAGAAAACGGATTCTATTACGATATAGACTTTGGTGATAAAGTTCTTTCAAGTGAAGATTTTCCAAAGATAGAAGCAAAAATGGCAGAAATAGTTAAAGCTGGCGTTTCTTTGGTTAGAAAAGAAGTGTCTAAGGCAGAGGCTTTGAAATTCTTTGGAGATAAAGGAGAAGTTTACAAAACAGAATTGATAGAAGAGTTAGAAGACGGTACTATTACATTTTACGAAAGCGGAAAGTTTATAGACCTTTGTAAAGGACCACACTTAGTAGATTTCTCTTCAATCAAAGCAATCAAAATACTTTCTTTGGCCGGTGCTTATTGGAGAGGAGATGAAAAAAGAAAACAATTAACAAGACTTTATGCGATTACTTTCCCTAAAAAGAAAGAATTAGACGAATATTTAGTGTTATTAGAAGAAGCAAAGAAAAGAGATCATAGAAAACTTGGTAAAGAATTAGAATTATTTGCTTTTTCACAAAACGTAGGACAAGGATTGCCTTTATGGTTGCCAAAAGGAACAGAACTTCGTCAAAGATTAGAAAACTTCCTTAAAAAAGTCCAAAAAGATTATGGCTACCAACAAGTTATGACTCCACATATTGGGGATGTAAACTTGTATAAAACATCTGGACACTATCAAAAATATGGACAAGACTCATTCCGCACAATCACAACTCCATTTGAAGGAGAAGAATATTTGCTAAAACCGATGAATTGTCCACATCACGTTGAAATTTACAAAATAAAACCACACTCATATAAAGACCTACCATTACGTTTAGCAGAATTCGGAACTGTTTATCGTTACGAACAATCAGGAGAGTTGCACGGATTAACAAGAGTACGTTCATTCACACAAGATGACGCACACATTTTCTGTACACCTGAACAATTAAAAGATGAATTCTGTAAAGTAATAGACATTGTCTTATACATATTTAAAACATTGAAGTTTGAAAACTTTACAGCTCAAATATCATTAAGAGATCCTAATAATACAGAAAAATATATTGGCTCTGACGATGTTTGGGAAAAAGCAGAGAGAGCTATTATTGAAGCATCTGCTGAAAGAGGCTTACAAACAGTAACAGAAGTTGGAGAAGCAGCATTCTATGGTCCTAAGTTAGACTTTATGGTTAAAGACGCCTTAGGAAGAAAGTGGCAATTAGGAACAATACAAGTGGATTATAACCTTCCAGAACGTTTCGATTTGGAATATACAGGAGCAGATAATCAAAAACATCGTCCTATTATGATTCACCGTGCGCCATTCGGTTCAATGGAACGATTCGTTGCAGTATTGATAGAACACACAGCAGGAATTTTCCCTTTATGGCTAACACCAGAACAATTCATAATACTTCCAATTTCAGAAAAATATGAGGAGTATGCGAAAAAAGTATTATCTTTGCTCGCCAAATTTGACTTAAGAGGAAGCATTGACGACAGAAACGAAAAGACAGGAAAAAAGATACGCGATGCAGAAATGGCAAAAATACCATTTATGTTGATTGTAGGAGAAAAAGAAGAAGCAGAAGGCACAGTATCAGTACGTCGTCATAAGGAAGGAGACTTAGGAGCAATGAGCATAGAAGCCTTTGCCGATAAAGTAAACGCATTAGTCAAAGAAGAATTAGAATAAAGTAAAGAAAAAATAAAATAAACCAAAGAAAAAAAATTATAAACTAAAAGATTAGGAGGAACGCGTCATAGCAACACCACAACAATTTACAGCAAAAGGTAAAGGACCACAAAAGAAAGAAGAACAACATAGGATAAATGATAGAATAGATGCACCTATGGTTAGAGTGGTCGGCGATAATATCGAAACGGGCATTTACAATATAAAAGAAGCCCTAAATATGGCAGATGAAATGGGATTAGATTTAGTAGAAATCTCCCCAAATGCAAATCCGCCAGTTTGTAAGTTAGTAGATTATCAAAAGCTACTATACGAACAAAAGAAGAAACAAAAAGAAATAAAAGCGAAATCAGCTAAAATAGTTGTAAAAGAAATTCGTTTAGGACCACAAACAGACGAACATGACTTTAATTTCAAGTTGAAACACGCAATCAAGTTCCTTCAAGAAGGCAATAAAGTAAAGGTAGATGTGTTCTTTAAAGGAAGAACGATAGTATATAAAGAACAAGGTGAAACACAACTTTTAAAATTTGCAGAAGCCTTGTTTGAATATGGCAAGCCAGAAATGATGCCTAAGTTAGAGGGTAAGAGAATGATAATGATAATTGCCCCAAAGAAATAAAACGAAAATAACAATAAAGAGTGGCGATTGCAAAATCGCGATATAAAAATTTAATTATAAACAATTAAAAAAAAGGACGTAAGATGCCAAAAATGAAAACCAAATCTGCTGCTAAAAAGAGATTTTCAGTAACAGGTTCAGGAAGGATTAAAAGAAAGCACGCTTATCACAGCCACATTCTTACTAAAAAATCTGTAAAAAGAAAAAGAATATTGGCTAGTACATCAGTACTAAGCGGAGCAGATGAACCAAGAATAAGAGAAATGATTTAATCATTTACTTTTAAGTGTTCAAAAAATTTAATCTTTACAATTAAAGGAGTTATTAACCATTGTATTTAGCCAAAAAGAGTCTTCAAGAAGAAGAACGCTAATACGAAAAAAAAATAAAAAATTATGCCAAGAGCAGTCAATGCAGTAGCGTCGAGAGCACGCAGAAAAAGAATCCTTAACCGTACCAAAGGTTATTGGGGAAGAGGTAAAAACGTATGGACCGTAGCCAAAAACAAATGGGAAAAAGGTCAAACATACGCTTACCGTGATAGAAAGAATAAAAAGAGAGAATTTAGAGCTTTGTGGATAAATCGTATCAACGCAGCATGCCGTATTAACGATATATCTTACTCTGTGTTTATGGGATTATTACACAAGAATAACATTGAACTTAACCGTAAAGTGTTAGCAGATTTAGCCCTAAACAATCCAGAAGCATTCAAAGCTGTAGTTAATCAAGTTAAGAAGTAGAAATTGTATAATCGCATTAAAGGAGGAATAATAATGGGTAAACCAGAATTGATGAAATATGTGGATAGTTTAACAGAAGTTAAAGAATATCCAGAGTTCAAAGCAGGAGATACAATCTCTGTGTCTTACAAAATTAAAGAAGGAAACAAAGAACGTATTCAAACATTCCAAGGTGTGGTTTTACAACGTAGAGGAAGCGGTGTAACAGAAACATTCACAGTGAGAAAAATCTCTAGTGGAGTGGGAGTAGAAAGAGTATTTCCTATAAACTCTCCATTCATAGATTCAATCGTAGTGAACAAACGTGGTGTTGTACGCCGTGCAAGAATCTTCTACTTGAGAGGACTAACAGGAAAGAAAGCAAGAATCAAAGAAAAAAGATTCTAAGCCAAAGAAAAATAAAACATTCTTATTGTTATTTGAAAAAGGGATTGCAAACGCAATCCCTTTTCTTTTTTGATTTTCGCGCCCACATAAGTTGGAAAAAAATGACATTAAAAAATTCCAAAAAAAAGTTTTTTTTAGCGTCTAAACATTTTTTATAATATTCCAAAAGTATAGTTTTTCTATATATTATTTATTATATACCAAAATGGTAAGTTTGATGTGCCTTTTTTGCACCTATAATGTGCTTTTTTTGCACTTTTGATATGCCTTTTTGGTTTTAAGGTTTAATTTTTTATTCCTTAGGATTAGTAAATTATTTCTTAGTTTTATTTTATTAAATCTAAGTGTTGAAAAGTTTCTTTCTTTGCTATTGTTTGTGTATTAGCTTTTTTTTGTAACTTTGTAAACTATTTTTAAATTTAAAACAAATGTTTACTTTACTGAAAAAAGAGTTAAATACATTCCTTTCTTCATTGATAGGTTATATGGCTATCATTGTGTTTTTGGTTTTTAATGGATTGTTTTTGTGGATAATTGAGGGCGATTTCAATGTCTTGACTTATGGTGTTGCGGGCATGGATGGTTTGTTTCTTTTAGCTCCTTGGATTTTCTTGTTCTTAATTCCTGCTATCACTATGAAGATGTTTGCTGAGGAGAAAAAGAACGGAACGATTGAACTTTTGCTCACAAAACCTTTAACAGATATTTCTATTATTTTGTCTAAGTTTTTCGCTGGTGTGATTTTAGTTGTGGTATCTGTTTTACCAACTTTAATCTATGTTATTGCGGTTTATCAATTAGGGTTGCCTAAGGGAAATCTGGATTTGGGAGGAATAATGGGTTCTTATTTGGGATTGGTATTTTTAGGAGCAATTTTTGTTTCTATTGGTATATTTTGCTCTTCTCTAACCGATAATCAAATAGTTGCATTCATCATTTCGGTGGTTTTCTCTGCTGTTATGTATATCGGATTTGAGTTTGTAGCTCGTATTCCTTTCCTTTCTGATGTGGATTTGTTGATTAGGTCTTTGGGAATCAATCATCATTATAGTTCTATCAGTAGGGGAGTGATTGATACTCGTGATGTGATTTATTATTTGAGTGCTATTGGATTCTTTTTATTGCTAACAAAATTGTGTTTAGAAAGTAGAAACTGGAAAAAGTAGGTTATATTTTATGAAAAAGATAAATTTGAAATCGTTTTTTAAGCCAAGCAGTGCTAAGACTGATGTTAAGAAATCTAATATCTTACAATTAGTTTTAGGTTTGGTGCTTATTGTGTTTTTAAACGTTATTGGTTATTATTTCTTCGCAAGAATAGATTTAACTCAGGAGAAGCGTTATACTTTGTCGGAGTCTTCAAAAGATTTAATAAGCAAATTAGACGATATTGTTTTTGTTAGATGTTATCTTGAAGGGGATATTTCTTCTGAATATAAGAAATTGAGGAATGAAACAAAGGAAATGCTTGATCAATTCCGTGCGTATAATGATGATATTGAATATGAATTTATAGACCCTAATAATTTTGAAGACGCAAAGAGCAAAAACGAATTTTATCAACGTCTTTTTGAAAAGGGTTTTAATCCTATCTTGACTACATCTACAAAGTCTAATGCTCAAATTCAACAATATATATTCCCTTATTTGGAAATCACTTATAAAGGTCGTTCTACAATAGTTCCTTTGATAAGTTCTAAAAATGGTTTTTCGGGAGAAAGTATAATAAATGCTTCTATTCAAAATCTTGAATATAACCTTTACACTGCAATTCGTTCAGTTGCTACAAATCAACGTGGAAAGATAGCTTTCCTTTATGGACATGGAGAATGGAAGGTGGAGAATATCTTTGATTTTATTTCTTCATTAGGGGAGTATTACGACATTGATTCTATTTCAATCAACGAAAAAATAAATGCTCTTACGGATAGAATTTACGATTCTGTTAATCCTAATGCGGTTAAAATTAAAAACAAATATGATTGCTTAATAGTGGCAAAACCTACTTCGATTTTCTCTTATAAAGATTTGTATTTGATAGACCAATACGTTATGCACGGTGGAAAAATCCTTTGGTTGTTAGACCCGCTTAACGTTTCTATGGATAGTTTACAAACACAAGCGAACACCTTTGCAATAACTAATTTTACAGGTGTGGATGATATTTTATTTAGATATGGAGTTAAGTTAAACACTGACCTTGTTACCGATATGCAGTGTGCAAAAATTCCTATCGTAACAGGACAATATCAAGACAATACTCCTCAAATGACTTACTATCCTTGGAATTTCTTCCCTGAAATCAACCCTAATGCAAACCATATTATATCTGATAAAATCAGCCCTATAAAAATGGAGTTTGTTTCAAGCATAGATACTACAACAAGCCCAGTTAAGAAAACTATATTGTTATCAAGTTCAAACAGAACAAGAGTGTTAAATTCTCCTGTTAATGTTTCATTGCAAATGTTGAAACAAAAACAAGATGCAAGTTTATTTAATTCTGGTTCAAAAGACGTTGCAATTCTTTTAGAAGGAGAATTCGTTTCAGCATTCAAAAATAGGTTAAGCCCAAGCATGGAGTTGAACTCTCAAATAGCTTATAAAGATTTCTCAGATACAACAGCGATGATAGTTGTTGCTGACGGAGATGTTGTAAGGAACGATTTCATTAACGGACAACTACTTCCGCTTGGATATGATAAGTACACACGTCAAATGTATGGCAATAAAGAATTCTTAGTTAATTGTGTTAATTACCTTTGTGGCGATGAGGATTTAATACCTCTACGTTCGAGAGAGGTCATTCTAAGAAAGCTTGACGTAGCTAAAATAGAAAGAGAAAAAACTCTTTGGCAAATAGTAAACGTTGCACTACCTATATGTGTGATTGTTGCATTTGGAGTGATATTGGCTGTATTAAGAAAAAGAAGATTTACAAATAAAAAATAAAGATGAAGAAGATAAATAGAAAGACAAAGAATAGAATAATTTTAATTGCAAGCCTATTGTTGATAGCAGTAGTTGTTACTATTCTTTTATTGAGAGATAACTCTACAATAGAACAAAATTATCATATAGAAGACACTAAGACTATCACAAAGGTAATAATAGATGATAAAGACGGCAATCACTTAGAGCTATTAAAGAAAGAAGATAGTGTTTGGAGTGTAAACGGAAGCCCGGCTAATCAAAAAGTGATAGATATGTTTTTAACTACGTTGAAAGATATGAGAATAAGAGAGCCGATAGCACAAGCAGCAAGAAATAATATTATAAAGCAATTAGCATCGAGCGGAAAGACAGTTAAAATCTATCAAAACAAATATTCTATCGACTTAGGATTTATTCAACTTTTTAAGAAAGAAAAGCTAACCAAGACTATATATGTAGGTTCTGAAACACAAGATAATATGGGGACCTATATGATGCTTAAAGGCGAAAACAACCCTTGCATAATGTATATCCCAAGACTTAAAGGCTATCTTTCAACAAGATTTTCTGCATTAGAAGATTTTTGGAAATCACATGCTGTATTTAATTATAAGAGAGATGAAATAGCATCTTTAAAAGTTGAAATTCCAAATAAAAAATCAGAAAGTTTTCAACTAACAAAAAACGGAGAAGGATTTGATTTTGTAATGTTGGAATCAGGAGAGAAGCTATCAAGTTTCGATACTCTTAAAGTGAAAGCCTTATTGTCGAGTTGTTTCGAATTGAACTATGAAACAGTTGCGAAAAATATTACAAAATTAGAACAAGATACTATTTTTGGTAACGCACCTGCTTTTGTATTTACCGTAAAAGATAACGAAGGAAAGGAAAATATTTTAAGAACGTATTCAAAACTATATGACCCAACAAGCATTGCAACAGATGAAAACGACTTTTATCAAATCTTTGACGTCAATCGTTGCTATGCTTTACACTCAAACAACAAGGATACTTTGATAATGCAATTCTTTGTTTTGGATAATATGTTAAAACCAGCAAGTTATTATTTTCAAGTGAAGTAAAAAATAAATAAAGTATAAATATAAAAAAGTATAAAGATATGAAATTCATGATTCATGGCGGTATATTATCGCGTACATTACAATCAATATCAGGTGTTGTCCCTTCTGGAAAAGCATTACCTATCCTATTAAACTATTGTTGCAAATTAAAAGAAAATGACCTTGTAATCACAGTGTCAGATTTAGAAACAACTATATCAGTTAAGTTAAATTTAGAAACAGTTGATTCAAATGGTTTAACAGAAGTGGCAATCCCTGCAAAGATATTCTCAGAAATCGTGAGCAGTCTTTCAAATCAACAACTAATCATTGATATAAAAGAAGACTATTCAATAGAAATAAAAGCCGATTCAGGGGTTTATAACTTAGTTGGCGAATCAGCAGAGGCTTATCCAGCAGAAATTACTCTTGAAAATGCAGAAAAAAGCGTATTCTCTTCAAGTGTAATGTCAAAAGCTATAAGCAAAACAATTTTTGCAACAGATGCAACAGGAATACGTCCTCAAATGTCAGGTGTACTTTGCGAACAATCAGCAGAAGGTACAGTATTCGTTGCTACTGACGCACATAAATTAGTTAAATACACAAGAACAGATTGCAAACACGACGAAGCAAAAAGCTTTATCTTACCTCGTAAGACACTAAGCTTCCTTAACAAACTTCTTGCTTCAAAAGCAGAAGATATTGACGTGGTTTGGCACAACAATATAAACAACATAAAATTTGAATTTGACAATTATTGTGTTGTTAGCCGATTGATAGATGGTAAATACCCTAACTACAATATGGCAATACCAAAAAACAATCCTAATAAGTTGATTATAGATAGAAATATGTTGTATGATTCTGTAAAGAGAGTATCTTTCTTTGCTAATCCTGCAACTAACCAAGAAGTATTCAAGTTAGAAGAAAATACCTTAATACTTTCAGCACAAGATTCTGACCTTTCAACACAAGCAACAGAAAAATTATCTTGCAACTACCAAGGTGATGAAATGGAAATAGGATTTAACGCAAACTTCCTATTAGAAATGTTAAATAATATAGACACAGAATTAGTAGTTATAGAACTTTCTTCACCAGATAGAGCAGGAATTATCCTTCCTTACGAAGAAGAACCAAAAGAAAGCGAAGAAAATATACTTATGTTAGTAATGCCAGTAATGTTAATTAACTAAATAAAAAAGAAAATGAAAAAAGTAGTTTATTTATTAGTAGCAATCCTATTGTTATCTTCAACAGGATTTGCTCAAAAGAAAAACAAAAAAGAAAAAGAAGAGCCAAAAGGCTATGTTTTCACAGCAATTAAAGACAATCCTGCAACAAGCGTAAAAGATCAAAACCGTTCAGGTACTTGTTGGTCGTATTCAGCATTGTCTTTCATTGAATCAGAAGTTTTAAAAGCAGGAAAAGGCGAAGTAGATTTGTCAGAAATGTGGATTGTTCGTAACGCATACATGGAAAAAGCAGAACGCTACATCAGATTTCACGGAGCAGCAACATTTGCAGAAGGAGGAGCTTTCCAAGACATTCCTTACATAATCAAAAAATATGGTATCGTACCAGAAGAAGTGTATAGAGGATTGAATTACGGAACAGAACTTCCTGATTTCACAGGATTAACACCAGCATTAGAAGGATTCGTAAAAGCACTTGCTAACGGAAAAGTATTAACTCCAAATTGGAAAGACGCTTTGAACGCATTATTAGATTCATACTTTGGACCAATGCCAGAAAAGTTCACTTACAATGGAGTTGAGTACACACCAATGTCATACGCAGCAAGTTTAGGATTAAATTACAATGATTACATAGAAATAGGTTCGTTCACACACCACCCATTCTATGAAACATTTATGTTAGAAGTGCCAGACAACTGGTTACACGCACACATCTACAACGTAACACTTGACGAAATGATAGCAATCATGGATAAAGCACTTGAAGATGGCTACACAATCGGATGGGGTTCAGACGTAAGTGAAAAAGGCTTCTCTTGGAAAAACGGAGTTGCTATCGTGCCAGATACAGACAAAAAAGACCTAAGTGGAACTGAAAAAGAAAAATGGGAAAAGCTTACACCAGCAGAAAAAGCAGCAGCTTCATACTCATTTGATGGCACAGCAAAAGAAAAAGTTATCACACAAGAAATGAGACAAGAAGGATTTGATAACTTCTCTACAACAGATGACCACGGAATGCACATAGTAGGATTGTTCAAAGACGCAAACGGAAACAAATTCTATAAAGTTAAAAACTCATGGGGTGCAGATAGCGGAAAATACAACGGATATTTCTACGCATCAGAAGCGTTTGTACGTTACAAAACAATAGATATCCAAATCAACAAAAACGCTTTATCAGCAGAAATGAAGAAAAAATTAGGTTTATAATAAATCTAAGTTAATAAAACAAAACCTGCTAAGATTCTATTGATTTTAGCAGGTTTTTTATTACATTCCCCAAAGTTTTAAAGTATGATCTCCCGATGCAGAAACGATTTTTTTACCATCAGGAGAAAAGTTTGCATCCATTATTCTTTCATTATGACCAGATAAGGCTTTGACTAACTGACCTGTGTTAGCGTCCCAAATTCTTAACACAAAGTCGTGAGCCGCCGAAATCAAGTAATTACCGCAAGGACTCCAACTTACAAAACTCAAACCAACATAATCTCCTGTTATATCAAGAACACATGCTCCTGTATTAGCGTCCCATATTTTTATAATATTCTCGTGAGAAACAGAAGCAATGCGAGAGCCATTAGGACTCCACTCTACGTCCATAGGATATAAAGTATGTCCATTTAAAGTTTGAAGACACGTTCCAGAATTAAAGTCCCATATTTTTAAAGTCTTATCATTAGAGCAAGTAACTAAGCGTGATCCATCAGGACTAAAACTTGGAGTTGCAACTTCGCTCGTATGCCCTGTTAAAACATGAATACAGTTTCCAGAATAAGCGTCCCAAATTCTTGTAGAGCTATCCCACGAAGAAGAAGCAATGTATCTACCGTCCGGACTCCAATCTAAATGATTTACTCTGCCGGTATGCCCAACGAAAGTGCGAACACAATCCCTTCCCTTTGTACTCCAAAGTTTCACAAGGCTATCTGTACCACAAGAAGCAATAAATTCTTTCGTTGAATTGAACTTTGCATCATAGATAATATTGTTAACATCGGCAAAAGTATCAACAACGCTCCATGAATCAACATCTACAACCTTAAAATCAAAATTTGCACACGAATAAACAATACTTTTACTATCCGAACTCCAATCTGCCGACATATAAAAGTCGGTTGGATTTGTTATAGTATTAAGACAAACAAATAAATCAAAATCTACCGAGTCATTTATTGACTCTTGCTCCCCATTATTCTCTTCTTCACCTTCCGTAGTATCAGTTTCTGTTTCTCCATTCCCACCTCCGCCAAGAGTAGTATTTGTTTCAGTACTATTATTCTCTAATGTATTTATCGGATCCTCACAACCACCACACAAAAGCAACGCTATTACAAATAAAAACAAATATTTCTTTCTCATAATCTCAACAATTTAAAATAAATGCAATATATAGACACTAAAAAACAAAGAAACGTTTTATTTTTTCAAAGAAAAATAAAAATAAATCAAAGAAAAAATTCAAAAAAACAAAGAAAAAATTTAGCGATTTATGTTTTGCGTAAATCGACAAGAAGGATAGTTTATACAAGATATAAATTCACCATATTTTCCTTGACGATGTATTAACATTCCCCCACATTTAGGGCAAATTCCCTTTTCAACCAAAGATTGTTTATTTGCAATATCTTGTTTTATTTTAAGAATATGTTCTTGCTTTTGACTTTCATTTTTTATAGAATAATACATCAATATAGCAGACAACCTATTCACTAACTCATCTGTTAGTTTTGGAATCGTTTTTGACAGAATAAAATCTTTCAATTCTGAAAAATACATCACATTTCCATAGGTTTCACACTTCAATGTCGCTCTATCGTGAAAGGCAACTATTGGAAAATAGAATCTTTCATCTATTCCAAAAATAGATTGTAAAGTTTTAAGGTGTGCATAGTTTTGTTTTAAAGGATTTCTTAATTGATATTTGTTTTCATATATAGTTTGAGTCCAATATTCCGAAGTATCATTCCCAAAAATCCAACCCGTATAATTCTTTGTTTCTATTATAAAGACTCCATATCGCGAAATAACAACGTGATCTATTTGAGTAGATTTGCCTTTTATTTCTAAATAAACATCATTAAAAACAATATAGTCCTTAGGTAAAGTTCTTAAAATAGAAGCCACACTTTCCTCTCCTATTTCTCCTAAAACCTTTGCATAAGAACCATACGTTGTCTTTTTTCTCCTTTTCTTTGGTGCTTTATTACTACGAGATGTAGTTCGTAAAAAAAGAACAAAGATAAAAAATACTAATAATAGTAAAATAACCATTATAAATATACTTTTTATTCATTCATCAACTGCACAATAGGCACAGTTTTCCAATTTTCTGATTTTGTTTGATACTCATAAACTCCTATTTGACGCATACATTTACCCTCTGGGACTTCTATAATTTGATCATCATAATATAATTCTCCGTTTTCATTTGTTACAAGAACTAATAAATTTCCAGGACAAGAAATTCCACTAGATAATTCTAATCTCTCTTCAGCTAAAGCATAGCCTTCTCCAATCACCTGAAAAACTTTAAAATCTTTTGTTGAGATACACTTTCCCGGCTTTTCAAAATAAGTCATTCCATTATCATTTGAAGAAGATTTTCCAATAATTAATAGCACAAAGAATAGGAATACTGCTCCTGCAATAAAACCTAAAACAAAAATTACCCATTTTTTCATAATCAATACATTTATTAAAAATTTAAACTATAAATCACTACCATTTGCTTCATTATATCCGTTTTCGTAAAACATCGTTATGTAATATCTTCCGTATATATCATTTATCGTAAACCACACTAATTTTTTGTAAACATTATTTAAAAGTTCTGCTGTTTCCTTTTGCATAATTTCCATTACCCATTCCTGAATTTTTTCTATATTTTCTTTCAATTCCCCTTGCGGATTTGCAAGTTCTTCTTCTGAAAATTTTGCTTTATATTCGTTTACACGATTTATTTCATTAGCATATTTACTTAAAATCATTTGTGAAGATTGTGCAGAGTCAATATTAGGTGTTTGATAAAAAGAGGCTTCGTATTGTTTGTTATATGCAAGTATATTATGTTCTATATCTTCATCTTCGGACAAAGGTTCATTTTCATAAATTACTATATAATTTTCGTTATTCTTGAATTGAGAGATAAGTTTATTATATCTTATTTTGATTTGTCCCTCATCTCTTCCTTTAACATCAGAAATCGCTAATCTCCAAACCTTATTTCCTTGTGTTTGAACTCTGATTTCTACTTGCTCTCCATTAAATTCTCCTTTTAAAATATCTTTTTGTTGATTGTATGTAAAGCCTTTTGCTTTTAACTTTTGAATCATTTGAGTTTTTGTTCCATCTACTGGAATTCCTAAAAACTTTGTAACGTCTTTTTGTGCGAATGTCGCTACTGAGAGCATACATAATGCAACTAATGTGAATAATCTTTTCATTTTTATGTGTTTTTAAATTAGGTTTCCTTTAAAAATTTACACATAAAAAAGTCGTGAACTTTTTCTTATCAAATGTGAGGTTCTGGACTACCTAAGTTATTCGGATAAGTAAAGCCCACGATATTACTCGTGAGCGTTTACTGCTTACTATCGAATAACTTTGAGTGAAATTGTCCAGATTTCACATTTTCAGTATAAGCAATAACGCCTTCTTATGTTATTATTTTTGTTTTTTTTCTTACTTTTTACTATCTATTTCTTTACCCTGTTTCTCTTTTTTTAAGTATGATTTTACGTTCGCAAATATATGAAAAATTTTTCAAAGAAAAATAAAAATAAATCAAAGAAAAAAAAGTTTTTTTCTTTGATTTATTTTCTCAAACCTAAGGAATAATTTCCTATTTCTTTAAATAAGTCCACTTAGTTATATCATATTCGGCTTCAACCTTTGTTTCTACATCGTCTGGTAGGTTAGGGAAGAAGTCAATGCCTGTAATACGTTCCACTTGGTCTATACTATTGACATATTTGTATAACTTACGATTTCCACTTTCGTTTTTAAAGATAAAGCCTATTGCTTGTGGATTACCACTTTCCACTCCCTTTAAAACAACCTTAAAGAATGCGTCTGGAATACGTATTTTAAATTCTTTTCCAATATATCCATGCACAGGGGTGTCGTAAAGGATAGGTCCACATACGATATAGATACTTTCTTTCATAGCCCACTCTCTGCAAGCCTCCTCTAAATCGTTCCAATCTCCTTTGTTTAGATTTTCGTTTTGCGGACATACGTTTGTCATGTAAAAACTTTCTTTCATAGCTTGTGCATCCCATTTGTTATCTGCCGCTGGGCACATATGCCCTCTATTCCATCCGCTATGAGTGTATTCGTTTGTTGTAACCGCCATGCTTTTTTTAAGATTAGGGTCGGGTAAAAATTTGCTATAACGGCTAACTATTTCCACCATCTTTTCAGGGAATAATTCCCATGCCACCCAATTTGGAATAAAGTTATCACTGTTGTAAGAAACTGTATAACCCATTCTTTCAAGTACGACTTCCTTAACACCGTCTTTCGATTTTGGGATTTCTAAATTTTCATTTTCAACTCCGTTTTGTGTAGTGCTTTTTGTTTCAAAGCCACAAGAAATCAATATGCCTATACAAGCAAATAATAAAATATAAACTCTTTTCATAAAATTGTATGTTATTTTTGCAAATATAGCAAAATATGTTATAAATTTGTAATTTGAAAATAGATAAAATTTAGTTTTATATGAAGAAGATATTAGTTTTGGCTTTTTTATTAAGCGTCTGTACATTGCAGGCTCAAATAAAGGGAGAATTAAAGGAAAAAGATAGCAAAGAATCCGTTATATTTGCTAACGTAGGCTTGTTAAAAACATCGGATAGCACGTTTGTAAAAGGTGCAATCTCTAATGAAAAAGGTGCATTCGTTATTCGAGGGGTAAAAGACGGGGATTATATTTTGAGAATCTCTTATATAGGATATAAACCCTTTGAAAAACTAATCACATATAAAGATAAATTGGATTTAGGCACTATTTTGCTTGAAAAATCGGTTGAAATCCTTGACGGAGTTGAGATTGTGGCACAGCGTCCTTTGTATTCTATGGACGGAGACAAGACTGTGTATAGCGTAGAGGACGACCCGTCAATTCAAACCGGTACAACAACCGATGCTCTTCAAAATGCACCGGGCGTACAAGTAGATGCAGAGGGAAATATCACGCTTCAAGGTGTTAATTGCGTAGAGATATGGCTTAATGACAAGCCTTCAAAGATAAAAGAAGATGGTTTGAAAACATTTTTGGAAAACTTGCCTGCAAATGCTCTTCAAAAAATTGAAGTAATGACTAATCCACCTGCAAAATATGCTAATTCTTCTGGTTGTGGTGTGATAAATATCATTACTAATACAAAGATTAAGAAAAACCATTTCATAAGTTTTGGTTCGGAAGTAAACACAAAAGGAGAAATAAGACCACATTTGTCTTACGTTTGGGCGAATGAGAAACTTAATATAGGCTTTTATTCAAGTTTTAATATAAGAAATAATCATACTGTAACCGATAGTTATGTTACTTCTTTTAATCCTGATAGCGAACCGGGGGTTGATACTGTTTATCATGAGATAAATCACAACGAAAACGATTCAAAAACATACGGAGGTTGGCTTTCGCTTAATGTAGATTATGAAATAGATTCCACACAAGAGATTGGAATGCACGTAGGCTTTGGACCGAATTATGATAACGTTATTGCAACAGGCGAAAGAACACGTTGGGATTATAAAGACCAAGAAAAAATAGAAACAAGATTCTTGTCGGAAACTACAAACAAAGGTTTCTCATCTTGGGGCTTTGTTAGTGGAGATTATCAAAAGAAGTTTGATGATAAAGGGCATAGATTGAATGTTTCATTGAACGGAAACTTTTCTCCTGGCATTGGAACAGAGACTTCAATAAGGAATTACTTACAAGAAAACCCTCTTTTCACAGATTTAAACAAACAATACGAAACTTCTTCTGATAGTTACAATTTTTCTTTGGATACTCGATACACAAAACCTTATAATGAAAATGGAGAAATCTCAGCAGGTTTTACCTTAGGCGTTGATAACGATTACAATATTAAAGACGTAAATATGTTTGACTCAGTTTCGCAAGTTTATAGTCTTATAGACTCGTTGCGTTCCTTTGATAAACACAGCAATAACTATGAAGCAAGCGGATATGTTGATTGGAGATATAAGCTAAAAGACTTTACAATGAGTTTTGGCTTGAATGCAGATGCAGAACTTAGAGATTTTATTTCTCAAAATTCCTATTTTGTGGACGATACCAATGTATTTTTCTTCACAATGCGTCCAAGAATTCGCCTTTCTTATAGAACAAAATCTATGCACGACTTTTCGATAGATTATAGTCTTTCTACATCGAAGCCATCTATTAATCAACTTACGACTTTCCGTGATTACAAAGAAGAAAGTTATAGCGTAGGAAATAGAGCCCTTAAAAACGCATATTCACATAGCCTTGGAGTGGGTTGGAGCAAGTTTTTTATGAAAGCAGGCTACATTATGGTGGATTATGATGCTACTTGGAATCGCAATTCCGTTAGTTATGTTACGGATTTGACTTATGACGATTATATAGGTCGCTATATAAATTACTCAATGCCTTATAACTTAGGTTCTTCTTTCTCTCAAAGCCTTAGAGTCTTTGGAAATATAAGATTAGGTGCTTTTGCAAACTTGAATATCTTCTCTACACTTTATCATAACATTGATGAGATGACTTATATTGACGGAAAAAATTACCGACAAGAGAGTGTGTACTTGTATGGTAATGCAAATCTTTGGTCAAGGTTCTCAAAAAAATTCCAAGTCTTTATTGGAGCAAATGTTCGCACACCAACAAAAAGCATTTTCTCTGAATCGGGATATTTTTATAACTTAAACCTTGGAGCAACTGCTAATTTCTTTGACAATCGTTTAAGTTTGTCTTTAAGAATTCAAGACCCATTTAATTGGAATAAGAATTCAAATAGCAATTTTGCTCCTTACTATCATTCATACTCTACAAGCGTGAGAGATAGTAGGTTTATATCGTTTGGAATCAAACTAAAATTTGGAAAATTAGAACTTGAAAATAAACAAGCCTCATCAGGAGAAGGTGGAGGCGGTGGAATGTAAAAAGAATATTTAGATACACATTATGGATATTATAATTGCAGGCGATGGAGAAGTAGGTTTTCACCTTGCTCGTTCACTTTCTAAGATTAAACACAACATAACTGTTGTTGATCCACACTCGGAATTACTCAATATGCTACAAGCCGATTCGGACTTATTGACTATTGCCGGTAATTCTACATCTATTGAAACTCTTAAAGAGGCTGGCGTTGCTTCTTGCGACCTTTTGATTTCGGTTTTGCACGAAGAAAGTATCAATCTTATGACTTGCATTCTTGGAAAAAGACTTGGAGCAAAGCGTTGTATTGCTCGTGTTAGTACTTTGGAGTATTTGAACGAGGAAAACAAGAGTATGTTTAAGGGATTGGGAGTTGATGAAATGGTTTGTCCTGAAAGAATTGCTGCAAAGGAGATTACCAACCTTCTTACACGAAATACTGCAACCGAAATATTCGATTTTAGTAATGGTCTTTTGCTTGTCTATATGATGCGTTTGGATAAGAATGCCCTTCTTTTGAATAAAACTATGGCGGAAATGGGTCAGCTTTATCCCGACTTGGAAGCGAGAGCGATTTGCATAATCCGTAAAGGTAAGACTATAATTCCTGCTGGGCAAGATATGTATATGAAAGACGATTTGGTATATTTGATTGCAAAGCCAAGCAGTTTGGAAAAGATTAAGGAGCTTGGAGGGAAGCGAGATTATCAAATAAAGAATGCAATCATACTTGGTGGAGGACGAATAGGGAAGAGGGCTGCAATAAACCTTCAAAACGATATTGATTTGAAGCTAATCGAAATGGATAAAGAGCGTTGCTTCCAACTTGTTGATGACTTAAATCGCACAATGATTATAAACGGAAACGGAAACGATATATCTCTTCTTATGGATGAGGGGTTGGATGAAACAGATGCCTTTATTGCTTTAACCGATTCTTCGGAAACAAATATCCTTTCGTGTCTTCATGCTCACAAACAGGGAGTAAAAAAGACTATTGCTTTGGTTGAGAATGTGAGTTATATAGATGTGAGTCAGGAAATAGGTATTGATACAATTATAAATAAGAAACTAATCACTGCTTCTTACATTGCGAGATTTACTCTTAACGCTAATGTAACTTCAAGCAAGTGGCTATCGGGTATTGACGCAGAAGTGGTAGAGGTGTTGGTGAAAGAGGGCGCTCCTATAACGAAAAAGCCTATTATGTATTTGGATTTGCCTAAGGGAGTAAATATTGGCGGGGTGATTAGAAACAATGAGGCTCATATTGCACGAGGAAATGTTCAGATTTTACCAGGGGATAAGGTCGTAGCCTTTACTGTGCCAGAGGCGGCTAATAAGTTGATGAAACTTTTTAATTGATTTTAGACTGCTATGCCTTTAATAAGAAATCTGAATAAGAAGATTTTTTTCTATATTTTCGGAATGAACCTTTTGTTCTTTTCTGTGATTTTTCTTTTATCGGGTTTGTGTTCTTATTTCTTTATGGATAGCTTTTTACCTTTTGTCTTCTCTTTTTTAATCACTTCTTTATTGGGAGGCTTTTTGGCTTACAGAAATAGAAACTACACTTCCTTGATTTCAAAGAAAGATGGACGTCTTTTGATTGGGCTTTTGTGGATTATTATGCCCTTTTTTGGAGCTGTACCTTATATGATTTATGGTTTTTCTTTTACAAATGCTTTGTTTGAGTCTTATTCTGGTTTTACAACTACGGGAGCAAGCATAATAAAAGACGTAGAGCTTATGCCAAAGGGCTTGTTGCTTTATAGGAGTTTTACTCAATGGCTTGGAGGATTGGGCTTTGCGGTGTTTATTATCATATTTTTGAAAACGCTTCGTAACGGTGCAAACAATCTTTTTAACGCTGAGTTTAACTCTATTGAGAAAGAAAAGGATTCTCCTCATATTAGAAATACGGTTTTTAAGATTTTTTCAATCTATTCTTCACTTACTTTGTTTTGTTTCTTGCTTCTTTGGAGGGGAGATATGACTTGGTTTGAGGCTTTGTGTCATTCGCTTTCTACTATTTCGACTGGTGGATTTTCTGTGTCGAATGGGAATATCGGTTCTTTTTCTACTTATTCTCAATATGTGATTATTCTCTTTATGTTTTTGTCTGGAATTAGCTATTTTTTGTTTCTTTTTGTCTTTAAAGCGAAATGGAAAAAGCTCTTTAAAGACGAGCAATTACGATTCTATGTTTTAATAATTTTTTTCTTTACTTTATTTTTTTTATTCTATGAAATATTTTTCCAAAGCTTTGATTTATTTTCCGCAATTAGAGTCTCGCTTTTTTATGTGGTTTCAATAGTTTCTTCAACAGGCTTTGACTTGCAAGTAAACTCGCTTGGAATGTTGCCAACTATTATTTTTATCTTCTTAATGTTCGTAGGGGGGTGCTCGGCTTCGTCTTCTACGGGTTTAAAGATAGTGCGGGTAATTGTTTTGTTAAGATATGTGCCGGTGAGTTTGAAAAGAATTTTTCATCCTCGTGCAATCATTCCTGTTCGCTACAATGGAAAGGCTTTAAGAGATGAGTCGGTGAGATTGATTTTTGGATTCTTTTTCCTTTTCTTGCTTATCTTTCTTACAGGTGCTTTTTTGTTTTCTGTTATGGGCAATAACTTTATCACGTCCTTGTCCTTATCGGCTGCTGCTATAAGTAATATGGGACCAATTATGGGTTCGATTGCAGAGGGCTTTTCTTATGTAGATTTAAGTTTGTTTTCCAAATATGTATTGATAGTGTTGATGTTGATAGGTCGTTTGGAGATATATGCTTTCTTTGCTTTGTTTTCAAAATCTGTTTGGGGAAGAAATTAGATTTAGGTTATGAAAGTAAAAAATACTACACAAATAATTACAGGATTAAGAGTTATTGGCTTGCTTCTTATTTTGGAGGCAGGTTTTATGGCTTTGAGCTTACTACCTTCTTTATATTATAAGCAAGGAGACTTCTTTCCTTTACTCTTTTCAACCTTGATTACTTTAAGTGCAGGTTTGCTTTGTAGGATTAAAAGGGTTGATAAACAATTAAGCATAGATAAACGATTAGGTATTTCAATTGTTGCACTGATTTGGCTTTTGATAGGATTTTTTGGTTCATTGCCATATTTGATTGGGGGGTATATACCAAGTATTGCCGATGCGGTGTTTGAAACTACTTCGGGTTTGACAACCACAGGCGCAACAATTTTAAGCGATGTAGAGAGTTTGCCTAAGGGAATATTGTTTTGGCGTAGTATGACGCACTGGATAGGCGGTGTTGGAATAGTTGTGATTGTCGTTTCTTTCGTTCCATTCATCGGAGGGGGAGGAATGGCTTTGTTTTCGGCAGAAAGTGCAGGCCCAAGCAAGACTAAAATTTCTCCTCACATAGCAACAACAGGTAAAGTAATATGTGGAATTTACGCTCTTTTAACAGCTGTGTGTTGTTTTGTGTATTGGATTTGCGGAATGGACTTTTTCGATGCTATCTGCCATGCTTTCTCAACCCTTGCTTCGGGTGGATTCTCTACAAAAAACACTTCTGTTTCGGAGTTTTCGCCTTTGATTCAATATATGATAATCCTCTTTATGATTCCAGCAGGAATGAACTTCCTTCTTATATATAGATTTTTCAAAGGACAATTCTCTCTGCTCAAACGAAGCGATGAATTAAGAGCCTATGTTATAGGAATTTTGTTTGCATGCGTTGTAATATTTATTTTTACATATAATTCTTATGATGGCTTTGAATTAACATTTAGAAACTCACTTTTCCAATCAGTAAGCTTTATTACAAGTACGGGATTTGTTTCAACTGATTACACAACGTGGACTATGCCCGCAATATGGGTGTTGTTAATGCTTATGTTCTCGGGAGCAATGAGCGGAAGTACAACAGGGGGATTAAAACTCGTGAGAGTATTGCTTTTGTTTAAAAACGCAAGAAGTGTAATCAAAAGAGGAGTACACTCAAATGCTTTTATACCGATGAAAATGGACGGAAGAATTGTGCAAGAAAGTGTAATTAACAACGTAATGGCTATATTCTTAATGTTTATTATGCTATTGATTTTAGTTGCCTTTGCATTGGTGTGTATGGGTATAGGGGTAGAAGAGGCAATAGGTGCGGGGATTAGTTGTGTCTTTAATATGGGGCCGGGACTTAAAGAAAGCGGTGGCTTTGGTTGCTTTGCTCATTTTCCTGATGCTGCAAAATTGGTTCTTTCCTTAGCTATGTATCTTGGACGTTTGGAAATAGCAACTGTAATTGTGCTATTTATGCCATCGTTTTGGAGAAAATAAAAAGAAAGTGTTATTTACTCGTGATAATACACTCTTTTTATGCGTTGAGATACTGATGTAAATATTTCGTATGGGATTGTGTCTAAGGCATTCGCCATTTTTTCTACTGGATTTTCTTCTCCGAATATCACAACTCTATCACCTACTTTTGCATCTATTTCACTTAGGTCTATCATACACATGTCCATGCAAATATTTCCTATGATTGGTGCGTGTTGTCCGTTGATATAGACTGTAAAGCCTTGATTGGAGAGATGTCTGTTTAATCCGTCTGCATAGCCTATTGGAATTACTCCTATTTTTGTTTGTTTTGTGGCTATGAATCTTCGCATATAGCTTACGGATTCTCCTTTTTCTATTGTTTTTATTTCGCTTAGGTAACTTTTTAGTTTGTGTACGTAGCGTAAGTGTTTTTGTGTTTGTGGGTTTACGCCTATTCCGTACATTCCTACGCCTAAACGTATCATGTCATAGTGCGCTTGTGGAAAACGAATGCTTGCTGCTGAGTTGCAAATGTGTTTTAAGATTTTGTAATCGAAGGCTTGTGTGATTTCGTTGCTTATTTGCTCAAAGGTTTTTATTTGTTTTTGTGTGAAATCATCAAGGGTTTCATCGTCAGCACAAGCAAGGTGTGAAAAGATTGAGGCTATTTCTATGTTTTTGTGTTGTTTTAGAAAGTCTATTAGTGGTTTTACGTCTTGTTGTTCAAAGCCTAATCGGTGCATTCCGCTATCTATTTTTATGTGTATGCGGATGGTGCTGTCTTTTATCATATTGAGTGTAGCAAAGTTATGTACTACTACTTCAATATTGTGTTTTATCATTTTTTCTAAGGCTTCTTTCTCTGGTGTAACAACGACTATTGGAGTTTTTATGCCGTTTTTTCTTAGTAATATGGCTTCATCGGCAAAGGCTACTGTGAAATAATCGGCTAAGGCAAAGTGTTCTAAGTTTTTTGCTATTTCGTAGGCTCCGCATCCGTAGCTTGATGCTTTTACCATTGCCATTACTTTTGTGTTGGCTTTGAGTTGTGATTTGTAGTATTTGAGATTGTCGTTTAGAGCAGAGAGATTTACTTCTAATATTGTTTGATGTGTTTGTGCTTCTAAGAGATTGGATATTCTTTCCATATTATAAGTTCTTGCTCCTTTGATTAGTATGGCTTTTGAGTAGAATTGTTCTATGGAAAATTCGTTTAAGAATTCTTCTACATTGTGATAGAAGTGTGTTTTTATGGTAAAGAGTTCTTTGTGATTGAAATAATCTTCTCCTATGGCATAAAATTCGTCTATTGCTTTGTTTTCTAATAGGGAGTTGATGTGTTGAAGGGTTGTTTTGTTGTTTTCAACCTCTGTCATTGAGGATAGGATAGCGATTTTGCTTAAAGAATTGTTTTGTTGATTGAGATAGTCTAATGCGGCTTCTAATGAGGTGAGGTCAAAGCAGTAACTGTCGTTTATTACTATGCCTTCACCTAAGCCTTCTTTGAGTTGTAGTCGCATTTCTATGTTTGAAAGGTTGTTGATTTGTTGTTTTAGTGTTTTTTCTTCAATGCCTAAGTGTAGTGCTGTAACATAGGCTAAGCAAGCGTTCTCTATGCTTACTTTGTCTTTGAATTTTATGTTTAAGTCTTTGATTATTTCTTCGGTTTTGAAGCTTATGAGTTCTATTTCCTTGCTTTCGCACCATTGTTTCACTATGTTGAAAAGAAATTCATCGTCTTTTGGACAAATTAGTGTATGACAAGATGTGAAAAGTTTTAGTTTTTCTTCTATCTTTTCTTCTAATGACGAAAAGTTTATTTGATGTGCTGAGCCAATGTTTGTGAAAACGCCTATTGTTGGTTGGATTATTTCTTGTAAGCGACACATTTCGTTTGGTTTTGAAATGCCTGCTTCAAATAATCCTAAGTCGTGGTTTGCGTTCAGTTGCCAAAGTGATAGGGCAACGCCTATTTGAGAGTTATAACTGCGAGGTGAGTAGCATATTTTTTTGCTTTCTTGTGCTAATTGTACAATCCATTCTTTTACAATGGTCTTGCCGTTTGAGCCTGTTATGGCAATAACTTCTTTGTGAAAGTTTTCTCTTTTGTGTTTGGCAATTTTTTGCAGTGCTTCTAAGCTGTCTTTTACTAAAAGAAAGATTGCTTTTGGATATTGATTTAATTCTGGTAATTCTTCACAAATAAAATATCTGATTCCTTTGTCATAAAGTTCTTTTATATATTTATGACCATCGTTATTTGTGGTTTTGAATGCAAAAAATATGGTGTTGTCTATGAAGTTTAAGCGTCTGGAATCGTAAAGTAAGTGTTGGATTTCTATGTTCTTAAAATCAATTTGATTAACGAGGTTTTCGTTAATCATATATTTTGCATTGCATATTTTTATTACTTGTTCCAAAGACAAACTCATAGACTTTTTTTGCAAAAGTAAAAAAAAAACTAATTTTGCACTCTCAATTTATGAAGAAATATTTACTAATAATTATAGGTTGTATAAGTTTAGCCTTAGGTGTTATAGGAATGTTTTTGCCTGTTTTACCTACAACTCCTTTTTTGCTTTTAAGTGCGGGATGTTTTCTTAGAAGCTCAAAGTCTTTGTATGATTGGTTGTTAAATCACAAATACTTAGGTGAATATATCAAAGATTTCATAGAGCATAAGGCTATAAGTAAAAGAATAAAAGTAACAATTATTTTAACTTTATGGCTGACTATTCTGTTGTCTGTAATGATAGTTGATATTATGTGGGTGAAACTCCTTTTAATCCTAATAGCCATAGGTGTAAGTGTACATATTCTGCATTTTAAAACAAAGAAATAGAAAAATAAAACAAAGACTTGAAAAAATATTTTGGCGTAATATTTTTTTTATTCAAAGAATAATATCTAACTTTGCAACACGAAACAAATTTAGTGTTTAAAATAACGTTTTAATTAAAACAAAAAAACTATGGACGTAAAAAAAATTTTAGCAGACGTAGAAGCAAAGAACCCTGGACAACCATTGTTCTTGCAAGCAGTAACAGAAGTATTGGAAACAATCGAAGAATATGTTGCTGCAAACCCAAAATACGATAATCACAAAATTATCGAAAGAATTGTAGAACCTGATAGAATATTCCAATTCAAAGTAGAATGGGTAGATGATAAAGGAGAAATCCATGTAAACCGTGGATTTAGAGTTCAATTCAACAACGCTATCGGACCTTACAAAGGAGGATTACGTTTCCACCCTGCTGTAACTATGGATACATTGAAATTCTTAGGATTTGAACAAACTTTCAAAAACTCTTTAACTACATTACCTATGGGTGGTGGTAAAGGAGGTTCAGATTTCGATCCAATGGGAAAATCTGATAACGAAATAATGAGATTCTGCCAAGCATTCATGACAGAATTGTACAAATATATCGGACCTGACACTGACGTTCCTGCCGGTGATATAGGAGTTGGTGGAAGAGAAATCGGATACTTATATGGTATGTACAAGAAATTAGCTCGTGAAAATACAGGAGTATTAACTGGAAAAGGTGCTGGTTGGGGAGGTTCTATCCTTCGTCCAGAAGCAACTGGTTTCGGTGGAGTTTATTTCGTAAACAATATGTTACAAAAACACGGATTAGAATTAGCAGGTAAGAGAATCGCTATTTCTGGTTTCGGTAATGTTGCATGGGGAGCTGCTAAAAAAGCTACTGAATTAGGAGCAAAAGTTGTTTGTATCTCAGGTCCTGATGGATATATCTTAGACGAAGAAGGTATGAACGATGAAAAAATAGCTTACATGTTAGAACTTAGATCTTCTAACAATGGAGTTGTTAAACCATTCGCAGATAAATTCCCTTCAGCTACATTCATCGCTGGTAAAAAACCTTGGGAAGCAAAAGTTGATATCGCAATGCCATGTGCTATCCAAAACGAATTAAACGGAGAAGATGCAAAACAATTAATCGCTAACGGAGTTACATTAGTTTGTGAAGTATCTAACATGGGATGTACAGCTGATGCTATCCACGAATTACAAAAAGCAAAAGTTATCTTCGCTCCTGGTAAAGCTGCTAACGCTGGTGGAGTAGGAGTTTCTGGTCTTGAAATGAGCCAAAACGCTGGTCACATTGGTTGGACAGGTGCAGAAGTTGATGAAAGATTACACTTCATGATGGATTCTATCCACGACAACTGCGTAAAATACGGTACAGAAAAAGACGGATACATCAACTATGTTAAAGGTGCTAATATAGCAGGATTTATCAAAGTTGCTGATTCAATGATAGAATTAGGAGTTTGCTAATTTCTTTCTTTGAAATATAAAATAAAGGGATGTAACTTTCGAGTTGCATCCTTTTTTTTTGTATATTTGCATTTTAAAAAATAAAATTTGATATGATATTGATAGCAGACGGAGGCTCTACTAAAACTGATTGGGCTTTGGTTGAGGGTAGAAACATTAAGACAACATTCTCAACAAGGGGAATGAATCCTTATAATGTTTCTGATGCAACTATGAGAAAAGAAATAGAGGAGAATATATTGCCTCATACAAATGTTAATAATATTTATGAAATATATATATACGCCTCAGGTTGTTCGGCAAAGGTGAAACAAGATGAAGTTGTAGCGTGGTTTAAACCTTATTTTCCTTTTGCAAAGATATGTGTTGAAGGAGATTTACTTGGAGCAGCAAGAGCAACTTGTGGTAGAAAGGCAGCGATTGCCGCAATTCTTGGAACAGGCTCTAATTCTTGTCTTTACGATGGCGAGAATATAGTAGAGAATGTAGCATCGCTTGGATATGTTCTTTGCGATGAAGGAGCTGGGACAAATATCGGTAAACTAATCCTTAGAGATTATTTAAGAGGTCGTATGCCTGAGGAATTATCTCAAAAATTCTCTCAAATACATCAAGGCGAAGAGTCGGACTTTTTAAATAAACTCTACAAAGAAGAAAGTCCTAATTATTACCTTGCTTCGTTTGCGAGATTTGCAATAGAGAATAAAACACATCCTTATTGCAAAGGAGTAATAATGCAAGCTTTCGAAAGTTTCTTTAAAGAACAAATAACTTATTATACGGCATATAATAAATATGTTATAAATGTCGTTGGAAGTATAGCATGCTTAGCAACAGAGGAGTTAAAAGAGGTTGCAAGCAAATATGATATGGTGATAAACAATGTGATAAAAAAACCATTAAAAGCACTTGTTGAATATCATATACAATAAGAATAGAATAAAAAACATTGAAATTGTAGTATAATCAAGTTTTTTTGTGTACATTTGCAGTTGATTTATTAGAAAAAGTAAAAAATTATTCGAAGATGAGTAAGATAGACGTGCTTCTCGGTTTACAATGGGGAGATGAAGGAAAAGGAAAAGTTGTTGATGTTTTAACGCCTAAATACGATATAGTAGCAAGATTTCAAGGAGGGCCAAATGCAGGTCATACCCTTGAATTTGATGGTTTGAAACATGTATTACATATCATTCCCTCAGGAATTTGTCATAAAGAAAAGATAAATATAATAGGCAATGGCGTGCTTATAGAACCATTGATATTTGAAAAAGAAATAGCAACCTTAGAAAACATAGGATTTGAACCAACAAAAAACCTATACATCTCAAAAAAAGCACACTTAATATTACCAAGCCACCGCTTATTAGACGCAGCAAACGAAGCATCTAAGGGAGAAAGAAAAATAGGCTCTACTCTAAAAGGAATAGGACCAGCTTACACAGATAAAGTTGCACGCACAGGCCTAAGAGTAGGAGATATATTTTCTAAGAACTTTGCAACAAATTACGAAAAAACAAAACAAAGTCATTTAAGAGCAATAAAATCATTAGGATTTGATGAAAATACATTCAAAATCGAAAATCAAACCCTTGCAGAGTATGAAGAAAAATGGATGGCTTCGCTTGACAACCTAAAAAGATTTAATATCATCAATAGCGAATATTACATCAATCAAGCCTTAGACGAAGGAAAGAAAATATTAGCAGAAGGCGCACAAGGCTCTATGTTAGATATAGACTTCGGATCTTACCCATTCGTAACATCCTCAAACACTATCACAGCAGGAGTATGCTCAGGATTAGGAATTGCACCATCGAGAATAGGAAATGTATTTGGAATATGCAAAGCCTATTGCACAAGAGTAGGAAGTGGCCCATTCCCAACAGAATTGTTTGATGCAGACGGAGAAGAATTAAGACAAAAAGGAAGAGAGTTCGGTTCTACAACAGGCCGTCCAAGACGTTGCGGATGGTTTGACGTTCCAGCCTTGAAATATGCCTGTATGTTAAACGGCGTTACCCATCTTATGCTAATGAAGATAGATGTAATGAACGAGTTTGAAACAATCAAATTATGCGAAGAATACATTATCGATGGCGAAAGAACAATGGAATTACCATTTGACATGGAACAAGAAATGGAACCGGTTTATACATCATGCAAAGGTTGGCAACAAAGCGTAGAAGGAATAGAAAACTATGACCAACTACCAGAAAACATGAAGCAATACATAAATAAATTAGAAGAAAAGACAGGATTGCCAATCGTTTTAGTATCAACAAGTCCAAACAGAAAAGATACAATTATTAGAACCGAAATTTAAATATAAAAAACAAAACATCTATGAAAAGAATAATAATAGCAACATTGTTATTGACAATTTCATTAGGCCTTAACGCACAAAAACTGCGTAATTCAGACATACCACAAGAAGTAAGATTAGGATTAGAAAACACATATTCCGATTACAAACTTCAAGGATGGTATTTTGAAACAGGACAATACGTTGCAGAAATCAGCATAGACGACCAAATAGGAAGAGTATTCCTAACTGCAACAGGAAATTGGCAATTCACAATCTTCAATGTAGCAGAACAAGAATTACCAACATTAGTTGCAAACTATTTCCTAAACAACTATCCAGGCTATCGTATAAAAAAATCAGAATACATAGAAGATTTCTCAGGCGACAACTATTACAGACTGATAATAGCAATGAAAGGCTTAGGACAAACCGAATATGAAATGATATTTGACCCAAGAGGAAAACTTACAAAGACCAATGCCCCTGACCCAGACTTTGTTAAAAAAGACTATATCTCACGCCTAAACCCAGAAGCCATAGAATACAGACAAAGAAAAATGGCCGAAAGAGCAGAAATGGACGGAAGCGGATTGGAAATCAGAATAGAAGACGACGTAAAAAGCGCAGGAAAAAAGAAATCCAAAGACGTAGAAATAGATATGCCAGAAACATTAGAAACAGCCAGCACACCAAAAGAAGTCCTTGACGCATTCAAGAAAAAATTCCCAAGAATAGAAGTAGAAGAATGGAAACAAGAAGGCGAAAATTTCAGAGCATACTGCGAAAACAGAGGCGTTAAAATGGAGTTATTATACAAACCAGACGGAATGTTAATGACAACAACAAAAGAAATGCAAGAAGAACGTTACCCAAGACAAATAATGAAAGACCTTGCAGAACGTTACCCTAACGCAAAAATAGAAAAATTCCAAAAAGTAGAATACGATATGAAGTACAGACGCACAGTTACCGACAGAGTATTAGACGCATACTTCTATCTCGAACTAACAGAAAAAATAAAAGGTAAAAAAGACAAAAAATACATAAAACTAACCTATGATAAGTCATTCAGATATCAAGGCTTAGCAGGTTCAACAGATGAATACGAGGATTAAAAAAATAAAGTACGTAATTGTTATAATATTCCTAACGATTACAACTTTATCTCAAAGAGTTTCAGCACAAAAAGAAGTAACTTATAGTTCAGATTGGGGAGAGAAATTACCATCTTTCCCCAATCACTTAATATTAAAGTCCAACGTTATTTTCATCCATGAAGGCATGACAATGACTTGCGACTCTGCCGTTTTTAACACAAAAGAAAACCTAATCAACGCTTACCATAACATACACATTTACCAAGACACCCTCCACCTATACGGAGACGAATTCATCTATGACGCAAACATAAAAGTCGCAGAAGTCTTTGGAGATACCGTAACACTACATGACGGAAAAATCACACTACAAACCGATTACATGGTAATGGATAGAGTAGAACAAACCGTTAGATACACAACCCATGCCGACATTTGGGATGAAAAAAACACACTCGAAAGCCAAAAAGGAACATATCTGATTGACACAAAAATATTTGAATTCACCGACCATGTAATCCTCCACACCCCGGAAGTAAAAATAAACTCCGACTCACTAACCTACGAAAGCAAAACCGACATAGCATACTTCTACAACAAGACCGACATCCTTACAAAAGACAGCATAGAAATCTACACATACAAAGGCAACTACAACACCAAAACCGACCAAGCAACCCTATTAAAAGACAACCTCATAATCAACAAAACCAAACAACTAAAAGCCGACACCATCCACTACAACACCAAAACCGAAAAAGCCAAAGCCTATAAAAACATCCACCTGAAAGACGAAGAAAACCAAATCATAGCCAACTCACAATACCTTGAAAAAGACGAAAAAGACAACACACCATACACATTCCTTACCCAAGACCTACACCTACAACAAATAGACAACCAAGACACACTCCACCTACATTGCGACACCATTTGGGTAAATTACGACACCACCATGCACGCCAAAGAAATCTATGCCTATAACCACGTCAAATTTTACAGAAAAGACATGCAAGGCGTATCAGACCTTCTATATTATCACATATCCGACTCCTTAGCCTACTTACTTGGCGACCCAATCCTATGGAACGAAGCCAACCAATTCACAGCCGATACCATAAGTCTAAAAACCCATAAAAACACTGTAAAAGAAATGTATATGTATCCAAACGTTATCATAGCACAAAACTCAGACACTACCACCACACAATACTTTAACCAAATAAGTGGCAAGAAATTCACAGCCCAATTCGTAAAAAACAAAATCCGCTTTGCAGAAATAGAACACCAAGTAAAAACCATATACTACTTTTGGGAAGAAGGCAAAAACAAACCCAAACTCACAGGCATAAACATAGGCGAAAGCACCAAACTAAACCTTTACTTTAAAAACGGACGATTAGACAAAATGACAGCCATTGACCACCCGAAATTCTATTTAGACGACTACAACAGAGTAGAAGAAAACAATAAAAACCTAAAAGGCTTCACATGGCGAGAAGACCAAAGACCACTGTCAAAAAACGATATATTTAAGCACAGAAATTGACAAAATGTCATAATAAACCAAAAAGGAACGAAAATTACAATACAAATACTACAAGCAAAAAATGTTTAATAAGAAAAAAAGAAAAAAGACTATGGAAGAACAACAACCAACAGTTGAAGAAAAAGAAACAATATTAGAAGAAAACCAAGAAACCCCACAAGAACCCCAAAAAACAAAAGAAGAAGAATTAGAAGAAAAAATAGAAGAACTAAATAAAAAATATCTTTTGTTGTATTCAGACTTTGAAAATTACAGAAAAAGAGTCTCAAAAGAAAAAATAGAACTCATACAAAACGCAGCAGAAGACACAATCAAAGACCTTCTACCCGTAGTAGATGACTACGAAAGAGCCCTCTTAAACTTCGAAAAATTTGAAGACGAAAAATTTGCAAAAACCAAAGAAGGCTTAGAATTGATATACAACAAACTAATCACCATCCTTACCCAAAAAGGCTTAAAGCCTATGAACGCAAAAGGAGGCAAGTTTGACGAAAACATACACGAAGCAATAGCCCAAATGCCAGCAGAAAACGAAGAACAAAAAGGCATAGTATTAGACGAAGTTACCAAAGGCTATTATCTACACGACAAAGTGATAAGATATGCCAAAGTAGTAGTTGCGATGTAATAAACAAACAAAAAATTAAACTATGGCAAAAAGAGATTATTACGAAGTATTAGGCGTTTCCAAAGATGCAACAGATGATGAATTAAAAAAAGCATATAGGAAACTTGCAATAAAATATCACCCAGACAAAAATCCGGGCGACCAATCAGCAGAAGAAAAATTCAAAGAAGCAGCCGAAGCCTACGACGTATTAAGAGACAAAGACAAAAGAGCAAGATACGACCAATTCGGACACGCAGGCGTAGACGGACAAGGTGGCTTTGGAGGCGGAGCCGGCATGAATATGGACGATATCTTCTCAATGTTTGGCGATATCTTTGGAGGCGGATTCGGAGGCTTTGGAGGCTTTGGCGGAAGAAGCAGTAGCCGAGGCAAAAGAGTAAACAAAGGAGGTAACCTACGCATAAGAGTAAAACTAACCCTTGAAGAAATCGAACAAGGCGTAGAAAAGAAAATCAAAGTCAAAAAATACGTACCATGCCAAACCTGTAACGGAAGCGGAGCCAAAGCAGGCTCAGAAAAAACCACCTGTTCACACTGTGGAGGCTCAGGCGTAATCATCCAAGTACAACGCACAATATTGGGAAACATGCAAACCCAAACCACCTGTCCACACTGTAACGGAGAAGGCACAATAATAAAAGACAAATGTCCAGAATGTAGAGGAGAAGGCATAATACAAAGCGAAGAAATCGTAGAAATCAAAATACCAGCAGGCGTTTCAGACGGAATGCAATTAGCAATGCGAGGCTTAGGCAACGCAGGCGCAAGAAATGGCATAAACGGAGACTTGATAGTCGTAGTAGAAGAACAAGCACACGAAATATTCGAAAGAGACGGCAACAACCTATGTATGCAAACCTACATAACCTTCTCAGAAGCCGTACAAGGCACCACCATAGAAGTACCAACACTAAGCGGAAAAGTAAAATTCAAAATCGAACAAGGCATGCCATCAGGAAAAGTCTTTCGCTTAAAAGGCAAAGGCCTACCAGACGTAAACGGATATTCAAGAGGCGACCTATTAGTCAGAGTAGACGTATGGGTACCAAAAAGTTTCACAAAAGAAGAAAAGAAACTCTTAGACGAACTATCGAAATTAGACACCTTTAAACCAAAACCCAACGCCAAAGAAAAAAGTTTCTTTGAGAAAATGAAAAATATGTTCTCATAAACCAAACCCAACATGAACCTTACAAAAGAAACAATAGAAAGATTCAAAGAACTCGTAGAATCATCACACAACATAGTCTTAATATCCCACTTCAATCCCGATGGAGATGCCATAGGCTCCACCGTAGGAATGTATAAATTCCTAAAAAACATAGGGAAAGAAAACCTACACATAATATACCCAAACGAATACCCAGAGAATTTTTCATTTCTTTACGAAGGCGTAAACCACACCATAGCCAGCAACGGACTCAACAGCGCAAAACACACAATAAAACAAGCAGACCTATTGATATACATGGATCTCAACAGAATATCCCGAACCAACGAAGAATTAGAACCCATATTGCGCAACCACAAATCCCCAACCATACTGATAGACCACCACATAGATCCAGAAAACTTCGACCTTGTCTTTTCAGAAGAACAAGCATCCTCCACCTGTGAACTAACCTACAAACTAATCAAGCAAATAGCCCCAAACAAAATCACCAAACCAATAGGCGAAGCACTATACACAGGACTCTGTACCGACACAGGCTCCTTCTCATACTCCTGCACACGAAGAGACTGCTTTGACATAGCCGCCGACTTAGTAGAAATAGGAGTAGAAGTAGCCCCCCTAAAACGTCAAATCTTTGACCTCTCCACCGAAAACCGTTTAAAACTATTAGGCTACCTACTAAGCGAAAAATTAGTAGTACACCCCGAATACAAAACAGCCTACATATACGTCTCAGCCAAAGAACTAAGACAGCACAACTTCAAAAAAGGCGACTTAGAAGGCGTAGTAAACTATTGCCTACGCATAGAAGGAATAGAATTTGCAGCCCTACTCTCAGAACGCCAAGACACAATCCGACTATCCTTCCGTTCCCTAAACCCAAACATAGACGTAAACCAATTTGCCAACAAATATTGGAACGGAGGCGGACACCAATTAGCAGCAGGCGGCACCTCACATCTCAGCTTAGAAGAAACCGTAGAACGATTAGAAGAACAAATACACCAAAGACTCTATGAAACAAAACAATAAACTAATACTACTTTCCTTCTTAATACTTTTCATCTCTTGTGGTAGAACATACAGAGAGGAAGACCTAACGCAACACACTCTCACAAAAGAAGACTCACTCAAAATGAGAGAACAACAAATAAAAGAAAACCTTGAAAAAACCAATCAAATAGTAATCAACAAAGAAAAAGAAAGAATACACTCCCATATCGCGCGCAACTCTTGGCAAACCAAAGAAATAGACGGCATTTTCTTAGAAATATTAAAAGAAAGCAAAGGAAAAAAAATCCAACAAGGCGACATAATAACCCTAAGCTACACCTGCACACTCCTTGACGGCACCACCATTTACGACAGTAAAAAAGACGGCAAACTACACATAAAAATAGGCTCCGAATCACAATGCCCCTTAGGACTACAAAAAGCCCTATTACACCTAAAACAAGACCAAGAAGCAAGAATCATAATCCCCTCAGCCTTAGCCTATGGACTATCAGGCGATGGCAACAAAATACCACGCTCAGCAACCCTCATATATGAAATAAAAATAGAAAAAGTAGAATAAAAACCATGAAGAAAAAACACATCCTCATACTAAGCCTAATCACAACCCTGATAAGCTCATGCAGTACAAAAGAAAGCCCAAGCGACTTTATCACAACCGAAAAAGGCTTTAAATTCAAACACTGCATAGACAACACCAGCTCACCCAAAGTAAAAGTAGGCGACATCATATTAGGCGAAATAGAAATCCGTCAAAACGACAGCATACTCTATACCAACTTCGGCTCACCCAACCGATTATTTAAAGTCAATTCCGACACGGTTAGCGACTTTGACAAACTACTATTGAACGTTCACATAGGCGATTCCATCATAATAGAACCACCAACCGACACCATAGTATCACAAGTATCAAACATAATAACAAAACCAGGAGACAAACTACGCTTTTACATAAAAGTACACCAAATAATCTCACAAAAAGAACTAACCGACCATGACAAACAAGTCATAGCCCACAACCAAGCCGAAGACTCCACACTCTCAGACTACGTCCTACGCCACCACAGCAAAGCAGAAAAAAAACCAAGCGGACTCTACATCTTAGAACACCACACCACCAATAAAGCAAAAGCCGAATACGGCGACACCATCTCCGTTTACTACACCGTAACCGACACCACCCACCAAAAAATAGACTCAAACACCGAAGGAATGCCCTTTGAATTCATCTTAGGCGATGACGGACTAATCGCAGGCTGGACAGAAGGCCTCTCATACATGCGCGAAGGCGAGAAAATGAAAATACTCTTACCCTCAAAAATAGCCTACGGAGAATCAGGCTATGGAGCAATAGCCCCATACACACCATTGATATTTGAATTGCAATTAGTAAAAGTAAAAAAACAACAATAACAAAAACCCAAGAACGATGAAAAAAATCAGCATCATTATTTTAAGCCTTGCTTTTGCCGGCCTATCATACGCACAAGCACCACAAGGATTTGAAGTAGATAAATCAGGCGCAATTTACAAAGTAGAAAAAAACAATCCAGACGGAAAACCAATCACCGAAGGCACAATCGTCCACGGACACTATACCGTAACCTATGGCGACTCCTTAGTATTTGAAAATTTCAGCAAACCAGCAGGCCCTATGTTTGGAGCCATGTCTCAAAACCGTGCCTTCCAAGGCGACTTAATAGACGGCTTATTTCTTATGAAAGAAGGCGAAACCTTCACCTTTGCCTTTGCCTACGACTCCATAAAGAAAATACAACAACTACCATCATTCTTCCAACCAGACCAATACGCCTACTACAAAGTAGAAATAACAAAAGCCCAAAGCATGGAAGACTTCCAAAAAGAACAAGAAGCCTTAGCCAAAGAACAAATGCGCATAAACGACAGCTTACAACTAATAGAAATGGACTTAGTCTTAGACTACCTAAAACAAAACCAAATATCCAATATACCATTTGAAGACATCTACTACAAAAAACTAAGCCCAGGAAGCGGAGCCACACCACAAGCCGAAGACCAAGTAAAAGTACACTATACAGGAAAATTCCTTGATGGCAAAGTATTCGACTCCTCAATACCAAGAAAAGAACCACTATCCTTCACAATAGGCAAAGGCCAAATGATAAAAGGCTTTGAAATAGGAGTGAAGCTAATGCAAAAAGGCGAAAAAGCCATAATAGTCATACCATCAGCCCTTGCATACGGAGGAAGACAAAGAGGAGAAATACCACCATACTCACCACTTGTGTTTGAATTAGAATTAGTTGAAATAATCTCTTCAAACAAGTAAACAACCATGACACTAAATCTTACTAAACCATTAGTAGTCTTTGATATAGAATCCACAGGCTTAGTAGTAGGCAGAGATAAAATAATAGAACTCTGCCTAATAAAAGTAATGCCAGACGGAAGTGAAATAGAAAAACTATACAGGATAAATCCAGACCAACACATACCAGAAGAAACAACAGCCATACATGGAATATCAGATGCAGATGTAGCCGACTGTCCGACCTTCAAACAATTAGCACCCACACTCATGGAATTCATAGGCAATTCAGACCTCTGCGGCTACAATTCCAATAAATTTGACGTACCACTCTTAGTAGAAGAATTCCTAAGAGCAGGCTTTGACTTCTCACTTCACAACCGTCGCATAATAGACGTACAAAACATCTTCCATAAAATGGAACCAAGAAACCTAAAAGGAGCCTATAAATTCTATTGCAACAAAGAACTAACCAATGCCCACACAGCCAATGCCGACACCAAAGCCACCCTTGAAATCCTCAAACAACAACTCGAAAGATACGAAGGCGTAGAATACGAAGAAGCAGACGGCACAATCACTACCCCTATAATAAACGATATGAACCAACTCTCCAAATTCACAAAAATAGGAAACTGGGCAGATTTAGTAGGACACATATACTATAACAAAGACAACAAAGAATGCTTTAACTTCGGAAAATACAAAGGCATTAGCGTAGAAGAAGTATTCGAAAGAGAACCAACCTATTACTCATGGATGATGAATTCCGACTTTCCATTATACACAAAAAAACTAATAACAGAAATTCGTACCCGTAAACTATTAAAAAACAACTAAGAATGAAAATAATCTGTGTAGGAAGAAATTACAACGAACACATAGAGGAGTTAAACAATCAACGCCCCTCAGAACCTGTACTCTTCCTTAAACCCGACACCGCAATAATAAAAGGAGGCGAACCCTTCTATTATCCGGATTTCTCAGAACACATAGACTACGAATGCGAAATAGTAGTTAAAATCTCAAAAATAGGCAAGAGCATACCCGTAAACTGTGCCAAGAACTATTACAATGAAATAGCCTTAGGCTTAGACCTCACATGTAGGGACATACAAACCAAAGAAAAAGCCAAATCCTTACCATGGACACTCTCCAAAGCCTTTGACTATTCAGCACCAATAAGCGAATTTATCACCCTTGACCAAATAGGAAAAGACATACAAAACATAGACTTCACACTAAGAAAAAACTCAGAAATAGTACAACAAGCCAACACCTCACAAATGCTTTTCACAGTAGATGAAATCATATCCTATGTTTCGCGTTACATCTCCCTAAAAGTAGGAGACTTAATCTTTACAGGCACACCCGCAGGAGTAGGACCGATAAAGATAGGCGATAAACTAACAGGCTCAATAGAAGGCAAAGAAATATTAAAATGTGAAATAAAATAAAACCCATGTTACTATCCCTACAAATAGAAAATTACGCATTGATACGTTCCACACAAATAGAACTCACACAAGGATTTACCTCTATTTGTGGGGAAACAGGAGCAGGAAAAAGTATCCTTTTAGGAGCCTTAGCCTTAGTCTTAGGACAAAGAGCCGATAGCGACGTATTGCTCGATAAGGAAAAGAAATGTAGCATAGAAGCAGTCTTTACCATTAGCGACACATTGAAACCACTATTCGAAGAAAACGACTTAGACTACGAATATGAATCAATCTTCCGAAGAGAAATACTTCCAAGCGGGAAATCGCGTGCCTTCATAAACGACACACCCGTTGCCCTCAATGTGATGAAACAAATAGGGGATAACTTGGTAGATATTCACTCTCAACACAACACCATAAATCTAAATGACAAAACCTTTCAACTATCCATTCTCGACTCACACCTCACAGACCCCACACCACTAAAAAACTACAAAGAAAAATATAAAAAATACATAGAAATAAATTCACAACTCAAAGACTTAACCGCACAACTCTTAGACTTTCAAAAAGAAAGCTCTTATATCACCTACATATACGAAGAATTAGAAAACGCAAAATTAAAAGAAGGAGAAGAAGAAGAACTACAAGAAAGTGTGGATTTAATGTCGAATTCCGAAAACATTAAAACCCAAATCCAAGAAAGTCTTTCCCTCTTTGAAACCGAAGACTATCCATCGGTGATGACCAACCTTTACGAAATAAAGAACAAACTCTCCAAAATAGAAAACCTAAACAAAACCACCAAAGAACTATACGCACGCACCGAATCGGCCTTCATCGAACTAAAAGACATATTCACCGAACTACAATCCTTTAACGAATCCATCAACTATGACCCACAACTCTTAGAGGCTAATAGTCAGCGATTAGACCTAATCTTTAAACTACAAAACAAACACAACGTAGAAACCGTTTCACAACTCCTTGACCTACAAGCCACACTCTCAACTCAAATCAATCAAAGTACCGACTTAGAATTAGAAATCCAACAATTAGAAACCACACTCCACCAATTAGAAGAAGAACTCCACCAACTAATCGACACTATCCACACTCAAAGACAAGCCTCAGCTCAAAAGATTGAAAAAGATCTTATACCATTGTTTGAATCAATGGGAATGAAGAATGCCGTTCTCAAAATAGAAGTAAGCAAACCAGAAAAAATCAATAAAACAGCAGGAGAGGTAGAATACCTTTTCAATGCAAACAAAACACTCACAACCCAATATCGTACCCTTAACAAAGTAGCCTCAGGAGGAGAATTATCAAGACTAATGCTTGCATTAAAGGCTATTCATCTTGAAAAAGACAACCTACCAACCCTAATCTTCGATGAAATAGATAGCGGAATATCGGGCGATATAGCCTCAAAGGTTGCAAACATAATGAAATCCATGGCGGAGAACAGACAAATAATAGCCATAACCCATTTACCACAAATCGCAGCCAAGGCAGAAAATCAATTCAAGGTATATAAAAATGATGTGGAAAACCAAACGGAATCCCACATCACTCTATTAACTCATGAGGAAAGGGTAGTGGAGATAGCAAAAATGCTCTCAGACGAAAACCCTACCGAAGCCGCTCTAACTAATTCTCGCGAATTACTCGCTTAGTATCAGCGTCTTTTAAGTCTTTGTACCAATACTCCTTATCCCAATACTCTATCTTTCTGATTTCAGTATATTTCTCTGTCCAAGAATCAAAGGTAATACGTTTTGTCCAGTTGAAAAACTTGTCTTTTTCATACTGATAGTAATACTCAATAGTCTTAACCCCTCTGTCGTTCACCGCAATCTCAGAAGTCATATAATTATGCACATCATACTCATAAGTATATGTAAGAAGCTTCTTATCCTTTGCGTTAAACACCTCTTTTTTCACCACAAGACCCTTGTCATTACGTTCAAACGTTTCTCTTCTTGTTTGCTTGTCATTTCTAACGTAAATCTTCTCAATCACATCGTGTTTATAATCACGTTTAAATGTAACTTTATCAACATTTTTAGTGAAAGAAAAAGTAGAAATCGTGTGAATTAAACTATCCTGTGGACCATAGAAATATTCCACCACCTTATTCTCTCTCTCGTTTTGAGAATCCATAGTGTATTTACTTAAAAATCCCTTTGCATTGTAAAAGAACTCCTCTGTTCTCATAATAGTATTTGCACCACCACGGCTTTGAGGATATTCAATCTCCACAGCCTTTGCCAAACGTCCTAAGTAGTTATACTCATATGTAGTAACAGCAACTATTTTGTTGTTAGCCTCCATCAAAGTCTTTTTAACTAATTGCTTATTGTTGTCATAAACATAGTTAATGTATCTATCCTTCTTGCCATCAATAAAATTCACTCTCTCAGTTAATTGTCTGATGTTGTTAAAGTCTAACTGGAAATCATCAATAAAGCTTGTCCTTTGCGATTTCAAAGCAGAGTCCGACTCAAACTTCATATAACGTACCGAAGAAGGATAACCCGATAAATCATAATCCACAGTCATATTAGGAATATCCTGAGAAAATGCAGTCAAACCTGCAAATAAAGCTATAAAACAAACAAAAAGTCTCTTCATAAAATCAATAAATTTTTGCAAATATAGTGTTTTTTTGCGTATTTATTCAATAATTTATGAATTTTGTTTCATTATTTATAAAAAAGGCGATTGATACTCTCAACCGCCTTTTGAATTTTTCGTTACTCTATTTCTATACTGAATATTTGCGTAGTTGTAATATATGGACCGGTTGAACTAATATAAGGTGGTGGTAATGGTTCTCCAAAATCTTGTTCATCTTCACCCGGATATATAGCAAGTTTATTATTTATTACCCATTTCCCTTTTGGTAAATTACTAACTAAGACATTAGAGTTTCTGTATCTTGGAGTATTAGCACAGTTTGAATTAAACCATTTTTCTGTAACATAAATAGTATCATTAGATATTTCTGTGTCGATACGATACCACATAGGTTTGTCTCTGTACATACCCTCATCAGTTGGGAATTCCACATCTGTCTTTTTAATCAAAAGATTATTGCCTTCTAAAACAATAGTACATGTTGGTGGAAATTCACTACTACCTAAGCCTCCATAATAGTGAATAAGATCACTCAGATAAGTGTATTTAGCTTCCATATCTTCTTTTTCAGATTCGCAACTTGAAAAACTAAATGAAATCATTAAAATCACTGACAATAATAAATAACTATACCTTTTCATAATATTTGTTTTTATTCTATTTCTATACTAAACATTTGTATTGTTGAAACATAAGGACTTTCTTCATTGTAGGCTTCATAATCATTAGGGAACAAAAGAAGACTATTATTTATCACCCATTTACCTTTCGGAATATTAGCAACAAATATATTAGAGTTTCTATACCTTGGAGTTTCCGACACAAGGGCATTAAACCATTTTTCTGTAACATAAATAGTGTCATTAGATATTTCCGTATCAATACGATAAAACATAGGATTTATGTTGTGGGCACTTGGAAATTCCACATCTGATTTTTTAATCAAAATATTATTGTCATGCGTTTCAACAAAACAAGATGTGTTCCAAGTAAAACTAATACCCCCATAATAATTAAAATCACTTAAATATGTATAATTTGCCTCTATTTCTTCTTGGTCAGACTCACAACTTATTAAACCAAACGAAATTACTACTAAAAATATAGCAAGTAATAAATCAATCTTTTTTTTTTCATATTATTTATTTTTATAGATTATTAATTGGGTGCAAATTTAATAATTTTTTTTCTTTGTTTTTTTATCTCTAATCCCAATCTAATGCAACAGGGAAATTATCTCAATATTTGTTATTGATAGTTTCACCATCAATCCGCAGAGTATCGCCATTCCGAAACTGAGGAACGTCCCTGCCAATACATACTCCGTTTTAGCTGTATCTGTGTCCTTGAATCGCAAGATTGATTTAGCTGCAACAATAAATCCTATTGCTTCAAACTGCCCAAATAACACGAAGACAATGGTTAATATTCGCTCTAAATTTCCAATTAATGCTCCTGCGTTCTTTATATTGTTACAAGATTCTGATTCTCCAACTTTATATTTTTCCAATATTAGCTTTATAAGGATATTGGCAGGTTTCATACACAAGAGAATTGCCAATATTAAAAGTGGTATAGAGAATAAACTTGAACTATCGAGTATCTGCAAAGGCAATTCTTTTGTAGGTTCATAAATATTGGATATTGCGATCAATATTCCCAAGTGAAGTAATTGGTCAATAACAAAACTCCACAAACCTTTGTTGCAATGAATCTTTACTGTATCTATTACAAAATGAGAAAAGGCAATCAACAAAGCCCATAGTCCAAAGTTACAAGATGGAATCATCACCCAAGACAACAGACCTATGATTATAGTATGTACATATAAGAACCAACTTTTGAATTTTCTCTCCTCTTTTTGCTGACAGTATTTGTCTGTTTGTAGATAAAAGTCTCCAATGATATGAGCCAATACTAAGCTTAAAAATAATATACTATTCATAGCTTTAAAATTTTATCTGTTCAAAATAGTTTAGAGCCTCTTCTATGCAGTACCATTTTGCAGAAGAAGAATGATTGTTTACTCCCGGTTGTTTAATTCCTAATTTATCGGCAATATCTTCCTCTTTAACCGATAATAGTTTATAGAACAAAACCTCGCTTTGCCTTTTTGTAGCATTGTTCATCAGAGCATCTGTCAAAATTGCAATCGTATTCAAAGCTGAAGAGTGAATATCATTGTTGATTTGTATGCTTAATGTGCCTTTATTGGGGGAAGTCATATTTTCAATGGCTCTACCTGAAAGATATATGGCTTCTCCATCTAAAATACCTTCTTTTTTATCTATAATTCTCATATCTCCAATACCGATAACTATCCGTATGCCATAAGTCTTAAAGTTCTTACTTTGCTCAATCTCTGGAAGTGTAATAGATTTGATATAAGACTTGATTATTAGTGCAATACGAAAAGAATCTGATACATTAGGTATCAGGCATTCAATATAATCCCCTTTTATTTGCCGTCCCCAAAAGCCTGGAAACTTTTCTCCTAACAACTGAAACAAACTATCAATCTTTTGTTTCAGCTCAATAGTATCATCTTTTGACAAAGAAGTAGAAGAAACTATATCGGCAGATAGTGTTGCGTACATATTATTTATTATTTATTTTTTATTCAATTGCAAAAATACGCAAATTATTCTTTTATCCAAAAATATAAGCTATAAAACTTATATAAGTAAATTATAAGTAATTTAGATTATAATTTCAAAATATAAGTTTTATAGCTTATAAGCTCTCAACCGCCTTTTGAATTTTTCTTTATTTGTTCTTTAATCCCAATCTAATGATACGGGAAATTTATCTCTATATGTATTCAACGCCTCTTTGTCAAGGGTTGCATAGATTATTTCCTCCTTATCATCGGTTGCTCTCACCATGGTGTCGCCTTGATAGTCGATTGCTATGCTGGCTCCCTTGTAAGTATAGCCCTTCTTGTCTATCCCACAACGGTTTACACCTATCACATAGGATTGGTTCTCAATGGCTCTGGCTGGTAAGACCAACTCCCAATGACTGATTCTGTCGTCGCTCCAACTTGCTACATATACTAAAACATCGTAATCAAAACCATTCTCTTCCGAATAGTGATTACGAGCCCACATAGGAAAACGTAAGTCGTAGCAGGTTAGGAGTTTAATTCTCCATCCTTTGTGTTCAACTATAAGTTCGTTCTCACCTTTTTTCACCACTTTTGGCTCTTTCGACAAGCAGAAAAGATGTTTCTTATCGTAGTATTCTACCTTATCTTTCGTTACAAAGAAGTGTCGGTTTACATAGTCTTCGCCTTCTTTTATCAATATACTGCCTTCTACTGCTATGTCTTTCTCTTGGGCTATTTCTTTTAAAAAGGCTAAGCTTTTTCCTTGCATATCTTCAGCGTATTCGGTGTCAATGGTGAAGCCTGTGTTGAACATTTCTGGAAAGACTAACAACTCCGTCTGGGGGTCTAAGTCTTTTAGCTTTGCCTTGTATTTTTCTAAGTTTGAGTCTATGGCGTTGTCTGTTGTGTCTGCTTGATATATCGCTATTTTCATCTTCTTTTTTTTCTTTCTTTATCTTCCGCAGTTGCAAGGATGATCCATTCTTATTCTTGCTTTGGGAAAGAGTTTTTTTATGTTTTTTTGTTCTGTTCTATTCATTTGTATGGCGCGCAAATCTAAGTATTTCAAGTCCCATGCCTCAAAGGCTTCTGGTAGATGATAGATAGGGTTGTCCCACATGATGAGGGTGTCTATGTTTAGTGTGGATAGTGTAGGGGGTAGGCTGTCTATGTAGTTTGAGGATAGGTCTAAGTAATGTAAGTGCGCTAAGTGTGATAACGTATCGGGTATATGTTTTATTTTGTTTCTGCTTAAAATTAGTTTTTTTAAGTTGGAAAATTGGTAGATTTCCTTTGGTATGGTTTTTAGTTTTGACTTGGTGAGGTCAATACATTCCACACAATCCTTTTCTTTTAAGGCTTCTTCTAAGGATTTGTAACAGGGTTGTTGAGCTATAAGATAGGGGGTGAGGAGTAGGCTAATAATTAGAAAGTATATTCTTTGCATTTTCACAGTCTTTTTTTATTTGCACTACAAGGTCATCTACTGTTGGAAATTTCTTCTGTTCTCTTAAAAACTCTTTGAATTCTATTTTTATTTCTTTGTTATAAATATTTCTTTCAAAGAAAAAAATGTGTAACTCTATGCTTTTTGTTTTCTTATCAAACGTTTCTCTCTTCCCGATTGAGAGTACTCCTTTATACATTAAGTCATCTACTTCCGCCCTTACGGCATAGACTCCATCGGGTGGTATTAACTTATTGTTTGTGGGCTTTATGTTTGCCGTAGGAAAGCCAAGGTTTCTCCCAATCTTATAGCCATGAATTACTTTGCCTTCTATGCTGTAATTATATCCTAACATCTGATTGGCAAGGCTTACTTCTCCTTTCTCTAAGGCTTTTCTGATTTGTGTAGAGGAAATCTCCTTGTCCTTATGCCATACACAATTCTCTACTCTCTTTATCTTAATGGTTTTATATTCTCCTTTTGCGAGGATTTCATCGAATTGAGTTGAGCCCTTTCTACCAAAACGATTGTCGTATCCAAGCACTATGCTTTTTGGATTAAGGTTTTCTATCACAAGGTCTAAGAAATCCGATGCTTCAAGTCTTGCTATCTCCTTTGTGAAGTGAAGAATGACCACATAATCCACTCCAATCCTGCGCAATCTCTCCAAACGCTGCTCCTTAGTTTGTAACACCCTTACCTCATTCTCATTCTCCGCAATCACTTGTCTTGGGTGAGCATCAAAAGTAATCACCATAGAACAAGTATTCTCCCTCACAGCCTCTTGTTTCAACTCTTCTATAAGGAGAGAGTGTCCTTTGTGAACGCCATCAAACATCCCAATAGAGAGAACAGGTTGTTGATTGATTTTTTTTAATTCTTCGAATTTTATTACTTCCAAAATACAATAATTATTAGTCAAATGAGTTTGCAAAAGTACAAAAAAAACTATCTTTGCAAAAAAATAAATTATGGATAATATAAGACCGGAGAACGATAGCTATAAGTTTCGTTTGCCTATTCAAATAAGGTTCAGTGATTTAGATGCCCTCAATCACGTTAATAACTCCTATCAAGCACAGTATTACGATTTAGGAAGAATTAACTACTTTGAGGCTGCAAATGGAGGCCGATTCGATTGGAATAAGACTGTCGTTGTGATTGTCAATACAGAGAATAATTTTTTTAAGCCCATACTACAAGGTGAGAAACTATATGTAGAAACTAAATTAGTGAAGTTTGGCACAAAATCAATGACGATGCACCAAAGACTAATCACAGAAGAAGGCGAAATAAAGGGTACATGCAAAACCATACTTGCTGGATTTGACCCAAATACCCATGCCTCAAAAGAAATTCCAGCCGACTTTAAAGAAAAATTCTTAAAATTTGAGGGAATAGAATAGTTTAATTGAAAATAAATGACTAATTTTGCCAACGTAGAATTAACAAATAAAAAATAAATACGATATGCAAAACATAGATTGGAAAAACCTACCATTTGGTTACTTCAAAACAGATTACAACGTACGTTGCTATTATAGAGATGGCAAATGGGGCGAATTAGAAGTAACAGATTCAGAAGAAATAACAATGCACATGGCTGCAACATGTCTTCACTACGGACAAGAAGCCTTTGAAGGAATGAAAGCATTTAGAGGAGTAGATGGAAAAATCCGTTTGTTCCGTCCATACGAAAACGCAAAACGTTTAATCCGTTCAGCAGAAGGCGTTATGATGGCACCAGTTCCAGAAGAATTATTCGTAAAAGCATGTATAGAAGTAGTAAAACGTAACGAAAGATTCGTACCACCAGCAGGTAGCGGCGCATCATTGTATTTACGTCCATTACTAATAGGAACAGGAGCACAAGTAGGAGTAAAGCCAGCAACAGAATACTTATTCGTTGTATTCGCTGGACCAGTAGGACCATACTTTAAAGAAGGATTCAAACCAGTTCAAATCCAAATAGTAAAAGATGCAGACCGTGCAGCACCACTTGGAACAGGTACATTAAAAGTAGGAGGAAACTACGCAGCATCTCTTCAATCAGGACAAAGAGCTCACGATGAAGGATTCTCTAACGTACTTTACTTAGACGCAAAAGAAAAGAAATATATTGACGAAGCAGGAGCAGCAAACTTCTTTGGAATAAAAGATAACACATACTGCACACCAAAATCAAGTTCTATACTTCCATCAATCACAAATATGTCATTGCGTCAATTAGCAGAAGACATGGGATTGAAAGTAGAACAAAGACAAATCTCAATCGACGAATTATCAACCTTTGAAGAAGTAGCAGCATGCGGAACAGCAGCAGTTATATCTCCAATCGGAAAAATAGTAGATAGAGAAACAGGAAAAGTTTACGATTACGGCATAGAAGCAGGCCCAATCTGTACAAAACTTTACAAACAATTAAAAGGCATTCAAGAAGGAGAAGTAGAAGATACTCATAACTGGAACTTAGTTGTAGAATAAAACAAACACATAAAACACAAAAGCCGTCTCCCAACCAAAAAGGAGCGGCTTTTTTCTTATAACAATGGAAAAAATATTAGTAATACAAACCGCCTCCATAGGAGATGTAATCCTTGTAACCTCACTATTAGAGAAGTTACACCACAAATTTCCCAACGCCCAAATAGATCTCTTACTCAAAAGCCCAAACCAACAACTCTTCACTAACCATCCCTTCATCAACACCCTATGGGTATGGAACAAAACCGACAAAAAATACCTCAGACTATGGGATTTGTGCGACAAGATACGCAAAGAAAAATACGATGTCGTCTTCTGCGTACAGCGATTCTTTTCCTCAGGCCTTGTAACCCTATACTCAGGAGCCAAGAAACGCATCGGCTTCAAGAAAAACCCACTATCCCTCTTCTTCACCCATAGAGTAGAACACAAAATAGAAAAAGGCATACACGAAGTAGATAGAAACATCTCCCTCTTAGAAGGCTATTGGTGCAACACTGCACCCCGACCAACACTCTACCCCTCAAAAGAAGACTATTCAAAGACCAGCGTCTATAAACAAGGCAATTACTACACCCTAAGCCCAGCATCACTATGGCCAACCAAGACCTTAGACCTTGACAAATGGATAGAACTCACCAACCACATGCCCCAAGACACCACCCTTTACCTCTTAGGCTCCAAACAAGACCATGCCCTCTGTCAAACCATACTCCAACGCACCACCCACGCCAACACACTCAACCTCTCAGGCAAACTCACCCTCCTTCAATCAGCAGCACTGATGCGAGACGCCAAAATGAACTTCACCAACGACTCAGCACCATTGCACCTATGCACCTCGGTCAATGCACCCGTAACAGCAGTCTTCTGCTCAACCACCCCAGACTTCGGCTTTACACCACTGAGTGAAGACAGCATAGTAATAGAAGCAGAACCAACACCCGACTGCAAACCCTGTGGACTCCACGGAGCAAAACAATGCAAAAAAGGACACTTTGCATGCAGTAGAAACATAGACATTAACAAACTAATAAACAGAATATAACCATGAAAAAAGCAAACATAATCATAGCCCTATTAAGCCTTACAACAAGCCTGATAGCCCAAACACCCGACCACCAACTACGCTATTCCCACTACACCCAAGACGTAGCCCAACAAGACACCACCTACACCCTTGTACGATATAGTCAAAACAAAAACACCATCCACGAACAAATCGACCTCAAAGGCCAACAACCCATACCCGGCCTTGCCACCGAAACCTACTACATAGACTACGACCAAAAAACCTATGCCTTACAATTAGAATACGCCGACTCCGAAACCTATCTCACACAAGTACCCTTCTCAACCTTAGAATTCACCCTTGAAGGCGAAGAAAAAATCAACAACTACAACTGCAAAAAATACCGTACCTCCATCAACTCCAACACAATAGAAATATGGATAACCCACGACCTTGACTTCCAAGCCACACCCATGGCACAATTCGCACACCTTGGAGGAGTAATGATAAAATACCGAAGAAACGGAAGCTCTATCACCGAACTCACCCACATAAAAAAAGAAAAAAAGAAAACCAAATACCAAAACATGACACCAAGCCCAACAGCCAAACAAGTAACCTACCGAGAACTCGACAACATCTCAAAGAATAAAAAAGTCCTTACCACCAACATATTTTTCAAAGAACGCATCCACTTTGGCGACACCACAAAGCACACCACCACACTACTACCCGACACCACCATTCACTTTGCCAACGGCACCATCATACTAAAAAAAATCAACCTACAACACCTTCCAAACCATTACCAATACTTCCTTGAACTCACCACTCAATCCTCAGGCGATGCCTACGATAGAACAGGCAGCATCTTCCTTATCCCACAAGACAAAACCACAACCTTCTACCACGCACTAAGCAACCACATCGACCAACTACCATACTTCACCAGCAAAAAAGGCAACAACTACCAAGGAATGCACCTTACCCAAACCTACACACCACTTGTAGAACTAATGCGATTCTTTACACCCTTTGGAGTAGGCCATTTCAACGACAGAGTAAAACTTGACGGCTTAGAATGGGAAGAAGAAGTCTATTACAAACAAGAAATCACCAACCTTGCACCATACCTACAAGGCGAAGCAATCATCGGAGCCTTCATAGGCAACTACGACGGAGGCGGACACCTTGTAACCCTTGACCTAAAAGCCTATCCCGGCGACTACACCATGACCTCCACACCCCAACAACAATGGATACAACCCCTTTTTAACACCTGCAACGTAATGGAAATGGCAGGACAAAACTATCCGCACTTCTTCGATACCGACACCCTCACCGTAACCTTTGAAATACCCGAAGGCGTAGAAAACCCATACCTTCGCTACATCACCACCGGACATGGAGGCTGGGGAGGAGGCGACGAATTCAACCCCAAGCCCAACCACATCATCATAGACGACACAATCCATTACCAATACACACCATGGAGAGAGGACTGCGGACGCTACCGTGAATGGAACCCCGTATCGGGTAACTTCTTCAACGGCCTATCATCCTCAGACCTCTCTCGCTCAGGCTGGTGTCCCGGAACTGCTACCCAACCCACACACATCTATCTCCCAAACCTGACCCCAGGTACACACACCATTAAAATCACCATCCCACAAGGACAAGCCGAAGGAGGCAGTTTCAGTGCATGGAGCATATCAGGCATAATCATAGGAGAGAAGCGGTAAGATAAAAACCGCTTCTACTTCACCTGACCTTTGACCACTAAATCAGTTTCTTGGAACTTACACTTAGCCAAGCTATGCTTAAACGTAGCAGAAGGTAAGAAGCGACAAGAGACTTTTTTTATTGTGCTTGCATCCACCAAATCAGACGACTCCTGACTCTTAGCCGAAATCTGAGGAATGAAACTACCCAAATACCCCAACTTCACAGCACTACCATCAAGAATATGCTTAGAAATATGCATCTCCATAGCCTTCAAACAAGCTATCACATCAGGATAACCAATCGTAGTACTCTCCGAAATATCGGTTGCTATTCTTTCAATAGAAATATCTTGACCTCTATAAAGTCTTGCCACAAATCTCTCACCCGGATTCTCACCGAAATTGATGTTTCTCTTTACTTTTACAAAATTTATTGCCATAACACTTAAAAATTTTAAATTAAACCATTACTTTAACACACCGTACTCAACCATATTAGACAACTTGTATCCATTCTTAGCCGACACATTACCCCCGATGAAAGAAGCAATCGTCGTCAAAATCACAATCGCGAACTCAATTATTCGCTTCCAATTAGGTTTACTTTTTACACTCATTTTACTTTTTGCTTTAAAGGTTAATAAATAAATACATCGATGTAACTTTCTAATGCAAAGATACTTTAAATAAGCACTCCAACCAAACAAGTGAAAGAACCTGATTTAAAAAACCTTAAAACTGTTGAAATAACTCAGACTTAATAGATTTTTCCCATTCATAATGAATCGTTTCTGCGAAAGAATTCTTCAATCTCTTAGAATAGCGCTCATAAAACAAACCAATCACCAACTCATCACCCATATCCCTGTTCTTAGCCACCTCAATCAACGAATCATAACCCGAATACAAATCCGCCGTATCCTTATTCCACAACTCCTTCGAATGCTTCAAAAAATCATCATTCACCTTGTGCATAATCAACACATTATCTGCCATATTACTCAGGTCATAACTCCCCGCAATATCATCCTTTCTCACAACCCCGTACGACTTCCTTGGATGCGCCACCAACACCACATGAATAGACTTTAACCTCGCATAATCCGCCAACTCCTTTATGAAATTACTCTGCTGATCCAACTTCTCCCACTTATTGAACCTAAGCCTCATACACGCCAGATTGTCAAGTACTAAAAAGTTAATCTCCTTGCTCTCTACAAACACCTTCACACTCTCAAATAAACGCTCCCACTCATTACCAAAAGAATTATTATACACAAAGAGCTTATCCTTCAAACTCTCACTAATCAAACCATTATTCTCTTCATTATCAGTATGCAACCCCCTCGCAATCTTCAACAACCAAGTCTTAATCCTCCACGACTGCATCTCACCCGAAAACAAACCTGTCTTAAACCCCTTATCACAAATATTCAAAATCATATTATTCAAAAACACAGTCTTTCCACAACCATTCACACCAGTAAGCACCGTCAAACCACCCGATGCCATGCCACCACCCAAACACCTGTCCAAATCCTTAAACCCCGAGGGTATTCTCATCACACTATCAGCCGCCTCACAATTTATCTTGTTGAATTCCACCCACTCCTCATCCACATTGATAACCACCTTCGCCATCTCGTTATAATCCTCAGGCGAATACACCTTACCCTCAACCCAAGTCGGATCCACCTTCTGGCGAAACTCCTTCCAATGATAATGAGAACACGAATTATGAAAACACTTAAACCCAAGACTACCGTCCGAAAACTGAAAAACCGCAGAATCGGGCTTTTTATGCTCGCTGTTGAACACACACTCATTCAGAATATACTTAGTCCCACCCGCAATAGAACGCTCCGTATAGCCGATATTATGGTCTTTTAAAAAGGAAACAATATCAAAGCTGCTGCGTTTGCCGAAGTTATTATACTTTTCCGCATACTTGACAGGCGATTTAAACGCCGAAACAATCTTCTCGAAATACTCAGTCGGAATAGGCACAATCCTCGCAGGAGAATGCTTAATGTAACTCATCCTATGAGGCGTTTCCTCACAATCCACACCCTTGTGCGCCTTAGTACCATAAAGCTTCGTTAAGCGCGCTCTGTTGAACACCGCAGTATCAATCTCCACCTCTTCCGTAGAAAAAAGCATAGAAATCACTTGAAGAAAATCCCTTACAATACTGTCAGTCTTCTCATTACACTCCATATCACAAGGCAACATAAGATGATACCCATTACCCGAAATACAACCCACATACTCACGAAAACCATTATGAAACAAAAAATCCCACACCACCTTAGCCCTATCACAAGCCAGCTGCAACTGCTCTTGCGTAGAAGACGTACCACTCTTTCTCACAGGATCAAAATCCACCATCACCCAACTACGCCTCGCAATATCCTTATCCTGAGTCGTATGCTTAGCACTATGCATCACCCCCTCACCATTAAGACACCTAATCAACCCATCACGAGTATAATTCGTAACCTCGTTAAACACAAAATACCAATTCGTTTTCTCGCTGTAATTCAACTCAATAGCGTTAATCAACTGCGTAACCGTAGAAAACCAACCCGTAAAAATCTGAGGCTTACCATCAGTTTTTTTAATCGCGCGCACCTCTTTTTTTGCTAAATTAAAAACATTGAAACAATCATTTAATTTTTTATAATCCATAACATTCTTTTTTTTATTTTTAATTTTTTTTCTTAGTATAATTTATTATTATTTATTATATATTTATTATATAAGTCCCTCCATGGAACCATTCAGTCCCCCAATGGAACCACTCCCTCCCTCCATGGAACCACTCAGTCCCACGGAGGAAAACCCTCACAACCGAAAACAAAGAGATATTTTCCGTTTTCTTTGATTAAAATTCTGTTTTCTAAGAAACAATTTATGATTCGATAGAAATTAGACTTAGAAATATTGAACCTATTTATCAACTTAATATTAGAGCCAAAATACCCCTTAGGGAAACTCTTAATATAGCTAACAATAATAATTTCATCAGGTTTAAGCCTACGCTTTAAACTTAATTCTAACTTAAAAATCACATCCAAATCAACAATAAAATGAGCCATGACAACTTAATTTTTTAAAGCATTTTTAATACGTTTAATATCCTTTTTCGAGTATCTCAACTTATACCCGCCATTCTTAGGAAACATACCAAGACGTTTTCTAATTCTAAAAAGAGTCGAATAAGAAATTCTCAACTCATCAAGCACCTCTCTGGTGAATTTGTAATCATAATCCATAATCTTAAAAATTTAAAAGGTTAATAAAACGAAGGCAAAAATATATCTAAAAAATCAAACCGTAAAGCCTTGAAAACAATACAGATAGAGATGAGAATAAGAATGCTTGTAAGAATGAAATTAAATATTTTCATCAAAAAACAAGGCGGAATGAAACATATTGTGTATTTTTGTAAACTCGTTTGTATAAAGTTTTGAAAAAAAACAGTATAAGGTCTTAATTTTTTGTTTAACACGCTGAAAAATAGGAGGAAAGATTATGAAAACGAGTAAGAACACACAAGATGACCGGGGCGAGCCTAAACCTAAGGAGGAGCTTAAACCACACACTATTAAATGGACTGTGGAATTCGCCAATAAGCTGTATGAAGATTTCCTTAAAGAATATCTTGAAGTAGAGATAACAGGTTTTTTGCTATACAATTTCATGACAGGTCGCAAAGACTCAATAAAGCTGTATTTTAAGCCAAAACTCTCCAAAATGGAATTAGTGAGATTGGGTTTTATGATGGGTATGACCTACGATATGATGAATATAGCATTTCTCGAATACAGGATAGGTAACAACTTAAAAGGCAGGCTAAATTCCACATCATGTCCAAAGACCAAGGAGAGCTTTATGAATGGAGGAAAGATGGTAAAAGATTTGTTGCATTTCTTAAAAGAGAACGATTGTCCCTTTGTTTACAGTCTTCAATCCAAGCAAGACAAGGTGAATTACTTTAAGAATCTTATCAGTGATCGCGATGCCAATATTGAGATTATAGAAGATAAGATAAGAAGTCTAACAGAGCAGTTGGAATATGAGAATGCTCGCAAAAAAGTTTTAGAGAGCAAAGTGGAAGAGTTAGAGGGAGAGTGATTTATGGGAAAAATATTATAAGGATTATGATTACGAAAGAAGAATTGTTGGAGTTGCTAAAAAGCACTGAAAGTTATAGGGTAGAGAAAACGGTATCTACCACGAATATGGATAAGTTTTGTGAGGCTATTTGTGCTTTTGCTAATGATATGCCAAATAGTGGAAAGAAGGGTTATTTGTTGATAGGGGTGAATGACGATAATACGCTTAGTGGTTTAAGGGTGAGTGATGAATTGCAAATAAAGATTTCTAATATTCGTTCCGATGGTAATATTTTACCTTTACCTCAAATGTCGGTAGATGTTATTTGTTTTGAGGAAGGGGATGTTTTAGTTGTGGAAGTTTCGCCAAGTATGTTTCCTCCTATACGTTATCGTGGGCGTACTTGTGTTCGTATAGGTCCACGAAAGGGTTTTGCTACTGTGGAGGAGGAACGTATTTTGATAGAGCGTTGTGCTGTTCAGTTTTGTACGTTTGACACTCGTCCTTGTCTTGAAGCAACTATTGAAGATATAGATACTAATTTGTTCTTACAGCAATATTTACCATTGGCAATAAATAAAGATGAGATAGAGGATACTCGTTCTGTTAAAGAGCAAATGGCTGCTTTGAGATTGTATAATATGAAATATGATTGTCCTACTTATGCTGCTATTATTTTGTTTGGTAAGAATCCAAAGTATTTTTTAATGGGTGATTACATACAATTTGTTCGTTACAATGGGGAGGATAATGCAAGTAATGTAATAAATCAATATGAATTTCATGGTAACTTGTGTACAATGTTGCCTAAATTAGATACTTTTATAGAAACATCTTTAATACAAAATAGACCTGCTCCGGCATCTGTGTTAAAAGAAAAATCGATTTATAATTATCCTTCATGGGCTATTCGTGAGTTGTTGATGAATGCGGTTATGCACCGTGAGTATCAAAGTAATACGCCTATAAAGTTATATCAATACAATAATAGAATAGAGGTTGTTAATGCGGGAGGGTTGTATGGTAATGCCACTGCGGAGAATTTTCCAAAAGTAAATGATTATCGTAATCCTATTGTGGCAGAGGCTTTGAAGCTTTTTGGTTATGTTAATAAGTTTAATAGAGGTATTTCAAGGGTTCAGAAAGAATTGGTGGAAAATGGTAATGGGGAAGCTGTTTTTTCGGTTGATAAGGTTACTGTTTTTGAGGTTTTGGTTAAGGAGTCTTTAATAAATGATGTTGAAGGTAATGGTGAGAAACTTACCCAAAAGACTACCCAAAAGATTACCCAAAAGACTACCCAAAAGCTTTTGGATTTATTGGAGAATAACCCTTCTCTAACGCGTAAAGAGATGTCTGAGATTCTTGGAATTTCTGAAAATACAATAAAATGGCATCTAAGTAAACTAAAACAACAAGGAATTGTTGAGCGAAAAGAAGGACGTAAAAACGGTTATTGGGTGGTGGTTAAGGATTAGCTTTTCTTATTCCTTGTGATAAGGTTCGTTGTTAAGGATTGTGAAGGCTCGGTAGATTTGTTCTGTTATAAGTAGTCGTATCATTTGGTGAGAGAAAGTCATTTTTGATATTGAGATTTTGTCGTCTGCTTTCTGATAGACGGCTTCTGAAAATCCATAGGCTCCACCCACGATGAAGTTAAGGTTTTTAATACCTTGATTCATCTGTTTTTGAAGGTATTGGGAGAATTCTATACTTGTGAATTGTTTCCCTCTTTCGTCGAATAGTATATTTTTATCGTATTTTTCCATGTGTTTGATTAGCATTTCGCCTTCTTTTGTCTTGATTTCGGAAGGTGATAGGTTCTTTACGCCTTTTATGTCGGGAAGGTAGAGGATTTCGAAGTTGATGTAGTGTTTTAGGCGTTTAGTGTAGGTTTCTACTGCTTCGATTAGGTGTTTTTCTTCGGTTTTTCCGATTACGGTTAGTTTTATGTTCATCGTTTTAGGTTTCTTAATAGTTTATAGGTTTTACTGTAATGTTTTTGTATGTAGAAGTATGGGGTTTGTGTGGCTCCAAAGTGGCGGATAAAGGTTTCGATATTGGGTTTTATGCTGCCTGTGAAGTCGTAGGTGGTACAGCCTTTGGAGTGTGCGTATTGGAGTGATTTCCATAGGAGTATGCTTGGTGCGTTTAAATGATAGTATGAGGGGTCAGAGCCTGAGAAGATTTGGTAGCAGGTGTGGTTGTCTATGATTAGGTAGGCTATGGCGATTGGTGTGCCTTGTGGGTCAAGGAGTGCGAGTTTGTGTGAGGCGTTATGGGTGGTGGCAGCGGTGTCAAGGCGTTGGAAGTAGTCTTGGGTGAATGGACAGTTGATGTTTTGTTTTTTGTAGGTTAGGTTGTTGATTTGGTAGAAGTCTTGTGTATTAAGGTCTTGTGTGAGTGTGAGTTGGTCTTGGTGTTTTTTTATTCTTCTGCGGTATTCTTTGTCTATTTGGTTGAAGGTGTAGTCGAGGTCTTGGAGGTGTTGAAAGCGGTAGGTGTAGTGTGTGGTGCATTGAAATCCGCTCCATAGAAAGCCTAACCAGTTGGTAATCGATGGGTGGAATTTTTGGGTGTAGAAGCTTAGTTTAAGGTTATTGAGTTGTTGGGCAAGGTCTTGGAGGGCTTTGTTTTCTAAGGAGTATTTTTTGTTGTTGTTTAGTTCGGGTGGTAGGTTGAGATAGGCTCCTGTGTAGGGGGTTAGGGGGGCTGGCATTATGGTTTTGTAGCAGAGGGTGTGTTTTAGTTGGTAGGGTAGTATGGCTGTGATTTGTTTGCCTTCGTTGTGGGTGAGGCATTGCCAGTTGTTGTTGTATATGGCATTCAACCACCATTCTTGGTAGAAGATTGGTAGGTCGGGGGTTTGGTCGCAGAATTGTTTGTAGGCTTGTCGGTTCATTGTTGTATGGTTTGTCGAAAGTCGTTTATTACGTTCATATAATTTATGTATGCTTCGTATGGGGAGTTGTAGTGATTGAAGTATTTGTGTACGTCTCCGTCATTGAAATATTTTGTGCACATGTAGTAGAAGTGGTCGGAGGTTTGGAGATAGCGCCATGTGCGGATTAGGTCTTGGTCTTGGGTTTCAAGGACTGTTTGTTCTAATTCGTAGATTTGGTTGAAGGCGTCGTCTTGTAGGTCATTGCCAAGCCATGCGGTTAGGTCGCGTTCTTCGTCTGCCCATGAGTAGGCTTGGGGTGCGTGTACGGTGTGTTTTGGTGTTAGGGTGGTGCTGAGTTCTCTTGGGGTGGAGAAGGTGTAGTTACCGTCTGAGAGTAGGGTGTCGGGTAGGTGGCGTAGGAAGTCGAATATACCGCTTTCTTTCCATTGGTGTTCTCCAAAGGTTTCGTAGTCCATAAAGAGGTTTATACATTCGGCTTGGTTGATGTTGTTGAGCCAGGTGAGGTATTTTTCACATGTGAGTGGATAGGCGTTCCATGTTGTTTGGGAGAAGCGAAAGGCTATGTCATCGCTTAGTTGGTAGTTTTTGAGTAGTAGGTTGAGGCCGTTTTGGTCGGCGTGTTGGTAGAGGTGGTTGGGACTTCGCCATGCTATTATGTGTTTTGCTCCTTCTGCTAATTGGGTTTTGAATCCGAGGTCTTTGACCATGGTGCCTATGTTATCGGAATAGATTAGTTCTGTGTTACGGAAAGTTGTGGGGTCTTGGTTAAAGTGTTTTTTAATTAAGTCTTTGTGTATTTTTACTTGGGATGTGAATTCTTCTTTGCTGATAAGGCTGGCTAAGGAGTGGGTATAGGTTTCGCATAGTAGTTCTACACAGCCTGTGTCGGCTAAGGCTTGGAAGCTTTCTAAGACTTCGGGACAGTAGGTTTGGAATTGTTCTATGGCTGTGCCTGATATGGAGTAGGATACTTTGAAGGCGCCTTGGTGTTGTTTGATTAGTTCGAGGATTAGTTTGTTTGCGGGTAGGTAGCATTTGTCTGCTACTCTTTTACATATCCATTGGTTTTGCAAGTGGTCGAAATAGTTGTGGTTTTCGCCTATGTCGAAGTAGCGATAGGTTCTTAGTCGGAATGGTTGATGGACTTGGAAATAAAAGCATATGGATTTCATAATCTTATGTTGTTTTGGTTGTTTGTTTTTTAAGGTCTTGGTATGTTTGTATGGTTTTTTGTGCGGCTTTTGCCCATGTTATTTCAAGGGCTTCTTGTTGGCCGTAGTGGGATAGGTGTTTGGTGAGTACGGGGTAGTTGCCTATGGCGTAGATTGCGTTTGCCATGGCGTCAGTGTCCCAAAAGTCTATTTTTATTGTGTTTTTCAGCACTTCGGATACGCCTGATTGTTTGCTGATTATGGTGGGTACGGAGTGTTGCATGGCTTCTAAGGGTGCTATGCCAAAGGGTTCGGATATGCTTGGCATGATGAAACAGTCGCTTTGTGAGAGTAGTCGGTGGACTTCTTCTTGGGTGAGAAAGCCTGTGAAGATAAAGTTCTTTGAGATGCGTTTTTTGGCTACAAGGGCTATCATCTTGTTGAGCATATCGCCTTTTCCTGCCATGACAAAGGTGAAGGAGGTGTCTTTTTTAAGGACTTTTTCTGCCGCCTCAATGAAGTAGTCGGGACCTTTCTGAAAGGTAATTCTGCCAATGAAAGAGATAGTTTTATTTTTCTTAGGTTTAGTGAAATATTCCTTAGGTTTATTTCTCTCAACGCCGTTGTGAATAGTGATTACTTTGTCGGGGTGTTGGTGATATTTTGTGATTATGATTTGACGTGTGAATTCGCTGACTGCTATTATCTTGTCGGCATTGTCCATGCCGTATTTCTCTACTCGATATACGTCTTGATTGATGTTTTCTCCGCTTCGGTCATATTCTGTGGCGTGTACATGGATTAGGAGTGGTTTGTGGGAGATTTGTTTTGCGATGACGCCTGCTTTGTAGCATAGCCAATCGTGGGCATGTATGATGTCGAAGTGGTTTTGTTTTGCTATGCTTCCTGCTACGAAGGCATAACGTTCAACTTCTTCTATAAGGTTGGCACCGTATCCGCCTTGAAAGTCAAGAGTGTGTGCTTGGTGATTGATTAGCTTGTAATAGTCGTTTTGAGTGATGTAAGGGTGGATTGTAGAGTTTATTTTTATGTAGGAAATGTTTTGGTCTATGTGTTGAGTTTCGGTGTGGGTAAGAGTGTTGTGTACTTGGTTGGCTCCAAGTAATTGGATTTGGTGTTTTTCTTCATCTCCAAAGAGTTTTGGTACCACAAAGAGGATTTCTTCTCCTTGTTCTGAAAGAGCTTTTGTTAGTCCTTGACAGGCTGTTCCTAAGCCTCCTGAGATGTGTGGGGGAAATTCCCAACCGAACATTAGTATTTTCATATTTGTGTGTTGTTTTGTTTGCAATGGTTTATCATATATTTCATTCTGCTTACTTCTGCTACGCTCCATGCTTGTGAGAGGCTTCCGCCTGCTTTGTATGGAGGGTTGCCGTCATAGACCTCGGCTATGCTTCCTACACAGTAGTCGCAGAGTATATTACCAAATTCTTGGTAGATTTGTTCAATGTAGCTTACGGCTTCTTTTCCATAGACTCTTAGAAAGGCTTCGGCAAAGGTGCCTATGAGCCATGGCCATACAGTGCCGTTGTGGTAGGCTCTGTCGCGTTCTGCCTGATTGCCAAAGTATGTTTCGTGATAGTCAGGGTGTGTTGGAGAGAGGGTTCTCAATCCTCTTGGAGTTAGAAGTTCTTGTTTTACTTTTTCAACGATTAGTTGGCGTATCTTAGGGCTTACAGGGCTGTATGTTAAGCCTGCTGCAAATATCATATTGCAACGTACCGAGAAGTCTTTGTATGCTCCATCGACATAATCGGCAAGGTAGCCTATTTCTTTTGACCAGAAGGTTTGTTTGAAGTTGGCAGGGAAATTCTCAACAAACTCAGCCCATTTTGCTATTTCGCCATCATTGCAGTGTAGTTTTGCGAGTTCTACATAGAACATTACGGCATTGTACCATAGGGCATTGATTTCTACTGCGTAGCCTTTTCGTTGGGTAACGGGAACGCCCTCTATTACGGCATCCATCCAAGTAAGGGCTTTTCCTTCTTCACCTTGCCAAAGCAGGTAGTTGCTATCCATTCTTACGTTTGAAGTTCCGTCAGAGAAATTCTCTAATATATTTCTCATAACCGAGCCATAGAGTTGCCAAACCTCCTTTCGAGCATCGTTTATGTAGGCGTATTGTTGCACAGCCCAAAAGAACCATAGAGGAGCATCGACAGAGTTGTAAGCGGCGCTTTGACCTTCTCCTATATTTGGGAAGAATCCGTCTTTGAAGTCTTCGAGCATGGTGTCGATGCAAAGGCGGAACATTCTCCAATCGTTGAGTGCTATGCAGAGTCCGGGGAGGGAGATGAAGGTGTCGCGTCCCCATCGTCCAAACCAAGGAAAGCCTGCAACTAAATTGACCTTTGTACCTTTACGAGCAAAGAACATTCGAGCTGCTCTTTGGAGTACGTCTTCGGTTGTTTCGATAGGAAAGCGCCAATGGCTTTCTTGTGCGAAATCTCTGCTGAGTTGGAAAGGATTTGTTTCTTCTACTCCACAGCTTACATAGAGGCTTTCACCTTTTCTAAGGGTGGTGGTAATCTTTCCGGGAACGAGGAGGTCTTCTTGGTATTCGTATCCACGTTCTTTTTCTTTTATGTATTCGAAGTTATAGTACCAATATGGTTGGTGTTCGTATTGTGTTTTTTTTGAGAACTGTATGTAGAGAGGTGTGTAGTTTTCATACATTTTAAAGGCTACTCCTTGTTGAGCAGTGCGGTAAGAGGTGTCGGCAGTGTCGTTTGCTTTTGAGAGGCGATGTATTTGACGAAAGGCGAGAAAGGGTTGTAGTTCGAGTTCAATTTCTTGGAGTGCTTCTTTTAAAGTGTATTTTATCAATAGTCGGTCTTGTTTTTCTTGGAAGAACATTTGTTTTATCAGAACAATGCTTCCTATTCTGTAAGTATGAGTTGGGAGTACTCCAAGTTCGTATGATTCAAGATATTTGTGTCCTTTTGGGGAGTAAACACCGTTGTTGTAACGATGTAGTCCGAGGTGGAAACATTCGTTGTTTTGTTTTATAGTTTCGTCTAAGGAGGAAAGGAGTACATGGTTTTGATTGTCTATTTTGTTTTGTGGAACGATTAGAAGGCCATGGTATTTTCTTGTATTGCAAAAGGGTAGTGTGGTACAAGAGTAAGCATTAGAGATGTTTGCTCTTAAAACCTCACGATTAAGAGAGTAATCCAAGTTAGATAAATCGTTCTTTGTAAATAGTATATGTTCCATTCTTTATTTGTTTACGAAATCAATGCTTTAATGTCTTTTAGTGAGAATATTTTTGTTATGAAAGAGGCTATGATAATAAGGCTTAGAGTGATTGTTACTCTTATTACCCAGTCTAATTCTAAGAATTGTATTGAGTAGGCTATGATTATTACAAGTGCTATGAAGATTAGTATTTTTAGAGTGTATTTCCATTCAAATTTTATTTTAAATATTTTGAGTGCCAACCAAGCTTGAAGTATTGCAGTAACGCTTTGAGTGATTAGACTTGTCATTGCAGCACCGTTCTCCTTAAACAATGGAATCAACCAAAGGTTTAATCCTATATTCATCAACATTCCTAATCCTGCAATAAGATTTAAGTATTTTAAGGAGCCATTTGCAGTGAGTACGGTTCCGAATATATAAGTCATAGATATAGGAATAAAACAGAAAGATAAGATTTTATAAACAGTGGCACTTTCGCTTATATGTTTATTGTAAAGAAGTTCCATTAGTTCTGTTGCATAGCAGAAAGAAACTGCCACAAATCCAAGAGTAAGTATAAGCAATAGATGAAAAGCAGCACCAACAACGGAATTTATCTTTTGATTTTCTTTAATCATCTTAGCAACCAAAGGTAGTAAGATAACGGAAAAGAGATAGGCAACCATATTAGCAGAATCCACAAGTCTGAAACCAGAGGCATAAATACCAGAGCTGACTCCGTTATCCTCCACAAGGGCAAGCAACATCACAGAATCCATTCTATTATAACAAGCCATTAAAAGCCCAAGTATAGCATAAGGAAGACCGTCTTTAAGTATATGAAGGTTGAAAGCGAAGTTCCATTTTAGATTTAAACGACCTGTCTTGCGTAAACACACAATCAAAGCCGTTAAGAAGGTGATAAACATTGTCAAGGTTTGGATATAGACAAAATAATCGATAGTAAAATGAGGACGAAGCGAAGGAGTCCAAAGGAAGATTCCGCAGAAGAGGATTAAAAGGCTACGATCTAAAACCGAAATAACGCTATCGGTTTTAAACATCATTAAGGAAGTGATATTGCTTCTTAAATAAGAAATAAAACCTTGTAAGACTTGCGTTACACACATCCAAGAAAGGAGTTTGATTTGGTAAGAGTCGTAACCAAGAAACCCACCTGTAATCAATATTATCACACAATAAATAAGAGCCAAAGCAAACTTTAAAGGAATAATCCTTGCGAAGTATTTTTTAAGCAGTTGAGTATGTTGAGCAATAGTACGGTTGTTGTAGTTTGTGATTCCGAAATCGAGGATGATATTAAACAAGTAAGTGAAGTTAAACAAGGCGTAGTACATTCCATACACGTCTGCCGATAGAGCGTTTTGCACCTCTCTGTCGATTCCTAAAATCCAAAATGACTTTATTAAGATATTTAAAGCCAAAAGGAAGAATAAATTTGTAATAAAGAATTTCTTCATAGTTTAATGTGGCAAATATACAAAAGAATTTGTAATGTTTTTATCTATTCTCTTTGTTAATTAAATTTACTACTAATTTTACCATCATATCTTTTTCTTCCGCTTTGCTTTCTGCAATCATTAAAGTTAGTGCAACTAACGTATTGTCGGCTATTCTTTTATTACCTTCTTCGCTATAAAGGATTCCGTTTTTTTCCATAAACCATAAAAACAACATTGCTGCTATTCTTTTATTACCATCACTAAAAGAATGATTCTTTACTACAAGATATAACAACATAGCAGCCTTTTCCTCTACTGAGGGATAAAGTTCTTCTCCTGCAAAGGTTTGATAAATTTGTCCTATACTGCTTTTGAAAGAATTGTCTTTCTCATTAGCAAACCATTTACTATTTCCAAATTTTTCTTTTAAGGCATTTATTGTTGCTATTGCATTTTCGTATGTTGCTTTAAAGAGTTGAGTTTTTGTAGTCTTATCAATGGAAAGGTTTTGATAATCATAGCGATCCAATGTATCAAGAGCATATACATAGTCGCTAATTACATTGAATAATCCCGAATATTCATTATTAGAAACATTATTTTGAATATTGATAGCTCTTGACATAAGGTTTACAACCTTTTTTAATTCATTGTATCTTTCTATTTTTAAATCTTGATTTATAACATAGCCCTTTATTAAGTATTCTTTTAAAACCTTATTTGCCCATTTTCTAAATTCTACGCCTTGTTTGCTTTTTACTCTAAACCCTACTGAGGTTATCATTTCAAGGTTGTAATACTCTATGTTAAGAGTTTGAGTAAGTCCCTCTTTACGTCCATATTTTCTGGTTGTCGCAAATTTTGCGACAACCGACTCTCCTTGTAATTCTTCTTTTAAAGCGTTGTTTATGTGTTTGCCAATCGTTTTTATATCTCTACCAAACAAACTTGACATTTGTTCTCGGTTGAGCCAAACGCTATCATTTTTTAAGGTTACTTCTAATTGAGTGCTACCATCTATGCTTGTGTAGATTATTATAGAAGACCCATCTTTTGAAACAAGTTCTTGTCGTTCCATATTAGAGAATAGAGTTGTTTAAATCATTGTTTTCATGGTTTAATGTGGCAAATATACAAAAGAATTTGTATCTTTGCTCCTTATAAACGAATAAAAAATTAGAAAAAGTGAGAATAGGGGTAAATTCACGTTTACTTATCAAAGATAAATTAGAGGGAATAGGCTATTTTACTTTGAAGAATTTGGAGAGAATAACGCGTAATCATCCTGAGGACGAGTTTGTTTTCTTTTTCGACAGACCATACAGCAAGGAATTCGTCTTCGCAAAGAATGTGAAGGCAGTAGTGATTCCTTTACCTACAAGACATCCTATGTTATGGCATATTTATTTTGAGATTTTATTGCCAATCTACTTGAAGATTTACAAAATAGATGTTTTGTTTTCACCCGAAGGCTACATTCCTTTGAGAGGAAAAACTCCTAAGGTGTGTACAATACACGATATTAACTTTGAACACGACTCCTCTTATCTTGGAGAAGATGTGTATTTGAAATATATGAAGTATTTCTCGCCTCGATTTGCAAAAAAAGCAAAAGCAGTGCTTACAGTTTCGGAATTTAGCAAACAAGATATAGCAAAGACTTACAAAATAGATGAAAACAAAATCTTTAACGTAGAATCCTCAGCAAACGAAGACTATAAAACCTATTCAGAAGAAATAAATATTCTCACAAGACAAAAATATACAAATCATTGTCCTTATTTCTATTTTGTAGGCTCGCTCCAAAAAAGAAAAAACCTAACAAATCTATTTAAAGCCTTTGACCTTTTTAAACTTCAAACCAAATCCGATGTCAAATTAGTAATAGTTGGCAGTAAGAAATGGTGGAAAGGCGAGATAGAAGACACCTATAACGCAATGCAATTCAAGAACGAAGTAGTTTTTACAGGGCGTTTACCACTTGAAGAAGTGAACAAAATAGCCTCAGCCAGCATAGGATTGGTTTTTGTTTCGTTTTTTGAAGGCTTTGGCGTGCCACCGCTTGAAGCATATCGCTCTTCAACAGCCGTTATCACCTCCAATACAAGTTCAATGCCAGAGGTAGCAGGCGAGGGAGCAATCTTAGTAAACCCATACAATGAGATTGAGATATGTGAAGCGATGATAACGCTATACGAACAACCTTTATTGAGAGAAAACCTTATAGCCAAAGGACAAGAACAAGCAAAAAAATATAGTTGGGATAAAACAGCAGAATTAGTATGGAAAGCAATAGAGAAAGCAGCACAAAGATAGAAGAATTATACGCACACTATTTACAACACCCAAGCGTTACAACCGACACCCGTAGCATAAAACCTGGAGATATATTCTTTGCACTGAAAGGAGAAAACTTTGACGGTAACGAATTTGCCTTTAAAGCCATAGAACAAGGAGCCTCCTTAGTAATATGCGATAAAGAAGAATTAAAGCAAAGAGAAAATTTCATAAAGCTAAGAGAAAAAATATTTTTCTGCGAAGATAGTTTAGAAACTCTGCAACTTTTAGCAAAGCATCATAGAACCCAACTCAGCACAACCCTTATCGGAATAAGCGGAACGAACGGAAAAACCACAACAAAAGAACTTATACAAGCAGTTCTTTCAAGCAGTTTTAAGGTTGTGGCAACTAAGGGAAATTTAAACAATCACATAGGAGTACCTCTAACACTTCTTTCCATACCTTACGACACCGAAATAGCCATTGTGGAGATGGGAGCAAACCATGTGGGAGAAATTGATTTTCTTTGCCAGATAGCAATGCCCGACATGGCAATCCTGACCAATATAGGCACAGCCCATATAGAAGGCTTTGGCAGTGTGGAAAACATAGCAAAGACCAAGAAAGCCCTCTTTGAATACGTTAAAAATCACCCAACAGAAAAATCCCATATATTTGTCAATGCCGATGACGCCATACTATCATTAGAAGACTACGCAAAGCAAACCACCTACTCAATCAAGCAACAAGCCACAATCACAGCACAAGCCTCAACCCATAACGCCTACGCACAGATTACATACAAAGACAAAACCATTACATCCTCACTTGTAGGAATATACAACTCACACAACCTGCTTGCAGCCTTAACCATAGGCCTACACTTCGGAATAGATTTCGAGCTAATCAAACGCTCAATAGAAGAATACATACCATCAAACAACCGTTCACAAGTCTTGAAGACAGAAAAGAATACCTTGATATTAGACTGCTACAATGCCAACCCTTCATCCTGTCAATCAGCAATAGAATCCTTTGCCACAATGCAAGCCAAGCGAAAGATGATTTTCATGGGAGCGATGAAAGAACTTGGAGAAGTGTCGGAAACAGAACATAGAAAGGTATTTGAATTGATGCAAGCCAAAGACTTTGAGAGAATAGTCTTAGTTGGAGAAGAATATGAAAAGATAGCCAACACAAAAGCCGAGTATTTTTCCACCTCAGAGGAGATGAAAGAATATCTCTCTAAGCATAAGATAGAGGATGCAATGATATTGATAAAAGGTTCTCGTTCCACAAAAATGGAGGTATTGAAAGATGTTTTATAGAGTATTAGGTTTAATGTCTGGAACATCGCTTGACGGTTTAGACGTGGCGTATTGTGAGTTCAACTACAAGCAAGGCAAGTGGACTTACGAAATAAAAAAAGCTACGACCTATGCCTATGATGAGGATTTTAAACAAAAGATACGTTCAATGGAAGAAACATCGGCACGAGAGTTTGCACGATTTTCAGTAGAGTTAGGACACTTCTTCGGAAAGAAAGCCAAGGCCTTCTTAGACACACACTCGCTTGATGTGGATTTTGTAGCCTCTCACGGACAAACGATTTTTCATCGACCAGACTTGAATTACACCACTCAGATAGGAGATTTATCAGCCCTTTGTTCAGAAGTGCAAGTCAAGGTTATTGGAGATTTTCGCTCAATGGACGTTGCGCTCGGAGGACAAGGCGCACCATTAGTCCCGATAGGCGATGAGATATTGTTTTGTGATTATGAAAATTGTTTAAACCTTGGAGGCTTCTCAAATATCAGCATGAAAAAACAAGGCAAACGCATAGCCTACGATATATGTCCTGTGAATATTGTCTTAAATCATCTTTGTGAGAAACTATCTTTACCTTTTGACGATGGAGGACAAATAGCCGTCTCAGGAAAGGTAGATGAAAATTTATTAAAACAATTAAACGACTTACCATACTATAAGAAGAAAACTAACAAATCGCTCGGCAAGGAATGGGTAGTGGAGAATGTGTTTCCTTTATTGGAGAAAACGACTCTAAGTGTTGAGGATTTGCTTGCGACTTATACGGAACATATAGCAGAGCAGTTGTCGAGGAATATAAGCGGTAAAACCCTTCTTACAGGTGGTGGTGCTTATAATACATATTTAATAGAGAGATTAAAAAAATTAACACCTCACACAATAGAACTGCCAGAAAAAACGATAATAGATTATAAGGAGGCTATGATATTTGCCTTTTTAGGAGTGTTAAGACAAAGAGGAGAGGTAAACTGCCTTGCCTCGGTTACAGGTGCTGAAAAAGATAATTGCGGAGGAAGTATTGTACAATGGAATTAAAACATACGGAAGAGAATATTTTAAAACTAATTAAGAAGTCGGCAACGAGAGATAAGGGATATTCGTTGCTGATTTCCAAGTATTCGCAAATGATTTATTGGCAAGTAAGACGTATGTTGCTTTCTCACGAAGACACCGACGATGTTGTACAAGAGGTTTTTATTAAGATATTTGAAAATATCGAGAGCTTCAATAACGAATCTAAACTCTCGACTTGGATTTACAGAATTGCCTACAATCAATCGATAAACTTCCTTAAATCTAAGGCAATCCGACAAAATAAAAACAATATTAGTTTCGAACAAGAGAGCTTTGAGAATTTAAAGGCGGATACATTGTTTGACGGAGATGAATTGGAGTTGAGATTGCAGAAAGCTATGTTGGAGTTGCCAGCCAAGCAAAGAGCTGTTTTCCAAATGAGGTATTATGATGATTTGTCTTTCTCCGAAATGGCTTCTATCACCAAAACCTCAGAGGGAGCATTGAAAGCATCCTATCATATTGCAGCAAAAAAGATAGAAGAATTGATGCTGAAAGAAGAAATTTAATCACGAGAATTAAACCTTTTAAAAGAAATATTGTCAAAAAAGCAAACACTGAAAAAAATGGAGGAGAGAAACAATCCTTTTAAGGTGCCGGAAGGCTATTTTGATGACTTGCAAAAGCGAATGGAAATAGAGGCTAAGCGTAAGCATGTGTCGGTTTCCAGAGTCTTGAAATATGTTGCGAGCATAAGCCTTGTTTTGACTCTGTCTGCAAGTGTTTTTGTGATTGGATTTAGCGGTGAGAAAAAGGAATCTTTGTTGAGTTCTAATTTGTTCTCAATATTCACCAATAAAGACGCAGTTGAGAAAAAGGATGTTAAGTCTAAGAGTGTTGAAGAGGTTGAAGAAGTGTGGGAAAAACAGTTGAATAATTTGATTGCTGAGGCGGAAGCAGTGCAATTCACTGAGGCGGAGTTGGAATATCTTGAAAACTTCATAGATGAAGACGTGAATGAGTATGTATATAATAACTTAGAAATATTAGAGTAATGAAAAGAAATTTGATTTTAACAGTTTTAGTATTAAGTTTAACTTTAACTGCTGTGGCTCAACCAAAAGGTAGAGAGGGTCAAGATGTTGATAAAAAAGAGCTTCAATCTAAGATGTTGAAAAAGAAGAAAGCTATTTTTGCTCAAAATTTAAAACTTACAAAAGAAGAGTTTGAAAAGTTTTGGCCTTTGTATGAAGAGTTTGAAACTGAAAAACATAAATTGATTGAAAAACAACATGCGAGTATGTCTAAATTGAAAGATATGGATATTTTGAGTTTAGATGAAGAGTCTGCTATGAAATTGATAGATACAGAAATCAAGATAGATAAAATGATGTCTGATTTGCAATTTAAATATTATGAAATGTTCAAGTCGGTATTATCTCCTCAAAAGGTGGCAAAACTTATGGTTGAAGAAAAGAATTTGATGCGTAAGATTATGAGAAAGGAGTGTAAGGAAGAGAAATCAGATGATAGACAAGGACAAAGACCTACTAATGAATTGAAAAAGAAACCTACTTTATCGGTTGAATAGAAATACATGATGCTTAATAAATAATTATCAAAAGCCAAAAGAGTGAAAACTTCTTCTTGGCTTTTTTTGTTATAGCGCAAAAGGGTTTATATGAATACTGACATTGTTTTAATATTGATAATTTCCGGAGTGTTTGTAGGTTTTATAAATACTCTTTCGGCTGGTGGGACTGCTATTTCGATTGCTCTTTATTTGGCTTTGGGTTTAAGCCCGGGACAGGCTAATGCAACGAATAGAATAGGAGTGTTGTTGCAGTCTTCTTTGACTGCATTTTTGTTTGCTCGTAAGGGCTTTTTGAAAGATTCGCATTATTTTGCTCTTGCTATTCCTGCTATGATTGGGGCTTTGGTTGGAGCTGTGCTTTCTATTGTCTTGCCAGAGATGCTTTTCTCTTATTTTATGGGGATAAGCCTTTTGGTGATGATTGTTTTCCTTTTCCGCTCTCCAAAGAAGTTTGAGGAGGATGATTTCTCTAAAACGAAAAATGGTATTAGTTTTGTGCACTATTTAACTTTCTTTTTGATAGGTGTTTACGGTGGTTTTGTTCAAGTGGGTACGGGCTTTCTTTTGATGACTGCGGGTTCTATGCTTTTGGGTTATAATATTATTAAAACTAATGCTGTGAAAATATCGGTTATGGCTCTCTATACGATTGTGGCGGTATTGGTTTTTTGGGGCGAAGGTAGTATTCATTGGCAGTTTGGTTTGCTTCACTCGATTGGAACTTTTCTTGGGTCTTTTATTGCTACTAAAATTGCTTTTAAAAAGGGTGGTCGTTTTGTTCGTTGGGTAGTTATTTTTGTGGTGATATTCACTGCGTTATATCTGTTTAAGATAGTGGATTTGAAATATGTTTTTCAATTTTTACTTAATTAAGAATTGATTTGTCCGATAAAAATGTTATATTTGCAGTTTTAAAAACTAATGAAAATATGAAAAGAGTAGCTTTATTACTATTGGCTTGCACATTGGTAACTTCTTGTGCAGTAAATAAAAAGAATAAGTATAAATCAGTGGATGAGAAAGATGTGCCTGCAAAGTTTGTTCAAGACTTTAAGAAACGTCGTCCTGAAATAGAACAAGCTAAATGGCAAATTGTAGATTCTACTTGCTATATTGCTAATTTCCAATCTGCGGGAAATGATGTGTCTATGCGCTTCCAAAATACTTCTGTTGAAACTGCTTGGAACGTGCCTTTGGAATATACTCCTAAGACAATTTTGAATTATATAGAAGAAAATTATAGCGGATACAAGATAGAAAGCGTAGATATTGTAGATATAAGAAATAAAAAGAGTTATAGAGCAACTATTTCTAAAAAAGGAGAGGAAGTTAAGTTGCAATTTGATTTGCAAGGTTACTTTTCTAATATAATGAAGTAATGCAAAAGTATTTGAAGTTATTGAATAAGGCTTGGAGTGCAATGATTTTCATAGAGATTGCTTTGTTTGCAATCTTCTATGTATTAACTTATTACTACTATTTGTCTAATGGCCCTATTCTTTCAAAAGGACAAGCTGTTACTTTCTCATATGTCTTGATGTTGGTAATGGTTATTTGTGTCTTTTTGGGTGGAAAGGGTGTTAGCAGAAAGGTTAAGAATATTGTGTCTTTGCCTTTGCCCGAAAAATTAGAGAAGTATAGAATGTTACAAATAAAACGTTTGCGTTTTTATTCTTTAATAAATATCGTGGCTTTGTTTGGTTATTTCGTTTGTAATCAAACGTCTTTTCTTTTGTTTTCAATTATCGCTTTGTTATTGACTCTTTTGAGCAGGGTATCGGAGTTGAAGTTGAAAATGGAGCTTTCGCTTACAGAGGAAGAAATTGGAAATATGGAGAAATTAAAATTTGAAAAAATATAACACATTATGTTTGAAATAAAGAGAAGAGAGCAGCTTACAAATAACATTTATCTAATGGAGATAAGTGCTTATTGGGTGGCAAGAGCAGCAAAACCGGGACAATTCATTATCATAATAATAGATGATAAAGGTGAAAGAATACCTTTAACTATTTCTGATTATAATACTGAGGAAGGAACAATCACAATCGTTTTCCAAATTGTAGGAAAATCAACAGAGAAATTAGCAAAGTTAGGAAAAGGAAATAAATTAAAAGATGTGGTAGGTCCTCTTGGTAAGGAATCTTTGTTGATGTATGTTCCTGAGGAAGAAAGACCAAATAAGAGAATTTTATTCGTTGCAGGTGGTGTTGGAACTGCTCCTGTGTATCCACAAGTTAAATGGGTGAAAGAACATGGCATGAAGGCTGATGTGATTATCGGTACAAAAACAAAGAATACTCTTATCATGGAAGAACAAATGAAAGAGGTGGCTGATAATCTTTATGTTTGCACTGATGACGGTTCGTATGGAATGAAGGGTTTGGTAACAGATTGTTTGAAAAAGCTTGTAGAGAGTGGAGAAAAGTATGATGAAGTGGTGGCGATTGGACCAATGGTGATGATGAAGTTCGTTTCTCTATTGACAAAAGAATTGGGTATTAAAACAACTGTTAGTTTGAACTCTTTGATGGTCGATGGTACAGGTATGTGCGGTGCATGTAGAGTAACTATTGGCGGAAAGACTAAGTTTACTTGTGTTGATGGTCCAGAGTTTGATGCTCATCTTGTTGATTTTGACGAGGCTATCAGAAGACAATCAATGTATAAGACTCACGAAATAGCAACTGATTCGGAAGATCATAAGTGTAACTTAACAGCAGCTGTAAATCACACTATAAAGAAAAGACGTGTTCCTGTAAGAGAACAAGATGCTGTTGTGAGAGTAAAGAATTTTGACGAGGTTTGCTATGGCTACACAATGGAGGAAGCAATGGAAGAGGCAGATCGTTGCTTGCAATGTAAGAATCCGGGTTGTGTGAGCGCTTGTCCTGTAAATATCGATATACCTGCTTTCATTAAACAAATAAGAGGCGGTGCGGTTGGACATTTTGCACAAGCTTACAAAATAATCTCATCTTCTTCTGCATTGCCTGCGGTTTGTGGTAGAGTATGTCCACAAGAAAGTCAATGCGAAGGCAGTTGTGTGTTAGGAAAGAAAGGAGATCCTGTTGCAATAGGAAAACTTGAAAGATTTGTTGCCGATTGGGCAAGAGAAGTTAAGTTGGATTTCACAGAAGTTCCACCAACAAATGGTAAGAAAGTAGCAATCGTAGGTTCTGGTCCAAGTGGTTTGACTTGCGCTGGCGACCTTGCTAAAATGGGATATGAAGTAACTATCTTTGAAGCTTTACATCAAGCAGGTGGAGTATTGGTTTATGGTATTCCTGAGTTCCGTTTACCAAAGGAAAAGGTAGTTAAAGAAGAGGTTGAAAACATTAAGAAATTAGGAGTAAAGATTGTAACCGACGTTATAATAGGTAGAAGTATCACTATTGACGAATTGTTCGATAAAGAAGGATTCTCAGCTGTTTATATCGCATCTGGTGCTGGTCTTCCTAAGTTTATGAATATTCCGGGTAAGAACTTAAACGGTGTTGTTTCGGCAAATGAATTGCTTACAAGAAGTAATCTTATGAAAGCATACGAACAAGGATATGATACACCTGTTTATCCTGGAAATGTAACGATTGTAGTTGGTGGAGGTAATGTTGCGATGGATGCAGCTCGTACAGCAAGACGTTTAGGTGCAGAGGTGCATGTGGTATATCGTAGAGGAAAGAACGAAATGCCTGCAAGAGTGGAAGAAATTCATCACGCAAAAGAAGAAGGTATCGAATTCCATTATATGACTAACCCTGTTGAAATAATGGGTGATGAAAAAGGTTGGGTGAAATCAGTAAAATGTATTAAGATGGAATTGGGTGAACCTGACGCAAGCGGAAGAAGAAGCCCTATTGAAGTACCTGGTAGCGAACATGAATTGCCTGCTGACTGCGTAATTATGGCTTTGGGAACAGCTCCTAATAAATTGATAATTGATACTACTGATAATCTTTCTGCAACCGATTGGGGTGGAATTCAAACTGATGAACACGCAGCTACTTCAAGAGAAGGAATCTTTGCAGGTGGAGATGCTGTTATGGGAGCTGCAACTGTAATCCTTGCAATGGGAGCTGGAAAGAAAGCAGCTAAGAGTATAGATGAATATCTAAGAAATAAATAGTATGAAAAATAGAGTTTTATTTCTATCAATGGCATTTCTTCTTTTGTGTGTAAGTTTTAGCGATAATCTTTATGCACAAAGAAGAAATAAAGCCCCATTGATTAGATTAGGTTTAAGAGCAGGGTTTAACATGAGCGACCTTACCTCTGCAAAAGGGTTGGATGTCTATAATGGATTGGCTTTTTATGATGAGCAACTAAACTATATAGGCTTTACCGACACAAAACCTTTTAAGTATGGTTTCAATGCAGGTTTGGCAGCACAAGCTCAGTTGAACGATTACTTGTTTTTACAAGCCAATTTTATGTACACAACTAAGGGGTATAAGCTTAATACTCAGGATGTGGAGATAAATGCTAAGGCAGACTACCTTCAAATTCCTATTGACTTGATGTACAAATATGAATTAAACGATGATTGGCGTTTGATTGGTTCTTTGGGAGCATTTTTCGGAGTGGGAATTTATGGAACTACATTCTTTGAAGACCATTATGGTGAGAAAGAAGTTCCAAGACCACAACATCAAACTGTTAGAGAGCCATTTAGAAATGACGAAACGGGAGTTCATACTTTGATTTGCTTTGACCCGACAGTGCATGGCTCAACTTTTTGGAAGGATTACCAATCTACTTTTTTAACTGATGGAACTTGGCAAATAGATGGTGGTTTGCAAATAGGATTGGGTTGTGAATGGAAAAGTTTTCAATTCTTAGTACAATATCAATATAGCTTTACACCGCTATATGATTATGAAAAGAATTTTAAAGGAAGATATGAAGCAAAAGGTTATAATGATGTAAATAATTCTTTTGAATTTTTAAATCAAGAAATACCTTCTTCTCCTCGCCAACAACTGATAACTTTCAGTATATCATACTTTTTTGATAATTGGAATCACGGAATTCGTTGGTAAAACTTAGTATGAAGAAGTTTGTTCAATTATTCATAACTTTTTTATTTTGTTTGAGTGCCAATTCTCAGGAATTGACAACCGACAAGTCTGATGTTAATTTATCATACTCCGCCGCTATCGGTCAAAACTTTTTAGCCAATAGAGTAGGAGTGGGGTATGATAATTGGCTCAGCGAAAAGGTTGGATTTAGATTGGGATTTTCTTCAACAGATTTTTCATTTCGTTGTCCATTGCAACACTCCGAAGACAAGGCTCCTTATTCTGCAAAAGGAAAATCAATGTCTTTAAAAGCAAGTCTTGATTACAAAGCATCAGAAAAGCTATTGATGAGTTTTACTGCATTCTATTCTAATATGGATGTGTGGTCGTTAAGTGCAGGACTTGAAAACAATATGTTCTACACAAGAGGTTTCAATGCTTCTTTTCGTTATATGTTTAGAGAAGACTCGTTCATAGATTTATCTCTAACTATTGTGGATTCAAATAACCCTTTTATTTATTACAATCCTTATATGCCATATCATAACTCTTTATATGACTATGGTTTCAACGGATTTACTTCTTTCTGGCTACCATAAGCCCATCTCTTAAAGGTATAATCAGGTTGTCTAAACGTTCATCCTCGGTTACCATTTTGTTGAAATTCATAATAGCCTTAGTTTCCTTATCGCTATCCTTTACATCCAAAACTATTTTTCCATACCAAAGAATATTATCCGCAATAAGAATTCCACCACTATTTAGTTTTTCAACACATTTCTCAAAATAATTAGGATAATTTGCCTTATCAGCATCAATAAATATTAAATCGAAATTTCCTTCTATCGTATCAATCACATCTAAGGCGTTTCCGATATGAAGTTTTATCTTATCTTGAAGACCAAACTTAGCAATCGTATTCTCAATAAACTCTTGTAAACTTTCATCTCTTTCAATCGTGTGAACCATTCCACCTTCCTGTAAACCCTCTGCTAAACAAAGCGTTGCGTAAGAAGTGAAAGTACCAATTTCCAACACCCTTTGAGGCTTCACAAGCAAGGAAAGAATCTTCAAAAGAGTGCCTTGCCAATTACCGCTCAACATATTAGGACGTAAAAACTTGATATGAGTTTGTCTGTCAATATATTTTAATCTTTCATCTTCCTTTGAACAAAGTTCTTGACAATAATCTTCAATTCTTTTATCGAGAAATGGATGGATTTGCTTTTCCATATTACATTGAAACTATTTTAAATTCAACTCTTCTATTCTTTGCACGTCCCGCATCGGTAGCATTATCAGCAATAGGTTGCTTTGCGCCATAGCCCTTATGAGTTAAGCGTTTCTCGTCAATACCCTTACTCACTAAATAATTGAAAACAGCTTCCGCTCTTTCCTTTGAAAGTTTTAAATTATACTTATCGCTACCCTTACTATCGGTATGACCCGACAATTCTATTTTCATATTAGGATATTCCTCCAATATGCTAATCAATTTATGAAGTTCCACAAAACTTTGAGGCAAAAGCACACTCTTATCGAAGTCAAAGAAAATATTTTCCAATACAATCACCTGACCAACTTCGTACTTTGGCTTATTTTTTTGCGTAGTTATTGTAATATTCTCGTGCTTTATTATTTTTTTTCTATGACATGTTAAGCAATATAGCTCAACGTCATCAATATAGTAATAAGCACCGGGAAGGATTTGTTTTAAAAAGGCAGGGAATAAAAGATTGCTTTGCTCAGCAGGGTAGAAGTTGCCGATAGTTAGGAATTTCTCGCCACCCTCTGCCACAAATTCACCTTCAATCTTTTGCCAATTCTCAGTATCTAAAAGAGGTCTATCAAAAGAATTAACAACCTGAGGCTTAAATATCTTAGCAATTTCTTGTTTTATTCCATTTGTGTGTTTTGTTTTCGAATTATTAGTAAACAACTCACGAGTATTATCAGTAATTCTTTCATTAGTAAAAAGTCCACCGATAGTTGCAACAGCCCCTGTGGAATATTCGGAAAGGCTTACCCAAAAACTAAACTTATATCTTTCGCCTGCTTGCAGAGTTTCTTTCAGTTCAGTCTGAATATACTCACGATAAGAAGTTTTTGAAGTATAAATACCCACCATTGCTTCGCCCGACTTTGCGTATTGATAGCCTAATTTATTTTTTGGCATCTTACACTGTTTCCCACCACAAGGATGATAATAATCCGACGAGCCTCCTGTTGGTTGCCACCACGCTTCAACCTCCATCATTTGACCATATGGCTCTATCTTTTGAGGACAAAACAGATGGTCTTCAAAAGAATTATTATAAATAAGGTTTTTCTTTTCCGCATCTTCTTGTGCAGAAAGCGAAAGCATAGAAAAAACAAGTGAAACAGATATTATAAATCTAAACATCTCCAATCAATTTTATTTTCGGCATTAAGCCAAAGAGTATCCTTATCTTTCTTAAACCAAGTCATTTGTCGCTTGGCATATTGTCTTGTGTTAATTTTAATATTCTCAACAGCAGTAGGTAAATCCACCTTTCCGTCAAAATATTCAAATAATTCCTTATAACCAACCGTTTGCAAAGCTTGCAGATGTCTATAAGGATAGATGGTTTTAGCCTCTTCCACCAAACCCTCTTCAATCATCAAATCAACCCTTTTATAAATCCTTTCCAAAAGGCATTCTCTCTCTCTTTCCAAACCAAGCTTTACGATTTCGAAATCACGCTTTTTCTTTTCTCCCGAGCGAAAAGAAGTAAAAGTCTTGCCCGTTTGACGACACACCTCTAAGGCTCTGATTAGTCTTATATGATTTTGCTTATCGACAATCTCCCAATACTCAGGGTCTTTCTGCATAAGTTCATCTTGAAGCGGTGCAATACCTTGCGTAGAGAATATTTCGTTTAACTCCTCTCTTATTTTAATATCAACATCGGGCATATTATCCACACCATAACAAAGAGCATTCACATAAAGCCCGCTTCCACCCGTTAGAACCGCATAATCCTTTTCTTGGAATATTCTCTCCAATTCTTTAAGTGCATCCTTCTCAAAATCAGATATGTTATACTTTTGATGAATCGAGATATGACCAATCAAATTGTGTTTTGCCATAGACAGTTCCAAAGCAGAAGGAGTAGCAACCCCTATATTCAATTCCTTATAGAACTGTCGCGAGTCAGCAGATACGATTTCCGTATTCAGAAAATTAGCTAATTCAATGCTCAATGCCGTTTTACCAACAGCAGTAGGGCCAATTAAAACAATTAACTTCTTATTACTCATGGGCGTTTTAGTCCTAATTTTTCTGCTTCCACCAATAGCAATTCCATTGCAGCATCTCTATCATTAGGAATTATACCATCTAAGATAGCATCCTTTATAATAGTCTTCAAAATGCCAATCTCTCTACACGGAGCAATGTTATACATCTCCATAATATCCTCTCCATTGATAGGAGGTTGGAAATTTCTAATCTTATCCTTTTCTTCAATCTCAATAAGCTTTTGTTTAACAATCTCAAAGTTTTGCATATATTGCTTAACCTTGTTCATGTTTTTAGAAGTTACATCAGCCTGACAAAGAAGCATTAAATCGTCAATATCCTCACCAGCATCAAACAAAAGACGCCTTACAGCAGAATCGGTAACTATGCTTTCAGCCAATATAATAGGTCGTAAATGCAGAGCAACAAGCTTCTCTACATACTTCATCTTTTCATTCAAAGGCAGTTTCAGCTTTCTGAAAATCCCTTTCACCATTCTGCTACCCTTAATCTCGTGTCCGTGAAAAGAAAAGCCTGTTTTCGCATCAAACCTCTTACAATAAGGTTTTCCAATATCGTGCAAAAGAGCAGTCCAACGTAAGAAAAGATTATCAGTTTTAGCAGAAATATTTTCCAAAACCTCTAACGTATGCTTAAAATTATCCTTATGAGAACGCTCCCCAACAGACTCCGTACCCTTTAACTTAACAAGCTCAGGAATAATCCTTTCAAGCAATCCCGATTTGTCCATTAAACGAAACGCCATAGAAGGATGAGCCGAAAGAATCATTTTATTTATCTCCTCAATGTTTCTTTCCATAGACACAATCTCAATCCTATAAGCATTTCTCTTAATAGCATCAAAAGTATCAGGGTGAATAGAAAAATCCAAACGGCTTGCAAACCTAATAGCCCTAAGCATTCTCAAAGGGTCATCCGAAAAAGTAATATCAGGATCTAAGGGTGTTTGAATAATTTGATTTCTTATAGCATCTATACCATTAAAAGGGTCGAGCAACTTACCATAATTCTCTTTATTTAAGCAAATTGCCATAGCATTTATCGTAAAATCCCTTCTATTTTGGTCGTCTTCCAAAGTACCATCCTCTACAATAGGTTTACGAGAATCCCTATTGTAACTCTCTTTCCTTGCACCCACAAATTCAACCTGCCAAACATCCTCACCGTCCTTATAATTAAGCATAGCAGTACCGAAGTTTCTAAACACAGTAACCTTAGAAGTCTTGCTACCCAATAAATCATGTAACTTATTAGCCAATTTAATGCCACTACCAATAGTAACGACATCAATATCCTTACAAGGGCGATTCATAATCGCATCTCTCACAAACCCACCCACAACATAAGTTTCCAATTCCAAAGAATCAGCAGCCTCTTGAATGAGTTTAAATACAGGAAAATTAAGTTTTTCTTCTAAATTTAACATACTGCAAAAATACGCAAAAACTTCAATTTACTAAAATAAAAACACATAAAAGAAATATAAATACAAATTTTTTTATACCAAAAACTTGCAGAGTGGAAATTTGTTTATTATATTTGCAACGCATTAAATAACCAATTAAAACTAAATGTTATGAAACGATCAGAAGAATTCATCGAAATGGAACACCAATACGGTGCACACAATTACCACCCTCTACCAGTAGTTCTTTCAAAAGGCGAAGGCGCATTTGTTTGGGACGTAGAAGGTAAACGTTATTTTGATTTCTTGTCGGCATATTCAGCAGTAAATCAAGGACATTGCCATCCAAAAATAGTGAATGCCTTATGCGAACAAGCAAAAACACTAACTCTTACTTCGAGAGCGTTTTATAACGACTGCTTAGGACCATACGAAAAGTATATAACAGAATATTTTGGCTATGATAAAGTATTGCCAATGAATACAGGAGCCGAAGCAGACGAAACAGCAATGAAATTAGCAAGACGTTGGGGATACAAAGTAAAAGGAATACCAGAAAACGAAGCAATAATAATATGTTGCGAAGGCAATTTCCACGGACGAACCATATCAATAATTTCCATGTCCACAGACCCCGACAGCTATGGTCAATTCGGACCATTCACACCCGGCTTTGTAAAAATTCCATACAATGATTCAGCAGCATTAGAACAAACACTTGAAAAATTAGGTGATAAAGTTGCGGGATTTCTTGTAGAACCTATTCAAGGCGAAGCAGGAGTTTATGTACCAAATGAAGGCTATTTGAAAAAATGTTACGAACTCTGCAAAAAATATAACGTACTTTTCATAGCCGATGAAGTACAAACGGGAATAGCACGCACAGGAAAAATGCTTGCATGCGACCACGAAGGCGTAAGACCTGATATTTTAATATTAGGAAAAGCCCTTTCAGGCGGAGTAATCCCTGTTTCAGCAGTCCTTGCCAATGATGAAATAATGCTAACCATAAAACCGGGCGAACATGGCTCAACATTCGGAGGCTTTTGCTTAGCAGGAAAGGTAGCAATGGCAGCCTTACAAGTAGTAAAAGACGAAAAACTTGAAGAAAAAGCCGAAGAATTAGGACAAATCTTCCGAGAAGAAATGTCAAAAGTGAAAAGCGATATGATAGAGCTTGTAAGAGGAAAAGGACTCTTAAACGCAATCGTTATAAAACCTAAAAATGGAAAAGAAGCATGGGATGTATGTTTGAAAATGAAAGAATTAGGCGTACTTGCTAAACCAACACATCAACACATCATTAGATTTGCACCACCACTTGTAATAACAAAACAGCAATTGATGGAAGCAATCGAACTAATCAAACAAGCAATACTTTCTTTTGAATAAAGCCTCAGAAAAAAGCAAAGAAAAAGTAAAATTTTTCTTTGCTTTTTTGTTTTTTTTCTTAGGATTTTTAAAATATTTCTAAGGGAAAAATATAAGTATTTATAAAAGTTATTTGATTTTTTTGTACCTTTGTGGTGTGGAAACAAAGATTGATATATTAAAAGGGATACATCCCGGATTGTTTTTAAAGAGAGAACTTGATAATCGTAATATCGAGAGTAATCAATTTGCTGAAAGTATTGGAGAAAATCCACAAACTTTCAGTGATATTATTGCTGGGCGTATGTCTATGAATATATCTCTTTCATCTCACATAGAAAGCGTACTTGATTTGGAAGCAGGATTTTTGATGACCTTACAAGCTTTTTACGATATAGCAGAGAAGAAAAATCGTTTGTCTAAACAAAATCAACCAGACTTAAAAAAAATCCGACCAATATTGTTTTGGGATACTAAATTTGAAAATATAGATTTTTATACACATAGTCGTTATGTTATAAATCGTGTTTTTGAAAGAGGTTCTAACGAAGAAATAGAAGAAATTATTCGTTTTTATGGACGTAAAGTCATTTTAGACTCTATAACCCTCAATTCACAATCCCCATTTAATAGTAAAGTAAAGGAAAATCTTAAAATTTATTTAGGATATGAGCAGTAATTCTTTGCATTATCAAACAGTAAAACCTATTTTACGCTCTTGTCTTGAAAAAATAATGAAAATAGAAGAATTTAAGCCTTTTCGGTTAGTTGGAGGCACTTCTCTTTCTTTGCGTTACGGACATCGTATGTCTGACGATATAGATTTGTTTACGGATGCAAAGTATGGCTCGCTTGATTTTTTAGCTTTGCAAAATATTCTTAGGAACGAGTTTGAATATTGTTATGGAGATTGTGGTGATTTGGTAGGTTTCGGTTCTTCTTATTTTATTGGAAAATCAAAAGATGATTGTGTAAAACTTGATTTGTTTTATACAGATACGTTTATTCGACCATTTGAAGAATATAATTCTATAAGAATGGCAGCAGTTGAAGATATTATTGCAATGAAGATAGAAGTTATTGCGTCAGCTGGAAGAAAAAAAGATTTTTGGGACTTACATTTGTTACGCAACTATTACGATATAAATGAAATGTTAAGTTTTTATACAGAGCGTTACCCTTATGGTTTTTCAAAGGAAGAATGTATAAAAGGTTTAACGAATTTTGGTTTAGCGGATAATGACCCCGATCCTATATGTCTGCAAAATAAAATATGGCAACTTATAAAACTCGATTTTAGCGAGTAAATTATTCAAAGCATTAGTTGAATTTAAGTCTGAAACATAGGTTGAGGAATGAAAAATAGTAGATTCTTGCTCCGTAACTAGAAAAAAAAAGTGAGTTAGGGAACAAGAATCCGAGTTTTTTTTGTTATTTTTAGAATGGCGACTCAATAGGAGTAAAGGAAGTGTTTTTATTTAATTTAGGTATCTCTTTTCTTAAATGTTCTAAAATAAAATATAATTTTTGTAACTTTGTAGCACTGAAATCAAGTGTTTAAAAGAGAAAATTATGAAAGAAACTTGGCAAGAAATTGTAAGTGATTTGAGTGAGTTTTTGGAAAATAATTCAAAAGAATCAGAATATCAAAAGGCTATTGAAAATTGTTTAAAAATATTGGGTTGGAAAAAGTCTAATAACACTATAATTCCGCAATACCATTTACATATTGGTAGTGTAAAGCCTTTACGTATAGACATTGTTCTTTGTAAAAATGAAATTCCTATTTTGCCTATTGAAATAAAAAGACCTAATAGTATTTGCAAAACAAAAGATAAACAAATAACTTCTTATATGCGTCAATTAAAGTCTAATATTGGCTTATATATAGGAGAGAATATTCAATTTTATTACGATGCTTCCGATGATTCTAATAAAGAAGCTATTAGTGTTTTTAAAGTTGAATTTTCAAATGATGATGAAAACGGGATAGAATTATGTGATTTGTTGTCTTATGATAATTGTACCAAGGAGAAATTAGAGGAGTTTTGCAAGAAATGTTATGAAAGAATGATAGCAACTAATAATTTGAAACAACATTTAGCTGATTTTCTTTCTTCTATTAATCAAGAAAATAATATAAAATCCCTAATAAGAGAAAAATTTGAGGCAGAAGGATTTAAAAAAGAGGAAATAGAAAAAGAATTGGAAAACTTTAATTTTAATATCTATAGAAAACAAGAAGAAACTCACACAGAACCGCCAAAAACAACCACAAACAAAAAAAGAACTACAAAGAGAGATAATTCTATGTACTTATTTAATGGGGAATATTATTGTATGGGGCGTTTTGCTTTGGAGGTAATAAGATATTTTGTAAAAAAGAATCCAAAAATTACTTTTTCTGAATTAGAAAAGTTTATTCCGGAAGAATTGCAAAATAGAACTAATGGTATTATTGAAAGATTAGAAGATGTTAAAGCACGAAAATTTGGTTCAAAAGATACGGGTAAGAGATATTTTATGGAAGAAGATGAAATAATTCACCTTTTTGATGGAACACAAGTCGTGGTTTACACTCAGTGGGTTAGTTATGGCAATTTCCAAATATTTAAAAAAGCAATTGAAAAGTACTGTAATATAGAGGAGAAGTAAAGATAAAATATCGTATATTTTATATATTTGATAATGTGGTTAATAAACCAACAAAAAAAAGCAAAGAAAAAGTAAATTTTTTCTTTGCTTTTTTTAATTTTTTCTTAGCTTTTTTATTTCTTTTCTTTGATTCGTTTTATGATTGGTAGGGCGATTGCTCCTAAGATAAAGGCTATTATTATGATTGAGCCTATTAGGTTAATGATGTTAAAGGTTTTTAGTGTGTCTGGTTCGCATCTTAATTCTATTGTATGCTCTCCTGCTGGTACTTCAACGGCTCTAAGTATGTAGTTTGCTCTTATGATTGGGGTTTCTTTGCCGTCTATGTATGCTTTCCAACCTTCTGCATAGTAGATTTCAGAGAATACGCAGAATTGTGAGGTTGTGGATTGTGATTTGTAGATTTTCACATCTGGGTCGTTGTTTTGGCTTGGTTGTAGTGTGATTGTTGCGTTTTTATCTCTGCTTGTAAGGTCTTTGTTTTTGATTTGTGATGCAAATTCTTGGTTGATGATTGCTGTTTGTTTTGGTTTGAAGTTGTTTAAGGCAAGTATTTCTTCGTCTGCTGTGTTTACATTTTTTATTTCATCTACAAACCATGCTGCTCCACAGGCTTCTGGGTTTTCTACCGCCATTCCGCCTTCTTGTCCTAATGGTAGGATAAAGAATCTTGTGTCAAGCATATTTAAAACGTCTAAATTAGGACAGTTTATTTGTTGTTGGTAGGTGTAATAGAATTGTCTGATTTGGTTTTGTTGTAATAGTGTTGTGTCGGCTAGGTCTTGTTGTTTGTAGTTAGGGTTTAGTATGTGTAGGTCTATGATGTCTTGGTAGCGTTGTAGTTTTGCTCCGTGGTATCCGCCGATTGATGGGAAGTGATACGAGGTTGAGGCATCGTTAAAGGTGTTTACTGCTAAGTTATATACGCGGTAGTGATTTATGCTTTTGGCTTCTACTTCTGATTTTATGGTTTCTATTGCTGGTGTTGTTTGTACTTGCATTTCGTATGGCTTTTTGTAGTTGTCTTCTGAGATATAGCGTTTATCTACTTGCCATAGGTCTATTGTTGCTGCAATTCCTATTATGCAGATTGCGATTATTTCTTTTTTAAGTTTGTTTTTAGCAAATAGGAATAGTGTTACGAAGGCTATTGCTATGAAGATGAATGAGCGTAGTGCGTCTGAGGTGAATGCTGCTTTACGGTCTTCGTATAGGGCTTGAAGGAAGCTGTTGCCTAACATGGTTTCAAATACGGTGTCTTTGCTTGATGTGAATGTTGCAAATACATCTGGTAGTAAACTGCATAGAAGACAAAATCCTCCTACAACTCCTGCGCTTATGTATAGGGCTTGTAGTTTTTTCTTATTGCTTAGTTCTTGGTTAAAGAACTCTTTTAATCCTAAGAAGGCTGCTATTACAAGTGTTACATTGGCTACGACAAGTATCATCGAAGGTGTACGGAATTTGTTGTAGAGTGGAAGGTGGTTAAACAAAAATTCGTTTAGCAACATAAAGTTGTTACCCCATGAGATTAGGATTGAAAGAATGGTTGCTACTAAAAGCCACCAGCGTTCTGCTCCTTTGATTAACAAAAAGCCAAGTAGTGAAAGGAATATTACGATTGCTCCAAAGTAAACGGTGCCTGCTGTGAAGGGTTGTTCTCCCCAATAGGTTGAGCCTGCGTATTGATTTACTACTTGATTGATTTGTGGGTGTGAGGCTTGTGCTGGTTGTGTGTTTTGTATTTCTCTTAAACGGTTTTCGGCAAGGCTTTCCCAACGATTGTCTGAACTTCCGCCTCCTTTATAGTCTGGGATTAGCATTGTAAAGGTTTCTCCAACGCCGTAGCTCCATGCGTATGCGTAGTCTATGCTTAATCCTTTGTCGTTTGTGTTGTCTTTTTCTCTTACTGTGATTTCGCTTCCACCTCTCATGGTGTGTTTTACGTATTCGTTGTTTAATGCAAGGTGAGAGGAGTTTGGCATTAGTGATACTACGGCACAGATAACTAAAACTACACCGCTAATTACGAATTGTTTGATTTCTTTTTCTCTTATTGCATATACAAGGTATGATATACCAAGAATGATTGCTGCAATAAGGGTGTAATATGTGATTTGTATGTGATTGAAATAGATTTGCAAGCCAAGTGATAGTGTGAAAAGGATAACGCCCGATATGTATTTTCTTTTTAAAACAAGTATCATACCTGCAAGTATTGGAGCAATCATTGCCATTGCCCATGCTTTAGTTATGTGTCCTACGCCTATGATTATCACGTTGTAAGAGCCTAAGGCATAAATCAATGCTGCAAAGGTGCTTATCAAAGGTCGTGCTCCCATTACATTCATAAAGATATAGAAGCCTAACATCATTATAAAGAATATTCCTGCATCAAAGGAAAATCCCCAAAGTGTGAGTGGTTGGCTTATTGTATCGAAAATGTTGTTTGATTGTGGGAAGGCAATTTGATATGAGGGCATTCCGCTAAACATTGAGTTGGCCCAACAAGAGCGTTCTCCACTTAGTTTTTCATAATCTGAGAGCTCTTTTGCTGCTCCTTCGAATTGAGCCATATCGCTTTGGAATAGTTTCTTGCCTTCTAAGACAGGGCTAAAAAAGACAAAACTTACTACAATAAATACTACTATTGCAATAATGTGAGGTAAGATTTTTTTGAAATTCATGTTATTTTTTAATTTTTGTGTTTAATTTGCGTGCAAAACTACAAAAAATTAAGGAATTTTTATTACTTTTGTTGCTTCAAAAAACATAAACAATGAGTGAAGAATTAAGAAAAGGAGAATATACCGCCGCCAATATTAACGTATTGGAGGGATTGGAAGCAGTAAGAAAAAGACCTGCAATGTATATTGGTGATGTTAATGTGAGAGGTTTGCATCATCTTGTTTACGAAGTCGTGGATAATTCCATAGACGAGGCATTGGCAGGATATTGTAATAAGATTAGTGTTCAGATATTAGAAAATAATTCCATAAGAGTAGAAGATAATGGTAGAGGTATCCCTGTTGATATTCACCCTAAGGAAGGCCGTTCTGCCTTAGAGGTAGTTATGACAGTGTTGCACGCAGGTGGAAAATTCGATAAGGGTTCTTATAAGGTATCAGGTGGTTTGCACGGAGTGGGTGTTAGTTGTGTTAATGCCTTATCAACACATTTGAAAGTAAACGTTTATAGAGATGGAAAAATCTATGAACAAGAATATTCAAGAGGCGTTCCTCTGTATGCAGTAAAAGAAATTGGCACAACAGACAAAAGAGGTACCGTTGTAGAATTCCTTCCAGATGATGAAATATTCACAGTGAGTGTGTACGACTACCAAACCCTTGCTTCACGACTAAGAGAACTTGCATTCTTGAATAAAGGAATAGAACTATCTATTACAGATTTTCGTCAAAAGGACGATGAAGGAAACTATTTAAGCGAAACTTTCTATTCAGAAGAAGGATTAAAAGATTTCATATCATACTTAGATGCAACAAGAGAGCATCTAATTCCAGAGCCTATTTATGTTGAGGGAGAAAAGCAAGGAATCCCGATTGAAATAGCAATGCAATACAACACAGGCTTTACAGAAAATCTTCACTCATACGTAAACAATATCAACACTCACGAAGGTGGTACACACTTGACAGGATTTCGTCAAGCAATGACAAGAACACTTAAAAACTATGCCACAAAAGAAGGATTGTTAGATAAGTTGAAATTTGAAATTGCAGGAGATGACTTTCGTGAAGGGCTAACCGCAGTAATATCTGTAAAGGTTGCAGAGCCACAATTTGAAGGCCAAACAAAAACTAAGTTAGGTAATAGTGAAGTAGCACCAGCCGTTGCAGCCGCAGTTAGCGAAATATTAGCAAACTATTTGGAAGAGCACCCAAAAGAAGCAAAACAAATAGTAGATAAAGTAATTCTTGCAGCAACAGCAAGACACGCCGCAAGAAAAGCAAGAGACCTTGTACAACGTCAAACAATATTAGGAGTTGCAGGCTTACCGGGAAAATTATCTGACTGTGCGAGCAACGATCCAAGCGTATGCGAATTATTCCTTGTCGAAGGGGATTCAGCAGGAGGAACAGCTAAACAAGGAAGAGATAGAGAACACCAAGCCATTCTTCCATTAAGAGGAAAAATCCTTAACGTAGAAAAAGCAATGCAACATAAAGTCTTAGATTCAGAGGAGATTAAGAATATCTATACCGCATTAGGCGTTTCAATAGGAACAAAAGAAGACTCTAAGGCATTGAATATGGAAAAGCTACGTTACCATAAAGTAATAATCATGACCGATGCCGATGTCGATGGAGCACATATAGCAACACTTATTTTAACATTCTTCTTCCGTTATATGAAAGAATTGATAGAAGAAGGACATGTCTTCATTGCAACACCACCTTTATATGGCGTATCTTCATCAACAAACAAACAAAAACGATATTGTTGGGATGAAGAGGAGAGAGACAACGCTATTGCAGAATACTCAACAGGCAAAGGTAAGGTAGAAGTACAAAGATACAAAGGTCTTGGAGAAATGAACGAAGAACAACTTTGGGAAACAACAATGGACCCAGCAAGACGTATATTAAAACAAGTTACAATCGAGAATGCGTCAGAAGCAGACAGAGTATTCTCAATGCTAATGGGCGATGACGTACCACCAAGACGAGAATTTATAGAAAAGAACGCAACATACGCAAACATAGACGCGTAATCAAAAAATAAACAAAAAAGAATGCTCCTTGAAACATCTTGGAGCATTCTTTTTTTTCTTTGATTTTGCAAAATTTTCCTTAGGGTTTTTAAATTTTTTCTTAGCTTTTTTAAATTTTTCCTTAGGATTTTTTTCAAAGACTTTGTTTCAGATTTTTATCCTCCGTTGGTAAAGTTTTATCCTCGGAGGATAATTTGTTACCATCGGAGGGTAAGAGTGTTACGATCGGATGGTAATAGTGTTACTATCGGAGCAAAATTTTCTAAAACAAAGCAAGGACTTTTTTTGTCGTTATTAAAAAATGTTTTACCTTTGTGGGCAGAAATTTAAAACGTAAAAAAGGAGGACAAAAAGGAGAAAAAGAATAATTATAATTAAGACTTAGAAAATTTTAATACGACATAAAAGCGTTTTTGCTTATACTTTAAGGTTTGGAATCGGGAAAATTTCAAATAATCTGTTAAAAGGAAAGCGGAAAACGCTCACGAGTAATATCGTGGGCTTTTCTTATTTAACAGATTAGGTAATTCCCGAACCTCAAACTTTGATAAGAAAAAAAGTCCCACGTTTTTTTATGTCATTTAATCAAAGAAAGAAATCATTTAATCGCCATTTGGGACTTGGGCAAAGAAAGTATAGTATAATATTAAAACTTAAAAAGAAAATGATATTAAATGAAATTATTTATTATGCCGTAAATGAAACTACTTATCAAGCAATTTGGCCTATTCTACTTGTAGGTGTCGGTGCTTTTTTAGCGTCAGTTATCATAGTCATAATTTGTGGAGACACAGAGCCGGTTAAAGGTAATAGTATTGCTATTTTAGGAATGCAAGGGGCAGGAAAAACTCAATTGTTATGCAATTTACAAAACAAAAAGTACAGTCAATACACCGCTACAATTGGCAGTGAGGATTTTAAACCATTTGAATTAAATTTAGGAGAACGTAATGTTTTAATAAATGCAGGTAAAGACATTGGAGGAGGAATAGAAAACTGTCGAATATATTATGAACGATTGATTGATAGCAGTGATGCTATATTCTTTCTTTTTGATGGACAAAAATATCTATCAAAAGACGACTACAAAAAAGACACTATGGCTCGTTTAGATTTTATTTATAGAAAAAAAGGAAACAAACAACAAGTAGCTATTTTTGCTACACATAAAGACAAAAGTAATTCTCCTAAAAGAGATTATCAAAAGATTAAAGAATCTATAAGTGATAAAGAATATAGCGTACTTTTTGAGAAGAATTTTATATTTCTAAACTTACAAGAAAGAGAAGAATGTATAAAATTTTTAAAAGAAAAATTATTTAGTTGTTAAGACGCGAAATATTAAAAACAACTTTTAAGTAATAGAATACATAGAAAAATAAAATGGAACAAATATTTTACTCTCAAAATACATCAGCAACAGAGCAAAATACAATAGTTGTTGATAATACTATCTATTCTGATTTTCAATCAAAAGTACCTTTTGAAGCATTACAATTCATTTGTAAAAAAGATGAATTAAAATCTAATAAACTTAAAACAATAAACAATTTAAAAGAATATGGTAAAATAAAATCTAAAAACTTTAAATTGATACAAGATGAAGATGGTATATTTGTAAAAGGTTGTTTTATTGAAAAAGATGAGGATAATAGGAATATGCCTTATATATTTTGGATGAAAACTACAAATATTGAAACTTTTCAAGAAAGTTTAACAAAAATAACAAGACAACTTAATAGAACTTGTCTGGATAATATCTTGGAAATATACAATGTAATTTTTACAAAAAAAAGGAATACTATAATAAAATTAAGTTTAACTTTTTGTTTTATATTATTAATATTATTTTTTATCATATGGACAACTCAAATAAATTAACAGGAGAATTATTGTACATCGTTCCCGAAGAAAGAGCTATTAATTATTTATGGGAAAACAATGCAAGAAAAATACCTAAAAACGTTCAAATCGTGTCTCTTGAAGATGCAATAGAAAACAAAGAATATTTCTTTGACAAATCTAATATAGAATTAAACACTATATGGGTAAAACATCCATACAAACAAAAATATATAGATTTAATTCAATCAGAAGAAAATATTATACAATCAAAATTAGATGCTTTTGGTATTATCGTTAAACATTTGGGAGTAAAAGAATTTGAAACCACCTATGCAACAGAAGTAATTTCAGAGCGAGAAATTTCTGTAAATGGAGAAATTGGCTACAAAGTATTAAATACTAATGCGGAAGTTAAAATCACAAATAATGATACAAAAACAGCTAAATATTATCGCCATGAAAAATTTTCAGGAAATTTTACAGAAGATAGTTATCTCAAAGCAATAGAACAAGCAAAGCTATTTGGACTTAATGATGATAGAGATATTGCATACTTATTAGAAGTTAGAAATCCAACAGATAATAATTTATTAACATCAAGATATGTTAGGTTTGAACTTACTGAAGAAATAAATAAGAAAATAGATGTTGCTTTTTCATTAAGCAGTTTAAAACTATTTAAAATAAGTTCAAAATATAACGAAACATTAAAAACAAAAAAAACAATAACAATAAAAAGTAACCTTATTTTTTAATTTAATTGTAATGCACTGATAGATAATATTTCTAATTCAAAGAAAAACGCTCGTAAGTCTTTAAAATATTTTGACAAACGAGCGTTTTATTTTTCTAATTCTTTGCTTTATTCCACAATCAATTTCTTTTTCACGCTACCTTTTGCGGTTTTTATGTTCACTATATAAGAACCTGTGGAAAGATTGTTAAGGTTTAGTTGAATGTTTTTATTGTTTGATTTTTGCTTTTCTACAAGGCGATTCAAAGCGTCATAGATTTCAACTTCTTTTATTGCAAAAGCAGAATTTATATTCAAAACATCTTTTGCAGGATTAGGATAAATCTCTATGTTTTCTTCAAGCAATTCAACCGAAACAACTCCACTATCTAACGAATCAGAAGAAGTATCTATTATTGCTTGAATAGGACAAATTCCAATAGCTTTGTAAACTATTGTATCACAAGAATTATAGTTATAATATCCTGCAACTGCATCGTAAGATATAAGCCAATTTACATTATCAACACTTTGCCAAGTTCTATTATTATCACACATTTTTACATAAGGCTTATATTTAGAACTACAACTATATGGTACACAATAATTATCATCGCTTGAAAGGGTAGATGCATATTCACTAAGATGCATAAAGATAAGCGTTATATTTTCTTCATTATTACAATTTTTACTATTTTTAAAGGAAATATAATAATCGTTAAATAAAGTGATTGTATCGTTAAATATACATTCTACATAAGGATAATTAGAACCATTAAAACCTTCGGGTTGTAGGTATTGATTTGCTATTTCTTGAGATGTTCCTGTTGAAACAAAAACTTGCGAATATATAGTAGAAAAATTAGTGTCTAATATACTTATCGTAATAGTATCATGATAATTTGCAACCCCTCTTAAATAATTAACCAATAATGAAACACCAAATATGCTTACACTATCGTTTTCTTCAACTTCATATTTTTGAGCAATTTCTTCTACTCTACTTATGTTATTGTTTGTATTAGAACCTAGAGTTGAAAGTAAGACTAACTGATTATTAGCGAAAAGTGTTTCTCTACAAGAAGAATTGTCAATTAAAGGAGGAAAAATGTATTGGTTAAAATACTCAGTTTCTAAATTTACTGTATTATATTGAGCTTTTGTTACAAAAGGCAATAATGCCAATAAAATGATTATATTTTTTTTCATAACGCTATTTATTTTAGTTGGTTAATCTATACAATTTACGTTTATATTTTCGTTGTTAATAAAAGTGTTATCTGTTATCCAATTAATATTTAAAAAAGAAGGAAGGGCAAGGGTTATATATGCAGAACCATTAGTAATTGAAACTTGATCAATATTGACCATTGAATTATTCAAACAGCCTAAAAAAGGATGGTTTATGTTCTTAGTAGCAAATAATTGTAAATTATTATTATTTGATTGTAAATTTGAATAAGTTCCTGCAACAGCGTAATGCTCCGATGAAATCAAACTAAAATGATTTATTTGTATTGGAGTGTTAAAATTTTCCATTAAAGTAACGTAAGGGTTTGTTTCAAAAGGATCAATATAGGTTATTGTTTGAATTTTCCCTAAACCGTTAAAATTACTATTGTTTAATAGTAATAATCTTTTTATTAGGGGTGAATACTCCATTTCTAATGGTTGATTGTCTTTATCGTCATGATAAAGTATTTGAGATGAAGATAAATTTTGTGTCCACTTATTATGTATATTTATAAAAGAAAAACAATGAGAGCCATCGCTTGCTGAAACACATACAGCGAAGTGATCAGGTGTTATGTCTGCAATATGAAGTGGATAATCTTCGGGTTCAAAAGTATATATAAAGAAAATATTAGGAAATGTGTAAACATAACAATCTGTATTTTCCAGATATTGACCATTATATTTAAAATATCTTATTAAATAACTATTTGTAAGGTGAATATTGCTCAATGTTATAATATAATCATCACAATAAAACATATCTCGTAAAACTTCTAATTGCATTTGAGGTCCAAAAAATGGGATAGGGTGATAATAAAAAAGATTATTAGAAATACTTAACTCTACTATTTGGCTATAAGTTCCTAAAATACTAGAATTATGACCTATTGCTGTTGCAAATTTATCACCAGAAGACGTTGTGTATGTTATAATCTTTGTTAGATTTTCAACAGTATTTATATCGGTATATTCATAATTGAAGTTTCCAATGTTAATAAAATCATTCATATTAAAATGTCCTATAATTCCAGTATAGTTGCCTTGATTTGTTAGCCTTTTGCCACAAAAAAACACTTCATCATTATAAAAATCAAAATCATTTATAATAATATCAGTAGTATTTAAAAGAGAAATAACCACAATGTTATCACTATTCTTCCATAATACAAAGCCATAATGATCGACACCAGCAACTTTCGTAATTCCGACTAAATAATCATTGTTATAAACCTTTACTTTTTGAGCATAGGTGTCGGTTGGAAATTGCGTATGTAAGGTAACACTTTTCTGATTTTGCCAGTCTTGTGCTTGTAATTGGTTAATGTGTAGAATATTCAGCAAGAATAATACTACACAGCTTAATAATATTTTTTTCATAACTTTAAAGGTTTTAATTTACGCTACAAAGTTAAAAGAAAAAAAAGAATATTCCAAATTTTTTTCTTTGAAATATTCTTTTTTTTCTTTGCTTTTTTTAGATTTTTCTTTGTTTTAAAAAGTCAAACTTAAAGAAAATCCTATTTTGTCTTGATAAACAAAGGGTGAAAAACTTCCGTTGAAGGATAGATTCTTATTATTGTTTTTGTTTAGGCATTGTTTTATTTTATCAAAAGCCCAAAATGAAAGTCTTGATGCAAGTATTCCTACGCCAGCTCCACATACTACGTCCGAAAACCAATGACGATTGTTGTACATACGAAGAAAGCCTACTGTTGTTGCACAAGCGTAGGCGGCAATTCCATAAATAGGAGAGGCGTCTTTGTATGTCATATAAACCAAATCGGCTCCTACGAAAGAAAGTGCTGTATGTCCCGAAGGAAATGAATTATTTGCTGAGCCGTCTGGGCGTTCAATTCCCGTAAGTTGTTTGGTTGTTAAAACTGTTGCACCAACAAATGTGTATGCCATTGCACCTATGCAAACTCTATCAACGAATTTATAGTTGGTTTCTACGCCTAAGGTTCCTAATCCCGCAAAGGCAAGGGTTGGAAAGTATTGAATGTAATCATCAACCTTACATTTGTTTTGATTAAACGATGAAAAACCCTCTCTTATGCTAAGGTCAAAATCATCTAATGCAGGAACGAATTGAGCAAGTACACCGTATGAAATTAGTGTTGTTGGAATTATGTATTCGGCTTGTGCTTTCGTTTTTTTACAAGGAGCAAAAACTAAAACAATCGCTAATAAGAATAAGATGTACTTGCTTTTCATATTATAAATTTAAAGGTTTAATGTTGTTGTGTATATAAGTGAAGAGATTATCTATTGAGATACGTTCTTGTTGCATTGTATCTCTTTCACGAATTGTAACGGTGTTGTCTTCCATTGTTTGACTATCAACGGTAATACAATAAGGTGTTCCTATTGCGTCTTGACGGCGATAGCGTTTTCCTATTGCATCTTTTTCGTCATATTGAACTTGGAAGTCTTGTTTTAAGATATTCATTATCTCTCTTGCTTTTTCTGGCATTCCATCTTTCTTTACAAGTGGAAGAACCGCTGCTTTAACCGGTGCAAGCACTCTTGGAAGGGCTAAAACTACTCTTTCTGAACCGTCTTCAAGCTTTTCTTCTTTGTAAGCGTGAGAGAAAACTGCAAGGAATGTACGGTCTAATCCAATAGATGTTTCAATTACGTATGGAACATAGCTTTCGCCAAGTTCTGAATCGAAGTATTGTAGTTTTTTTCCTGAGAATTCTTGGTGGCGTTTTAAGTCAAAGTCTGTTCTTGAATGGATTCCTTCCAATTCTTTAAAGCCAAATGGGAATTCAAACTCAATATCTGTTGCTGCATTGGCGTAGTGTGCAAGTTTTTCGTGATCGTGATAACGATATTTTTCACTTGGTATGCCCAATGCAAGATGCCATTTCATACGTGTTTCTTTCCAATATTCAAACCATTTGATTTCTTCTCCCGGACGTACAAAGAATTGCATTTCCATTTGTTCAAACTCTCTCATTCTGAAAATAAATTGTCTTGCAACAATCTCATTACGAAATGCTTTACCGATTTGTGCAATACCAAATGGCACTTTCATTCTTCCTGTCTTTTGAACATTTAAGTAATTCACGAAAATACCTTGTGCAGTCTCAGGTCTAAGATAAATTGTGTCGGCTTGCTCGCTTACCGAACCTACTTTTGTTGCAAACATTAGGTTGAATTGTCTTACATCTGTCCAATTTCTTGAACCCGATATAGGACATACTATTCCCAATTCTTCAATCAATGCTTTTATTCCTGTAAGGTCGTTTGCTTCCATAAGAGATGCAAATCTTGTTTGTATGTCTTTCATCTTTGAGGCATACTCTAACACTCTTGCGTTAGTGCTTACGAATTGTTCTCTATCGAAACTATCGCCAAAGCGTTTCTTTGCTTTTTCGCATTCTTTGTTTATCTTGTCTTCAATCTTTGCAATGTGTTCTTCAATTAACACATCGGCACGATAACGCTTTTTAGAGTCTTTGTTATCTATTAAAGGATCGTTGAAAGCGTCCACATGACCCGATGCTTTCCAAATAGTAGGGTGCATAAATATAGCAGAATCAATTCCAACTATGTTTTCGTGCATTTGTGTCATTGATTTCCACCAATATTGCTTGATGTTGTTTTTCAATTCCACACCATTTTGTCCGTAATCATATACGGCACTCATTCCATCGTATATTTCACTTGAAGGAAATATGAATCCATATTCCTTTGCGTGAGATGTTATCTTTTTAAATAAGTCTTCGTTATTTGCCATTATTGTTTCGTTATTTTAAAATTATCCATTCATTCCTAAAAGGAACTCTTCATTTGTTTCAGTGTTTTTCATTCTACCTTTAATCAGCTCCATTGCTTCTTGTGGTGTCATATCGGCAATGTGATTGCGAAGTATTAACATTCTATCCCAAATTACCTTATTGTGAAGTAAGTCATCGCGTCTTGTAGATGAAGCAACAAGGTCTATTGCTGGGTAGATACGTTTGTTTGCTAACTTTCTGTCAAGTTGAAGCTCCATATTACCTGTTCCTTTGAACTCTTCGAAGATTACTTCGTCCATTTTTGAACCTGTTTCTGTAAGAGCTGTTGCTATGATTGTTAGAGAACCTCCGTTTTCTATGTTTCTTGCTGCACCAAAGAAACGTTTTGGCTTTTGCAATGCGTTTGCTTCAACTCCTCCTGAAAGAACCTTGCCTGAGGCAGGGGCAACGGTGTTATAAGCTCTTGCAAGTCTTGTTATAGAGTCAAGAACTATAACAACATCATGGCCACATTCTGTCATACGTTTTGCTTTCTCTAATACAATGTTTGCAATCTTTACATGTCTTTCCGCAGGTTCGTCAAAGGTTGAGGCAATTACTTCTGCATTTACCGTTCTTTGCATATCAGTTACTTCTTCTGGTCTTTCGTCTATCAAAAGAACAATTAGGTAAACCTCAGGGTGATTTGCGGCAATGGCATTCGCTACTTCTTTAAGCAAGGTTGTCTTACCTGTCTTTGGAGGTGCAACAATCAAGGCTCTTTGTCCTTTTCCTATTGGTGTGAAAAGGTCGATTATTCTTGTGGAAAGCGATTCTGCTGCATGATGACAAAGTTCAAATTTCTCTTCTGGGAAAAGAGGTGTTAAATAATCGAAAGGTATTCTATCTCTTACTAATTCTGCGTCTTTGCCATTTATTTTGAATGCTTTGACAAGTGGAAAATATTTTTCGCCATCTTTTGGTGGACGTATTGTTCCTTCTACTGTATCTCCTGTTTTTAATCCGAAATATTTGATTTGGGATTGCGAAACATAAATATCGTCAGGAGAATTTAAATAGTTGTAATCAGAAGAGCGTAAGAAACCATATCCATCAGGCATTATTTCTATCACGCCTTCGGCAGTTACCAATCCTTCTGTTTCAAAATTAAATATGGTTTTCTTTTCTACCGGTGTTTCTTCCGCTATGACTTCTTTTTCTTCTTGGGTAGGAGTTTCTTTTGTTTCTTCTGTTTTTTCAACAGGTAATTCTTCCGGCTTAACTTCTTCCTTTACTATAATTTCTTCTTCTTTAACAATTTCTTTTGCCTTTTTTATAGGCTCAGATTTTGATAATTTTACAGTTGGATTAAAGTCTAGAATTACAACATCGTCTATTTGCGGAATTTCCGGTATGTCTGCTAATTTTAAATCATTGATTACGATTTCATCTGACTTTGCTGGTTTAGCCTTTCTTTGTTTTATAGCTTCGGAGTTTTCTTTTTTTACGTTACTTTCCGCTATTGGCTTTGGTTTTATACGGGCGCGAGTTTTACGTTTTGTATTTTCTGTTTTTTCTTCCGCAGGCTGTGAAACTTCTTTTTGAGCTTGAAAATCCAAGATTTTATATATTAAATCCTGTGCGTTTAAGCGAGAAATTTTCGTAAGACCTAACTCTTTAGCCGTTTGTTTTAGTTCATCCAAAGACTGTTGTTCTAATTGAGTTTTACTATACATAAATATTGTTGCTAAACAAAAGCATTCTGAAATAATGCTTTCTTAATAATTTTGATAAATATTAAATAAGAAACTTGTGCAAAAGTAAAAATATTTTTTTAAACAAAAAGCAAAAAACACCTTTTTTTAATATATTTGCATTGAAAAAAATATGAAAAATGAAAAAAAACGCATTATTATCACTTGTTTTCACCCTTCTTTGCATTACAACGTATTCGCAAAATAAAGTAATCACAGGAGCAGAACGTTTTGAAGAATATATTTGTTCTATAAAAGGAAAAAAAGTCGCCCTTTTAACAAATCAAACGGGTGTAGTACATAACTCAAAAGGCGAATTAGTTCATTTATTAGACACATTGCTTTCCTTGGATGTTAATGTTGTTAAGGTCTTTTCACCAGAACACGGATTTAGAGGTAACGTTGAAGCAGGGGGAGTAGTGAAAAATTCCACCGACTCAAAGACAGGCTTACCGATAATCTCGCTATACGGAAAAAATAAGAAGCCAACAGCAGAACAAATGAAAGACTGCGAGATTATATTGTTTGACCTTCAAGATGTAGGTTGCCGTTTCTACACCTATATTTCCACACTGCATTATGCTATGGAGGCTTGTGCAGAAAATAATTGTAAGATTATAGTTTTAGACCGACCAAATCCAAATGATTATATAGACGGACCAGTTTTAGAACCTAAGTTTAAATCCTTTGTAGGTATGCACACAGTACCAGTTTTGCACGCAATGACAATAGGAGAGTACGCACAAATGATAAATGGTGAAGGATGGTTAAACAATGGAGTTAAATGCGATTTGCAAGTGATAAAGATATTGAATTGGCATCACGATATGGAAGAAGTATATCAACTGCCAGTAGCACCAAGCCCTAATTTACAAACACCAAAAGCCATAGAACTATATCCATCCCTATGCTTTTTTGAAGGAACCAAAGTCAGCGTAGGCAGAGGAACAGACAAACCATTTGAAATCATAGGCTGTCCAGAATTTACCGACACAACATTCTCCTTTACCCCACGAGCAATCAAAGGAGTTAGCGACAATCCACCCTATAAAGGAGAGAAGTGTTATGGAATGAAAGACTTGGAATTAAAAAGCAAAGGATTAAATTTTTATTTCTTAGGAATATTTTACAATTCCTTAGGAAAAAAATCAGATTTCTTTACCTCATTTTTCGATAAACTTGCAGGCACAGACAAACTGCGAAAACAAATAGAAAGCGGTCTTAGCGAGGAAGAAATAAAGCTTAGTTGGCAAAAAGACATTGAAAAGTTTAAGAAAATAAGAGCGAAATACCTACTTTACGAATAAAAATCCATATATTTGCAAATTCAAAATAAAAATACAATGTTTGAGAATTTATCGGAGAAATTTGACAAAGCCTTTAAAATAATAAAAGGTAAAGGCAAAATCACAGAAATAAATATTGCAGAATCTTTAAAAGAGGTGCGTAAAGCATTGATTGATGCCGACGTAAGTTATGCAATAGCAAAAGAATTTTGTGCAACAGTAAAAGAAAAAGCCTTAGGACGAGATGTATTGACAGCAGTAGAGCCAGGACAGTTAATGGTGAAAATCGTTCACGATGAATTAGCCACTTTAATGGGAGGAGAAGCGCAAGGAGTCAATCTAAACGGAAATCCAGCTGTAATCTTGATGTCAGGTTTGCAAGGTAGCGGTAAAACAACCTTCTCTGCAAAACTTTCACACTTCTTAAAAACAAAGAAAAACAAAACAGTACTTTTAGTTGCTTGCGACGTATATAGACCAGCCGCTATAAATCAATTAAAAGTCTTAGGAGAACAAATCGGAGTTGAAGTATTCGCAAAAGAAGACTCAAAAGACGCAGTTGCAATAGCACAAGAAGCAATCACATACGCAAAAAGCAAATCAATAGGTGTAGTAATTGTCGATACAGCAGGGCGTTTGGCGGTTGATGAAGAAATGATGAATGAAATTTCTAACATCAAAAAAGCAATAAACCCAAGCGAAACCCTATTCGTTGTCGATTCCATGACAGGACAAGACGCAGTTAATACAGCAAAAGCGTTCAACGACACAATAGACTTTGACGGTGTTATCTTAACTAAGTTAGATGGGGACACAAGAGGCGGTGCTGCTTTAACAATTAAACATGTTGTTAATAAACCTATTAAGTTTGTCGGTTTAGGTGAAAAGATGAATGATTTAGATGTGTTCCACCCGGACCGTATGGCAAGCAGAATTTTGGGAATGGGCGACATTGTTTCATTCGTTGAAAAAGCCCAAGAACAATATGACGAAGAACAAGCTCGTAAGATAAACAAAAAAATAAAAAGCAACGAATTTGACTTTAACGATTTCCTTTCGCAGATAGACCAAATTAAGAAAATGGGTAATATCAAGGACCTTGTAGGCATGATTCCTGGAATGGGAAAAATGATGAAGGACGTTGAAATAGACAATGACGCATTTAAAGGAATTGAAGCAATCATTGGCTCTATGACCCCTTACGAAAGAAAAAATCCTACAAAGATTGACACATCGAGAAGAAGAAGAATTGCAAAAGGAAGCGGAACCTCAATAGAGGAAGTTAATCGTTTGATGAAGCAATTTGAAGAAACAAGAAAAATGATGAAGATGATGAGTAGCGGAAAGCTAAACGCTATGAGAAATATAAGAAGAAGATAATGCTATGGAAAACACAAAACAACCAATTTTGATTGACGGTAGAATTATCGCCAAAACAATAAAAGAAGAAATTAAAAAAGAAGTATCTGATTTATTAGATGCAGGAAAAAGACCACCACATTTAGTTGCGGTAATCGTAGGAGAAGACGGAGCAAGCTTGTCTTATGTTGCCAGCAAAGAAAAACAATCAAAAGAAGTAGGCTTTACCTCTTCGGTATATCGTTTTCCTGAAACAATATCAGAAAAAGAATTATTAGAAACATTAGATTTCTTAAATAAAGACCCGGAAGTAGATGGTTATATAGTACAATTACCATTGCCAAAACATATATCTGAAAGAAAAGTTTTAGAATCAATCTCTCCTGCAAAAGACGTAGATGGATTCCACCCAACAAACGAAGGAAGAATGATGATAGGCTTACCATCATACATACCTGCAACACCATACGGTATTAAAAAACTTTTAGATAGAAGCAACATAGAAACAGAAGGTAAACATTGTGTGGTTTTAGGACGTAGCAACATAGTAGGTACTCCGATTTCAATTCTTATGAGTCGTAACTCAAAGAAAGCAAACTGCACTGTAACAATGTGCCACTCGAAGACAAAGAATTTAAAAGAGATTTGCCTTCAAGCAGACATAATAATCGTTGCAATAGGCAAGCCAGAATTTCTTACAGCCGATATGGTAAAAGAAGGAGCCGTGATAGTAGATGTTGGAATACATAGAGTACCAGCAGATAACGAAAAAGGCTACAAAATAATAGGTGATGTAAAATACGATGAAGTAGCACCAAAATGTTCAGCCATTACACCAGTACCAGGAGGCGTTGGACCAATGACAATCGTTGCCCTATTAGACAACACACTTAAAGCATACAAACACGAAATTTACGAATAGAGTTGATACCTCAAAGGATATTTACAATAGATTTTGAGTTTGATTCAGTTTTTGTGAGCAAAGAAAATTTGAATATCTCACAAAAAGAAATGACATTAGAGAAAAACTTGGAGAAGATGTTTTCTATCATAGAGAATACGAAAACTTCTCCAAGTTTTTTCGTACTTGCCTCCACCGCTGAAAAGTATCCTAATATAGTTAAAAGAATTGCTCAAAAATATGACATAGGAACACATTCCTATAACCATACCCTTGTAAACACACAAACAATCAAAGAATTTTCAGACGACCTGAAAAAATCCATTGATGTAATAGAACAATTAACAGGAAAGAAAGTAAATAAATATAGAAGTCCTGGATTTTCGCTTTCAAGACCCGAATATATGGAACAACTAATTGAAAACGGAATTGAAATAGATTGTTCACAAACACCAAGCAATCACTTCTATGGTCAAAAAACTACAAATATAACTCTACCACATAGAATAGAATTGCAAAACGGAATCATTAAAGAATTTCCAATAACAACTTTTAAATACTTGTGTAAAAACATAGGATTTACGGGTGGGGGATATTTTCGTTTGTTTCCTTATTCAATAATTAAGCATACAACTAAGATAAACCCTTATATAATGGCTTATATCCATTTAAGCGATATAGATTCAAGTAAAACTAAAATTGAAGGATTGCCATTTTTTGTGCAATTTCGCCGACTTGCAGGCTTGAAAGGAGCAGAGAAAAAACTAATAAAATGGCTAAATGATTTTGACTTTGTAGATGTAAACACCGCAAACGAAAAAATAAATTGGAATGCACAACCGATAATCAAGTTATATTAAGAAATAAAAAGGGAGAAATTAAAAAAAACTCCCTTTTTTCATTTCAAAGCAAAAAAATAAGTACCTTTGCGACAAAATACATTCCAATGGAAAACAATATCGTAAAACCAATAGAGCAACAATTTGGAGAAGTTGTTAATATTATTCTACAACACAAAAGCCGAGCAACAAAAGCCGTTAATGAAGAACTATTACTTACCGCATGGCATGTTGGAGGCTATGTATCAAGCAAACTAAAAAGCGAAGAATGGGGAAGTAAAGTTGTCTCTCAACTATCAGAATACATACGTTCTCAACGCCCAGACATAAAAGGATTTAGCAGAAGAAGTATCTATAATATGGTTTTGTTTTATGACGAATATTCTTCTGAAACATTTACCTCAATAGTAGAAAAATATCTAAATCATGAATTTGTGCAGACGACATCTGCACAAATTGAAACACCTATAAATCCTATCAATAAAGAAACAAATCTAATCGTACGGTCAGTGCCTGCACAAATTGTCCGGATGCCATTTGGACAAATGCCTAAAATATTAGAATTAACATCATTGAGTATTCATATAGAGATACTTTGCAGATGTAAAAGCTATGAAGAACGCCTATTCTATATACTCTATGCAAACAAAGAAAACCTTACTTACAAAGAACTACAACGTTGCATTTCAAATCAAACCTACACAGCCCTATTGAGCAATAAAAACAATATGTCAAAAGGATTGCTTGAAACCTATCCAAATGCACCAATTATGTTTAAAGACACATTGTTTGTAGATTTTCTAAACCTACCTAAAAAGCACAGCGAATCAAAACTAAAAAACAGCCTAATAGAAAATATGAAACAATTCATTTTAGAATTAGGCAAAGACTTCATTTTCATGGAACAAGAATACAAACTAAATGTAGGAACATCAACATACAAAGCAGACCTATTATTCTTTCATAGAGGCTTACAAGCCTTAGTAGCCGTTGAATTAAAGAAAACCAAATTCCACCCAAGAGACCTTGGACAATTAGAATTTTATTTAGAAGCCCTTGATAGAGACGTAAAACGTTCAAACGAAAACCCCTCAATAGGAATTATTCTTTGCCCAGAAGCAGACCATGTAGTAGTAGAATACGCTATGAGTCGAAGTATGAGCCCTACAATGATAGCAGAATACAAACGCATACTCATACCACAAGAACGAATGCAAAAACAACTAAACGAATATTGCAATTCATTTTTAACCAAATAAAAAACATAAAAAAGGGAGGAATTAAGCCTTCCTTTTTTTTCTTTGCTTTTTCAAATTTTTTCTTTGCTTTTTTTATTTTTTTCTTAGGATTTTTAAATTTTTTCTTAGGATTTTTTTCAAAGACTTTGTTTCAGATTTTTATCCTCCGTTGGTAAAGTTTTATCCTCGGAGGATAATTTGTTACCATCGGAGAGTAATGCTCTTACCATCGGATGGTAATAGTGTTACTATCGGAGCAAAATTTTCTAAAACAAAGCAAGGACTTTTTTTGTCGTTATTAAAAAATGTTTTACCTTTGTGGGCAGAAATTTAAAACGTAAAAAAGGAGGACAAAAAGGAGATAAAGAATAATTATTATTAAGACTTAGTAAATTTTAATACGACATAAAAGCGTTTTTGCTTATACTTAAAGGTACGAAATCCGCAAAATTTCATACAAATCACTCAAAGAATAAGCCAAGAACGCTCACGAGTAATATCGTGGGCTATTCTTGTTTGAGTGATTAGGTAATTGCGGAACCTCGTACTTTGATAAGAAAAAAGTCCCACGTTTTTTTATGCCTATAAGTCAAACTTTCAGAACAATATCTCGCCTTTTGGGACTTAGGCAAAGTGAAACAATAATACAATGAAAAACAAAAATAGAAAAGAGAATTATTTTGTATTTGATTTAGACAATACTTTGGTAAAGACAAACAAATCAAATAACGAAGCATACGCTGAAGCAATTAAAGTTATTACAGATAAAACTATACTGATTAAACAAAAGAGATTTACTCGCGACAATATTGTTTCTTATTTTCCAAACATAGATAAATGCGATATAATAAAAATAATTCAACTAAAAGAAGATGTCTTCCATAATTACTTAAACAAAACTTTATTAAACATACAATTGTATAAACTCCTCAAAATAATAAATGAACTTAATTTAAATACTATATTATTAACTCAAAGTAGTAAAAAAAGAACTGAACAAATTTTAGGATATCATTCTCTAACCAATTTCTTTAAGCAAATGTATTGTAAAGAAGATTATAAAAATGGTAACAAATACACATTCTTAAAAGATAATTTTGATATAAAACATTTAATACTATTTGAAAACGAAGATAAAGAAATAAAAAAAGCCAAACAAATTGGCTTACAAGAAAATCAAATAATTACAATTAAATTTTAAAATTATGAAAAATTTTATCATTTTTGCAAAAGAAAGTCTATTAAAGACAAAAGATGGGCAAGCTTTTGATCATTGTTTAAAACAAGATACTCTTGCTTTTTATCATGATGACTATAGAGCTGGAAGATACAATCAACCTCTTACGATTGAAAATATGATTGTTACAATTAAAAACAATGGATTTTATAATTCTTCGGAGAGAGGCCCTGTGTGTCCTCTTGTAGAATCAATTATTCGCAAAGATTTAATTGATTTGATAAATAGAAATACTTTTAACACTTTACCAGTTAGGGTTTGTGTCATTCCTAGATCAAAAGTAGATAATTATTATTATAAAGGATGTTATGAGGAGGACCCTACATTATTAAGGAGAATAGTAAGCAACGCAATAGAAGAAATACAAGAATATGAAGACGGAACATTTGATATTTGCAGACATACGAATACTCGCACAACACACTCTAATAAAAATGGATATGGAGGTGATGGAGAATTACCATATTGTGGAATTACAAAAGACACGTGTTTTATTAACGAACAAATAGTTGGTAAAGAAATACTTCTAATCGATGATTTATATACAAAAACAGTCGGTATAGATGAAGATGCAATACAAGCACTATATGACAATGGAGCAAAAAAAGTAATATTTTATTCATTAGGAAGAACTATTTATAAGAACTACTAGAAATAAAAATAAAAAATGAATTATACAGACAATGCACTGAATATATTGACAGCATATGATTATAAAGGAATAGGTCCAGTAAAGATTAATACTAATCTAGAAGGGAATGATGATGTAGAAAGAATATATCAGCTAGTAGGTACACATGAATATGAATTTCAGAAAAAAAAGAATGAAATAGAAAGTAAAATAATAGAATTAGACGATTCTATTGATGGAGTAGTCGCTATTGGAGATAGTAATTTCCCTGAAATACGAGGACAAGTAAAACCTTCTGACAAACCTTTTGCTTTATTTTATAAGGGAGATATTAGTTTGTTGAGTAAGAGAAATAAAAATATTGCAGTTATTGGAGTATTGAATCCTAATGAAAAAATAGAACAATCAGAAGTTATTGTTACAAAAGAAATTTTAAAATATAATGTAAATATAGTTAGTGGATTAGCTCTTGGTTGCGATACGATTGCACATAAAACTGCATTAGAGAATAATGGTAAAACAATTGCTATTTTACCATCTCCATTAAACGATATAACTCCAAAAGAGAATGTTGATTTAGCCAATGATATAGTAAAAAATGGAGGGCTTCTAATAACTGAATACTACGAAAAACCAAAAGGTAGAAACGAAATAATTACACGATTAGTAAATAGAGATAGATTGCAAGCTTTATTCTCAGATGCTGTACTTTTAGCCGCAAGTTATGCTCCTAATAAATTAGGTAATGATTGCGGCTCACGCCACGCAATGAACAAAGCAAAAGATTATGGTATTAAAAGAGCTGTTATTTACAATGAAATAAAACACAAAAACGAATCAATGTATGATTTAAATAGACAAATTCTTTCTGATGATAAATCTGTGTTTAGAATAGATTCTTCAAATATGGAAGAGGTTGTTCGTAAAATGATAAATAATACTTCTTATGAATTACTAACAATGAACTTTGATTAAAAATTACAGAATTTATGAGTTTAAAAGAAATTTTTGGATTAAGAAAAAGAAAACAAAAAACGGAAAGTGAAAAAGAAATTGTTTTGAATGAAACAATTCAAGGTGTGTTTTTTGGAGTTCCTTTTGGTGCAACAGTAGATAAAGTAATAGAAGGCTTTGCTAAATACGACCTTATTCCAGATGGAGAGATGCAACGTGAAAGGTTATATTTTGTATCAAAAAAAACAGATTGCATTTGTTTTGGAGGATTTGCGTTTGTATTTGTTGAAATAAGGTTTCATAATGGACGATTTTGGCAAATAAGATTCTGTATTCCTTATGAGAATGAAAAGGATGCAAAAAGAGGCACAGCTTATGCCGTGGATAGGATTTCTGAAAAATATAAGATGTGCGACAAAAAGATATTTGATAATGATACGTATTTGTCATCAGTATATGGAGTATCAATAGATAAAAGGCGTGTGGCTGTTTCAACTATGAAAATTGACGGAGTGTATGCTACTTCATTAGAATATTCTGATATTAGTGTTACTAATAATGAACTTTAATTAAAAATTACAGAATTTATGGGCATAAAAGAAAAATTTAATTCAATCTTGGTTAGTTTAGGATTGCGAAAAGAAGAAAAGGAAGAGGATAGAGTAAGACCTGAGGACCTTGTTTACAATGATAATATTCAAGGAGAATTTTTTGGAGTTCCTTTTGGTGCAACAATAGAAGAATCAATAGAAGGCTTTGCTAAACATAACCTTTTCCCAATTAAAGATAGTTCAACAGACGCTATTGAATTTCGTGGAAAACTTCATGAAAATGGAATTAGTTTTGATAATTTTAGCTTTGGAGGCTTTAGATGGGATAGAGTAGTTATGTTTTTTTCAAATAGACGCTTTTATTATATTAGGTTTGTAGCAACACATAATGATAAGGAAAGTGCACTGCGTAATGGTGCTGATGTTTTTGAGAAACTTAGTAATATATATAGAATGTATTATCAAGAAGATGATGATTCTGCTACTCTTGTAAGACATGTTGGGTTAGGAATAAATAGAAGGAATGTTATTTTAAGATCCCTTGCATCACTAACACCAGCAGAAAATATTATAGCTAAAGTTTGGTTAGACTATTATGATGAGAATTTTTATACTGAAAACAATGAGCTTTAAGGCTTTTTATTAACTTTAACTCAAAGAAAAACGCTCGTAAGTCTTTGCTTTATTTAGACAAACGAGCGTTTTGTTTTTTTTATTTCTTTGTTTTTTTCTCTTTTACTTTAAAGGACTAAATCTTAAAGTGAAAGTATATGTTCCCGAACTTGGGACTTGATATTTCTTTATTGTTTGTGGGCCACAACTTCCATTGCCTAATCCTCTTTGAACAAAGTCAAAGTGTGTGTAAACTTCGCTTCTTGGTGTCATTTCCCAAGGGTGTAGTTTTTCTTTTATGAAGTCGGTGTCGTCATAGTGTAACATTGAGAATGCAATCGGTGTTTCTGCTTCTATTTTCAATCCTTTGTTTGTGCCTTTCTTGTAAAGGGAAATTTCTCTCATTTCTTGACGATTGCCACAACTTTGAGGGTGAGCGTAAGGTGTAAACATATCGCTTACGGTCGTTGAATAACGACTTATAAATGAAGCTTCTTGTCTATCGTTGTAGTTTTCCCAAGGGCCTTTTGCGTAATAATCAATCTCTTCAAAGTCTTTTGAAAAAATCATTCCAAGACCTAATCTTCTTAATCCATCAACAATAGGATTCATTGTTACTTTCATATCCACAATATTGTTGGAATAGATTGTGTATTCTAAGGTGTAAGGACATTTTTCGCCTTTTGTTGTTACTTTTACTTGTGCTTTTGTTTTTTCTTTGTTTAGGTTGATTTCAAAAGTGCTTGCTATATCACTCGAAATGCTATCACCGTGTTTGTCATTCTCAATCCAACGGTTGTTATTGTAATGAGGTGAGCCTTTTCTGTCGGTTATCACATCGCAATCTGCATATTTCCAAGAAATTATTTCGCCATTTGTTTTGTCGAAACTTATCTTAAATCCTTTGTTTTCAAGAGTGATTTGCTTTTCATCTTCTGTTACGTTGAATTTATCTTTGCTTTCTACAACGGGTGCAAGGCTGTTGTTTCTTTCATTCAAGGTAAATTGAGCTTGCGCCATTTCATAGCCTTTTTTTGCCCAAAGATTAGCTTCTTTAAATCTTGCTTGAATATTGATAAAGCTTTCTTTTGCTTGGTCAAGGTTTAGAGTAAATGGAAGTTTTATTCTTAATGTGTCGTTTGGTTTAAGAGCTGGTAATTCAACTCTGCTTTTGAAGATTTCATATCCATTTTCTTCTATTTGATAATCAAGATAAAATCCTGATAAGTCTATGAAATCATATTTGTTAAGTATGGTTAATTCTTGTTTTTCTTGGTCAAAAGAAAGGAATTTAATGTATTGATATACTTGTTTTACTTCTGCAAGTTTATCATTCCATGTTCTATCGGCTTGAATTATACCATTGTTCATGAAATTGCCTTGATGAGGGCCAGGAAAGTCATATCCTGCTGCGTAATATGGGTATCCGTTTTTCTTAAATTCACCATTCTTTATTGCTTGTGGGAAATAGATTGATTGGTCCACCCAATCCCAAATGCAACCTCCAATAACGTTTCTTCCATTCTCTATTTCGTCCCAATAGTCTTTTAGGTTACCTATTGCGTTACCCATTGCGTGAGCGTATTCACACATTATATAAGGTTGATTTAAGCTATCGGATTTTGCGAAAGCCGTTACAGCATCAAGATGTGGGTACATTTCCGAATAAAAGTCTGTATGAGGAGTTTTTCCTCTTGTTGCGCCTTCGTAATGTATAGGTCTTGTGTCCAAAGATGCCGTTGCGTTGTAGGTATGTAAGAAATTCTCTCCGCCACCTGCTTCATTACCCAAAGACCAAAAGATAATACTTGGGTGATTTCTATCTCTAAGCACCATAGCCTTTGTTCTATCAACATATTGTGCAGTCCAAGTGCTGTCATTCGTTATTCCGCCGTTCTCTCCGTGTACTGCCCAATTCAAATGACACTCAACATCAGCTTCATCCATTACATACATTCCATAAAAGTCAGTCATGGCATACATTTTTGCTTGACGTGGATAATGGCTTGCACGCAATGTGTTGATATTTGCTTGTTTCATCATAGTGATGTCTTTAAGCATAGTGTTTACATCAATACTTCTTCCATACAATGGGTGAGTGTCTTGTGTGTTTACGCCTTTAAATAACACTCGTTCGCCATTTATATAAACACAGTTGTTTGCTATTTTTATCTCTCTGAAACCATACTTTGTGCTAAACACCATTTCCTCATTACCTTTCTTGTCTTTTTGACGTATGATTACGGTATAAAGATTAGGAGTTTCTGCATTCCAAAGTTGAAGGTCTGTAAGTTTTTGCTCAATCTTTAATTTAGTTTTTTTATCCTTAGCTTCAATAGAATAAGTCTTAGAAAAAATATTTTTTTTCTTAGGATTAAAAAGCTCAATCTCGATGTTTTTTCTTTGCTTCTTATTTGTAGGATTATCTATCTCTAATTCAACTGTAAGTTTACCCGATTTGAAGTTGTCTTCTTGGTTTAAAGAAGATGTAATGTAATGATCGCTAATGAAAACTGGCTCAACGGCAAAAAGATATACATCTCTGTGAAGACCGCTCATGTGGAACATATCTTGACCTTCAAGGTATGAGGCGTCAGTCCAACGAAAGACCTGAACATAAAGCTCATTTTCTCCTTCTTTTAAGTATTGCGTAAGTTCAAATTCGGCATCGTTATTGCTCGCTTCGCAATATCCTACTTTTTTTCCATTACACCAAATGTAAGCGCCGCTATATATGCCATCGAAGTGAAGGAAAACTCTCTTGTTACTCCAATTTTCTGGAATATTAAAAGTTCTGTGATAAGTCCCAACGGGATTTTCTCCATACAATCCTTTGTATTGTGTTTTTACATCAATAAAAGGAGGATTGTTTTCAAAAGGATAATCCACGTTTACATACAAAGGCGAATCGTAACCAAGCATTTCCCAACAAGAAGGAACGTTTATGCTTTCCCATTTAAGCGTTCCTTTTGTGAACATATCGTTTTCACTTGGTCTTTCATTAGCCGAAGGAGAGAAGTGAAAGTCCCATTTTCCATTAAGGCTCATAAGGTTAGCGTACTTTGGCATAACCCAAGGATAATTAAAGGTTTCGTCTTGCAACATTTTAGATGTGCTACTATAAGGAAAGAATGTAGCACGAGGAGTGCAACGATTGATTTGAAAAACCTCTTGATTTTCCCAATCATTCTTTTCTTGCGAAAATGCAAAACAAGAAAACATGATTGATAAGATAATAAAACAGTAGATTTTCTTCATAATAAAGTGCTTATTTAAAAGAAAAGCCCAAACCAAGCTTTTGATTTGGGCTTTATATGTTTATGCGAAAAATTATTTTCCGAATTTCTTAGATAGCTTATCAAGCATATCAACTGTCATTGATTGTAAATCATATTTAGGTTGGAAACCCCATTCATTTCTTGCGCAACTATCATCCATCCAATTAGGCCATGAATCAGCAATCTTTTGTCTTACTGCGTCATATTCATAAGTCATTTTGAAATCTGGCTTATGTTTTCTAACTTCTGCATAGATTTCTTCTGGATCAAAGTGCATTGCTGTTACGTTGAACGAGTTTCTGTGGATTAACTTCGTAGGGTCTGCTTCCATTATGTTGATTGCTGCATCTAATGCGTCAGGCATATACATCATATCAAGCATTGTGCCAGGTTTCAATGGACATACGAAGTCTTCTCCCTTAACCGCTGCATAATATATATCAACTGCGTAGTCAGTTGTACCACCTCCCGGAGGACATACGTTAGAAATCAATCCAGGGTAACGAACTGAACGAGCATCTACGCCAAAACGTTCAAAATAATAGTCTCCCAATAACTCACCTGTTACCTTTGTAACACCGTAAATGGTTTTTGGACGTTGGATTGTGTCTTGTGGAGTTCCGTTTAGTGGAGTTGTATCTCCGAAAGCTCCGATTGAAGAAGGTGTAAACAAAGCACATTTCTTTTCTCTTGCTATTTCCAAACAGTTAATCAAAGCTCCGATTCCTATATTCCAACCAAGCATTGGATTTTGCTCAGCAGTAGCAGAAAGAATAGCTACAAGGTTGTAGATAGTGTCTATTTGATATTTATCAACTATTGCTGCAATTTCCTCTGCCTTTGTTGCATCGCAAGCAGCCACAGGACCGCTTTGTTGAATTGCGTCAGTTAATCTTGCAGGGTTAATATCTGTTGCAACAACGTTGCTTCCGCCGTAGATTTCTCTTAATCTCATTGTAAGCTCACTGCCTATTTGACCACCAGAGCCTAAAACTAATATTCTTTTCATTATTAAATCATTTTTTTTCTCTTGCAAAATTACTAAATAATCTTTAATCAGACAAATTTTGTTTGTTTAAGAAATAATATTATTTTTGCCAAGTGAAACAAAATGGACATTTTGCTTGTCTATATATATAGAAAGCAATTTTATAATTTATAAACAAAACAAAAATTTAAACTTATGAAAAAATTACTCTTGTTAGTAGCAATGGCTTTCATAACAAGCTTTGCATCTGCTCAAATATCATTCGAGCAATTTAATCAAATCAATTTCAAAGTTACTCCACAACAAATGTTACAACAACTTTCCGCTTATGGATTTGACTATAATTATGATGGAAACATAGGAGGGACGATAGATAATCAATTAGTGGAAATCACTTTCAAAACATCCCAAAATGGAGTGATAGAAGAAATGCAAGTAACAGAGATAAACTCATTGTCAAATAAAGAGTACAATAATCGTTATGCTCAATTATCTGACAAAATAAGAGGAATCAACAATATTACTCTTAAAAAGATAGAACCAGTTGAGAAAAAATATCGAATAGCCTTTATTTATAGATAAGAAAAAGAAAAGCCGCTCAATTTAGAGCGGCTTTTTTATTATTTAATTACTCCTAATTGTTTTCCAATCTTAGTGAATGCTGCGATACAACGGTCTAAATGTTCTTTTTCGTGTGCAGCAGAAACTTGTACTCTTATTCTAGCTTGTCCTTTTGGTACAACTGGATAATAGAATCCTGTTACATAAATTCCTTCTTCTTGTAATGCTACTGCGAAATCTTGTGAAAGTTTTGCATCATAAAGCATTACTGCACAAATTGCTGATTGTGTAGGTTTGATGTCAAAGCCTGCTTTTTTCATTTCAGCAACAAAATAATCTGTATTATTGTGAAGTTTATCTTGAAGGTCGTTTGTGCTATCGATTAAGTTAAACATTGCAACACCAGCTGCCGCAACCATTGGAGGAATTGAGTTAGAGAATAAATAAGGTCTTGAACGTTGACGTAACATTTCAATGATTTCTCTCTTACCTGTTGTAAATCCACCAACTGCACCACCAAATGCTTTTCCTAATGTACCAGTAAGGATTTCTATCTTACCTCTTAAATCATATTGTTCAGTAGTTCCACGTCCTGTTCTACCAACAACACCAGCAGAGTGGCTTTCATCAACCATTACCATTGCATCATATTTTTGTGCAAGCTCGTAAATCTTATCCAATGGAGCAACATTACCGTCCATAGAGAAGACTCCGTCAGTTACTATTAAACGGAAACGGCAGTTTTGAGCATCTTGAAGTTGTTTTTCCAAGTCTGCCATATCTGCGTTAGCATAACGGAAACGTTGAGCTTTACAAAGACGAACTCCGTCAATGATAGAAGCATGGTTTAAGGCATCAGAAATAATAGCATCTTCTGGTCCTAACAATGGTTCAAACACTCCACCATTTGCATCAAAGCAAGCAGCATAAAGAATAGTATCTTCTGTTCCGAAGAACTCAGAAATCTTTCTTTCTAACTCTTTATGTAAATCTCCTGTACCGCAAATGAAACGTACAGAACTCATTCCGTATCCTCTTTCATCCATTGCTTTTTTTGCAGCTTCGATAAGAACTGGGCTGTCTGCTAATCCTAAATAGTTGTTAGCACAGAAATTTAATACATCACCAGCCTCAGCAGTTTTAATAGCAGAAGACTGTGGAGTAATTATCACTCTCTCATTTTTATAAAGACCAGCGTCTTTTATTCCTTGTATTTCTTCTTGAAGAAACTTTTGAAAATTGTTGTACATGACTATAAAATTTTTACTAATGATACGATCAAATTAACGAAGTGCAAAGATAGTATTTTTATTACAAAGGAAAAAAATAAATTACCATTTATTTGTAATGATAAATCTTAGGAATAGGATAAAATAAAAAAAAGAGGCGTCAAACACCTCTTTCATTTACTCTGCGGAAAGTGAGGGATTCGAACCCCCGGACCCGTGAAGGTCAACGGTTTTCAAGACCGCCGCATTCGACCACTCTGCCAACTTTCCGTGTGCAAAGGTACGTCATTTTTTTATTCTGACAAATTTTTCTTAGTCTTTTTTTGCGAATAGTAATCGTTGCTTTCCTCTAAGGTCTTCAAAGAGAGAAGTTTTGTAACCATTGTTTTTGAATAAAAATTCTGTTTCTTTACCTAAAAATTCATTGATTTCAAGATATACCACACCATTTTTTGCTAAATTTCTATTACAAAATTCTAAAATATGTTCGTAAAAAATTAACGGATTCTCATCACTAACAAATAAAGCTAAGCTTGGCTCATATAAAAGTACGTTATTTTTCATTAAACCTTTCTCACATTCTCTTATATAAGGAGGATTAGAAACGATTATATCAAATTCTTGATTTTTTTCTTTGCTTTCTAAAATGTTTTCTTTGAAAAAATTTATTTTTTCTTTGTTTAAATTTGCGTTTTCTTTGCTTTTTTTCAGTGCTTCTTCGCTTAATTCGTATGCAAACACGTCTGCGTTTGGAAAAGCTCTCTTTAACGCTATTGAAATGCACCCGCTACCAGAACAAATATCAGCAATCTTTTTCGGATTCTTTGCTTTGTTTTCCTTAATTATACGAAGCACAATTTCTTCCGTCTCAACTCTTGGAATAAGTACATGTTCGTTTACCTCAATCCTTACATCAAGAAAATCACAATAGCCTAAAATTTGTTGAAGTGGCTTCTCTTTCTTTAAATCCTTTATAGCAAAGTTTATTTTCAATAATTCCGATTCGCTAACTCTTAATTCATCCATACAACTCAAAATCTTAACTAAATTAAAGTCCGTATAATGTTCAATAAGAGAAAGAATCATGGTACGAGTTTCCTTGCTATCGTAAATCGAATCTAACTCTTGGTGAGCGAAATTTATAATATCTTTTAGTTTATTTGACAATATTCTCATTTCTTTTTGCTAATTTTGTTGTGCAAATTTACGAAATAATATCTTTATGCAAGAAGATGAAAAATATATGAAACGTTGCTTCGACTTAGCCTTAAAAGGCAGTGGCAATGTTAGTCCAAACCCAAAAGTAGGAGCGGTAATAGTTTGTGAAGGCAAAATAATAGGAGAGGGATACCATAAGAAATACGGAGAAGCTCATGCAGAGGTAAATGCGATTGCCTCAATAGAAGACAAAAGCTTGTTAGAAAAATCCACTATCTATGTAAACCTTGAACCATGCTGTCATTGGGGGAAGACACCTCCGTGTGCAAATCTCATTGTTGAAAGTAAAATAAAACGATGCGTAATAGCGAACAAAGATATCAATCCAAAAGTTTTTGGAGGAGGGATAAAACTATTACAAGATAACGGAATAGAAGTTACAACAGGCGTCTTAGAAAAAGAAGGATGGTATTTAAATAGACGTTTCTTTACTAACCAACAAGAAAAACGTCCTTACGTTATAATAAAGTATGCACAAACATTAGATGGCTTTATTGCACCGGAAGGAAAAGGCGGTTGGATAAGTAATGATGCGATGAAAGTTTGGGTACACAAACAAAGAGCAGAAGAAGATGCAATAATGGTAGGCTATAATACCGTTTTGTCAGATAATCCACAACTAAACACAAGACATTATCATGGAAGAAATCCCAAAAGAATAGTTTACGATAGATATTTAGACCTTTCGTCTGACTATAACATTATGGACAAAACCCAAGAAACCATAATAATAAATCATGTCAAAGATTATGTGGACGGAAACAATACATACGTTAAAGTAAACGAACAACAACCTTTCGTGCAACAAACATTAGAAAAACTATATGACCTAAAAATCTCATCTATTGTAGTAGAAGGCGGAACTAAGATTATAAATAAATTCATAGAATCAAACCTATGGGATGAAGCAAACGTAATAATAGGACAAAATACTTTTGAAAAAGGAATTAAAGCTCCTGAAATACCACATGGCTTATACGAAATAGAAAATATAGGTGGCGATACACTGAAAATATATTATAATCAAAAATATTTTTAGCGGATTTTTTTTTAATTTTGCAAAAAATAAAATTAAGAATGCAAATAGTAACATTGACAACTGACTGGGGGCTATCAGATTATTACGTAGGCGTAGTAAAAGGTAGGCTATATTCTTTGATAAACGATGTGTTGGTGGTAGATATAACGCATAATATAGAAAGTTATGACTTAGATTCTACTGCCTTTATCGTAAAGAATGCCTGCTCTCAATACCCTGATGGAACAATTCATATAATTGATGTCAATAGTTACGAACATGGTGAAATGAATGGCTTAAAACCACAACCATACGTTGCAATAAAACACAACAATCAATACTATATCTGCACAGATAATAAATTGCCTTCAAGAATTTTTGGAAATGACGAAATAGAAATAACAGATATAAATCTATATAACGAAACCGATTTCTACACATTCGCAGCCTTAGATTTATTTCCAAAAGTAGCAAAAATGATTGCCGAAAATCATAACTTAGATAACATAGGTAATAAATTAGATAGGCTATATAATCAACAGCTTGTAACGGGATTTTCAACAAAAGACAACGATAGCGTTATTATTGCTAAGGTTATACATATAGATAAGTACGGTAATGTTTTTCTTAACGTAAAAGACGTTGATTTTCGTAGAATTAAAAACGGCAGACAGTTCAAAATAAGAATAGGATTTGAGGAAATAACAAAGATGTCTTTATCTTACGCCGATGTTGAATGCGGTCAGCCTTTGCTTACAGTATCTTCTTCGGGTTATTTACAGCTTGCGGTAAGGGAAGACAGCATTAGCTCTCTCCTTAGCATAAGAGAAGATTCTTCTATTTACATTCAGTTTTATTGATAAAAGAAGCAATCTGTTTAATTGCCTCAATACTTCTACAAGTCTGACAATCCATTAAAGAACTATTTATTCCAAGCACTCTTTTCTCCTTTACAGCTTTCAAATCCTTATAAGGAGTAGTCTTAATGAAAGAGTTTAAATCTTCTTCTCTTACTATAATATAATCAGGCTCTTGTGCAAATAATTCTTCCTTGCTATAAGACCAATTTGTTACCTTGTTAGCAACATTTTTTCCGCCAGCCAATTCTATTATTTCGTTTATATAGGTGTTTTTTCCCGCAGTAAAATCGCCCGTTGCACCATATCCTACAACATAATATACACTTGGTTTTTCCTTTTGTCCATTGTATGATTGTTTTACTTGGTCTAATTTTATTTTCATATCGTTTACAAGACTATCTGCAACATTTTCTTTTTCAAAAATTTGACCTAAAATCTTTAAAGTATTAAAAACACCTTCCACATTACTTCTTTCTGGCAAGCAAATAATGCTTATGCCCGCTTTTTCTATGCTTTCAACAATATCTTTACGCACCATAGACGAGGTGATTACGATTTCGGGATGCAAAGTAATGATTTTCTCTAAACTTGCATCGGTTATTCCACCTACGGTTTCGATTTCAGATACGCTTTCTGGATAATTACAAAATTTTGTCCTACCTATGATTTTGTTTCCTACGCCTAAATCAAACAATATTTCAGTTATTCCCGGTGATAACGAAACAACAGTTTGTGGATTATGCTTTACTTTAACCGTTCTATTATAATAGTCTGTAAACTCTAAGGTTTGGGAAAATATTTCTTTGGTTTGAGAAATTTTTTCTTTGCATGAGAAAATTATTCCTAAGAGAAAAAATAATAATATCGCCTTTTTCATAAATCTTTACTTTAAGTTGCAAATATACAAGAAAAAAAGATTACTTTTGCACTATGAGATATTTTTTACATTTAGCGTATAACGGAGCCTATTTCCATGGTTGGCAAATACAAAATGGGCAAACAAGTGTACAAGAAGCCTTACAAATAGCTTTAAAGCATATATTACACGAAGAAATCGAGCTAATAGGTTGCGGAAGGACAGATAGCGGAGTGCATTCCAGCGATTTTTATGCACATTTTGACTATAAAGAATTAGAAAATAAAGACTTAGAAAACATAGTTTTTAGGTTGAATAGATATTTTACGCATGAAATCCTAATATATGGCCTATATAAAATGCAACCACAAGCACATGCAAGATTTGATGCGTTAAGCAGAACCTACAAGTATTACATTAGCGAAGACAAGCAACCATTTAATAATGATTTTGTTTACTATCATCCATGGAAGCTAAATGTAGAAAAAATGAATGAAGCTTGTAAATTGCTTTTAGGCACACAAGATTTTACATCTTTTAGTAAACTACACACCCAAGTAAACAATAATATTTGCACTATCACACAAGCAAATTGGGAAGTTAAAGAAGGACAAATTATTTTCACAGTTACCGCTAATCGTTTTTTAAGAAATATGGTTAGGGCAATAGTTGGCACAATGCTTTTAGTAGGAAGGGAGAAAATAAGCATAGAAGAATTCAAACAAATCATAGACAAACAAGACAGAAATCAAGCAGGAGTGAGCGTTCCTGGTAAGGCGTTATTTCTTTTCAAAGTAGAATATCCAAAAGATTTGTATCTCTATGTTGATTAAAATGCTTAATTTTGCAAAAGAATAAACATAAATTATTAAATACGATGAAAAAAGTAGTATTAGGCCTATTGGCTATTTTAGCAATTAGTTTTGTTTTAGAATCTTGCGCACACAAGACTTGCGATGCGTACAGCAGTGTAACACGTCAGCCAAGAGAAATCCTAAGATAAAGATTGCTATCTCTCTATCATTAGAGAAATGGGGCAGTGATCAGAATGCACAACGTCATTCAAGATTTCTGCTCCTTTTATTTTATCTTTAATTTCGTCAGCCACCATACAATAATCTATTCTCCAACCTTTATTGTTAGCTCTTGCGTTAAATCGATAGCTCCACCACGAATAAGCATCTTTTTTCTCAGGATTTATAAAACGAAAGCTATCAGTCCAACCACTATTTATAAAGTTTTCCATCCATTCTCTTTCCTCTGGAAGAAAACCTGAGTTATTTGCATTACGAATAGGGTCATGTATATCAATCGCTCTATGACAAATATTATAATCTCCGCAAAGAATTAAATTAGGTCTTTCCTTTCTTAATTTATTTACATAGTTTTGAAAATCCTCCAACCACTTCATTTTAAAATTTTGCCTTTCATCTCCGCTTGTTCCCGAAGGATGATAAACGCTTACTATGGATAAATCCCCAAAATCAGCTCTTATAAATCTTCCCTCATTATCATAATCCTCAATTCCCATACCATACACCACATTATCAGGCTTATGTTTTGTAATAATCGCAACACCGCTATATCCCTTTTTGAGTGCCGAAAAGCTATAACAATCATAGCCCAACGCATTAAACTCAAAAACCGGGATTTGTTCGCTTTGAGCTTTTGTTTCTTGAATACAAATCACGTCTGGCGCTTCCTCGCTTAACCATTGTGCGAATCCTTTACTTATAGCAGCTCTTATGCCATTTACGTTATAGGAAATAATCTTCATAATACATATTCTTGTTAAAAATCTTTGCAAAAATAAAAAAATATCAAAGAAAAATATTTCCATATCAAAAAAAAGTAATAAGTTTGTAATTGATTATGCAAATAAAAAAACTATTAAATTTAATAAAGCAAATAAATCTAACTCCTTATTATAAGGCCTTTATGTTATGGCGGTTAAAGCATTTAACCGAATACCAATTCGTGCTCATATTAAGCCTTATTGTAGGATTATTTAGTGGTTTTGCATCAGTAGTCCTTAAAAACACACTACACTTTACATACAATATCATCAGCGGTTTTTCATGGTTTTCGGCCGATAGGGGAAATATTTTATTCCTTGTTTACCCTACGATAGGAATTATACTAACCGTGATGTTAATTAAGTACTTTATCAAAGACGATCTTTCGCATGGAGTTAGTAAAGTAATGTATTCTATCTCGCGAAAGAACGGAAGATTAAAATTTCATCATTGTTGGAGTTCCGTTATCACATCTTCCATAACCGTAGCCTTTGGAGGAAGTGTCGGATTGGAAGCACCGATAGTTTTAACGTGTAGTGCGATAGGCTCAAACATAAGTCGCTTTTTTCGTATCAGCAGAAAACACTCAATAACCTTACTTGCATGTGGTGCAGCAGGTGCAATAGCAGGGGTTTTCAAAGCTCCAATCGCAGGAGTCTTGTTTGTGTTTGAAGTTTTAATGATAGACCTTACCCTAAGCGTAGCAACACCACTCTTACTCTCAGCTTTAACATCAGCTCTCTTATCTTACCTTTTCTTTGGTCAAGGAGTGCAGTTCTATTACAAAGTAGATACACTTTTTGAGCTTTCAAAAATTCCTGCATTCATTCTTTTAGGAGTTGTTTCAGCCTTTATGGCACTTTATTTCCTTAGAATAAATCGTTGGATTGGCAAGAAATTCTCTCAATACAAACAATCCACCAAGATAATCATAGGAGGAATAATCTTAGGTGTGCTTGTCTATATTTTTCCACCGCTATTCGGAGAAGGATACTCAGCATTGACAGCTTTATTGAATAACGACGTGGATATAATGTTTGAAAACAGTTTCTTTCATCCGTATGTAGATAGAGAATTGACGTTTTTGATAGTCCTTGTTGCCATTGTGTTTTTCAAAGCCATAGCAACAGCCGTTACATGTAGCTCGGGAGGAGTCGGAGGCACCTTTGCACCAAGTCTTTTCTTAGGGGGCTTTGTCGGATTCTTTGTTGCACGAGTAGTAAATCTTACAGGAATAGTAGAAGTTGCAGAAAGCAATTTCGCACTTGTAGGAATGGCAGCCGTAATGGCGGGAGTGATGCACTCACCCTTAACAGCCACCTTCCTTATTGCTGAAATCACAGGGGGATACGCCTTGTTTACACCGCTTTTGATAGCAACTACTATTGCATACCTTGTAGTAAAACCTCTAACCAAATATTCAATTTACGCAGCACCGCTTGCAGCAAAAGGAGATTTAACAACGCATAATAAAGACAAAAACGCATTGAATTATATCGATATAAGAAAACTTATAGAGACCAATTTCGTAACCCTTTCCCCAGAGGCAAAACTCAAAGACATAGTAGAAGCGGTTAAAATCTCATCAAGAAGTTTCTTTCCTGTGGTAGATGAAAACCAAATCTTTAAAGGCGTTGTAGTTTTAGACGATGTACGTTCTATTCTCTTTGACTCGGAACGATATGATAGTGTTTACATAAAAGATTATATGCGTTATTCAGAGGCATTCATAGTAGAAGTGGATGAACCTATGGAACAAATTGTAGAGAATTTTAAAATATCAGATAGATACACCTTAGTAGTGGTAGAAAATGGTAAATACTTAGGATTTATTTCGAGAGCGAATATATTTTCTGCCTATCAAAAATACATTCGTGAGTTCTCAAACGAATAGAGTTTAAATAGTAAAAAATAAACAAAAGACGTAGAAATGAAAATAGCAGTAATCGGAGCAACAGGCTTAGTAGGAAGTTTAATGTTGAAAGTTTTAGAAGAAAGAGGCTTTGGAAAAGAAGAAGTTTTGGTTGCAGCATCGGAGAAAAGCATTGGAAAGAAGATACAGTTTGCGGGAAGAGAACTTACAATGCAAAGTGTAGAAGAAGTAATCAATCAAAACTGTGATTATGCCATATTTTCAGCAGGCGGAAGCGCCTCAAAGAAATACGCACCTTTGTTTGCAGAAAAAGGAACTATTGTAATAGATAATTCTTCTGCTTGGAGAATGGAAGAAAATGTGCCACTTGTTGTTCCAGAGATAAATCCTGAGTCGATAAAAGCGGAAAATAAAATAATATCTAACCCAAATTGTTCCACTATTCAAATGGTTTTAGCTTTGAGTGCTTTGCAAAAAGAGTATGGAATAAAGAGAATTGTGGTTTCAACCTATCAAAGCGTAACAGGAACTGGTGTAAAAGCGGTTAGACAATTAGATTGCGAACGATTAAATCAAGAATGCGAAAAAGCATATCCTTATCAAATATTTGAAAACATACTGCCACACGGAGGGGACTTTCTTTCGAACGGATATACCACAGAGGAAGAAAAACTTGTTAAAGAAACAAGAAAAATATTTAATGACCCTACGATTGCAATTACAGCAACCGTAGCCCGAGTTCCCGTAAAAGGCGGACATAGTGAGGCTGTAAATGTGGAATTCCTTAAACCTTTTGAGCTGAAAGATGTTTATAGATTATTGGAAGCAACAGCGGGAGTAGTGGTTGTGGATAAACCAGAAGAAAATCAATATCCTATGCCATTATATTCCGAAGGCAAGGACGAGGTTTTCATAGGCAGAATACGCAGAGATGAATCTGTGGAAAATGGTCTTAACCTTTGGATTGTTTCTGATAATTTAAGAAAAGGAGCAGCTACAAATGCCGTTCAGATATTAGAATATTTGACAAAGAAGTAGAGATTTAATGAAACAAAGCTTTTTAATAATCTCTCTTTTGTTAATTTCGCTTTTAACAAAAGGGCAGGATAGGTTTTTAGACTCGTACACTATCTCCGGGCAAAGCGGTTGGGTGTTGCCGACTAACGAATTTGTGAAAGGAAACAACTCTTTGCAAATACCTATTTCACATATTTATTCTCTATCTCTTAAATATGAAAGACAAACCGACGGCTCTCGCGCATGGCATCACTTACATAATTTTCCTTCTTACGGATTAGGGTTATACGCTGCGAGTTTTGATGTAAAAAATCAATTAGGCAATCCCATAGCCCTTTATGGTTTTATGAGTTATTACCTAATCAACAAACCAAAATGGAGCTTAAAAACAGATATATCAGTAGGCGTTGCCTTTAATTGGCAACATTTCTCTCCACAAACCCCTTTTAATGTAGCTATTGGCGGACCTGTATCGTGTTATGTCGATGCTGGTGTTTCAGCTTTTCGCTTGATTGGGAAAAAGTTTGAAATAGGAGCAGGATTATACCTTACGCATTTTTCAAATGGCGCAATGGCAAAACCAAATAAGGGATTAAATGTAATAAATCCTAAGATTAGTATTAAGTATAAGCCCTATGGAGAGTTTGAATACAAACAAACAGAATTGCCACACTTTGAAAAGCAATTTGAAAACTTAACAACATTTTTCTTAGGCATGCACGATGTTCTCACAACCTTGCCAAGAAATCAAGTAGATAAACAATTCAACAATCAATCTTACTTAGTATTTGGATTAGACCGAAGATACCTAAAACGATTAACCCCAAAACATTCCTTAGGTCTTGGCTTTGGGGTGGGATATAACCAATATGTTGGCACAAGCTATTATATTGAAAATCGCGAAATGGTATTGCGCAAAGCAAACGTAATGGAGAGATTTAATTTAAGCGTATATCTGAGTTACGAATTTAGAATCAATCGTCTAATGTTCTTTGCCGAGCCGGGTTATTACGCATATAAAAGCATATACGATAAAAGCGAAGATTTCTTCCAACGCATAGGCTTACGTTATCACCTAAACGATAATTTATTTTGCAGTATAGGATTAAGAACACAATATTTCAGTGTAGCCCAATACATAGAATGGGGAATAGGTCTAAGAATGCCCTAAAAAACTCTTAGCTTTTTCAAAATTTTTCTTAGCTTTTTCAGATTTTTCCTTAGGATTATTTTTTTATTTCTTAGGATTATAAATTCTTTGTTGTATCTTTGCAAACTAAAACAAATAAACACATAATTTAGATGAAGAAAATTTTAATGACATTGGCTATGGCAATGATGACAACATTGCTTGTAGGACAAGTAAGTCCACAAGAGGCTGCTAAAATCAAGGCAGAAAATCCATTGGTTAAGGAATGGAATACTCCTTTTCAAACTCCACCTTTTGACCAAATAAAAACAGAACATTACAAACCAGCTATTCTTTTGGCTATCGAGGAAGCAAAACAAGAGGTAAACGCTATTATTACAAATAGAGCGACTCCTGATTTTGCCAACACAATTGAAGCTTTGGAAAGAGCAGGTGGATTGTTAAACAAGGTGCTTGGCGTTTTCTATTGCATAGATGGTTGTATGACATCTCCTGAAATGCAACAAATAGCAGAGGAAATAACTCCTGCTTTAACTGCTTACAGCAATGATGTAAACATGAATCCATTGTTATTTGACAAAGTAAAACAAGTTTACGACAAAAGAGATGACCTTGCTTTGACATTGGAACAAAGAACTTTACTTGAAAATACTTACAAAGGATTTATACGTTCAGGTGCTTTGTTACAAGGAGCTGCAAAAGAAGAATACAAAAAGATTTCAGAAGAATTAAGCCTTCTTTCTATCAAATATCAAAAAAACACTTTGGCTGACCAAAACGCTTACACATTAAACGTTAAGAATAAAAAGGATTTAAAAGGCTTACCTGAGTTTGCATTAACAGCAGCTAAGGAAGAAGCAAAGGCAAGAGGTGAAAAAGGATATACTTTCACACTTCAATATCCTTCATACGGTCCTTTCTTAATGTATGCTGATAACAGAGAATTGAGAGAACAAATTTGGAGAGCATCAAACTCCGTTGCAAATCACGGCGATGCACACGATAATAAAGAGATTGCAAGAAAAATAGCTAATCTTCGTTTACGTTCTGCTCAAATAATGGGATATAATTCTTACGCAGAATACGCTTTGGAAAGAAGAATGGCACAAAATCCAACTAATGTAACAAATTTCTTAAATGAGTTATTGGAAGCGTCAATGCCTTTCGCTAAAAAAGATCTTGAAGAAATACAAGCTTACGCTAAATCAAAAGGATTTGAAGGCGATATTCAACGTTGGGATTTCTCTTATTGGAGTGAAAAACTTAAAAACGAAAAATATGCAATGGATCCTGAGTTAATGAAACCTTATTTCAAATTAGAAAACGTAAAACAAGGTATTTTTGACTTAGCAGGAAAGCTTTACAACATTGAATTTAAAGAAAATACACAAATAGCAAAATATCACCCTGATGTAACAATATATGAAGTTTACGACAAGGCTAATGGTAAATTCCTTGCTATACTTTATATGGATTTCTTTCCAAGAGAAAGCAAACGTTCAGGAGCTTGGATGACTTCTTTCCGTGACCAATACAAAGATGCTAATGGAAACGAAGTGCGTCCTTTAATTCAAATGGTTTGTAACTTTACAAAACCAACTAAAAAAGAACCTTCACTTTTAACATTTGATGAATTCAACACATTCTTACACGAATTTGGACACTGCTTACATGGAATATTTGCAGAAGGTACTTATTCTTCAATCACAGGTACAGCAGTATATAGAGATTTCGTAGAATTGCCTTCACAAATCATGGAAAACTTCGCAACAGAAAAAGAATTCCTTGATATGTTTGCGGTTCATTACAAAACAGGTGAAAAAATGCCACAAGAATTGATCGATAAACTAATAGCATCTGAAAGATATCTTGCAGGATGGTATTCAGTTCGTCAATTATTCTTAGGAATGATAGATATGCAATGGCACACAATAACAAAAGAATTCAAAGGAGATGTAACTGCAATAGAAGATGTAGTTAGCCAAAAGGCTGAATTGCTTCCAAGAGTTCCTAATGCAATGATGACAACTTCATTCGGACATATTTTCTCTGGCGGATATGCAGCAGGATATTATGGATATAAATGGGCAGAAGTTTTAGATGCAGATGCTTTCTCTTTATTCCAAGAAAAAGGAATCTTCAATCAAGAAGTTGCTAACTCATTCCGTCAAAATATTCTTTCAAAAGGCGGTAAGAAACACCCAATGGAACTTTACAAAGCTTTCCGTGGACAAGAGCCAACTAATACAGCATTGTTAAGAAGAAGTGGTTTTATAAAATAAAACATTGATGTAATTTAAAAAAAGAACTCCATAAGCAAAAAGTTATGGAGTTCTTTTTTTTATGCTAATAAATATTTATTGACAATCAATAATTTCAAATTTTTCAAACAAGCCTCCCTTGATGCATTTACCCTCATAGTCTGCTTGTGATTTTATTTCAAGATAATTAACGTGTCTATAATAACCAAAAATAATGAAAATAATAAAAAAAATAACACAACAAATAGAAACAATAGAACTTATTGTTTTGGCTTTCAGTATTTTCTTTATTTCTTTTATTTCATTATCCAATCTTTCTATATCTTTTTCCATAACTTATTCTTTTTTACATTCTATACACTTTACACTACATAATCCAATATCGCAACACAAATTTCTCTTTTGACAATTTTTGGCTCCTTCTATAATTCTTACATTACAATAACTTGTTATGGCGGCCGTAAATGTAACTACAATTTTCGTACCTGACTTTATTAGCTCAACTATTACGGGAACAGGTATTTTGGATTCGTTATATAATGTTTTTTCATCAAGTAAGCATTCAAAATAAGTTTTTGTAGTTAAAGAATCTATGCCCAATGTAAAATTTATTTTTTGGTTTTTAGTTGTTGCATCAAAGGCAATATAAGAATTATAATCAGTAAAATTGTCTAATATCACACTATCATTATTTATACTAAAAACAATTCTTTCGTTATTAGTATCACACTTAATTAATTTAATTTCTGGAATATTGTCGTAATCTATATAAAAATCAAAATCGTTTATAATATTACCATTTTTATTAAAAGTTAAAAGAGTAACTAAATCATTGAAATCCCATGTTCTTAAAACATAAACACTATCGCTATTATTAAAAAAAGAAATAACGATTTCGTTTGATTGTCTGTTTAAAATATCATCTGAAATTTTATAACTTGAAGAAAAACTACTTTGTTGTTGTTCTTCTTCACAAGAGATAAAAAACAATCCGCTTATAGCAAAAGCAGATAATGCTAAAAAAAACAATTTCTTTTTCATGTCATTTTATTTTTTGGTTTATGCCTGCAAATTTATAAAAAAAATAAAATAATTAAAAGAAAAGAAAAAAAATAATAACTTTGCTTTTTTTTAAAATTTTAAAGAAATGAAAATAGTAGCCGTAGAACCAATAGGCATAAGCCAAGACTATGCCAAAGAATTAGCAGAAATTTATGCTCAAAAAGGTCATCAATTCGTAGTTTATCCCGATAGAAAGGAAGATGCTCCAACTTTGATTGAAAGAATGCAAGGAGCAGAGGTTGTAATCGTGTCAAACATTCCTTTAAGAAAAGAAGTGTTGCAAGAATGCAAAGACTTAAAATTCTTAAACGTTGCTTTCACAGGCTTAGACCACATAGACCAAGACTATTGCAAAGAAAACAATATCTTAATTCGTAATGCTTCGGGCTATGCTACAACAGCCGTTGCAGAATTAGCCGTAGGACTTATGTTAGATGTGTATAGAAAAATGACAGAGTTTGACTTAGCAACAAGAAAGCTTGGAACCCGTAATAATATCTTAGGAAGAGAACTTAGAGGTAAAACAGTAGCTTTAATAGGCACAGGTGCAATAGGTTTAGCGACTGCAAAAATCCTTCAAGCCTTTGGATGCAAACTAATAGCCTACTCACGCACACAAAGACAAGAAGCAAAAGCAATGGGAATAGAATACCTTTCATTAGAAGAAGCAGTAAAACAAGCAGATATTATTTCACTTCACACCCCACTAACAAAGGAAACTAAAAATCTTATTAGCAAAGAAATCATCGACCTTTGCAAACCAAGTGCTATAATAATCAATACAGCAAGGGGAGGAGTGATTGATAATCTTGCTTTGGCAAATGCCTTGAACGAAGACAGGGTTGCAGGAGCGGGAATAGATGTTTATGAAAAAGAACCACCATTAGAGGAAAACCACCCTTTGCTTTCGGCTAAGAATACGGTGCTTTTGCCACACGTTGCTTACGCTACGAGAGAGAGTTTCGACATTAGAATAGATATTATATTAAATAATTTAAATCAATACATCAATGAATAATTTTGAATTTAGAAATCCAACAAAGATTCTTTTTGGACAAGGACAAATTGCTAAACTTAGCAAAGAAATAGATAAAAGCCGTAAAATACTTTTAACATACGGAGGAGGCTCAATAAAGAAAAACGGAGTATATGACCAAGTAATGAAAGCCTTAGAGGGTTATAATGTAATAGAGTTTGCAGGCATTGAAGCAAATCCCGATTACAACACTTTAATGCGTGCTGTTGAGATATGTAAAAAAGAAAATATTGACTTTATCTTAGCAGTTGGAGGAGGTTCTATTATAGATGGAACAAAATTCATTGCAACCGCTGCACGTTTTGAAGGAGAAGATGCTTGGGATATCCTTTTGAAAAAAGCAGGTCGCTTACCTAAGCCAATAGACTTCGCAAGCGTTTTAACACTTCCCGCAACCGCATCAGAAATGAACAATGGTGCTGTAATTTCACGAAGAGATAGAGCAGAAAAACTTGCCTTCCACAATCCAAATGGCTATCCTGTTTTCTCAATTCTTGACCCAAATGTTGTGCTTTCATTACCTAAAAAACAAATATCAAACGGAATAGTAGATATTTACGCACACACATTAGAACAATACCTAACAACTTGTTTAGATACAAAGGTTATGGACCGTTGGGCAGAGAGTCTTTTACTTACTTTAATAGAAGAAGCAGAGGAACTTATGAGTGAAAACCCTTCATATAACTCTTGCGCAAACTTTATGCTTACTGCAACAATGGGATTGAATGGATTTATCGCAATGGGCGTAGAAGAAGATTGGGCAACTCACATGATAGGACACGAACTCACTGCTTTGTGTGGATTAGATCATGGAGAAACTCTTGCAATCGTTCATCCAGCTCTTATGGACGTGATGAGAGAGGAGAAAAAAGGCAAGTTGTTGCAATATGCTAAAAGAGTATGGAATATAAACCTTGAAGACGAAAACAAAGCAATAGATTTAGCAATAGAAAAAACAGAAAACTTTTTCCGTAGCATAGGAAAGAAAACACGCCTAAGCGAAAACAACATAGGAGACGATGTAATAGAAGAAATTGTTAAACGATTCCAAGACAGAGGTTGGTGCGTAGGCGAAAGAGGCATTGTAACACCAGAAAAAACAAGACAAATTCTCCAAAGAGCTAAATAAAAGAATTTATTAAAGTATCGCAGCAACCTTTCGTATGCTTTCAAGCTTGCGAACAAACGATATGTCTTGTTTTGCAATTTGCATATTGTAGTCAAATTGTATTCGCATAAGCAAACCAGCGTTTATATCCAAAGCAGCTTCAAATAACATTGCAGTTTGGGTAGTGATTGTGCGGCGACAATTCAATATGTCATTAAGTATTTTATAAGAAATACCCATTTGCTCAGCAAGTTTTGTTTGCTTTATGTTGCGATACTCTATTTCCTCCTTTAATATTTCGCCCGGGTGAATAGGACGTTGGCAAGTATATTTTCCCATTTTCCTCGTTTATTTATAATGATTTGACAATTCTAAAATATTGCATATAGTAACAACCGTTTCGCTTGAAATTTGTTTTACAGTAAATTCTATTCTATATTGATCGTTTACTCTTATTGAAGAAATCCCTGCTTTATCTCCTTTCAAAACCTCGTAATTAAGAGAACGAAATCTAAATAAATCTTCTATACAATCAGCTTGTTCAAGTGTCTTGATACGCATTTGGTATCGTGATACTATTTGTGGTTGAAAACGATATTTCTTATTTGTCGTCTTACCCGTTTCGTATAATTGTTGAAGATACTCCTTTTCAAAGTTTATTTCCATTCTTACACTCTGCAATTCATATTGCAAAGATAAGATTTATTTTTAAATATCCACTATATAAGTGGAACGATTTTTTTCTTTTAATTCAAAAATCATATTTATTTTTAATAATGTTTATCTGTTAATTCTTTATTTCGCTAAATTTTTTCTTTGCTTTATTAAATTTTTCCTTAGCTTTATTTTTTTCTTTCTTAGCTTTAGGAAATTCTTTCTTAGCTTTTTTTGAGGGTGTTTTTCTTAGCCTTGTTTTTTGTATGTTTTGGCGGCTAAAAGGTTGAATGCCACTGCAAAAATCCCTAAGGCAAGAAAGTTATACCATAAATCCATAAAGCCACTTCCTTTTAGATACACTCCACGCATTATATCAATAAAATATCTTGGGGGAAGAATGATTGTGGCGTATTGAGCCCATTTTGGCATTGAGGAAATAGGGGTGAGCAGTCCGCTAAGTAGCATAAAGGTTAAAAGAAAGAAAAACATTACAAACATAGTTTGTTGAATGTTATCCGATTTATTGGCTATTGTTACGCCAAATCCCGAGAATACAAGTATGAATAAAATTGATGCAAGATAGATATAGCCTATTGAGCCTACGGGTGCGAGTCCATAAACAAGCCAAGTGATAAGCATCGCTATGGAGATAACAAACAATCCTATTATCCAAAATGGTATTAGCTTAGCAAGAATAAATGTAAAGCGGTTGATTGGACTTACGTTTATTTGTTCTATTGTTCCGTTTTCTTTTTCTATAACTATGTTTACGGCGGAAAGGAATCCACAAATCACAATTAGCAAAATTATCATCAAGGCTGGTATCATTAAGTATTTGTAATTAAGTGTTTCGTTATAGTAATTCTTTATTGTAACTAGTTCCAAGGGCGTGGATAGGCCTTTTTCTTGATTTTGTTTTGAGATAGAGCTCATAATTGTTTGAACAAGGTATTGACTACCCAAAGAGCCTTTTGTTGCATTTACTGCATTGGCTGATATATTTATCTTTTCGGGTGTGGAGTTTGTTAGGTTGCGTTCAAAGTTTTCGGGAATACATAGAATAATATCCGTTTTCAAATCCTCCAACATTGCTTTTGCTTCGTTGTATGAGGAGGCAGAAGGGGTGAGTGTGAAGTATTCCGATGCTTTTATATCACTTGTCATTCTACGAGAAAGGGAGGAATTGTCTTTATCTACAATGGTAACGCAAACGTTTCTAATGTCCATTGTAGTAACCCAAGGCATAACAAGCATTACTAAAATAGGGAACATTATAATTAGTTTCGATATGAAAGGGTCGCGTTTTATTTGTATAAACTCCTTTTGTAAAAGTATGAATAATTGTTTCATTGTGTTTTAATCAAGTTTGTCATTAAATTTCTTTAAAGAAACAAATACTAATACAACGCTCATAAGAATTAGTATAAGTATTTCTTTTGTTACGGCCGTGATTGGCAATCCCATAATCATTAGTTTTCTTATCGCCTCAATATACCATTTTGCGGGTACTATGTATGGCACAGGTTGTAGCACGCTTGGTAGATTTTCAATAGGGAATATCATTCCCGAAAGCATAAGAATAGGCATCATCATCACCATTGCAGAGATTAAAAGTGCCATTACTTGTGAGGAAGATATGGTGGAAACAAGCAATCCTAAGGATAAAGAAAGTACAAGATAGATTAGTGAAATGAAAATAATGCTAAATAAACTACCACTTAAAGGAACATCAAGTAAAAACCTTGAAACCAATAGAATAGTTGTAAGGTTTATACAAGAGATTACAAAGTATGGAATCATTTTTGCAAGAATGATTTTAATGGGTCTTACAGGCGAGACAAGCAATACTTCCATTGTTCCGCTTTCTTTTTCTCTTACGATTGCAACCGAGGTCATCATTGCGCAAATCAAAATAAATATCAATCCCATTATGCCAGGTACGAAATTATAAGCCGACTTCATTTGAGGGTTGTAAAGCAAATGTAGATTAAATAGTTCTTGATTAGAAAAATTCTCATCGCTCATTACGCTTTGCAAGTAAATGCTTCCTGACATAGCGGTATTGGTGTTTGAGGCGTCAAAAAGAAATTGCATCTTTCCCTCATTGTCAAAAACAACTACCGCATCAGCCTTTGAGCTACGAAGCATTGTTTCCGCATCTTTTTGATTGACATAGCCCACAAAGGTAAAATAAGGATTAGCTGAAAGCTTTTCTATTTTCCCTCTAATATCCTCCGTATGTTTTTGAACAGATACCGCAACGTTTAGGTTGTTTAGTTCGGTAGATATTGCAAATCCAAAAAGTATCATAAGGACAATAGGAATTAAAAGCACAATCATCATTGTCCTTTTATCGCGTAGGATATGTAAAGCTTCTTTTTTTACAAATGATAAAAAGTTTGTCTTCATTGTTTTATTCCCCTCTTTTTGCCTCTCTTGCAAGGTGTCTAAAAACCTCGTCCATAGATTCGGCATTGTAAAGTTTCTTCAAATTCGCTGGCGTATCCAATGCTCTTATCTGCCCATCTACCATAATGGAAACGCGAGAACAATATTCTGCCTCGTCCATATAGTGAGTTGTAACAAAGATTGTAGTTCCCTCGTTGGAGGCTTGATAAATCATTTCCCAAAATTGTCGTCTTGTTATCGGGTCCACGCCTCCTGTTGGCTCGTCAAGAAATACTATTTCGGGTTTATGTATTGTTGCAATGGAGAATGAAAGTTTTTGTTTCCAACCAAGTGGGAGTGAGGCTACAAGTGTGTTTCTTTCTTTCTCAAAATCAAGTTGCTTAAATATGTTTTCCGCTCTTTGTTTTGTCTCTTGCTTGCTTAGACCATAGATTCCCGCAAATAATCTTATGTTTTCCCAAACGGTAAGGTTGTTATAAAGCGAAAACTTTTGGCTCATATATCCTATGTTTCGCTTTATTTCCTCGCTTTGCTTTCTTATGTCAAATCCAGCAACAGTTCCACTTCCGTGTGTTGGGAAACTAAGTCCACAAAGCATTCTCATAGCCGTTGTTTTTCCCGCACCGTTTGCACCAAGAAAGCCAAATATTTCTCCCTTTCTTACCTCAAAGCTGATTTTATCCACAGCCGTAAAATCACCAAACACCTTGCTTATTTCTTTTACCGAAATTACAATATCTTTCATCGCTTCATAAGTTTTATAAACATATCCTCAATACTCGGAGAGGCTTTTTTGATTTGTAGATTCTTTATTTGGTTAAGCTCATTTGCGAAATACTCTTTGTCAAAATCCTTTTCTACAACAAGATGATGGCTTTCTCCAAAAGGATAACATTCTTTTACGCCTTTGACTTTTCGCGACAAAGAAAGCAATTCAAACATATTATCGGCACTTATTGCATATAAGTCATCATTATAGCTATCTACTATATTTTTAGGTGTATTTGTAGTTAAGATTTTCCCTTCATTGCAAAGTGCAATACGCTCACACCTTGATGCTTCGTCCATATAAGGCGTTGAAACAAGTATTGTAATTCCTTTTGCTTTAAGTCCCGCAAGCATATCCCAAAATTCACTTCTCGAAACCGCATCAACGCCCGTTGTTGGCTCGTCAAGAAAAAGCACTTTTGGGTAATGAATAAGCGCGCAACAAAGTGCAAGTTTTTGTTTCATACCTCCCGAAGCTTTCCTGCACGGCGAGTTTTAAAAGGTTCGATTTGCTTGTAAATAGGTTCAATAAGGCTATAAGAATCCTTGATTTTGGTATTGAAAAGTGCTGCAAAAAATTCAAGATTTTCCTCAACCGACAAATCTTGATAAAGAGAAAACTTACCAGGCATATAACCTACGCATTTCCTTATCTCTAAATAATCCCTCTTTACATCAAAACCATTAACGCTTGCTTTTCCATTATCGGGCGAAAGAAGGGTTGTAAGTATTCTAAAAAGAGTTGTCTTTCCCGCTCCGTCAGGTCCTATTAGCCCAAAGCATTCTCCCTCTTTTACCTCTAAGCAAACATCGTCCAAGGCTTTAACCTTGCCAAATTGTTTTGAAATGTTTTCAATCTCTATTGCATTCATCTTACAAAATTACTTCGCCCGAAAGTCCTAATTTTAAGCGTCCATCGTTCTTAACTGCAATTTTAACGGCATAAACAAGGTTTGCTCTTGAATTTGCGGTTTGTATGCTTTTTGGAGTAAACTCCGATTGAGATGAAATCCAAGTTATTTTTCCCTCATACTCATATCGCTCTTCTGCTCCAAAGTCTGCAATTACTTTTACTTTGTTTCCTACTTTAATTTTTGGTAGTTGCTCGCTTGTAAAATAAGCTCTTATATAAATATTTTCAAGGTCGGCAACCTTTAAAAGTGGTTTGCCACTTACTGTCGTTTCTCCCTCTTGTGCATACTTTACAAGTATTGTTCCGTTGATTGGAGAGGTGATTTTTGATTTTGAAATTCTATCCTCTAATGATGATATTTGTGCTTCAAGTGCAAGAGCATTTTCGTTGATTGAAGTAGTGTTTTTGTTAAGTGTTGAAAGCGTTGCAGAGAGTTGAGTTTCTAAAATTTTTATTTGCGCCTCTATATCTTCATATTGCTTTTTTGTTGCCGCATTGTCTTTCAACATGTTTTCTACTCTTTTAAGTTCGCTTTTTTGTTTTGCGATTTGCTCTTGTAAAGAGGCTACTTGCTTTTGAGTATCGGGGCGTGAGGCGAGCAAAGCAGAGAGTTGTGCAGAGAGTTGTTTGCGTTGAAAATGCAATTGTATAGTATCTATTTGCCCAAGTGTTTCATTGGCTTTTATTTCCATGCCTTCTTCAATAGGAAAGCTAAGGATTTTACCATTTGCCTCAGAAGAAATCGTTATTTCTCTTGCCTCAAATGTGCCTTGTGCGTCAAATTTATTAGTTTTGTTGCAAGAAATCAAGCATAATCCTGCAATGATATAAATAATCTTTTTCATAATTCTTATTGATTAAGGGTTTGTTTAATTTTATAAATGTTTTGTAATAATTCTATTTCGTGTTGGCTACGATTGATAAGGCTTATTGATTCCTCGTTAATCTTTTGTAAAAGCTCCGTTGCATCTATCAATCCGTTTTCCATTTTTGACTCCGCCGCAATGCGTATTGAACGGCGCAAGTCTATAATTTTCTCATCATCTTCTAAGGCTTGCTTTAAGCGTTCTATTTCCGAATTGTTTTGAGAAAGTTGTAACGAGGTGTTAAAAAGGAAAACATCTTTTTGAATTTCAATTTGCCTTTCCGCTATGGAGATTTTGTTGAGAGAGTTTTTCCTTGTGTAAAATCCTCCTAAGTTCCAACTCATTCTAATGCCTGCAATTGCGTTTAAATCGGGCGAATTTTCTATCATTGATTTAAACATATCAAGCCCTGGATAGCCATAATAAACTTGTCCAAACAATGAAAAGTGTGGCATTAAGGAAGAATTTATGACTTTTCGTTGAGAAGATAACTTTTCTTTTTGAAGGTCAAAGAGTTGAAGCTCCGCACGATTTGATGTTTGATTTGCAATTTGTATCATTGCAGGACGTTGTAGTTTTTCGTCTTTTAGCTTTTGTCCTATAAAGATTTCAAGCATTTGTCTAAACGATTTAAGAGAGGAGGTGATTTGTGCAAGATTTTGTTTCGCACTCAAAAGCTCTACTTCTATGGCATCAACATCGGATTGCATTGCAATATCGTTTCTTTGATAAACCCTCATACGATTAAGGTTGCTTTCCAAAATCTCAATCAAGTTTTCTGTTTGTGCCTTTCTTTCTTCTAAAAGTAATACTCCAAAGTATATATCATTAACCCTTGATTGTAAATCGTATAAGGCTATTTCATTTTGTTTTCTTTCTGCCTTTGCATCTGCCTTTGCTATATCAAGATTTGCCTTTGAGTAGCCTCCGTCCCAAATAGTTTGATTTACATCTATTGCGGCTTTGTATTGAAACTTGTCAATCCCAAGCATATCTATTCCATTCATAGCAAGAAAAGTGTTAAAGACTTCGGGATAGGTAGGGCTTGCCGATTGATAAGTTGCTTGTGCAGAAATGTTGATTTGAGGAGCCCATGCCATAAGAGCATTTTTTATGTTATATTGCTCGCTTTTGTCAATCAATTCATAACGTTTTATTTCGGGATAGTTTTCCTTTGCAAGCCTATGACATTCTTCAAGAGTTTGACTATGAAGTTGCAGACCGAGCAAAACAAAACCTAAGGTGATTATTTTTTTCATAAGAATTAAATTTTTTGTAATCGTTTCATTATTATTTTGATATTCTCTTTCTTTCGCTCTTCTTTGTATTTTGCGATATCTTCCTCGCTTTCTAAATTCATAATATTTGAAATGTAGTTATTCATTACGGAAGGGAAAATATTTAAGGTAAGAATTGTTTGAAATAAAGTAATGACATTTATATGCTCAATCTCATTTCTCTTAGCCGCTTGGTCAATTTCCTCTTGCAACTCTTGACTTGCATCAAATAGCTCTTGCAATTGTTTTTTTAGCATTTGACAACGCTCCTTATTAGGCATAATTTCGTTTATCAAAAACCTTACAAGACCTTCGTTTTCTTCCACAAAATCAAAGTGTTTAGAGATAGCTTTTTCTAATCTTTCTTTTAAAGGAAGGTTTGCTTCTCCAAAAATATATAACATTAAGGGCTTTATTTCTTGAATCTTCTTTGCGATAAACTTCTCAAAAAGTTGCTCCTTTGTTCGAAAATAATAGTGAAGCATTGCGTGAGTTACACCCGCTTTTGAAGCAATAGAAGTTGTCCTTGCACCATTATATCCCTTGGAAAGAAACTCTTCCTCCGCCGCAATAAGTATTTGTTGCTCCGAGGTTTGTTTTTCACTTCTATCTTCTTGCATATAGCTTTTCTTTCTTTAACAGTATGGTTTAACAATTTTGTTAATGCAAAATTAAATAAAAAAATCAAAATAACAAGTCAAAGAAAAAGAAAATTTTTTCTTAGCTTTTTCAAATTTTTTCTTTGCTTTTTTCGAATTTTTCTAAGAAAAAAATAAAGGGTGAAAGTTTAACTCTCACCCTTCGTTTTTATAGCGTTTTTTTAGGTTTATTCAACAATTACTTTTGCTGTGTAAACAGAGTTGTTATTCATTACTTTTACAAGGTAACAGCCTTTTTGTAAGTCTGAAAGGTTGATTGTAGCGTTGTTTGTAATATTGTCTGTAATCATTACACGACCTGCCATATCTATAACCTCCATTTGATGAACTCCTTCTTTTAATCCTGATAAAATGATTACATCTTTAGTTGGGTTAGGAGAGATGTTTAAAGGAAATTCTTTTACATCGGCAAGACCAACTGCGTCAATATCTACATAATTGTATTCATAATCACATACATATTGTAAAGTGAAGTTTGCATCTAATGCCCAATATTCTTCAAGTCTGTAAATATTTTTATTTGTGTAGGTTTCAGGACGAGTGATTTCTGGAGTCCAAGGCATAAGTGTTTCTTCTAAAAGGCGATTATCAAAAGTGAAAATAGAACGTTCAGTTTCGTTTTCATTAGCATCGTATGCGTGTACTTCAGTGCAATTACCTGCTGCATCGTATGTGTAAGTTCTTGTGCCATAAACACTCCATTCAAATCCGTCAAACACATTGTATGTAATAAGACTTAATTTTCCTTCATTATATGAATAATCTATGCGTTCATTAGCAGTAAATGTTGAATTAGAAGAAAAAGGATCGTCAGCATAGCTCCATGTTTCAGTAGCCAAAAGACCGTTTGCGTATTCATATTCTACCATTTGTAAAAGCATATCACCCATTGTTAAATCGGTACTTATTAATTGACCTTGCGGGTTATAGAAATATTCATACAAACCACCTAATTCAAATTCTCCTCCAAAGTTATTGTAATTTGCACGTGATGCAATTAAACCTTGATTATTGTATGTGTATTCTAAATAATAGACATTTACCCAAGAATTCCCTATTAACTGATAGCCATCAAGACGTACCATTTGATTTTGTTCGTTGTAACGAATAGAATCTATCAATTCATATTCTGCAGGAACAATTTCGTGAACTGCAACTAAACGACGATAAGCATCATAATGATATTCACAAGTTATATAGAGGTCATCAGTGTTGTAAGAAGACAAAGCATAATTGTAATCTACCGTTGTAAGCATCTTTTCAGCAGGACGGAAATTCAAAGTCTTTCTTTCTTCATTTCTTTGCGAATGTCTTTGAAACCCTTGTGCAGATACAGAAACCAGCATCGCACAACAAACAATAAATAATAAAATCTTTTTCATATTACTTTTTATTTTAAGTTTATAAATGCAAAAATATAAAAATAATGTTAAAACCATATTTTTTTATCTTTTAAATTTACAATACGAAAGAAAAGTAATAGAAAATTGACTGATATAAAAAAAGAGGCGAATTACACCTCTTTTGCGGAGAGACAGGGATTCGAACCCTGGAAACGCTTTTGACGTTTACACACTTTCCAGGCGTGCCTCTTCAACCACTCGAGCATCTCTCCGTATTTTAGGTTGCAAAGATAATACTTTTTAAGAAATATTCTCTTTGTTTGATATATTTTTTCGTATCTTTGCAAAATTAAAAGAAAAAAACTAAAAAGCTAAATGTTAAGTCGTCATTTCTTACGAGTAAAAGTTCTGCAAGCGTTATATGCATACAAAATGACAGAGGGTCTTTCTTTGGATATTGCAGAAAAGGATTTAAGTAAAAGTATTTCAGAAACTTTTGATTTAGAGGTTTACCTTTATTCTTCTTTATTAGAGATTAGAGATATTGCTGAAACACAAATTGAGGATGCAAAGGGTAAATTTTTCCCTACTGAGGAGGAAAAAAATCCTAATATGAGATTTGTCAATAACGAATTATTAAGACAGTTGTCGGAAAACGTGGATTTGACAAATGCTATTGAGAAATTAAAAATCAATTGGATAGACCAAAGGGATTTATTAAAAAGAGTTTTAAATAAGTTTAAAGCTTCCGAATCTTATAAGGAATATATGGCTAAGCCTGAGGTAACTTATGATGATGAAAAAAGAGTTATTGTTCAGTTATTGAAGAATTATCTTTTGAAAAATGAGAGTTTCCTTGATTATCTTATGGAATTAAAGCTTTATTGGGAAAGTGATTTTCAATTTATCGGACTTTCTTTCTTGAAGTTTTTAAAAGAGTTTAAAAAGAGCGACACTTGTTCTAAGTCTATCGTGAAATCGTTTGATAGTAACGAGAAAGAAACAAGGGATTTCGCACTTGACCTTTTCCGTAAGTGTGTTAATCATTACGATGAGTTTGACAATTTATTTGAAAAGCACATTGAGAATTGGGATATAGAGAGACTTGCTTTTTTAGACATCATTATAATAAAGATGGGATTAGTTGAGTTAGTATATTGCCCTGAAATTCCTATCAGAGTAACGCTTAACGAATATATTGAAATGGCTAAGGAATTTTCTACCGATAGAAGTAAGTTGTTTGTAAACGGTTTATTGGATAGATTCTTAATTGATTTAAGAGCTGCTGGCAAAATAAGAAAAATAGAAAACGAAGAATTAGATATAGAAAACTAATGAGCAGAAGATTTTTACCATTACTATTATCAAGCTTAATATTATTTGTTTCTTGTTCCAAAACAGAGGATAAGAAGACGATAGATGCGTCTGTTATTGAAAATATGACAGTGATAAAGTTTGATAAAAAAGAATTGGATTTTAAATATGTTGAAGCAGGTGAGGTAGTGCAAGGTAGTTTTGTGTTTACTAATGAAGGAAAGTATCCTTTGGTAATATATGAAGTAAATACAAGTTGTGGTTGTACCATTGCGGATTATCCAAAAGGGGAGATTGCTCCGGGAGAACAAGGAACTATTTCAGTAAAGTATGATTCGGAAGGCTCATCTGGCATGAGAATAACAAAAGATGTAACAGTTAATGCAAATACTACGCCTGCGAAAACAAAATTGAGAATAATTGCTGACGTACGTTAAAGAATTGAAATTTATAAACTAAATAATAAAAAACAAAAGACATGAACTTAATGAACATTTTAATGATGGCCGGTGGGCAACAAGGAGGAGCAAGTGCTTCAAGCAGTATTATAATGATAATACTTATGATTGCTATTTTCTACTTCTTCATGATAAGACCACAACAAAAGCGTCAAAAAGAAGAAAAGAAGTTTAGAGAATCTCTTCAAAAGGGACAACATGTTGTAACAATAGGTGGAATGCACGGAAAGATAGCAGATGTAAAAGAAACTACTGTTATTTTAGAAGTTGCTCATGATGTGAAAATAGAAATGGAAAAGGCATCAATAGCAATGTCTGTTGTAAATCAACAAAAATAAGAATGCAAACATTAAAAGTGAGCGTCCTCTGTATGTAATTAGTGGACGCTTATTTTTTTATAAAAAACTATCATGGCTAAAAATAGATTTAAAACAATTATATCTAACTTTCTGAAAAATACTCGTTTCAGGGCAATTAGTTTGTGTTTAACTTTCAGTTTTTTGCTATGGGTTTTTATTACATTTAGCGATTATAGACAACACGATTTTAGAATCCCGATTGTATTTGAAAACTCTCTTAAACCCGATGAAATATATAATACAAGGGATAGCGTTATAATCGTAAAGGTTAAGGCAACTGGATTTGATTTTTTATTCAGAAGTGGTTTTGAAACAAAGAAAGAGCAATTACATTTCGACATAAATAATCTTCCAATAGACGTTGCAAAAGGTGAAATAAAGTTCGCGTCTGAGTTTTTAAAGGCTTCTGTTTCCAAGTCTTTGGGAATGGAAAAATTATCCGTATCTATTCTTCCTGATACAATATATCTTAATTGGCAAAAGAAGTATTCGAAAACAATACCTGTAATAAATAGGACTATTTTCGAGTGCAAACCTTCTTATAGAATACTAAAAGAGCCTGAGTTGATAGTTAATAAAGTTAAAGTAGAGGGAGAAAAAGAATTGTTAGACAACTTAGACACCCTTTACACGCAAAATATAAATATATCTAATATTGACAAAACTCATATTAGTTTAATACCAATAGAAATCAAGCAACAATATAAAGGTCTATATTTTCAGCCTATTAATATTCCAATAAAAATAGATGTAGAGGAGGTTACTGAAAATATTGTAGAGTTACCTATAAATATTGTAAAGCAAGGTATAGAAGAAGATGTAAAGTTGTTTCCGTCAAAGGTTAAAGTAAAATATCGATTGCCTATAAAAGATTATAAAAATGTTAATCCTGAGAATTTCTACATTTATGTTCTTTGCACGGAAGACATACATAACAAAAAGAAGTTAAGAGTGAAATATTCCAATATACCAAATAATGTAGAAATATTAGACATCAATCCAGGAAGGCTTGACTATATAATAGTGAATGAATAATCCTTATGAAAAGTAGAAAGATTTGTATTTTAACTCAACCATTATGGCATAATTATGGATGCTTATTACAGGCTTTTGCTTTGCAGAAGTGTTTAAAAACAATGAATTACGATGTGGTAACTGATGAATTTCCTCGCAGATTTTTATCTCCTTACCAAAAGTGTGTAGATAAGGTTAAAAGGGTTGTGGCTTACTATGTTTTAGGACGTAAAACTGTTAATCCTTCTCCTTTTTATCCAACCGAAAGCTCATGGCAAAAGATTTGTGCTAACACTTCTAAGTTTGTTCGCAAGAGAATTGATACGGTGGACTTCTTTAACGGTAGTCTTTCTCCAACAAAAGAAATGCTTGACCGCTTTGATACATTTATTATAGGCTCTGACCAAGTTTGGAGAGAGAGTTACGGAAGAGTTGAAAGCTATTTTTGCGACTTTTTAAAGCAAGATGATAAGAAAGTGTTCTCTTATGCTGCTTCTTTCGGATTAAGTCATTGGCAATTTAACGAAGAAAAAACTACTCATTTAAAAGAATTGGTTAAGAAGTTCAAAGCAGTTTCTGTTAGAGAGAAAGATGCTGTTGATTTATGTAAAGAAAATCTTAATATTAAGGCTGAATGGGTGCTTGACCCAACTTTATTGCTTTCAAAAGAAGATTATATTTCTCTTTTTAAAGATTATGAAACAGAAAAGAGTGAAGGCAATTTTATGACTTACATATTAGATTATTCTGAGGAGAAAGAAAACCTGATTAACTACATTGAAGATAGCAAATCTTTGACTGCATTTAGTGTTATGGCTAATGAAGGAGAAGAATTCCCTGCTGTGGAAAAATGGTTAAAAGGATTTTATGATGCAAAATTTGTTTTAACAGACAGTTTTCATGGAATGGTGTTTTCTATCGTGTTTGAAAAACCTTTTTTAGTAGTTTTAAACAAACAAAGAGGTAGTTCAAGATTTTTATCTTTACTATCGGCTTTGGGGTTAGAAGACAGACTAATAGAAAACATTGATAACGTTTCTTCATTCAATGAAATATTGAGTAAAGAAATAGATTACGAAATAGTAAGAAAACGTTTATCTATATTAGTTAATAAAAGCAAAGATTTTTTAATTGATTGTCTGGAAAGATAAAGCCCTTATGAAATTCACTGTTGTCATTCCTCTTTACAATAAAAGAAATAGTTTAAAAGAATGTATAAAAAGCGTTCTTAATCAAACGTATAAAGACTTTGAATTATTGATTGTAGATGATGGAAGCACAGATGGTAGTGTAGATATCATCAGAGAATTTGAAGATTCAAGAATACGTTTAATTGAAAAGGAAAACGGCGGTGTTAGTTCTGCGAGAAATACAGGTGTACGATTGGCTAAAAATACTTGGATTGCGTTTTTAGATGGCGATGACGTATGGGCAGAATGGCATTTAGAGACAATAGTAAATCTTGCAAAGAGCGAGCCTTTGGCTTTGGTGTTATCTTCTTCTATCGAAGCGTTTGATGATAACGAAGGGGTAGAAAAGAAATTGCAATCGGTAAAGAAAGAGTTTAATCACTATATTGTAAAAGATTTATACTCAGATTGGTTAAATGCAAAGCAAGTAATTTGTTCTTCAACTGCCGTAGTCCATATTTCGTGTTTCGCAAAAGTAGGATTTTTTAGGGAAGATTTAATAAAAGGAGAGGATACTAATTTATGGGCAAGGCTATTTGAACATTTTTGTTTTGCAAAAACAGATATGATTACTTCATTTTACCGATTGGATAGTGCGGATGGAAATGCTTCTCGTAAGGTAAATTCTATTAAAAGATACGAAGTATATTATTTTAAGCCACAATGGTTTAATTGGTCTTCAAAAACACTTTATCAATTCCATGTTATTTGGAATTATGTAAAGCATTTTACTTATTACAAGCAATTTAAGAATTTATTTCTTTTACTTCTTAAATATAATTTCGGATTATTTGTGATTCTATTTCTGAGATTTGTTCGTATTTTCCGAGGTCATACCACATAATGCCTTCATGCTTAAAGGCAGATAAAACATTGGTTTTCGAAAGTGTAAGATAATGATTGATAATCGAAAACTTTTCTTCTTCTGGCATTAGTTCTAAAAAATCAGGTCTTACGATATGTACTCCACTAAATGCTAATGGAGTTAAAGGACTTTGATTTCTTGTAATTATTTCCTCATTCGTTTGTGTATTTTGCCAACCGCAAAGTTGGTTTTCTTGATTAAAAAGAAGTTGTCTTGAACTTTTTCTTTGACTTACGGCTAATACTGCAAGCGATTTACTATCCTCTAAATGCTTTTGCATCTCTAAAATATTTATTTCCGAGATGACGTCCACATTGTGTAAGAGAACGTTTTTTTTTCCTGTGAAATATTTTTTTGCTTCTTTGATTCCGCCGCCTGTGTCTAAGAGTTTTTTTTCTAAACTTAAATAAATATCTGCCGAGTAATTGTGTCGTGAAATATAGTCTTCTATTAACTCCGAATAATGATGAGCATTTATTACAATATGTTTACATCCAGCCGCTATTACTTTTTCTATGCAACGGTCTAAAAGAGTTTTGCCAGCTACTTCTACCAATGCTTTTGGTTTGTCTTTGGTTAGGGGATATAGACGTGTGCCTAATCCCGCTGCAAATATCATCGCTTCCATTATCTTATTGTTTTTTAGCTATTTCGTACTCAATGCGTACATGATATATGCTTTGTAGTTTTTTCTTTAATAGAGATTTTATCTTATCTACGTCTTTAAAAGTAATATCTGAGTTAGAGAATTGCTCGTCTGCGATTTGTGAGTTTATAATGTTATCAACCAATTTACTAATCTCGCTTTCTGAATGATTTTTCAACGAACGAGAAGCAGCTTCTACGGCATCTACCATCATCACAACAGCTGTTTCTCTTGAAAAAGGACGAGGTCCGTTGTATGTAAACAAGGTAGTATCTATTGGTTTATCGGGAAATTCGGCTAATTGTCTATTATAGAAATATTTTGTTTTGCTTGTACCGTGGTGAGTACGAATAAAATCTATTATTGGTTCAGGTAGTTTATATTTATATGCGAGTTTAACTCCGTTTGTTACGTGAGAAATTATCGCTTGTGCAGATTCATCATATTTTAGTTCGTTATGAGGATTAAATCCTGTATTTTGATTTTCTATAAAAAACATTGGCAAAGCAATTTTACCTATATCGTGATGTAAAGCTCCTGCTCTAACTAACATTGCATTGCCACCAATTTCCAATATTAAATCTTCTGCCAAGTTTGCTACTTGAATACAATGTTGAAACGTACCTGGTGCTTTTACAGATAGTTCTCTAAGAATTTTTGTGTTAGTATTGGTGTATTCTATTATTGAATAATTACTAATAAGTCCAAAGATTTTTTCAAGAATGAATATAAAAGGTATAGCAAATAGTATCATTATAGAATTAAGTGCAAACATTAAAATTATATCTGTTTCGATTGAAGTAATTTCTATGTTTTGCATAAGATTATGTGCGATATAAATCAATGCGTAAGTAATAAATAAAAGGAGGGAAGTAAGCAAAAAGTTTGAGCGTTTTGTAGTACCTTCTGCGCTTACTATGGTTATAATTCCTGCAATTAACTGATAAAACACATATTCAAAGCTATTAGGTACCGCAAAACCGATTATGATATTTGAAACTAAGAAAACGTATAAGGAAGTCTTTGTATCAAAGAATGTTTTTATGATAATAGGAACAATACATACAGGTACTGCATAGATATACTTTGGATTGATATGTATAATGAAAGCCATCACACAACAAATAAAAAGCACAACAAAGAGAATAAGTAATACTTTTCTATCATTTGGGAAGATGTCGGCTCTATTGTGGTTAATAAATAACATCATTGCCAAAAGTGTGATACCAACAAGTAAAAATCTACCTAAAAATATAGTTAGATAATTATTTTCGCCTATATTGCTTCCTTCAAAGGCATGTTTAAATGATTGTAATATTTGATTTTTTTCTAGTGTTATTACTTCGCCCTTACTAATGATTTGTTCTCCTTGACTAATCAAGCCTTTATTGTGAGAAATTGCTTGTAATTCGGCTTGTAATATGTTATTGGTAGTGGTTTCGTCGTAAATAATATTGGGTTGTAGTAGATTAACTATTTCTTTTTTGTTAGTTATTTTTGTAAGTTGTTGTTGTGCTTGCTCTAAGCTTAACAATTCTTCTTGTTCGTATTCTTTTGCTACATTGTTTTCTATGATTACAATAGGAAGATCGTGTTTTGTTAGTTCATGTTTTTGTAATATACCTATGGAATATATTTTTTTTAGTTGTTCTTTTATAAGTTCTTTTTCTCTATTTGAGAGTTGTTGGGTGTTTATTATAACAGAATAAATACTATCTTCTATTTTATTATCTTTTTGATAGTAAAACTTACGCGATTCTGTAATTTGCTTTTTGTCTTTTTCAAGTTCTTTTTCTGTTTTTATGATAGGAAAATCTATTGGCGAGATTAAGCTTTCGTGTTTCCATTGACTGCCAGATGTAAATTCGTACTTAAATCCTGTTTTGTTTGGAAACGCCAAAACAATGATAATAGCAGTTACAAGAACTTGTAACGTGCGTTTCATTATCATTATAGCTCTATGTTTTTTTATTGTATTCATATTTGACTTTGTTTTAATCGTTTGGTTAAGGCTGTGCAAAAAATAAAGTCATTTAACTCTTTATTATCCGTATTAAGCACATTATTTAAGTTTCCTTTCCACCACAATTTCCCTTGATGTATATAGTTTATGTTTTCCCCTATTTCCATTACAGAATTCATATCGTGAGTATTTACAACTGTGGTTATATTGTATTCGTGTGTGATTTCTTTTATCAACTGGTCAATTACGATTGATGTTTGGGGGTCTAAACCTGAGTTTGGCTCATCACAGAAAAGGTATTTGGGCTGCGTTGCTATTGCTCTTGCGATTGCAACTCTTTTTTGCATACCTCCACTTATTTCAGAAGGGTATTGTTTATTTATTCCTTTAAGGTTTACTCTTTCTAAGCAAAAATCGACTCTTTTTTTCATGCTTTTATAATCGGAACGTTGAAACATTCTGATCGGAAACATTACATTCTCTTCTATATTCATTGAATCAAACAATGCTCCGCCTTGAAAAAGCATACCAATGTCCTTTCTGAGATTGACTTTTTCCTTTTTATTAAGATGTCTTAATATTCTATCGTCAAAATGTATAAATCCCTCATCAGGAGTGTATAAAGACACAAGACATTTCATTAAAACAGTTTTTCCACTTCCGCTTTTTCCTATAATGAGATTGCACTTCCCTGTCTCAAATTCAGTGTTAATATTGTCTAATACCTTTTTTTCTCCAAAGTATTTCGATAGGTTTTCTACTCTTATCATATTAAGTGATTTTTACATAAAGAGATTAGTGATTATTAAGTCAAAAATCATTATTATAATACTACTTTGTACAACTGCTTTTGTACTTTGTACTCCAACTTCTACGGAGCCACCTTTTAATGTATAGCCTCTATATGATGCAATAGTTGAAATAATAATGGAATAAACAAAAATTTTAACGATGGCAAAGATTAAGTCCATGTTTGTGTACTCTAATCGCAATCCATCTACATATTCATACATTGATAACGTGCCTATTGATAGCGCTCCAACAGCTCCTCCCAATATAGAAACGAAAATACTCATTACTATAAGCAAAGGGAAGGTTATCATACAAGCTATGATTTTTGGTAGAATAAGATAAGACGGTGTATTCACACCCATGACTTCTAAGGCATCGATTTGTTCTGTGATTCTTTGTGTTCCAAGTTCAGATGCTATCTTTGAAGCACATTTTCCTGCTAAGATAAGCGCAATTATAGTAGGAGAGAACTCTAACATCATAGTTTTGCGTGCAGAATAACCATATATCCAATCTGGATATATAGGATTTTGAAGATTTATAAGCAGTTGAATTACCACTGCTGCACCTACGAAGACGGATACTAAGAATACGATTAGTATTGAATCTAATCCTAATTCTCGTATCTCGAAAAGCAATTTGCGTTTGAATATATGCATATTCTGAGGCCAACGAAAAACTTCTTTCATTAGCAAAATATAACTTCCAAAATCTTCAAAAAAGTATTTTATTCTTTTCACGATTTTTCTACTTTAAAGTTATGTCGATTTCTTTCTCCTTATTAAGAGTAATAACTATCTTAGTTTTATCGCTATCTTGGTTATTTAATAGTATATCTGATAGTTTATCTTCTATTAAGTTTTGTATTGCTCTTCTCAAAGGTCGCGCTCCGTAATGTAAATCTGAGACAGTGTTTATTATATGTTCTTTAACAGATTTTTTTACTTCTAAATTTAGCGATAAAGCATCTGTTTTTTTCCTTAGCTTATCAATTTCTAAATCTATTATTTGAATTAGTTGGTCGCTATTCAAAGAATTGAAATATATCATTTCGTCAATTCTGTTCAAAAACTCAGGCGCAAAAGTTTGTTTCAAATCTTTATCTATTATATTTTGCTCAGCTGATATTTTATTTCCTAACACCGCATTCGTAGAAAAGCCAACTCCTGTGCCAAAGTCTTTTAATTTTCTGCTGCCTACGTTAGATGTCATAATAATTACCGTATTCTTAAAATCAATCTTACGTCCTGCTGAATCGGTTAATTGACCTTCATCAAGAATTTGTAGTAATAAATTATAAACATCTTCATGTGCTTTTTCTATTTCGTCAAACAACACAATAGAATAAGGATGGTGTCTTACTTTTTCGGTTAATTGCCCTGCTTGTTCATAGCCCACATAACCAGGAGGCGAACCTATTAGTTTAGATACACTATATTTCTCCATATATTCGCTCATGTCTATACGGATAAAGTTATCTTCTGAATCAAATAGGTATTTCGCCATTTCTTTTGCTAACAATGTCTTTCCAACTCCCGTTGGTCCAACAAACATAAACGAACTTATTGGTCTATATGGGTCTTTTAAACCAACTCTTGCACGTTTTATTGCTTTGGAAACCTTTTCTACTGCTTTATCCTGGCCAATTACTATACCTTTTAGCTTATCTTCCATTTTAAGCAGCTTCTCTGTTTCGCTCTTGTTTACTTTTTCTATACTTACTCCACTGATTAGAGATATTGTTGTAGCAATATCTTCTTCTGTTATTTCAACAAGATTGTCCGAAACTTGCTTTTCCCAAAGTGTTTCTTCTTTTTTATATTCTTCTTTTAAAGCATCAATTTGTTTTAGTATTTGACTTCTTTGTTCAAAAGCTCTTTGTATAGAACATGCTACCAACTCCTGTTTTGCTTTGTTAATTTCCTCTTGGATTTCTTTTAGCTTGTCTGATATTTTTACGTTCTTTACATGTTTTGAAGCACCAGTTTCATCCATTACATCTATGGCTTTATCTGGCAATAGACGATCTGTAATATATCTTTGCGAAAGAGATACACACGCCTCTAAGGCTTTGTCTGTATATTTCACTTTATGATACTCTTCGTATTTGTGTTTGATATTTTTTAGTATATGTAGAGCTTCTGCTTCTGTTGTTGGCTCTATGAATATCTTTTGAAATCTTCTTTCTAACGCACCATCAGCTTCTATATACTTTCTATATTCTTCTATTGTCGTAGCTCCAATACATTGTATTTCGCCTCGTGCCAATGCAGGTTTGAATATATTTGACGCATCTAAGCCTCCTTCCGAATTTCCAGCACCTGCAATTGTATGTATTTCGTCTATGAAAAGTATTATATTGCGATTTCTTTCTAACTCTGCTATTAAACCTTTTATTCTTTCTTCAAATTGTCCTCTATATTTAGTTCCTGCTACTACTAAGGCTAAATCTAATGTATATATTATCTTTTTAGAAAGAGTATAAGGAGCATCTCCATTTGCTATTTTGATTGCTAAACCTTCTGCTATACTACTTTTTCCCACACCTGGCTCTCCAATAAGTATTGGATTGTTTTTCTTACGCCTACTAAGAATTTGGCAAATTCTATCTATCTCTTTTTCTCTTCCAACTACGGGATCTAAGATTTTGTTTTTAGCTGCTTCCGTTAAATTCTTACCAAAAGAATTTAAAAAAGGAGTATCAGAATTCTTTACTTCATCTTCCTCCACTGGAATAGTAGTTTCCAATGGTCTTACATTTGAATTTTCTTCCGAAAGCATAATATCGTTAAAGAATTCTTCTATATTATTTATCAAGTCTTTTCTTGATAAAACGTCATTCACTTCTTTTGTTGTTACCTTTATAGTTATGCTTCCGTCAGGAAAGGGTTTATTTATATTTGTTTTGTTTATACCATGTTGTTTTAAGATTTCTGCCGCTGAATTACCACTTTTGAAAAATATTCCTAACAATAAATGGAAGGTCCCTATGAAATTACTATTCAATTTCATAGCTTCTATATTCGCTGCCTTGATTACAACATCGCAATCCTCTGAAAAAGAAATTTCATCAGGTGTTTCGTAAGCAGTTGTTTCTATACTACTACTTAAAAGCGAGTTTTCTAAATCTTGTTTTAGCTTTTCTACATCATGGCATAGTTGATTTATAATATTTGCTGCCCTACACTGAGGCAATCTCAATATAGCAAGAATAAGATGTTCAGACTCGATATATTGATTTCTTAATCTTATGGCTTCACCTCGTGAATTTTCAATAATTTGTTGTGCGTTCTTTGTCCATTTACGTTGCATAATCGAGAGTATATTCTTTGTTTATTATTGTTTTTTCTACGAAATTAAAGGAATTAAGTTAGATACAATAAGTTTAACACTCATTGCTAATAATATAACCCCAAAAAATTTTCTTAGGATGTAAATACCACCTTTTCCAAGTATTCGTTCTACCCAATTAACCTTAGCAATCACAAACCAAACAAATAACATATTTAGTGCAATTGCAATAATAATGTTGATAGTTTCGCATTCCGCTCTTAAAGATAAAACTGTTGTTAAAGCACCTGCGCCCGCTATGAGAGGGAATACCAAAGGTACTATTGTAGAATTTTCAGTTGGTCCATCGTTTTTAAATAATTCTACATTAAATGTCATTTCTATTGCAATAGCTATTAAGATTATTGCTCCCGCTATTGCAAAGGAGTGAACATCTACATGGAAAAATTTTAAAACAGCTTCACCCACAAAAAGAAAGATAAGCATTAATCCAAAAGATATTAGAGCTGCTTTCCCAGCATGTATCTTTTTAGATTTACTTCTTAAATCTATTATCACCGGTACCGACCCTGTAATATCTATTACGGCAAACAAGACCATAAAGGCAGTTAAAATTTCTTTAAAATCAAATCCCATATCTTTTTTTCTTTATTGCATAAATACATATTGAACTATATTCGCACCCATTTTTAAGGCTTTTAATCTATTTTCATAAGGATCGTTATGCACCCCTTCATCTTCCCAACCGTCTCCTAAATCACATTCAAAGGAATAAAAACATATCAATCTATTTTCATAAAACAAACCTAATCCTTGTGGAGTTTTATTATCATGTTCATGAATTTTAGGTAATCCATTTGAGAATTCATATTTTTGATGATAGATAGGGTGGGAGAAAGGTAACTCTACCCATTCTAATTCAGGAAAAACTTTCATCATTTCTCCTCTTATGTATTTATCCATACCATAATTATCATCTATATGCAAAAAACCTCCACCAATAAGATAGTTTCGTAAATTTTCTGCTTCTTGTTGGCTAAATACCACATTACCATGTCCCGTCATATGTAAGATAGGATAAAGAAATATTTCACTACTCCCAACCTCTACCGTAGGATAATTTTCAGAAAGGTTTGTTTGAATATTTTCATTACAGAACTTTATTAAATTAGTCAAAGATGTAGGGTTTGCATACCAATCCCCACCTCCATTATATTTTAACAAAGCAATACTTGTTTGTGAATGAGATTGATAAAACAAAAATAAACTTATAACTATGTATAAAATTCTAATTTTCATTCTTACATATTTACAAAATGAATACCTTGTAGAGCAAACAATGCCGCAGTTTCAGTTCTTAAACGACTTTCTCCTAATGTTATTGTTTTAAATCCGTTCTCTATTGCAAAGGCAACTTCATTTTCTGAGAAGTCTCCTTCTGGTCCAATTAAGATTAAAACATCTTCTTCTTTATTATAGGATTCCTTTATACTTGTTCTTCCCTCAGGTTTACAATATGCTATAAATTTCTTAGACTCTTGCGAATTCTTTACTAAGTCTTTAAAATTTATAGTTTCATCTAACTCTGGCATATAGGCTTTTAAAGATTGTTTAAGGGCAGAAACCATTATTTTTTCTATGCGTTCTCTTTTTACAACAGTTCTTTCGCTATGTTCACTTGTAAAGAAACTAATCTTATCCACACCCATCTCTACTGCTTTCTCTACAAACCATTCTATTCTGTTCATATTCTTAGTAGGAGCGACTGCTATATGTATGCGATAGTTTCTTTTGCCATAATCATCCTTTACTTCATTAACTATAAAGCTACATGATTTTGGAGTAGCATCGGTAATCTCTGCAAAAACAAATCTGCCTGTACCATTGGTAAGGCAGATTGTATCTTTTTCTCTAAGTCTTAATACTTTAACGCAATGAGAGGATTCTTCTTTGCTTAAAGAATAATATTCTCCTTTATCAAGTTCTAAGTCTGGTGTATAAAATAAGTGCATAACATTTTATTAAAGAGAATATGCTATACCTAATTCTACAACTGTACTTATTGATGGGTCATTAGATAATACAGTTTCTCTTTCTATATATCCACCATTCAAATAATATCCTGAGTATTCGTCGGTATAACCCATTTCATATTGAATACCAAAGCTACCTCTAAAACGCATATTTGGTGTTAGCTCTGTCATAAAACCAAACAATAATCTCGCAGTTGGAATAAAATTAGTAACCTTTACCGAATTAGCAGGGTCCTTTTGTACATATATGTAATTTTGTCCCAAAGCGAAATCTTTTTGTCCTAACATAATATTTCCCCCTGCCGCTAAATCGATAAATAAGCTTGCAGTTGGACGAGTAGTTATATACATTACCGCATTAAGCATCACAGGTATGTAAGCATATGACTTATAGCTTCCGAAATCTACTTCATATTGAGAACCTACTGCGTTATGTTTTATATCCAATCCAGGATAATATAAAACGCCTGAGTAAAATCCCCAACCAAGTGATACTTGATTTTTCTTATTGTATGGTCTTATTCTATTTTGATACCCAACGTTCAATCCAACACTCCAAGGGTTGGTAATACTTTGTTGAGATGCCATTTGGGTTGATGAAACGTGAATAGTCATCAAATGTTCTGGAAAATTTCTATGCCATTTACCTGTTCTCCAATCCCTTCCTTGTTGAGCAAATAGGTTGATTGAGAATAATATAGCTAATGCTAAAAAGACAGTTGTTTTCTTCATATTACTTAGTCTATGTTTAATTTTTTTATTTAATTCAAAGCCCAAAATTACAAATAAATATAATATAGGCAAAGTTTTTTATGTTTTTTTGAACTTATGATACATAGAATTGTTTTATTTTTGCAGAAAATTAAGTCTTAGGATTAAGAAAAAAAAGCTAAGAAATATTTTAAAAAAGCTAAGAAAAAAAATAATAAATCAAAGAGATAAAAACATGAATACGAGAGTTACAGAATTGTTTTCAATAGATTACCCTGTTATTTCAGGAGGTATGGTATGGTGTAGCGGTTGGGAATTGGCATCTGCCGTAAGTAATCAAGGGGGATTAGGGTTGCTTGGAGCAGGTTCGATGTCCCCTGAATTATTAGTGGAACATATTAGAAAAACTAAGCAAGCTACAAACAAGCCTTTCGGAGTTAATATTCCAATTATGAATCCTAATAGCGCAACTCATATAGAAAAAGTAATAGAGGAAAGAGTCCCTGTGGTATTCACATCGGCCGGAAATCCCGCTCTATATACTCAAAAACTAAAAGATAACAGCATAAAAGTCGTTCATGTAGTTGCTAACGAAAAATTTGCATTAAAAGCACAATCTGCCGGATGCGATGCAATAGTTGCCGAAGGCTTTGAAGCAGGAGGGCATAACGGAAAAGAAGAAACGACAACCCTTGTTTTAATTCAGCAAATAGCAAACGCCGTTGAAATACCTGTAATAGCAGCTGGCGGAATTGCAAGCGGAGAACAAATGTTTGCAATGCTATCTCTTGGAGCAGAAGGAGTTCAAATCGGCTCTGCATTCGCTGTAAGCAAGGAATCTTCTGCCCATGACGTATTTAAACAAGCTGTTATCGACTCTAAGGAAGGCGATACCATGTTATTCTTCCGCAAACTCTCGCCAACAAGATTATTAAAAGGCGGATTCTTTGAATCAGTTGCACAAGCCGAAGCCTCAGGAGCAAGCAAAGAAGAATTATTACAACTAATTGGAACAGGAAGAAGCAAAAAAGGAATGTTCGAAGGCGATTTGCAAGAAGGAGAATTAGAAATCGGACAAGTTGCAAGCCTATTAAACGAACACAAAAGCGTTGCTGAAATATTTGAAGACTTGAAACAAGGCTACGAAAAAGCAAGTCGTAGAATGAAGAACATAAAATAAGAAAATGAACTACCCTGATTATTTATTCGAAACAAGTTGGGAAGTATGCAATAAGGTAGGCGGCATTCACACTGTTGTATCCACCAAAGCAAAGACCTTATTAGAAAAATTAAAAGACAATTTAATACTAATAGGTCCCGACATATGCAAAGACAAATGCCAAAATCAAGAATTTGAAGAAGACAATTGCAAATTCAAATCTTGGAAACAATACGCACAATCAAAAGGATTGAGATTTAGAGTCGGAAAATGGAAAATTATTGGAGAGCCAACAGTTATCTTAGTCGATTTCACACAATACTTTTCTCAAAAAGACGAAATTTTCTCTGACTTTTGGGAAGAATATGGCTTAGATAGCCTCACCGGAAGTTGGGATTATATAGAGCCATGCCTATTTGGTTACGCCGCTGCAAAGATAATAGAAAACTATTACGAATTCCATGTCGATGCAAACGACAAAATACTTGCCCAATTCCACGAATGGATGACAGGAAGTGGCATACTATATCTAAAAAAACATTGTCCACAAATAGCAACCGCCTTCACAACTCACGCAAGCGTATTAGGGCGTTGCTTAGCAGGCAATAATATGTCTTTATACAGCAGTTTAAAATATTACGAAGGTGATAAAATAGCACAACAATTTAATATGAGAGCCAAATACTCAATGGAAAAACTCTCAGCCTTAAATGCAGATGTATTCACCACAGTAAGCGAAATCACAAACAAAGAATGCGAACAATTTTTCAAAAAATCAGCAAACCAAATCACACCAAACGGATTTGAAAACGCCTTTGTACCAAAAGGAACCGACTACGAAAAAATATCAACCACCTCTCGCCAAAAAATAATCACAATAGCAGAAAAACTAACCCTTACTAAAATTTCGCAAGACGCCTTTTTAATCATAAACTCTGGCCGTTACGAATTCAAAAACAAAGGAATAGATGTATTTATTAAAGCACTTGGTGAAGTAAATAAAACAAAACTTAGCAAAGACATAGTAGCAATAATTGCAGTGCCAGCCTACAATGTAGATGAACAAAAAGACGCAATATTAAACGAAATAAAAAACAACCAACTCTACAACACAGAAAAAGACAAAGTAAAAATAATATTTCTACCTTACTATTTAGACGGAAAAGATGGACTTGTAAACATTCCATACTTTGATTTTCTCACAGGATTTGACCTATCCATTTTCCCATCTTATTACGAACCATGGGGATATACGCCAATGGAAAGCTTAGCCTTTGGAGTTCCAAGCATAACAACAAGCTTAGCAGGATTTGGTCTTTGGATGCAAAACCAAAACTACAATTTAGACAAAGCACTCAACGTTATCGAACGCACAGACGATAACACCCAAGACTGCATTGATAAGATAAAAGAAATAATATTAGACTTCCTAAAACACGATGATAAAACCAACAAACAATTAAAAGCAAAAGCAATAGAATTATCAAACAATGTTGTTTGGGATAAGCTGATTGACAATTATTTTGAAGCTTACGACAAAGCCTTGCAAAAAGTTGAATTAAGAAAAGAAAAATTTAGTCATAAACAAGCGTGCTCTAATAATTTCAATAAACAAATCTTTTGGGGCGAATCACCTATTTGGAAAAAGATACTTGTAAAACAAAAACTACCATCTAAATTAGAATTTCTTCAAACATTGAGTAAAAATATTTGGTGGACGTGGAATAGCGATGCTTACGAATTATTTGAATATATTGACAAGGAAAAATTCCTTAAATACGAACGTTCACCTATTCATCTATTAGAATCATTATCCAAAGAAAAGATAAACGACCTTTTAAACGACAAAGAATTTACAGAAAAAATAAATAAAGTAGAACAATCTTTCAATGACTATATTCAAAAGGCAGAAGAAAAAGAAGGCGACATGATTGCCTATCTTAGTATGGAGTTTGGATTGCACGACACCTTAAAAATATTTAGCGGAGGCTTAGGAATGCTTGCAGGAGATTACCTAAAACAAGCAAGCGACTCTAACAAAAATATGATAGGTATTGGATTACTTTATAGAAATGGCTATTTCACACAACAAATAACAAAAGAAGGTTATCAAATATCAGCACAATATCCTCAAAAATTTTCACACCTACCTTTGCAAGCCGAGAAAGACGAAAACGGATTTTGGAGAAAAATCACCATTGCTTTTCCAGGACGAAACATTTACGCAAAAATATGGCGTTGCGACGTAGGACGCATTCCGCTTTATTTGCTTGATACCGACATAGAGGAGAATAATGCCGAGGATAGAATGATTAGCAATCAGCTTTACGGAGGAGATTGGGAGAATCGTCTGAAACAAGAAATCCTTTTAGGAATTGGAGGAGTTAAGTTAGTAGAAAAATTAAATCTACCTGTGATTTTATATCACAACAATGAAGGACACTCCGCTTTTTCAAGCCTTGAAAGGATGCGTTCTTACATTCAAAAAAAATCTTTTACATTTAAGCAAGCCCAAGAATTAGTTAGAAGTAGCACCTTATTCACTACACACACTCCTGTGCCAGCAGGACACGATGTCTTTACGGAAGAATTGATGCGAACTTACTTAGGGTATTACGCCAACCAACTTCATTTAAGTTGGGACGAGTTTTATTCCCTTGGAAAGGAAAACGACAATAAGGAAGCTAAATTTTCTATGAGTGTATTGGCTATGAATTTTTCTCAATATGTGAATGGAGTTAGTCGAATTCATGCAAGAGTAAGTCGAAATATGTTTTCCTATCTTTACAAAGGCTATTTCCCAAGAGAATTGCATATAGATTATGTAACAAATGGCGTACATCATTCAACATGGACGTCAAAGGCTTGGCTAAACCTTTACAAAGAATATTGGGGAAAGATATATGAAGCAGACGATTCTTTGATTTGGAACACGCATAACAACGAAAAGAAAACCCTTATTGAGTTTGTGAAAAATCATTTAAAAGATGATTTCACAAGAAGGGCAGAAAAGCCTCAGCTTTATTTCCAAACAGTTGCCGAACTTACAGAAAACAAATTCATAGTAGGCTTTGCAAGAAGATTTGCTACATATAAAAGAGCATATCTATTGTTTTCAGATCTTGAACGTTTAAAACAAATTGTAGATTTAGGAGTTGTGTTTATTTTTGCAGGAAAAGCACATCCACAAGACAATGCGGGACAAGATATAATCAAACACATTGTAGAAATTTCCAAAATGCCACAATTCGTAGGCAAAATAATATTCTTGGAAAACTACGATATGTATTTAGCGAAGCACTTGATTAGCGGAGTAGATCTATGGTTAAACACTCCAACTCGCCCATTAGAAGCATCTGGAACAAGCGGAGAAAAAGCTATAATGAACGGTGTGGTTAATTTTTCCGTATTAGACGGTTGGTGGGCAGAGGGTTACAATAGCAAAGCTGGATGGGCGTTAAGCGAAGAGCAGACTTATCAATCTAATGATTACCAAAATGCTTTCGATGCTGAGATGATATATAATATTTTCGAGAATGAAATCATCCCTTGCTTTAATTACAAAGACGAAAACGGCATTAGGGTAAAATGGGTCGAAAGAATGAAACACACAATAGCCCTTATTGCACCACATTTCACAATGAAGCGACAATTAGACGATTATTATGAAAAATTTTATAATAAGATGTTTGAGCGCTATCGTAAATTTAGTGAAAATAATGCACAACTTGCGAAAGAATATTCCGAATGGAAAATCAAAATGTCGCGTTTATGGAATAGCATTGAATTACTTGAACTAAACATACCCGATACCGAAAACGCAGGATTTGATTTAGATGATATATTTGTTGCAAAACTCAGTCTAAGTCTTGGAAGTATAGAGGCAGAACACATAGGCGTGGAAATGATAATCGCAGATAAAGAAAATAATCTAATAAACGACTATACTCTAATCGCACCTTTTGAATTGATTTCCGTAAATAACAAACGTGCAGATTACGAAATAAAAATCAAAACAAGTAGGGCAGGAGTACATAACTTTGCATTTAGGATTTATCCTAAACATCCGTTGATGCAATATAGAATGGAATTACCTTTAATCAAATGGATATAAACCATAAATAAAGAAGACGAGAATTTTTACTTTTTCTCGTCTTCTTTTTTGAAAATATGGGGATTTTCTTTCTTAAACTTCTCTTTATACTTCTTTACATTTTTCAAGGTATATCGTGGAATGACAACGGTTGTCAAAACACGAAATACAAGATAGATAAGAATTAAAAAAATAATTAAATACAACATACCTTATTCACATAAAACTAATAAATCTTCTCTTGGATTTAAAAACAGTAACGGCCTATCTTTTAAATTTTTAAGCACTTTTACTTCATCCAAGCCTTTAATTTTATCAAAGAAACTTTTATCTTTGGTTGTCTGACAAATGACTACACCATAATTATTGGCTTCTGCATAACTCAAAGCTTGCAAATCCAATAGCGTTTTTCTGTCTTCGCTTTTGTAATTTGAAGGAATAATATTGAATTGTCCCAACATTTTCCTCGCAAAGGCAAGATTAAGATTTAATTGCTTTTGATAAAGAGAATCTTTGTAACTTCTGTAATACAAAGTTATCTCACTACCGAAAAATCTTGCGAAATAAGAAGCCCAAAGTGTTTTTTCCTTGCTTTCTCTTGCGTTGTTGAGAGTGAATAATACGTTTTTATAATCCACAATGCTTTGTTTCTGATTGCATATCATATAAGCAATACGAGAACCCTCCATATTCTTTAATAGAGTCGCAGGATTATCGGCCTTAGTTTTATCTTTTTGTTCGGGATTGCACGAAGTTACCAACAAAACTCCATTAAGTAATTGTCCCAATTTAGAGATTATTTCCTTAGTATTGCCCTTTAATGAAATATATGAATGTAATTGCGTATCAGGTATTTGAGAATTTATTTTCTTCAAAATAATTTCCGCTGCTTCTACGTCAATTGAAGTATGCAAAGGGTCATAAATATGAATTAAAATAAGACCTTTATTCAATATCTTAGCCATTTGAATAGAGTGTTCTATACAAGTGTCTATGCAATCTAAATTATTTAGATATGCAATTATGAATTGGTCTTTCTTTTCTTTATTATTGCTCATTTAGTAACGATAATTTTCTCGTTGTTTTTTCCATATCCAAAGCAAAATCAAGCCTGCAACCGCTCCGCCTAAGTGCGCAAAGTGTGCAACGCCATCAGAAGTTGTTGTTACGCCATTAAACAATTCTATAACCATATAACCTATTACAAACCATTTAGTTTTGATTGGTATTAGAAAGTAAAAATAAATTGTTGAATTAGGAAACATCATTCCAAAGGCTGCTAATAATCCAAATACTATACCTGACGCGCCTACGGTATTCAATGTATTCAAGAATTCATTAACAGGAATTGTCAATCCTTTACCTATATTAACGTGAGTATAAACTCCGTCAATCAAGTTAGAATACATGAAATAGTAAGTTATCTGTTGGACTATTGCAGCACCAAGACAAGCTACTAAACAAAAGATTATGAAACGTTTTTCGCCCCAAATGTTTTCTAATGTATAGCCAAACATCCACACAGCAAACATATTGAAAAACAAATGCGAAAGACTGCCATGGAAAAAGGCGTATGTGATATATTGCCAAATGTAATGATTATCCGAGGCAAAGAAATGTAATCCGAATATATCGGTTAAATCTATTCCTCTCATCCTAAAAACGTATGTTGCTATGTATGCCAATATGTTTATTATCAAAAGATTCTTGCAAACAGGTGGAAGAATGTTAAATTTCGGCGGTGAGTATTGTTGATACATATTTCTATTTATTTTTTCTTTATTTTACTAAAACTGATTTTCTATATCTTGTATTGTAAATTTATGAATAATTTTTTCTCCGCTTGCTGTGGCTTGACAATTTGGTAAACAAAATAATTGAGATAAAATTGTCTGCATTTGATAGTCGGTTAATTTTTCTCCATGTTTAATTTTGAGTTTCTTAGACATTCGTATTGCTTTTTCTTCTCGCTTTTCATTCATCAATTCTTCTTGATAAGGACTTGCTATCAGCTCTTCTATAAAGTCAATACATTCATCTATTGTTTGCGAAAGCGGTTTTGAACGCAAAAGATATTGATTTTCGTTTCTATCATATTCAATTTCTATTCCGTATTGGGTTAAAATCGGAATATATTCTTGAATCATACAATTAACTTGTGGAGAAAAATTGTGAGGATGTGGTGTTAGCAATCGTTGTGATTCAATTGCTACATTCTCGTTTTGAATTAGTTTTTCGTATATGATTTTTTCCGATGCACGGCTTTGATCCACAAACATAAATCCGTCTTTCGATTGACTAACTATATACTTGTTTGCAAATTGAAACACAATGGTTTTATTTTGTGTGCTGTTCTCGTTTATATCTATCGGAAGCACAACTTGCTCTACGTCTTTATAGGTTTTAACTTGTGGTTTCGATTCAAAGGGATTAAAACTTGAATTAAAATTCACAACAGGTGCGGAAGGGATTGCCGTATTCTTGTTTATGGTTGGGAATTCTATGGTTTTAACTGAAAAGTCTAATTCATTAACAAGGGAGTATTGTCCAATGCTTTTTTTAGTTGCGGAATTCAGTATGGCGTAAATAATCTTATCGTCAAGGAATTTAACTTCCGTTTTAGTGGGATGTATGTTTACATCTATGTTTTTAGGTTCTACTTCTAAGCAAACAAAGAATGCGGGATAGGTTTTCTCCGGTATTATATTGGAATATGCTCTTTCTATTGCGTTTGCAAAGTATGAATTACGCATAAATCGTCCATTAACAAAGAAATATTGTTGGCTTTTTGTCTTTTTACAAAGTTCCGCTTTACATACAAATCCCTTTATTTTAACAACGTCTATATTTTCTTCTATTGGTAGAAGTTTTTCTTTAAAGTTTGAACCAAAAATGTCTATTACTCTGCGTTTAAAGTTGTTTTGCTCTAATCTATATTGCATTTGTTCGTTGCTATACAAGATAAAGGAAACGTTTGTATTGATTAGTGCTACTCTTATAAACTCTTCGTTTATGTGTCCTTGCTCAACGCTATCGCTTTTTAAGAAATTGCGTCTTGCTGGCGTATTAAAAAATATGTTTTTTACGAATATGTTTGTTCCAACAGGACAAGAAATTTCGGAAACTTCCTTTATAACTCCTCCTTCTATAATAACCTTTGTACCTAACTCTTCTTCGGCGACTCTTGTCTGCAATTCTACTTGCGCAATAGAAGCTATGGAAGCCAAAGCCTCGCCTCTAAATCCCATTGTATGGAGATTAAGCAAGTCTTCGCTTGTTTTGATTTTGCTTGTTGCGTGAGGAAGAAAACATTTCTGTGCGTCTTCCTTCGTCATTCCGCATCCGTTATCCTTAACCTGAATAAGCGTTCTTCCAGCGTCCTTTATAATCAAAAGAACTTCGCTTGCGCCAGAGTCAATGGCGTTTTCAAGCAATTCTTTCACGACAGAGGCAGGACGATTTACTACTTCGCCTGCCGCAATCTGGTTAGCAACTATTTCACTCAGTACTTCTATTGCCATTTCTCTACATAATGAAGTAAGAAATACAACAATCCTGTAATTATTGTAGCAATTAAGAATACTCTAAACAAAGAAGCCGGTTTCCCGATTTTATCTTCCTTTTTTGATTGCATAGCACTTCTGAAATCAATTCGGCGTTTGTATGATTCACCCTCAATTTCACCGTATTTTGCCTTTAATTGCTCTAATTGTTCCTTGTTTGGGTCGTAAAATCTTGGCTTATATTCAAATCTTCTTGGCTTTCTGGTTTCAAATAATCCCATTTCTTTTTTCTTTAATTAAACTGCAAAATTAAATAATCTTATTTAAAACTCAAAATTACTAAGACTTAGTATTTTTTTTCTTAGGTTTAGAAAATTATTTCTTAGCTTTAGAAAATTATTTCTTTGATTTATTTTATTTTTCCTTAGGAATTATCAATTTTTTTTGTATTTTTGTAGATTGATTTTAAATAGGAATTTACTATATGAACTTAGAAAACGAAAAAATACAGAGAGTTAATATAGAGACACAAATGAAACAAGCATATATTGACTATGCTATGAGTGTCATTGTGTCAAGAGCATTGCCAGATGCAAGAGATGGAATGAAGCCTGTGCATCGTCGTATTTTATTTGCGATGGGCGATATGGGGATGTCATACAATAGCAAACACAAAAAGTCAGCCAGAATCGTAGGAGAGGTATTGGGTAAATACCATCCGCATGGTGATAGCTCAGTTTACATGGCTATGGTACGCATGGCGCAACCTTGGTCTATGAGATATAAGATGATTGACGGACAAGGTAACTTTGGTTCGATAGACCTTGACCCGCCAGCAGCAATGCGTTACACCGAAGCCAGAATGTCTAAGATTGCCGATGAGATGTTGGCGGATATAAATAAGGATACAGTAGATTTCACTAAGAACTTTGATGATAGCTTAGACGAACCTACCGTTCTTCCTAATAGAATACCATATTTGATGATAAATGGTACGAACGGTATCGCCGTTGGTATGGCTACAAATATGGCTCCTCATAACTTAACCGAATGTATTGACGGAATAATTGCTTATATCGATAATAAGGAAATCTCTATTGATGAGTTGATGCAATATATCAAAGCACCGGATTTCCCAACAGGAGGTATAATCTATGGATATGACGGAGTAAGAGATGCTTTCCATACAGGACGAGGACATATAGTAATAAGAGCAAATGCTCACTTTGAACAAGATAAACATTCTGACGCAGAACAAATCGTAGTTACGTCAGTTCCATACCAAGTGTGTAAGTCTGATATGATAAAACGTCAAGCCGCCTTGGTAGAAGAAAAGAAAATTGAAGGTATATCAAGAATAAAAGATGAAAGTAATAAAGACGGTATAAGAATTGTTTACAAACTAAAACGCGATGCAATGTCTAACGTTGTTTTAAACAAGCTTTACCAATACTCAGACTTACAAACATCTTTCTCAATCAATAACATTGCACTTGTAAAAGGCAAACCAAAACTTCTTAACCTAAAAGATATGATTGAGTGTTTTGTGGATCACAGACACGAAGTCGTAGAAAGAAGAACAAGATTTGAATTAGCCAAAGCAGAAGAAAGAATGCACATCGTAGAAGGGCTCTTGAAAGCTTTGGACTTTATAGATGAAATCATAAGCATAATAAGAAATTCAGAAACTATCGCACAAGCAAAACAAGAAATGCAAGATAGATTTGGATTTACCGAAATACAATCTGCCGCTATCGTAGAAATGCGTTTAAGACAGTTGGCCGGATTGGAAAGAAAGCGCTTACAAGACGAGTATAACGAACTTCTTGCTTTCATCAACAGATGTAGAGAAATTCTTTCTAACGAAAGCGTATTGATGCAAGTGATAAAAGACGAGTTAATGGAGATTCGTCAAAAATATGGCGACGAAAGACTTTCTACAATAGAGTATTCTTCGGCGGATTTCCGTATTGAAGATATGATAAAGAACGAAGAAGTCGTTGTTTCTATATCTCACATGGGTTACATAAAGAGAACACCGCTTACAGAGTACAAAGTACAAAACCGTGGCGGAAAAGGAAGTAGAGGAGGAGCGCTTCGAGATGAGGACTTTATAGAACATATTTACATTGCTTCAATGCACGACTATGTTCTCTTCTTTACCGAAAAAGGAAAGTGCTATTGGTTAAGAGCATTTGAGCTTCCGGAAGGTACAAAGACCACAAAGGGAAGAATGATTAAAAACATTCTTAACATAGAGGACGATGATAGAATAAAAGCATATGTAACTACAAAAGATTTACGCGACAAGGATTATGTAGAGAATAACAATATAATTATGTGTACAAAATATGGACACATAAAGAAAACAACCCTTGAAGCATATTCACGTCCAAGACAAAAAGGTATTTTAGCTTTTGGGTTAAAAGAAGGAGATGAATTATTAGAAGCAAAACTTACAAGCGGAAGTGATGAAATCCTTATTGCAACACGCAGCGGTAAATGTATAAGATTTAACGAAAGCACCGTAAGACCAATGGGTAGAACAGCGGCAGGGGTGAAGGCAATTTCTATTTCGGAAGAAGATGATTTTGTAATCGGAATGGTTGTTGCAAAAGAAGATAGCGACATATTAGTTGTTTCAGAACACGGTTACGGAAAAAGAAGTCCATTAGAGGAGTATAGAATTACAAATCGTGGAGGTAAAGGTATTAAAACACTTAACATAACCGAAAAAACAGGTGATTTAGTTGCAATAAAACAAGTCGATGATAATTTTGATTTAATGATAATGAATCGCTCAGGATTAACAATCCGTATGCACGTTGCAGACATAAGACAACAAGGTCGTGCAACGCAAGGCGTAAAATTAATTAATATCAAAGACAATGATTCAATCGCTTCTGTCGTTGAAATAAGTAGAGAAGAAGATGAAGTAGAAGAAGCAACCAATAACGTAGAAGAAATAATAAATAATGATAATGAATAAAAACAATCGTACAATGAAAAAAAGAATCTTATTTTTGGCATTATTAGCCATATCATTTGGAGCCTCAGCTCAAACAATGAAAGTACAAAGTGCATACGCCGATTGGCAAAACAATCGTTTAAGAAATGCGATGACTAATATTGAAGAAGCTTGTACTCACGAAAAAACAAGTTTAGAAGCAAAAACTTGGTATTATGCAGGAGCAATTTATGCAAGAGTGGTAGAAATTTCACAATCTGAAAACAAAAACGACCAAAAAATATTAAAAAAACAAAAGATTACTGAGCCTATTGCAGAAATAGCAGCAAAATCTCAAAAAGCATTATTAAAAGCAATTGAAATAGAAAAGAAAAACGGAACAAACGAATTCATTTCATTATGTAATGGAACGTTAAACGTTGTTGCAAGTTACTTCTCAAACGAAACAGTTAATGCTTTCAATGCAGAAAAGTACGAAGACGCAATCAAATATGCAGAACAAGCAATCGAATCTGCAAAAGTAGCAAACTTTAAAGAAGCCTTAGAACAATCAAAATACGTTATGGCACTTTCTTACGAAGTTTTGAAAAATACAGACAAAGCAAACGAAATTTATCGTGAGTTAATAAAAGAAAACACTAAAAAACCAGACGTTTATATCAAAATATTCGCAGTAAATCAAGCAGCAAAACAAACAGATAAAGCAATAAACGTATTGAAAAGAGGAGTGAAGAACCTTCCAGAAAATGCACAATTAAAAGCTTTATTAGGAAGCACTTACCTACAAGCAGGACAAAGAGAAGAAGCTGAAAAAATAGTTCAATCTCTTTTAGCATTAGGTGAAAAAACAGAAGTATTAAACTTTGTAGGAGATATTTACCGTGATGCAAGCGAAATAGCAAAAGCAGAAGAATACTATAACAAATCATTAACACTTAACCCAACACAATCAGATGCTTACTTCGGATTAGCATCAACATATTTCAACAAAGGAATTGATGTATTGAAAGAAGCAGACAAAGTTCCATTGGACGATATGACAGGTGCATACGACAAACTTAAAAACGAATCATTCGATTACTTCAAAAAAGCAATACCAAATTATAGAAAAGTATTAGAAGTAAAACCAAAAGATTTCCAAACTCTAAAAGCTTTAAGAAATATCTATTCATTATTGAATATGAAAGCTGAATTCCAAGAAATCGACGCTTTGTTAAAGCAACAATAAACTAAAAATTATTTTTTTCATACATAGAAGGGTTATTCCAAATTGGAGTAGCCCTTTTTTATGTCTAAATAAATTCTACTTTACATAATTTAAATTATGTTCCAATTTTGAATGAATATGATGACAAAAATCGTTTGCCAAAGATATATCGCTTTACTGATATACTCCGTAAGACCTGGCAGAATGGATTTGTAGAAGTTGAAGTCGCAAGAGATTTAACAGCTCGTTACGCTTTAAAGTACATCCAAAAAGACTATAACAATAAGACTAAACAATTAAAGTCTATCCGTATGGGTAAACTTGAAGTAGATAAACATGCTGAGTTTTTAAAGAGTAATCCTGATGTTACTAAATTCACTATTCTTACAAAAGATAATCAATATATGGAAATACCAATATATGGATATATCGCTGATATGATTTATCCCAGTGTTAGTAAATCAGTCCCAAAAGAACTGCGTGATGCTTATATGCGAGTTAGTAATTTTATAAACTTAAAGTTATACGATAACCCTGATTATATATTTAAAGCAGAATTAGAATATTATAAAAATAAGTATGAACAAGAATTTAGACTATTTGGAGTTGAGAATATTTGTACCCCCTTAGATGACAGATATTACGGCTACTTCCGTTTTGATGAGGATTTAGAATATATAAAATCCAATATCATAGACGTTGAGAAAATTTACGAATTGAATTATTTAAGAAATCAACGCAATTCATTCGTATTGATGCATAATTTACGAACTTATGATATTCCACACGAAGTAGCTAAATTAAATGTACAAATTTCAAAATTATTAAATATTGAAAAAGATGAAGAATAGAGGATTGAATATTATTGACCTTGGAGATTTTACAGGAGAAAGATACACTCTTGCTAATGGTTTAACATTTAAATTTTGTAGTATTGATGAAGTGCTTAATTATATCAAAACTAATTATAATAATTATGATGTAGTTTTATTTTCTTTTCGAGGTTCAAATTACAAATTAGAATTTTTATATAAATTAACAGCACAAAAAATTATTTAATTATGACAACACAAGCAAAACCAAACTGGAAAAAAATAATAGATTTAGTAATAGTTATATTAACTGCCATTGGCTCGTTCATTGGCGGTAATGTTACAGCAAAAAACACAGATTTTAAAATAAATCAAATTATTAACCAAGAAATAAATAAATAGTTATGGCATTTAATCCGTTTAAGTCAAAACCACCAGTAGATAAACCTAATAGAAACGCATTTGATTTGTCTTTCGCAAATAATTTAACAATGGAGTTCGGTAAGTTGTACCCAGTTTTCTTCAAAGAATGTCTTCCTGGAGATACCTTTAAAATAAAGCCGACATTTGGATTTAGGTTTATGCCTATGTACTTCCCAGTACAAAGTCGTATGCGTGCAGATTTAAAATTCTTCTATGTAAGAAATAGAAACCTTTGGGATAACTGGAAGAAGTTCATCGGTCAAACTGATAGAATTTCTGGACAAGAAGTTGTACCACCATATTTGAAAATAACATCTTCGCAAGCTGGAAGATTAACAACTGGTTCATTGCTGGATTATTTAGGAGTACCGACAACAGCACCAACATTAGTTACTGGAACTGAAAACTATTCATTCGGTGGATATAACGATGATTTTGCTAATGAAAGCCCTAACGGTTTTGAAATAACAAATTCCGAAAGTACATCTTACCATGCTACTGGAATATCTCGTATGGTATATAATAAATATACTTTAAATGAAATTTATAATGCAGATGAAGAGAACGACCCTTATGGTATGTTTACTGGTGGAGCTTATCAGCTTATGAGTATGTTAAAAGTTCCTATGACTTCACCATTAGATGTAAATTCTACAATTAAATTTTATATAAAAGATAGATTAGATATAGAAGGTCGTTCTATTTTTGAACAAGAATTTGTTGGAAATGGTTATTTAATGATTTTTTCAATTGCTGTTGGTAATGTTGGTGTTCATCCTCGTGCTTACGATTTTGAATTTGGTTGCTCTTTGACTACGGTATATCGCTCGGGCAATCCTTATTTTGAAGTTGATGGATTTAACACTGGTGTATCAAGAGATAATAATTCAGGTATTAGTTTATCGGATTGGATGGATGGAAGAGATTTTACTTCTAAAAATTATTATTTAGCATTTGCATTTAATTATGGTGATGTTACAGTACCAAAATATGAAGGTATAGATAATAATTCAGGAAAGCCAAAGATGTATGAAGGTATAGATATAGTATTTCCTTATATGGTTGAAATTACATCTAATTTTCAAAAAACTGATGATATTTCTTTAGCTCATAGTCCATTTATTTCCGAAGATGATGCCGAACCTATTATTCAGTTATCAGCACTTCCAAGTCGTGCGTATGAAAGTATTTATAACGCATTCTATAGAAATGTAGAAGTAGACCCTTTCCGCATAAACACTTCAAATCCTCAACAACTTCCAAATGGTACAGAACCACCTGAATATGATAAATTCATACCAGTATCAACCGATGGAGCAGATGCTTATCCTTATAACTTCCACTATCAATACTGGGAACATGACTTCCTTACTGACTCACTTCCAAGTCCTCAAATGGGTGTAGCACCATTAGTAGGTGGTAGACCTGGAAATGATTATTCACAATATACTATTACATCAGGAAGTAATCAAATAAATGTTTATGTAGATAATGCTTCAAAAGATTTATTATCCATTACTCCAAACTCATCAAATGAGGATGTGTCAAATGTTTTAAATGAGGCAATAAGCTATGGAATATCCATTAACGACTTTCGTGATGTTAATGCTCTTCAAAAATGGTTAGAAAAGAATGTGCGCCGTGGGTATAGATATAAAGACCAAATGTTATCACACTTCGGAGTATCATTAAGCTATGAAGAGTGTGATATGCCTGAGTATATCGGTGGAATTTCTGAAGATGTAAATGTTCGTGCAGTTTCTCAGTCAGTAGGAACATCCGATGCACCTCTTGGCGCATTAGCTGGTCAAGCGTCAGTAGTTGGAACATCAAAACACGAAATTGATAAGTACACAGATGAACATGGTTTTATCATAGGTATTTTATGTATTACTCCAATTCCTACATATAGTCAGTTATTACCAAAACACTTTGTTAAACGTAGCCCATTGGATTACTTTACTCCTGAGTTTGGCCATATTGGCATGCAACCAATTCCGTTAAAAGAAGTAGCACCTTTAAATGTAGCATTGGAACATTCTGAATTAACTGATGAGCGTTTGCGCCTTGAAATGGAAAAAACTTTCGGCTATCAGCGTGCATGGTATGATTACTTAGGAAGTACTGACGAAGTCCATGGACAATTTAAAACAACTCTTAGAGATTATCTTGTTGATAGAGTTTTTGAAGGAGTTCCAGAACTTTCACGTCAGTTCTTGGAAGTACAACCTAATCAAATAAATGATATATTTAACTATCAAGGTACTGATGATAAAATAGTAGGTCAAATGTGGTTTGATACTACCGTTGTTAGACCTATTCCAAAATATGGAGTTCCTCGTTTAGATTAACCATTTAAAACTTATAGTTATGATAAACAGATATACAAATAGAAGAGATAATAAAGAACGTTTTGCAAAATGTAAGTATGATAGAGAGTCTTTAAAAGTACAATCTAATTTGGTTCTTACTCCTGCGCAAATGTATGGAATGGCTTTACAAGGTAAACCTATTTCAAGTTTTCAATTACCTAATGAGAATTTTGATGATGGAGTACCATTAGAAGCAAATGAAATTCATGTGCCAGCTTATGAACGTCGTGGTGTAGATGTAAACGATTTATACCAAAGACAGAAAGACCTTGAAGAAAAATTTAAAGGTTTTCGCAATAAAAGAAGTTCAAAAGTAGTTAAAGAAAAAACTGAATAATTATGCAAAATTATGAAGATTTATTTGGTATTGTTGAACCATTAGATACTGTATATAATTATCCGTTAGGCGAAGAGCCTACGGGTAATTTTTCGGGTTATGGAAATAGTCCAGATGTTGATGTTGATAAAATGGCTACTGCTACATTTATCGGTTTAGCATTAGACGCAATTGGAATAGGCGCTAACTTGTGGATGAATTATTCAAATAATCGTCGTAATGATGAACGTGCTGAGGAAGCTTATCAACAAAGTGTAGCTATGTGGAATAAGCAAACTGATTATAATTCTCCGGCTAATCAAATTGCGAGATTGAAACAAGCGGGACTAAATCCAAATTTATTATATGGTAGTCCTCAAAATACTGCCAGTTCAGCACCTGAGAAAAAAGCTTCTCAAGGTTCTCCTGGTCGTGTAGACCCTTTACAAGCTATGAATGCTTTAATGCTTGGAAAACAAATACAGTCAATAGATAGTCAAATAAAGGTACAAGATGCAGAGGCACGAAATATTGATGCATCAACTGCTGGAATTGAGTTAGATAATGAGAAAAAGACTTTTGATAATTCTAAACAAGGAGAACGTTATTCACGAGAGGTACGTAGTTTTGAACAGAATTATCAATATGTTTATAATGAAATGTTATTGATAGCTCAGCAAGTTGTTACAGAACGTAAGAAAGGTCAATTATTTGATTCACAAAAAACCGCACAAGATTTAGAAAATGCATTTAATAAAGCTGTTGAAAGCGAAAGAATACAGCAGTTTATAACTCAAGGTAAAATTAGTAAACAACAACTTGCTAATTTACAAAAGGAATGGCAAAAATTATGTGTTGAAATTGATAATTTAGGAAAGCAAGGTAAAATTTTAGACCAGCAACGTTTGTTTGATGAACTTAATAATATTGTTTTTGCTTCTCAAAATTGGGGTTCTTTAAAAAATTCGCCTATTACTTATTATACTGATAAAGAAACTGGAGAATTGAAAATAGTTGCAAGAGGAATGACTAATTTAGATATTAATGAAGGAGCTTATGTTATTCTTGAATTTTTAAAAGAGGCTATTTCTGCTTTTAATGGTGGAGGCTTAAAATATACTAATATTTCTGGCAATTCTAAAACCACTACTATAGATAATAGTACAAATAATAGAAATTATTAAATATGAAAAAATTGTTTAAAATTTTACTTATTTTAGTAGTGTCATTTATATCAGTATTTTTTTTACTGTTTTTGTTGATGCTTATTCTTGGTGGTATTATGATATTTTCGTAATAAATTAACCTGGCATAAAATAGCAACTTACTAACTATCAACGATTTATTTAAGTTAATATGTTAGTGAGTTGCTTTGCTGTATAATAAATTTCACGTTAAAAAAAGGTAAGTGAACGCAGTTTGCTTGCCTTTTTTTAATGCAACAAACGAAGTGCGTTAGTATAATCAAATAGAAAGTGGAGAAAAACCTTTGCTCCTCAAAAATTACTTGCCTTTATATGAGCAACTGACACCTATCTGAAATAGTGCACGTTGCGTAATGGCTTTGAGGTTGTTTGTGAAAACCCACTCATTAAAAAAAATTATAAAAAATTTTGTAGTTAAAAAAAAAGTTGTATTTTTGCACCATACAAAAAATATAAATAAATGTCAAATTCAATCATTAAATGTAAATACCCAAGAATAATAAGGCATCCATTAGCTTGGCAATTTGTGTTGAATGGCTTTGACGTTGTTTTATATCCTAATGGTCAAAAGTGGAAATTTACTAATTCCGACAAAGAGAGATTTGCGTTAGACCAACAAATAAAACATAAGGCATTAGATATTTATCTTTGCCACAAATTAAAAGACCCAAAAGCATCCCCTACCCTACCTATTACATACAGACAAAAACCCTCTAATTGGGATGAAATCAAGCATTTATATTTTCCTCTTTATAAAATAGATGAAGATACAGCAGTAAAATATTCATTGTTAAATGATAATACTGGCGAAGTTAAACCTCTTTTTTTGGTAGTATCTTGTTCGCAGTGTAATTTGTGCGTATCAACAAAAAAACAAAAATTATCTACTCGTTTAATCTTAGAAAGTCAAAATCATTCAAATCCACCAATGTTTGTTAGACTATCATTTGACCAACAACACTACCCTACAAACGACCATGATTTGCAAGAACATACAAGACCTATTCAGTTATTTCACAAGCGTTTGCGTAAGTATATGGCAAAAGCTGGTATGAACACAGATTTTAAGTATTTTGTTACTTCTGAGTATGGTTCTAAGCGTGGAAGATTGCACTATCATTGCCTTTATTACGGATTACATAATTTAAATTATGTTCCAAACAAAGAATTAAAAAAATAAGGCAAAAAAGCCTTAAATTTTTCCTAAGAAAAAATTTGAAAAAGCTAAGAAAAAATTTGAAAAAGCAAAGGATTTTTCTGATAAAGCTAAGGAAAATTTTAGCGAATGAAAAAGGCGACTGAAAAAACTCAATCGCCTTTTGTTTTTTATGTTAAATCAATACTTATTCCTTAATAACTTTTCGCATTATTGCTTTGTCGTTATTTGTTAAGCGTAAGTAATACGCACCACTTGGCAATGATTCAATATTTATTTCTCTTGTATTAGTGAAAGTAAAGATTGTTTTTCCTGTTAGGTCTATTACTTCTACTTTTTCTATTGCTTGACTGAAAGTAATTTCGCTTTTTGTTGGATTAGGGAAGAAAGAAATGCTTTCTGGTTCTGCTTCTAATAAAGAGGATTCATCTATCAAAGCAAAGATTGCAGTAAAAGCAGTGTCGCTTGTAAGTGCAACCGTTCTTGGATTGTCTGTATTTCCGTCATTCCAAATTACAAATCTGTAACCCTCGTTTGCAGTTGCAGTAAGCGTAGCAGTAGAGCAATCACTCTCAACAGCAACCGAGCCAAACGTTTCGTCATTTACAGATACCTCTACATTATATCCTCTTTCCGAAATCCTTCCTGCAAAGAACATATTCCAAAAAGAAGTCGGAGCAGAATAAGCCTCCAAACTACCGCAAGGAATGGTTAATGTTGCAATATTAGGATAAGGGAAAACAGTATTGTCCGCAAGAGTCGGAGGATTAGTTGCCAAACAAGTAACGTTTTGCAAGAAAGAACAACCATTAAACGCATTCTTGTCAATAGAAGTTACATTTTCTCCAAGAGTAACAGAAGTTAAACTACTGCAATCAAAGAACACTCCATCTCCAATATAAGTAACACTATTTGGAATAGTAATAGATGTTAAGTTATTGCAATAAGCGAACGCAGCTTTTCCAATAGAAGTAACACTATTTGGAATCTCAATAGAAGTTAAACTACTGCAATATCTAAATAAACTAGTATCAAGCACAGAAATACTTGTAGGAATATTAACAGAAGTCAAATTAATACAACTATCAAAACAATTTCTTCCAATAGAAATAACACTGTTGGGAATCTCAATAGAAGTCAAACTTGTACAATACATGAACGCACCTAATTCAATCGAAGTAACACTGTTAGGAATTGTAACAGAAGTTAAACTACTACATTCATAGAACGTCCTATCTTTAATTGAAGTAACGCCATTAGGAATATTAACAGAAGTTAAACTACTACATTCCCAGAACGTATACCATCCAATAGAAGTAACACTATTAGGAATAGTAACAGAAGTTAAACTACTGCAACGCTCAAATGCTCCGTAAGCATAATCTTCATTTCCAATAGAAGTAACACTGTTTGGAATAGTAACAGAAGTTAAACTACTGCAATTATAGAACATTCCTCCTCCAATCGAAGTAACACTGTTAGGAATCTCAATAGAAGTTAAACTACTACAATTCCAGAATACACTATTTCCAATAGAAGTAACGCTATTAGGAATAGTAATAGAAGTTAAACTACTGCAATTTCCAAACGCTCCAAATTCAATAGAAGTAACACTATTTGGAATATCAATAGAAGTTAAACTACTGCAAAATTCGAACGCTAATTCTCCAATAGAAGTAACACCGTTACCAATATTAACAGATGTTAAATTACTGCAATGATAGAACGCTAATTCTCCAATAGAAGTAACACCGTTACCAATATTAACAGATGTTAAACTACTTTTATAATAGAATGCAGAGTCTCCAATTGAAGTAACGTTATAAGTTGTTTCTTGATATGTTACTGTTTCCGGAATAACGACTGACGTTGGGGAATAGATACAACCGTGTACTTCTACTTCGTTTCCTGATGTTGTTTCATAGGTTAAATCTCCTACTGTAAACTGTGTTTGTGCCAAAAGCACGTTTGCACATAATAGAGTGCAAATAAATAATAATGTTCTTTTCATTTTAAAAAATTTTAATATTATTTTAATACTTTTTTCTATGCTTTGCCCAAGTCCCAAATGGCGATATGTTTTTTCTCTTCTTTGACTTCAAGGCATAAAAAAACGTGGGACTTTTTTCTTATTGATTTCTTGAGGTTCTGGACTACCTAATCACTCAAACAAGAAAAGCCCACGATATTACTCGTGAGCGTTCTTGGCTTATTCTTTGAGTGATTTTTTTGAAATTGTCCAGATTTCAAGAAATCTCGTATAAGCTAAAACGCTATTTTATGTCGTTAAAATTTACTCAGTCTTAATTATCTTTCTTTTTCTTTTACCATAGGCATAGTTTTTAGTTTCTAAATTTTCAGCCCACAAAGTTAAGACAATTTTTTTTAAGCACAAAAAAACCGCAGGGTTAATCTGCGGTTTTTGATTGTAAGGTTTTAGTCTTACTTCTCGCCTTTGCTTTTCTCTTCTTTTTTTTGTCGCTCTTCAAGAAGGGCGTTCATTTGCTCAATTTCCGTAGAGTCAGTAGCGACTTCCCTAATGATGTTTTTAATGTTAGTATCAACATAATTAAACTTAGCATTTTTGATTTGATAGGTCAGCCAAGGCGAAGGGCGAAAGGCGATATGCAGTCCTTTAATCGTGTCTGCCTTTACAAGGTCGGCACTTTCTTGCGACTTTGCCCTAAGATTAGGAGTAAAAGTCCCTAAAAGACCAAGCCTAACACTTGCACCACGCAAAAGATGATAACTCATCTCCACTTGCAACTGCTGTAAAACGCCCATTACATCAGCTTTGCTCATTGTGGAAGCTCCTGCAATTTGTTCTGCAATGTAGTCTAAATCTACTGATTGCTCTCTTACAATTCTTGCGATAAACCTTTCGCCTGGGTTTTCTCCAAAATTGATGTTTCTTTTTACTTTAACGAATTGAATTGCCATGATTTTAAAAATTTAAGGTGGGTAATAAACTTTTTATTAAAGTGCGAAAATAAAACAAAACAAGACTTAAAGAAGTTCACATCGAAGAAAGAAAAAATCATCTCGGAGCAACAGAAATTACCATCGGATGATAAAACTTTATCCTCCGAGGATAATACTTTATCATCGGAGGATAAAAATCTGAAACAAAGTCTTAAAAAAATCCTATTGAATTTCTTTTAATTTTATGTCTTGCGTTTTTCTTTTTTTGCTGCTGGGAAAAGAATATTGTTTAAAATCAAACGATAGCCTGAAGAATTTGGATGTAAATCAAGGTCTGTTACTGGATCTCCAACGTAATGACTATAATCTTCTGGGTCATGTCCGCCAAGATATGCCCATGTTCCTTTGCCATAAGTGCCATGTATATAGCGAACTTCTTCTAATGCGGGATTTTCTCCAAGTACTAACACTGAGGTTTTAAGGAATTTTTTCATAAAGGCGGTTGTTTGTCCATTAAATCCTTTTATGATTTTGCTATGGTTTTGTGTTAGCATTGTTGGCACCCAATCCCATTTTGCAGAAAAGTCAAACAAGACAAAATAATCGTCTTTTTCTTTTACTTGTCTTGCTCTGCTTTGTGGTACATCGATATTGGATATTTCGTATGTATATGGGTCTGTAACGATTGTAAAGTTCTCAAAGGCAAAGCATTTAGAGTAATCAAGTTTTGTTTGAGCCATTGGGTCAATTGGGTCATGGTCAAACATTTCGCTACATATATCTACGCCCTCTGCGGCAAGTGCTATGTCAAAGCTATCGGGTGCTGAACACATTGCAAACATAAAGCCCCCTCCTACTACAAAGTCTCTAATCTTTTTTGCAACGGCAAGTTTTAGTTGGGAAACTTTATTGAAGCCTAATAGTTTTGCGGTTTGTTCTTGAAGGGCTACGTCGTCTTGATACCATTTTTTGTTTCTATATGATGCCCAGAATTTTCCGTATTGTCCCGTAAAGTCTTCATGATGAAGGTGTAGCCAGTCGTATAGCGGTAATACATCGTTCATTACTTCTTCATCGTAAACTACATCATAAGGAATTTCAGCGTATGTAAGGACAAGGGTTACGGCATCGTCCCAAGGTAATTTGTTTTTAGGTGAATAGACCGCTATTTTTGGAACTTTTTGTAGTTTTACTACATCTTGGTTTACGCTTGGTGAGGATATTTCTTCTAATATTTGAGAATATTGCGAATTTGTTACTATATAATAACTTATTCCTTTAAGTCTGCAAATAGTTTCTATCTCTTTAGAATAGGAAAAGGCAAAGGCTCCGCCTTGATAGTTGAGCATCCAATCTACTTCATATTCTAAGGAAAGTGCTTGATAGGCTACGCCGTATGATTTTAAATGATTTTTTTGCGTTTCATCCATTGGCACAATTAAGAAATTGGCCTTTGCTTGAAAACTTAGTAATAATAATAGTATTATCTTTATTATTTTAGAACGGTACTCTTTCATCTTTTGGTAAGGAGTTGGTTATTTCTTTGTTCATTTGAGAACCTAATATCATTGGTGTGTCGGATTGTATTGCTTCGTGCATATTTTCAAATCTCACAAATCTTTCTACAAATCTTAGATTAACATCTCCCGGTTCTCCTGAACGATGCTTTGCTATTATAAGTTTTGCTAATCCCTCTGTTGGCATTCCGTTTTCTACATCTATTCCATAATATGATGGACGATAAACAAACATTACCATATCGGCATCTTGTTCTATTGCTCCTGATTCTCTTAGGTCTGATAATTGAGGTCGTTTGCTCCCTCCTCTTGTTTCAACGGCTCTCGAAAGCTGTGAAAGTGCCATAATAGGGACTCCGATTTCTTTTGATAAGGCTTTTAATTGTCGTGATATGTATGATATTTCTTGTTCACGGTTTCCTCCGTTTTTCATCCCCTCTCCTCCTGACATTAGTTGTAAATAGTCTATGAAAACCATTTGTATATCATACTTTTGTTTCAATCGTCTGCACTTTGCACGCAATTCAAATATTGTCAATCCTGGATTGTCATCTATATACATTGGTGCATGTGCTAAGGCATTGGTTTTGCTTCTTAATTGTTCTTTTTCCCAATCTTGTAACTCTCCTTTTAATTTGAATTTTTTGGCATCTATACCACTTTCCGCAGCAATCAAACGCGACATCAATTCCGTTGCCGTCATTTCAAGAGAAAATATTGCTACTGGTTTGTTGAAATCTACTGCCATATTCCTTGCCATTGTTAAGGCTAAGGCCGTTTTTCCCATAGCGGGACGTGCAGCTAAGATAAGTAAAGTCCCTTTTTGAAACCCTCCTGTTCGTGCATCTAAATCGTTAAATCCTGTTACCACACCCATTCCCTCGTCTTGTGAGTTTTGATTTGCTTCAATCTCTCTTAAAGTATTTGACAAAAGAACGTCCATTGAATGGAAATCAGATTTAAAACTGCTATCGTTAATCTCCAAAAACTTTGTTTCAGTCTTGTCTAAAAGAGTTAAAACGTCCATCGTATCATCGTAAGAATCTCTTAAAGTTTCGGTAGATACTCTTATAAGTTCTCGTTGTATGAATTTTTCTGATAGAATTCTAACGTGATATTCTATGTGTGCGGCAGAGGTAATTCTACTTGTAAGAGAAACTAACTTATTTAACCCTCCTACATAATCAAAATTACCATCCTTTTTTAATTGATCGGCAACACTCAATAAATCTACGGGCTTACCATCTCTAAATAATACGGAAACAGAATTATATATTGCTCTATTTTCATCTATATAAAAGTATTCTGGCTTTAAAATATCAATTGCATTTGTAATTGCATTTTGATCTAAAAGCAAAGCACCTAAAACAGATTCTTCTACTTCGGTTGCCTGTGGAGGAATATTGCCATTCATTCTGAATGCTTCATCATAAGATAATCTTCCTCTCTGTCTTTTGACAACATTGCTTATTTGTTCCATATATTTGAGATATTAAATGTATAAAAAAGAGATTGGTCGGCAAAGATACTATTATTTTTTTGTATTACCTTTGCATGTTGAAAAATATTGTCGCTATGCTTAATAATATACCTTATGATGAATATGAGTTAAGCCTTCTCTCCTCTTGTGAACTATGTCCGAGAAGGTGTAAAGTCAATAGATTAAAGGGCGAAAAAGGGTTTTGTAATACTGATGCTGAGATAAATATCTCCTTAGTATGTAATCACAAAGGCGAAGAGCCCGTTTTGTCTAAGGAAAAGGGAGTTTGTAATGTATTTTTTTCGCACTGCAATCTGCAATGTATCTACTGTCAAAACAAACAAATAAGTTACAATAAAAAAGAAGTAAAATCAGCTTACGACGACTTTGATGTATTGATTGAGGATATTAAAAAAGTATTAAAAAAGAGTGAAAACGTATTGGGATTTGTGAGTCCAACTCATAATATTCCGCTTATGAGGGCAATTATTAGGAGATTGAACAATGAAGGTTTATATCCAAAAATAGTTTATAATACAAATGGTTATGATAATTCTGACTTATTAAAAGATTTAGAAAATTTGATTGATATTTACCTTCCTGACTATAAATATTCTGATAACTTGCTTGCAAAAGAGCTTTCTTTGGCAGAAAATTACCCTCAAAAAGCTTTAAAAGCCATAGAAGAGATGTATAGACAGAAAGGAAATATATTAGTTTTCGATGAACAAAATAACTTAGAAAGTGGTTTGATTATTCGACATTTAGTTTTACCAAATCAAATTAAAAATTCTAAAAAAGCATTGGAAAATATTAGCGACATTTCCTTTAATATCAACATTTCTCTTATGAGTCAATACACACCATGTGAACATTTTACACAAGATTTTTTAAATCAATACTTAAATAAAGAAGATTACGAAGAAGTTTGCGATTATTTCTATGAGATAGGTCTATCAAAAGGTTGGTTTCAAGAGCTGACATCACAAGGAAATCTTGTACCCGATTTTGATAATAATACATGGACAAATCAGTAAAATAGTGCTTATTTCATTTTTTTTCTTATCTTTGCACAGATTTTTAACTAAATTTGAATAATAATGAGTTTTAAAATTGTAGTTTTGGCTAAGCAAGTGCCTGATACACGTAACGTTGGAAAAGATGCTATGACAGCAGAGGGTACTGTTAATAGAGCCGCTTTACCTGCTATTTTCAATCCAGAAGACTTAAATGCTTTGGAAATGGCTTTGCATATAAAGGATAATATTAAAGATGCAGAAGTTTGTGTCCTTACTATGGGACCTTCAAGAGCAGCTGACATAATAAGAGATTCTCTTTATCGTGGAGCAGATTGTGGTTATGTAATTTCTGATAGAAAGGTTGCTGGTAGTGATACTCTTGCAACTTCTTACACTATTTCACAAGGTGTAAAGAAACTTGGTAAGGTTGATTTGATTCTTGCAGGTCGTCAAGCAATTGATGGAGATACTGCACAAGTCGGACCTCAGGTTGCAGAAAAGCTTTCTTGTCCTCAAATCACTTATGCAGAAGAGGTAGTAGATGTAAACGAAAACAGAATACAAATAAAAAGACGTTTAGAAAGAGGTATAGAAATTGTAGAAAGTGGTTATCCTTGTTTGATAACTGTTCACGGAAGTGCTCCTGAGTGTCGTTTCCACCAAGCTAAGCGTTTGATGAAATATAAATATGCTCTTTCTGAGGCTGAGGCTGCTGAGCAACAAAAGGATTGTACTGCTCTTTGGGAAAGAAAACATTATTTGAAGATTGATCAATGGAGTGCTGCTGATATTCAAGCAGAAGATAGCCGTTTAGGATTGAGCGGTTCTCCTACTAAGGTTAAGAAAATTGAAAATGTAGTTTTGGCTGAGAAAGAAAGCATCAATGTTGAAAACACCGAAGAAGCGTTGAACGATTTAGTAAAAGAGTTAATTGCAACACATATCATCGGTTAATTTTTCAAACTTAAAACGTAAAGAAAATGAATAATATATTTGTATATTGCGAGATAACAGAAGAAGGATTGATTGCTGATGTGAGTTTGGAATTGATTTCCAAAGCAAGAAAATTAGCAAACGATTTGTCTTGTCAATTAGAAGCTATTGTTATAGGTTCTAATATTGAGAATTTGGAAGCAACTCTTTACCCTTACGGAGTTGATATTATTAACTATGCTAATGATGAGAGATTGTTCCCTTATCAAACCCTTCCTCATTTTTCAATAGTTACTAAATTATTGAAAGAAAAAGAAGCTCAAATTTGTTTATTTGGAGCAACAAGTGTTGGTAGAGATTTAGCACCAAGAATTTCTTCTTTCCTTGGTTGTGGATTGACTGCCGATTGTACTTCACTTGAAATTGGTTCTCACGAAGATAAAAAAGCAGGAAAAGTTTACGATAAGTTATTATATCAAATTCGTCCTGCATTTGGAGGAAACATCATTGCAACTATTATCAATCCTGAAACACGTCCTCAAATGGCAACAGTTCGTGAGGGTGTTATGAAGAAAGAAATCTATTCTGAAACTCACAAAGGAACATTGAATGTTTTAGATGTTGCAAAATATGTTGAAGAAAGCGACTTTTGCGTTAAGATTCTTTCAAGAGAAATAGAAGCACAAAAGATAAATATCAAAAACGCTCAAATAGTAGTTATCGGAGGTTATGGTATGGCCGGCGGAAAAGACGGTTTCAAACTTGTTCACGAACTTGCAAAAGTATTAGGTGGAGAAGTTGGAGCAACAAGAGCTGCCGTTGATGCAGGAATGGCTGAACACGAACGTCAAGTTGGACAAACCGGTGTTACAATTCGTCCAAAACTTTGCATAGCTTGCGGAGTAAGTGGAGCCGTTCAACATCGTGCAGGTATGGATCAATCTTCTAAGATAATAAGTATCAATACCGATGCAAAAGCTCCTATCAATTCAATTGCTGATTATACAATTATTGGTGATGCTTTTGAAATAATACCAAAACTTATTAAATATTATAAAGCAAATACTAAATAGATATGGGTAATTTTTTTAATGATAATGAAGGTTTAAAGTTTCATCTTCAACACGAATTGATGAAAGAAATCGTTCGTTTGAAAGAAAGAGACTATGCAGATAAAGATAAATATGATTTCGCTCCTGAAAACTTTGAAGATGCAATAGATTCATACGAAAGAGTTTTAGGAATTATTGGAGAAATATCAGCAGATGTTCTTTGGGAAAACGCAGAAAGCGTAGATAAACAAGGACCAAGAATAGAAAACAATGCAATCGTTTATGCAGACGGAACACAAAAGAATCATCAAGCATTAAAAGACGCAGGAGTTTATGGACTAAGCCTTCCTCGTCAATATGATGGTTTGAATTTCTCTTATGTTCCTTATGTAATGGCAGCAGAAATAGTTTCAAGAGGAGATTGTGGTTTTGCAAACATTTGGGGATTACAAGACTGTGCTGAAACTATTTATGAATTTGCATCAGAAGAAATAAAAAATGAATTCCTTCCAAGAATCAATAAAGGAGATACTTGTTCAATGGACTTAACTGAACCTGATGCAGGCTCAGATCTTCAAGCCGTTGGATTGAAAGCTACTTTTGATGAAGCAAATAATTGTTGGAGATTAAACGGTGTTAAACGTTTTATCACAAATGGTGATGCCGACATCAAATTAGTGCTTGCTCGTAGCGAAGAAGGCACAACCGATGGTAGAGGTTTAAGTTATTTTGTTTACGATAGAGCAAATCAAGCCGTAACTGTTCGCCGTATAGAAAATAAACTTGGAATCAAAGGCTCTCCTACTGCCGAATTAGTATTCAATAACGCTCCTGCACAACTTGTAGGTGATAGAAAACTTGGACTTATCAAATATGTAATGAGCCTAATGAATGGAGCAAGACTTGGAGTTGGAGCTCAATCAGTAGGACTTGCAGAAGCAGCATATAGAGAAGCAGTTAAATACGCTAACGAAAGAGAACAATTTGGAAAAGCAATCATTAACTTCCCACAAGTTTATGAAATGCTTGCAAATATGAGAGCAAAGACAGATGCTATTCGTACTTTATTGTATGAAACAGCACGTTCGGTAGATATGTATAAGAGTTTAGAAGCTATTTCTCGTGAAAGAAAACTTGAAAACGATAAAAGAGCAACTCTTAAAACATATTCACGTTTAGCAGATGCTCTTACTCCAATGTTAAAACTTTTCTCTTCTGAATATGCAAATCAAATAACATACGATTGCATTCAAGTTCACGGAGGTAGCGGATTTATGAAAGATTACGCTTGCGAAAGATTTTATAGAGATGCTCGTATCTTAACTATTTATGAAGGAACATCACAATTACAAGTAGTTGCAGCAATTAGAGGCGTTGTTTCAGGAGCATACGTTGCAAGAGTAAAAGAATACGAAGCAATTGAAGTAAGAGATGAATTGAAACCATTGAGACAAACTTTGATTTCTTTAAGAGAAGCATTTGAACAATGCTACGAAAAAGTTAAAGAATTTGGTTCTTCATCAGAAGCATTTGACTTTAATTCAAGACGTTTAGTAGAAATCGCAGGTTATTTAATCATGAGCAACCTTCTTGTAAACGATGCAAACAAAGACGAAATGTTTACAAAATCAGCTCGCATAATGACAAAGATTGCACAAGCCGAAATAGAAAAAGCAATTACTTACATAAACAATTTCGATGCTTCAATACTTGAAGATTACAAAAGCTTGATAGCAGAATAATTAGAAATCAAGATATTAAAACTTCAAAAAAAACTCGCAAGAAATTTGGTCTTGTGAGTTTTTTTTTTACTTTTGCACCCTCAAACCAAAAAATAAAAAACAGTATGAAAAAACTAACATTCATTGCAGTATGTCTGCTATTTGCAACAACAATGTTTGCACAAGAAAAAAAGGTAGCATTTACTTTTGATGTATCTTTTGGAAAATCAACTTCCTACAATACAGTTGGAGGATTAAATGTTGAAAGTTCTCACATTACATCTTTCCCTAATTGTTTAAACTACAAAATGGGTGCGGGAATTAGATACAACGACAAATTAACTTTCAAAATAGACTATTTTCACACAGCAAACACATATTATTTCACAACAATAATCAATGAATATTATGAATATGAAGCAATACAACGTATTGAAAACTTAAACTACATTGGACTAAGTGCCGCTTATTCTTATAAAATGGGTAACTCTTTTGAATTATCGCCTTATTTAGGTATCGGAGTAATTATGGAAAAATCAGAAAACCTTTACTCCCAATCAACAAACACTATAATAGGTCGTTTAAACTCAAAATTTGCAACTGAATTAGGACTTTCCTTAGAATACAAAGCAACAAAGAATCTATCATTTTTTACAACCCCTTCCCTACTATTCACCAACCTTGGCTCAGGAAAACAAATCGATGAAATAAACTCTGACCTATATTTCATGTCATTTGGAAGAACATTCCTTTCAACAAACATAGGAGCACGTTTTAGATTTTAAACAACAAGATATTAAAACTTCAACAAGAAAAAAACTCGCAGGAAACAAATCTTGCGAGTTTTTTTTTACAGAATTCTCAAATCGATATCAGGCACTATAATATCAGAAAGAGTGTCTTGAATAAGAAAACCCATATAAAGAGGTATTGTAAGCATTTCTTCTTCTCGTCCGATATTATATTTTCCAAGTTTGATTGCATGATTAACGTGGTAAATATTTTTGTTTTTTAGAACTGTTTTTAAACTTTTTGTTTTTCCTGATTTTGCTTTGACTTCAATCACTACGCATTCTCCTTTGTATCTGACAAGAAAATCTAACTCTAAACCACTATCCTTTTGGAAGTAATACAACTTCTGTCCTGATTTACAAAGAAAATCTGCTATAAGATTTTCAAATATAGAGCCTTTATAGGCTAAAAGATTTCCTTTTAGTATATCTGCTTGTGTACCATAGTCAAGCATAGCGACAAAAAGGCCAATATCTGTGGTGTATAATTTAAAACAGTCTTTAATGGCATTTCCTTCAAGTGGCAATTCCGTAATTTGTGTATTATAACATCTTTTTACTAATCCTGCATCTTCAAGCCATTGAATACTTCCTATATATTGAGATGAGCGACCGCCTTTTCTTACAACGGAATATTGAAATTTCTTATTCTCTTTGGCTAATTGTTTAGGAATTGATTCAAAACATTCTCGAATACGTACTTTATCGGAGTTGTCTGCATACTTAATCATATCTTCTTCGTATTCCGCTATAAGATTACGTTGTAATTGATATATAAGTTCAATGTTTTTTGTTTCAAGAAACGTGTTTACGACCTCAGGCAAACCTCCTACAATGACATATCTATATAACAATTCCATCATTGCATTATGAATACCTTCCGGAACTACTGTTTCTTTTTCAAAGCACGATTTCACTGAATCAATCACCTTATTATTTATTCCATTTGCCCATAAAAATTCTTCAAAATCCAAAGGATACATCTCTATTATCGTTTCATATCCAACAGGAATAGAGTCTTGCTCTTCTTTCCTCCTATTTTCATATCCCCTTACGCCCAAAAGTGAGCCTGTTGAAATAACATCAAATCGTCCATCTATTTGAAATGATTTCAGGGCAGTCCTTGCTTCTTTACATTCTTGAATTTCATCAAGTATTATGCAAGTCTTTTCTTTTATGAAACGACTATTCGGAATTAAAGCTGATAGGTTTAGAATTATGGTATCAACATCAATACTACCCGAAAAGGCTGATTTTTTATCCGGTTCAAGAATAAAATTCACATAAACCACATTTTCATAATTCTCTTTTGCAAATTTCTGAACTATATATGTTTTACCACATTGACGAATGCCCTTTATCACAAGAGGTTTTTTATTTTTAGACTTCTTCCATTCCGTCAAAACAGATTCTATTTTTCTTTTAAGCATGATTTTTGTTTATTTTTTGCAAATTTACACTTTTTCCAATGAATAAACAAAGCGTCATTACACTTTTTCCAATGAATAAATAGGGTATTATTACACTTTTTCCAACGAATGATTTAAATTATTTACATTTTCCATATAATTTTGTCAGTAAAAAGTCTTTGAAAAATTATTTTTTTCTTTGTTTTTTTCTTTTTTTTCTTTGATTTTTTTCTATAACTATTGTTTTTTTGTACATTTGCAAATTAAATTAAAAAATAAGAATAGACTATGAAAAAAGCATACGTATTTCCAGGTCAAGGGGCTCAATTCGTTGGAATGGGTAAAGACCTATATGATAACAATGAAGAATGTAAAGCATTGTTTGAAAAAGCAAATGAAATCTTAGGATTTAGAATTACTGATATTATGTTTGCAGGCACTGATGAACAATTAAAACAAACTAATGTTACTCAGCCTGCAATTTTCTTACACTCTGTTATTCTTGCTCATGCTTTGGGTGAAGAATTTAAGCCTGATATGGTTGCAGGACACTCATTAGGAGAATTTTCTGCTTTGGTAGCTGCAAAGGCTATGAGTTTTGAAGATGGTTTACGTCTTGTTGCCGCAAGAGCTAATGCAATGCAAAAGGCATGTGAGCTTCAACCAAGTACAATGGCGGCAATCATTGGTTTAGATGATGAAAAAATAGAAGAAGTATGTGCAGGTATTGAAGAAGTTGTTGTTCCTGCTAACTACAACTGCCCTGGTCAATTAGTGATTTCTGGTTCTATGGAAGGAATCAATAAAGCGTGCGAAGCTTTGAAGGCTGCTGGTGCTAAAAGAGCTTTACCTTTGAAGGTTGGTGGTGCTTTCCACTCTCCTCTTATGGAGCCTGCAAGAGTAGAACTTGCTGAGGCTATTGCAAATACTAATATTCAAGCTCCAATCTGTCCTGTTTATCAAAATGTTAATGCTCAACCTATGACAGATCCTGCTCAAATCAAAGAAAACCTTATTGCTCAATTAACTGCTCCTGTTAAATGGACTCAAATTTCAAAAGCAATGGTTGCAGATGGTGCAAATACTTTCGTAGAAGTTGGTCCTGGTCAAGTTCTTCAAGGATTGATAAAGAAGATTAAAGCAGACGCAGAATTTTCATCAGCAAGCATTTAATTTTTTTTGCGATGGATAGCTTTAAAGACTTATTGTTAAGAAGACAAAGCGATAGAAAATACACTTCTCAAAAGGTTGAAGAAGAGAAAATCCTTGCTTGCCTTGAAGCAGGAAGGCTTTCGGCTTCCGCTTGCAATTCTCAGCCTTGGTCTTTTATTGTAATAAATAATCAACCAATACTTGAACAAGCTCAAAGAAGGATTGCGACAATGGGAATGAATCGTTTTGTGAAACAAGCCCCTGTCTTGATTGCAATAGTCTTAGAAAAAGCTAATTTCACTGCCTCCTTAGGCTCGGTTATAAAAGATAAGGAATATCCTCTTTTAGATATAGGAATTGCGGCTAATAATATATGTATGCAAGCCTCCGAATTAGGTCTTGGAAGTTGCATACTTGGTTGGTTTGATGAAAAAGGATTGAAACAATTGCTTGATGTACCGGAAAAGAAACGCATACCTTTAGTAATTTCTTTGGGTTATTCGGCAGCTATTACAAGAAAAAAGATTCGCAAACCATTAAAGGAAATTGTGCATTTTAATTCCTATAAGAGATAAGAAAGAAAATAAATTATAAAATAAATAACAACAAACATTTAGCAAGATGATAACTAATAATTTTGCACACCGTCATAACGGTCCTCAACCAGCAGAAGTTGAGAAGATGTTAAAAGTCATCGGCGTTAGTAGCATTGATGAACTAATTGATAAGACTATACCTGCAAAGATTCGTTTCAAACAACCTTTGGACCTTCCACAAGGAATGAATGAATATGAATATTTCACTATGTTAAAAGGTATGGCCTCAAAAAACAAAATGTATGAGACATACATCGGACAAGGATACTACAACACAATAGTTCCTGCCGTATTACAAAGAAATATTTTAGAAAATCCAGGTTGGTACACTTCATATACTCCTTACCAAGCTGAAATTTCACAAGGCCGTTTGGAAACTCTTTTCACTTTCCAAACAATGATTTGCTCTATGACAGCAATGCCTTTGGCTAATGCTTCATTGTTAGACGAAGCAACTGCATGTGCAGAAGCAATGCTTATGTTCTATGGTTCAAGAAGTCGTCAGCAACAAAAAGATAACATAAACAAATTCTTCGTTAGTGAAAATCTTTTCTCTCAATCAATAGATGTAATCAAGACAAGAGCCGTTCCTCGTGGAATTGAAGTAGTTGTTGGAAGCGACGACACAGTTCTTGATTCTACTTTCTTTGGTGCAATAGTTCAATATCCAAATCGTAAAGGTGAAGTATTGGATTATGCAGCTTTCACAGCAGATGCAAAAGCAAAAGGAATATTTGTTGCAGTTGCAGCAGATTTAATGAGTTTAGCTTTATTAACTCCTCCAGGAGAATGGGGAGCTGATTGCGTTTGTGGAACAACTCAAAGATTTGGTTGTCCAATGAGCTTTGGTGGTCCTTCTGCTGCATATTTTGCTTGCACAGAAAACTTCAAAAGAACAATGCCTGGTAGAATAATAGGACAAACCGTTGATGCACAAGGCAACAAAGCATTCCGTCTTGCTCTTCAAACAAGAGAACAACACATCAAACGTGAAAAAGCAACTTCTAACATTTGTACTGCACAAGCCCTTGTTGCTATTATGGCAGGACAATATGCAGCTTATCACGGACAAGAAGGAATTAGAGAAATTGCACAAGACATCAACAAAACTGCAACTACAATTGCAGAAAATGCAAAGACATACGGCTACACTCAATTAAACGAAACTTATTTTGATACAATACGTTTAGCATGCCCTGTTGAAGCAGAAAAAGTTTGTAAAATAGCAGTTGAAAACAAAATCAACTTCTTATTGATAGATAACAAAACAATAGGAATTTCAACAGACGAAACAACTTCTTGCCAAGGCGTAGAAAGAGTTTTAAGAGTACTTGCAGAGGCAGCAGGTAAAGAATTTGTAGAATTTTCTTGTGCTGAACCAAAAGGAATACCTGCAAACTTAAAAAGACAATCAGCTTTCTTAACTCAAAAAGTATTCTCTTCTTATCATTCAGAAACAGAAATGATGAGATACTTAAAGAAAATGGAAGTAAAAGACTTGTCTTTAAACAGAGCAATGATTCCTCTTGGATCTTGTACAATGAAATTGAACGCTGCAATGGAAATGATACCATTCACATGGGCAGAATTTGCAAACGTTCACCCATTTGTACCAAGAGATCAAGCAGAAGGCTACTATGAACTTGTTGAAGATATGGATAGAATCCTTTCAAAAATCACAGGATTTGCGAAAGTAAGTCTTCAACCTAACTCAGGAGCAGCAGGAGAATATGCAGGATTGATGACAATCCGTAACTACCAAATAGCAAACGGACAAGAAAACAGAAGAGTGTGCTTGATTCCTGCTTCTGCTCACGGAACAAACCCTGCATCTGCAGCAATGGCAGGTATGAACATTATAGTAATCAAAACAACAGCAGAAGGAGAAATCGATATAGCTGACTTAAAAGAAAAAGCAGAAGCAAATAAAGAAAATCTTTCTTGTTTAATGATTACTTACCCTTCTACTCACGGAGTATTTGAAGAAGGTATTATAGATATTATCAATATAATTCACGAAAACGGTGGTTTGGTTTATATGGACGGTGCAAATATGAATGCACAAATAGGTTTGACTTCTCCTGGCTTTATGGGAGCAGACGTTTGCCACTTAAACCTACACAAATCATTTGCAATGCCTCACGGAGGTGGTGGTCCAGGAGTTGGACCTATTGGATGTACAGCTGCACTTGCAGATTATCTTCCAACACACAGCACAATATCAACAGGTTCTACAAAAGGCTCACCTGTAGCCGCATCACCATTTGGAAGTGCCGGCTTATTACCAATCACATACGGTTACTTAAAAATGTGCGGTGGCGAAGGATTAGCACAAGCAACAAAATATGCTATCTTAAACGCAAACTACATGAGAACAAGAATAGCAACTGCTTACAATATCCTTTACACAGGAACAAATGGAATGTGTGCTCATGAATTTATCATGGATTGCAACCAATTCTCATTAAGTTCAGGAGTACAATGCGGAGATATAGCAAAACGTTTGATGGACTACGGTTTCCACGCTCCTACTGTTGCCTTCCCTGTTCACGGAACATTGATGATAGAACCAACAGAATCAGAACCATTGTCAGAAATGGACAGATTATGCGATGCATTGATTCAAATCCGTCAAGAAATTCGCGACATAGAAGAAGGAAAAGCAGACAAGCAAAACAACTTAATCATGAACGCTCCACACACAATGCAAGTTGTATGTGCAGATACATGGGATAGACCATACACTCGTCAAATGGCAGCCTTCCCTCTTGAACACGATGACAAATATTGGCCATGTGCATCAAGAGTAGATGACGCATACGGCGATAGAAATCTTGTTGTAGCTTGGGCTGAATAGTCTAAAACTCGCAAAAATAAAAACAAAGCGGAGCATTTTTCAATGTTCCGCTTTCTTATTTTTTATTACTATAAGAAAAAAGAACCAAATAAGAACCAAAAAATATTTGTTTATCTAAATTTATTTATATAATTTTGCTCATCGTATCAACGGTATTATATGTCAATAAAACAAATATTCTTTTTAATATTTTTATGTTTTAGTATAAATTTTGTCTTTGGGCAAGATACTATTCTAATGGGAACGAACAATCATCAAAGCATTGTGTCGGATTATGTTGTGCTATACGCAGATAATGGACCAGGACAACTCCACTCCACTCGTGTTGATGCCTCTTACACAATTAAAGCAACCGATTCTACTTACAACTGCAAAATAATTATAAGAAATGGAAATAATTACTCAACTTACTCAAAACAAAACAACAAATACGTTATTTATGATGGAGACACATCTTCTACTGATGTAATATATTCAAGTACTTCTGTTCAATACACCATGTATTATGAGTTATTAAATAATGGTGAAGTAACTATTAAATTCCATGTAGACAACGACAATCCACCTGAAAGTTTTGAAATCATTATACAATTTTGTGATTGCCAAACTCCAAGCGATATAACACATGAATATATTGACTCAACCTCTGTTATGTTTCGTTGGGACGGACATGGCTATTCTTCTTTTGCTGTGGATTATATTTTATATCCTCCACCTGTAAATAGCAGTGGAACTTTAACTGCTTATCGTTCAAACCTCGCCAATCCTAATAGCATAATTCACACTGTTTATTCTAATACTGATTCTGTTTTGATTACAGGACTTCCTCCTTATTCTTTCATTCACTATGATGTGTATGGCTCTTGCGATAGTGTACCTATGTGTGGTGTAATAGGCAATACTGATTGTAGGAACTTTACTCCCGAAAATATAGAGGTAACTTACGATGAAGATTCTATTCATTTCACTTGGGATACTGTATCTGATGCAAATTGGTATATAAATACAAATTCAACAGGTTGGGTTTTGACAACAGACAATCATTATTCCATAACTAAAACGTGTAACGCAACAACTTCTGTTAGGATTACCGGAGGTTATGGAGGTTTTTTTTGGTGCAATGTTGATTATCTATTAAACAAATATTTTGGATGCCCTCGAATATCCCCTACTGTTACAGACGTAACCTATAATTCTGCAAGAGTATATTGGACAGATATTGACACCATTGATTATTATCTTGTTGTATGCACTTATAATTCGTATCCTTATGACACTGTTTTTTACGATACTGTCCCAAGAGGTGTGCAAGAAGCTATTATGACCGGACTTGATGAAGCAACACAATATAAGGTAAACGTTTTTACTTTATGTGAAGAGTGTGGAAAATCTCCTGTTTATGCCACTCGTTCGTTTACAACAAGCATTGACAGATGTATTGACTATATTAATTTAAATTCAGATAACGTTCACCCCTCTTATGGAGTATATGAAAATCCTTACATGTATAATTATTATTCATCAAGCAGACATTCTGTTATTGTAGATAAAAATTCTACTGATTATTACACGAATTATCTTTTGAAACAAGTACCTGAGGGAGAGAAAGCAAGTATTAAGTTAGGTAATTCTTCAACTGGTGCTGAGGCTGAAAGTATTTCTTATGATTATAGTGTAGATACAAATCAGTTTGATATGCTTACATTAAAATATGCTGTTGTTTTACAAAATCCTGATCACACTTTGGAAAATCAGCCTCGTTTTACGCTTGAAATTCTTGACAATGAAGGAAATCTAATTGATAGTACATGTGCGTTTGCTGACTTTTATGCAAGTGGAGAGTTAGGTTGGAATCAAAATACTTATAATAATTCTACAATTATATGGAAAGATTGGACTACGGTTGGAGTTGATATCGCGCCTTATCATGGAGAAGATATTAAAATACGTTTAACTACATACGATTGTAAAGACGGGGGACACTTCGGTTATGCTTATTTCACTTTAAATTGCGATAAAAAACGAATATATCTTTACAACCCATGTGATGCTATTGATTCTATTCATTTGAGAGCACCTTTAGGATTTGAATATAAATGGTATAGAGAAGGAGATACAACAATTCTATCCACCAATTACGATATTTTAGTACCGGTTGATAGCAATGAATATTTTTGTACGGCATCCTTTGTTGGTAAACCCGAATGTAATTTCACAATATCTTCGCATTCTATATCTCTCTACCCAAAAGCTATTGTCGATTTCACAATAGATACTTGCAATAGCACAGTTTATCTTAACGATTTAAGTTATATGATTTTCGACACATCATATAATGTCTTTACTAACCATATTTTAGATACTTCTTATTGGATTCTTGAAAACGATTCTGTAATAAAAAGCGATAGTCTAATAAGATTTTATCCAGATAACGGAACATATAACCTACAATTAGTAAGCTCTATTACAGATTCTTATTGTAGAGATACAATACCAATTCCCGTTACAATAGACTTTAACTTACTATCAAATATTTTAGGACCTGATACGGTTTGTCAAAGAGATACAGTTGTTTTATCAGCGAATTTCTTCGATGGATTCTCTTCCGAAAACATAGATTATTTATGGAATAATAACGAAACAAATGATAGTATTATGTTTGTGGCAGATAGTACGAAAGAATGGTCATTAAATATATCAGAAAATGGCTCTTGTCGTGGTGCAGCCATGAAAAAAGTTATTGTAAACCCATCATATCACGACACAATCTTTGCTTCAATTTGCGACAATCAAGTCTATAATGATGAATGGTTTAATGTAGATAGTGCAGGCATTTATACATGGATAGGAACAACAGACTGTAATTGTGATAGTATAAAAATTCTCGTCTTAGATGTGCATCCAACTTATGATACTTTAATTTTTGATACCATTTGTTACGGAGAGCAATATACTAACTTTAACTTCAATACCGATAGCGCAGGAATTTACACACAACATCTACAATCTATCAATGGATGTGATAGTATCGTAACTTTAAATCTTCATGTTTCTCCAACACATGACACTACTATAAATGCAGAAATATGTGATAATGAAACATATACCCTAAACGGATTTATAGAAAGCGAAAGCGGAGTTTATACTCATAATGAAGTAAATATATATGAATGTGATAGTATATTCACTCTTAACCTTACCGTCCACCCTACCTATAATTATACTATCGATGCAGAGATTTGTCAAGGCGAAACTTACAATGAACACAACTTTACCGAAACCGAAACAGGCATACACACACAACACCTTCAAACTATACACGGTTGCGATAGCACTGTAAACCTTGACTTAATTGTACACCCAAGTTATAACTACACTATGGAAGAAAGCATTTGCGGAGGAGTATATGATGAAAACGGTTTTTACCAAGAAGAAAGCGGATTATACACACAACATCATCAAACAGAACATGGATGCGACAGCATAGTGAATTTAGACCTTACTATATTTAATCTCTTTGTCGATACATTAAATATAAGTATTTATGAGGGAGATGCTTATGAGTATCACGGATTTAACGAAACACAAGAAGGCGAATACATACGCGTTTTCACAGATGCAAATGGTTGCGATAGCACTTATATACTATTTTTAGATGTAGTGCATTTGATGATTCCTAACATGGTAAGCGCCAATGGAGATGGAATAAACGATGTCTTTGAAATAAAAGGCTTGCTTAATAACAATTATTTCTATTTTGTAGAACTAAGCATTTACAATCGTCATGGACGAGTTATTTACTATAAAAACGAATTCTATAACAAGGAAGACTTTTGGTCACCAGAAGAAACAGATAGCCCAGACGGTACTTATTTCTATAAATTCCGAGCAATGGGAAAAACAAAAATAATAGAACGACAAGGTGCTATTGAAGTATTAAGGTAAAACTAAATTTCAATTCATTTAATCGCCATTGCATACACTATTGTGGCATGAATAAGCCTTGCATTTACGAGTTTTACATCTCAGCCAAGCGCTTCTAAAACCTGTAAGCCTCTATGCAAAAATAACAAACAAGCAAAAATGCTTTTTATACATCATTAAATTTTTATTTTCTTTGCTTTATTTGATTTTTTCTTAGCTTTTTTAAATTTTTCCTTAGGATTTTTTTTCAAAGACTTTGTTTCAGATTTTTATCCTCCGTTGGTAAAGTTTTATCCTCGGAGGATAATTTGTTATCATCCGAGGATAATTTGTTACCATCGGAGAGTAATAGTGTTACCATCCGAGCAAAATTTTCTAAAACAAAGCAAGGACTTTTTTGTCGTTATTAAATTATTTTTTACCTTTGTGGGCAGAAATTTAAACAACGAAACAAACTATGTATGCAAATATGATAATGCATGGAGATTGCATTGAAAATCTTAAAACAATACCAAATAATAGTATAGACTTGATTTTTGCAGACCCTCCCTACAATATGCAAACAGAAGGAGAATTATTAAGAACTGATGGCACAAAATTTAATGGTGTTTCTGATAGTTGGGATAAATTTTCAAGTTTGGAAGAATACGATAACTTTACAAAAAAATGGCTTATAGAGTGTAAAAGAGTTTTAAAAGACGATGGAGCAATTTGGGTAATAGGGTCTTTTCAAAATATATTTAGATTAGGGTATATAATGCAAGATTTAGGTTTTTGGATTCTAAATGATGTAATTTGGTCAAAGCCAAATGCAGTGCCAAATTTTGGGGGAACAAGATTTCAAAACTCTCATGAAACTTTATTATGGTGCTCAAAAAGTAAAAAATCAAAATATCATTTCAATTATAAAACCATGAAAGTTTTTAATGGTGGTAAGCAAATGAAAAGTATATGGGATATTGGAATATGTATTGGGAAAGAAAGATTAAAAGATAAGTATGGAAATAAGATTCATTCAACACAAAAACCAGAGGCTTTATTATACAATGTTATTCTTTCTTCTACTGAAAAGAATGATATAGTTTTAGACCCATTTTTTGGCACAGGAACAACAGGTGTTATCGCAAAAAGACTCGGCAGAAGATATATAGGAATAGAACGTAATGAAGAATATATTTTAGCGGCTGAAAAAAGATTAAGAAATACGATAGAAGAGTCTGACGACTACATAAATGGTTTATTTGAGGTAAAACCGCCAAGAGTTTCAACACAAAGATTATTGGATTTTGGATATTTAAAAGAGGGTGAGGTACTTTATAGTAAAGATAAAAAGTATGAGGTAACATTATTAAACGATGGAAATGTTGAATACAATGGAAACGTAGGATCAATTCATAAGATTTCTGCTATAATAAAAAATAAAACAAATAATAATGGTTGGGATTATTTTTATTGTATAAAGAATGGTACATTGATTTCAATAGATGAATTAAGATATTTAGCAAATAATGATAAAAAAATATAGATATGGTTATTAATTATAATGATTTTAAACGATATTTAAATAGTAAAATATTTGAAGACACCTATAAAGATTTATTAGAAAAATTAGCAAAATACCCAGAAAGGTACATAGGACTATTTAGACCAACAAAACCAAAAACTAAACTCATTCAAAATATAACTCAATCAAATGAAATTAAATTCGGAGATGCATTAGAATTTATTTTTGAGAAGTATTTTGAAGAAATTGAATTTGAAATATTACAAAAAACTTACTATTTAGATGGAAAAACTTTAAAAATAGATCAGTTAATAAAGAAATCTAACACTATATACTTGATTGAGCAAAAAATAAGAGATGATCATGATAGTACAAAAAAAGCAGGACAATTTGATAACTTTGAAAATAAGTATCATGCTGTTAAAACAAAACACCAAACATTGACAGTAATACCTATAATGTGGTTTATTGATGACGGATTAAACAAAAACAGAAATTATTATACTCAAAGAATGGAAGATATGAGGAATGATTTTGAATGTAGTCCGTATTTATATTATGGTGATGAAATCTTTTGTGATTTAAATGATTTAAAAAACAATGATATATGGCAAGAAGTTACTGATTATCTAAGACAATGGAAAATAGAATTACCTGATATGCCAGAGGTAAACTTTGAATCAGATTGTGATGCTACATTTGAAGAAATAAAAGATATTACAATTACTAATTATCGTAAATTGTTTAATAATAAGGAAATTATTGAAGAAATTTTTCCTATAATATTCCCTAATGGAACAATGTTATATAAATTAAGAGACTATTTCTTATGTAAAAATTTACCTATATACACTAATATATCTAATAAGATAACTGAAATATTGAATACTCGATATAATAGATAGGTGCTATCTAATTTCTAACTCAAAGAAAAACGCTCGTGAGTCTTTGTTTTGTTTTGACTTACGAGCGTTTTGTTTTTGGAATATAAAGAAAGCGGAGATGATTTCTCCGCTTTTGTTTTATCTTTTATAGTGTGGAATGTCGTTTGGTATGACTATTGACATTTCAACTAAGCCTGCAAATTGCCCATCTTGATACCAAGGTGTTTGATAAATCAATTTCTTTACTCCCTCCTTCTCTATTGTATATGTATTAGTGTTTTCGGAGTTCATAAGATGCTTTATCATTTCTTGTGCACGTTGTGGGTGGCAGTCAAATAAGGGTTTTCCTATCAAGTCTTTGCCTCCGCTTTTTGCAAAGGTCATTTGACTGCGTTGGTTCATATCTAATATTTTGCCATCTTTGTCGCAAACGGTTATTGCAACGAATGGCAATTCATTTGACCAATTTTCCATTTTCTTATTTGCAAGATAATGCAGCTAATGCTATTGAATACATTTTTGTTTTTGTGCTATCGCCTCTTGAAGACAACACACAAGGAACTTTTGCTCCTACTACCATTGCTGCAAGTTCTGCTTTTGCAAATTTTGTGCAAGATTTGTAGAATACGTTTCCTGATTCGATATTTGGCCATACTAAACAGTCTGCATCTCCTGCTACTTCGCCTTTTAATTTCTTGATTTCAGCAGATTCTTTGTCGATTGCTACGTCTAATGCTAATGGTCCATCGATGATAGCTCCTTTAATTTGTCCTCTATTTCCCATTGCTGCAATCAATGCTGCATCTACGCATGATGGAATACCTACTGACATTTGTTCTGTTGGTGCTATCATTGCTACTTTTGGAGTTTCGATTCCAAGAGTCTTAGCTGTGTTGATAACGTATTGTGTGATTGCTGTTTTTTGTTTAAAGTCTGGTGCTGGGATAACTGCAACGTCAGATGTTACAAGTAATTTGTGGTATGTAGGTATTTCAAATACTGTAACGTGTGAAAGAACTGGTTTTCCACCAGGCATTAAACCTTTTTCTTTGTTAAGGATTGCTCTCATGTATTTGTCAGTTGAGCAAAGACCTTTCATCAATATATCGCCTTCTCCTGCGTTGATTAGTTCTACTGCTTTGTTTGCTGCAAGTTGTTCGTTAGCTTCTTGAACTAATTTGAATTTGTTTACATCGATTCCTTCTTCTTGGCAAACTTTATTGATAGTGTCTATATCTCCAACTAAAGTTGCTTCAACTACTCCAAGGTCCATAGCCATTGAAGCTGCTCCTATTGTGTGTGAATCGTTAGCATAAGCTGCTACTAATCTTTTTTTGCCTTTTACTTTTACGGCTTCAATGATTTCGTCTAATTTTGTAATCATTTTTCTTTTTGTTTTTATGTTAATATTTATAAATTTCCTTTGTGTGCAAAGTTAATACTTTTATTCCAAATAATGTAAAGAATTAAAGAAATTATGGTTGCAATCCCTCCTACTGTGTATGAAATCGTTGGAGAAAGAGAAAATCCCTCTGGTGCTATGAAAATATATGTTACACACACCATTGTCATAAATAAGGCTGGGATTAGGGTTATGATGTAGTTGATTTTCTCTTTTGTTAGATAGACTGTGATTGTCCAAAGCGTGAAAACTGCAAGGGTTTGATTGCACCAAGCAAAGTAACGCCAAAGAATATCAAAGTTTATTTGTAGAATAAGAAAACTTGCTATGAAAAGAGGTATTGAAATCAATAGTCGTTTGTAGATTTTCTTTTGTGGGATTTTCAAAATGTCAGCAACAATCAAGCGAGCCGAACGAAAGGCTGTATCTCCCGAAGTAATTGGTGCAAATATCACGCCAAGCAAAGCAAGAAACGCACCCGCAATTCCAAGCCACTCTTTTGTAATTGTATCAACTATGACAGCGGCGTTGTTTTCCTCCATTCCATTTTCATAAAAGAAAGCACTTGCAACCGCAGCCCATATAAGAGCGACTATTCCCTCAATAATCATTGCACCATAAAAGACGGGGCGACCATGTTTTTCGGTTTTCAAACAACGAGCCATCATTGGAGATTGCGTAGCGTGGAATCCCGAAATCGCACCACAAGCAATTGAGACAAACATCATTGGAAAAATAGGATTATTGTCGGGTGAGGTGTTTTTAAGACTTGAAAAACTTGTAATTTCCGGCAATACGGGCGATTTAACTATTAACATAACAAGCATTCCTAACGCCATAAAAAGTATAGCTATTGCAAAAATGGGATAAATCTTTCCTATAATCTTATCAACGGGAAGAAGTGTTGCAAGAATATAATAAAGGAAAACAACAATAGCCCAAAAAGTAATATCTAAAGCATCGGGTGTGAGTTTTGCAAGCAAGCCTGCCGGTCCCGAAACAAAGACTGCTCCCACCAAAACCATAAGTAAAACAGTGAAAACCCTCATTGTTTGTTTTGCTCCATTGCCTAAATATTTTCCTATCAATTCTGGAAGACTCGCACCTTGATTTCGCATTGAGAGCATTCCGGAAAAATAATCGTGAACAGCACCTGCAAAAATACTTCCAAAGACAATCCAAATGTAAGAGGCAGGTCCGAATTTCGCTCCCATGATTGCTCCAAATATTGGTCCTAATCCCGCAATATTTAGAAACTGAATCATAAGTATTTTCCACGTTGGCATTGGAATATAATCCACTCCGTCTCTTTGAGCAATCGCTGGGGGAATTCTTTTCTCATCGGGTTGAAATACCTTTTCAATAAATTTTCCATAAAGGAAATATCCTATCACTAAAACGGCAAGACAAACTAAAAATGTTATCATATCTTTTTGTTTTTTATGCAAAGATAGTATAATTTTCTTTAACTTTGCATTATGAAATTAAGAGCAATTGAATTAGACGATGTAGATTTATTCTACGAATGGGAAAACGATATGGAATTATGGGAATTTGGCAACACAATGCGACCTTTTTCCAAATACGCCTTAGAGAATTATGTCCTTAACTCTCAAAACGAAAGCCTTTATAGTGCAAAACAAATGAGGTTAATGATTGATGTAGAAAGAAATAATGCCATTTATACATTAGGTTGCATAGATGTGTATGACTTTGAAGCAAGAGATTCCAAAGCAGCCGTAGGGATTTTCATTGCCGAAAGCGAACGCAAAAAAGGATATGCAAAAAAAGCTATTTTATTATTAGAAAAAATGATAAAGAACATCTATAACCTACATCAATTATATGCTTATGTAACAGAGGATAACGAAGATAGCAAAATACTTTTTGAAAAGAGCGGATTTCTTCAAACAGCAACCTTAAAGGATTGGGTTTGCAGAGATAATAAATTTAAAAATGTAATAGTTTATCAAAAAACACTTTAAGAAATATGAACAAAAAGAAAATTATAATATTAAGTAGTATTCTATTAGTATTGATTATAGGAATTATAGGAGTCTTTTCACTTCTTAATTCAAAGGTAGAAAATAGCGAAACCGTAGAATTATACATCTATCCTTCGGAAAGCTACGAAAAAGTCTTAGAAAAACTTGAAAAAAGCAAAGTAATTAACAAAAAAAGCAAAGGATTTTCAGTATTTTCCAAAATAAAAAATTTAGAAAGTAACGTAAAATCGGGACATTACACAATAGAGCCAAACACAACCAAGTTAGACTTAGTCAGAAAACTTGCTAACGGACTCCAAACCCCTGTAAAACTTGTCATTAACAAAGTTAGATTAAAGGAAGACTTTGCAAAAAAAGTAGCAAATCAACTAATGCTATCGGAAAACGATATTTTACTTGCAATAGACAACACATCGGATTCAAAAAACTTCTTTGACAGAGTTGTTTGCAATACTTACGAGGTTTATTGGAACATTTCAGCCGAAGGACTCTTAGAACGCTTAGAGAAAGAGGCAGATAAATGGTGGGAAAATCAAGAAAATCTTCTTAAAAAAACAGGACTTTCACGTCATGAAGTTGTGGTTTTAGCCTCTATTGTAGATGAAGAAACAAATATGAGCAACGAAAAACCAAGAATAGCAGGAGTTTACATCAATCGTTTAAAGAAAGATATGCTTCTTCAAGCCGATCCAACCGTAAAATATGCAGTTGGAGATTTCACAATAAAGAGAGTAATGTACAAACACTTGCAAACCGAATCGCCTTACAACACCTATATAAATAAAGGCTTACCTCCTACTGCGATTTGTTTACCTAACGTTTCTTCTTTAAAGGCTGTACTAAATTATGAAAAGCATAACTATTTGTTTTTCTGTGCTAAGGAAGATTTTTCGGGCTATCACAATTTTGCGACAACGCCTGCTGAGCATTATCGTAACGCAGAGAGATATAAAAACGCATTAAATAAATTGGGGATACGATAGGGTACAAAAAAAGGGCAAGCTACTTATATCGCACCGCTACAACCTCCTTACCTTGCTGCGTTCCCGCCCTGGGGAGATTCAGAGGGAGCTGGTCGTACAAGACTTACCCACTGCAAAAGTACAACTTTTTTGATTACTGACAAACTTTTTTGATTTTTTTTATAACTTTGTAGTTTCAAAAACAAAGAAACATCTTATGAATCAGCTAAAAGCAGGAGCAATACTTTCATATCTAACACTCATTCTTAACAGTGTTATTGCTTTGGTTTATACTCCTTTTATGACTTTTAAACTTGGTCAAGCCGAATACGGACTCTATTCTTTGGTTGCCTCAATCATCAGCACGCTTACCGTATTGGATTTAGGATTTGGCAATGCTGTGATACGTTATACGGCAAAATACAAAGCCGAAAACAAGAAAGACGAACTCAACAAAATGTTTGGAATGTTTTTTGTTATCTTTGGCGTAATTGCCTTGGTAACATTGGGAATTGGTGCTGTGCTTTACTATAATTTAGACACCATTTTCGCTCAAAATATGACAGAAAGCGAACTTGGAAAACTTAGAATAATGTTCCTACTTCTTATCTTCAATCTTGCTTTCACCTTTATAATGAGTGTTTATCGTTCTATAATTGTTGCATACGAAAGATTTGTTTTTCAAAAGCTTATAAACCTAATCAGAATTATTCTTAACCCGATTGTAATGATTGTTTTGCTTTCCTATGGCTATAAAGCAATTTCCATGGTTGTAGTTCAAACAATTTTTAACGTAGTTACACTGCTTTTAGACTACTATTACTGCAAAAAGAAATTAGACATAAAAATCGTTTTCGCCAAATTTGACTTCAAATTCCTTAAAGAAGTAAGCGTTTACTCCTTTTGGGTGTTCTTAAATGTAATAATGGACAGAATTTATTGGAGTTTAGGACAAAGCGTTGTTGGAGTATATTGTGGAGCAAAGCTTGTAGCGGTTTATGGCATAGCAATACAAATTCAACAAATGTATATGTCCTTTTCAACCGCCATTTCGGGAATCCTACTTCCAAGAATAACCTCTATGACAAGCCAAAAAGGAAGTGAAAAACAAGTATCGGATTTATTTATCAAAACAGGACGATTACAATTCATAATAATGAGTTTCATACTTTCGGGCTTTGTGGTTTTTGGTCGTCAATTCATAAACCTTTGGGTAGGAAACGAATATGATTTAGCCTATTACGTTTGCATACTCTTTTTTGTACCATTATTAGTTCCACTTATACAAAACGTAGCCATAAGTATTTTGCAAGCAAGAAATCAAATGAAGTTTCGTTCCTTGCTCTACCTCGCAATTTCCGTTGCAAGTTTCATTGCAAGCCTACCTTTAACAAAATATTACGGCATTTTAGGATGTGCAACCGCCACTTCAATCGCCCTTTTCTTAGGACACGTCTTAATAATGAATGTATATTATCACAAAAAAGTAAGTTTAGACATAATTTCTTTTTGGAAAGAAATCTTTAAAATGGCATTAGCCCCTATCCTACTTAGCTTAATTGCTTTTTATCTAACGGATTATCTAATAATCGACACTTGGATAAAATTCCTTGTCGGAGTAATTGTTTTTTCCCTTGTTTATGGAATAATATTTTGGCTATTCTCTATGAACACTTACGAAAAAACTTTGGCGTTAAGCCTTGTTAATAAAATCAAAAAAAAGAGAAAGTAAAATGTGTGTAATAAATAGAGTTAAGAAAGCGGATTGTTGCGGATGCAGTGCGTGTGTTAGCGCTTGCCCTAAGCAATGCCTTGAAATGAAAAGCGATAAACAAGGATTCTTACAAGTAAAACTCTCAAAAAACAACTGCATCGAATGCGGAATATGCGAAAAAGTATGCCCCGTACTTGCACCAAAAGATGAAAAAGAAAGAGAAATCGAAGCCTTTGCCGTAAAAAACAATTCAGAAAGCGAAAGAAACTTATCATCATCGGGAGGCGTTTTCGTAGCCCTTGCAAATCAAGTATTAGAAGAAGGAGGCATAGTATGCGCCGCAAGATTTGACGAAAACTTCCACTTAATTCACGACTTTTGCGAAAGAAAAGAAGACTTAAAACCATTTCTCGGTTCAAAATATCTTCAAAGCGACATGAGGGATTGTTTCAAACAAACAAAAGAACTACTAAACAGCGGAAGATTAGTCCTTTTCGTTGGAACACCTTGCCAAATAAAAGGCTTGAAGCTATACCTTAGAAAAGAATATGAAAACCTTATTGCAACAGAAGTCGTATGCCACGGTGTACCTTCCCCATTAGTGTGGGAAAAATACTTAGACGAAGTATGCAAGCAAAAAAAAATTTCACTAAACGACATAAAAAACATATCATTTCGTAACAAAGACAAATCGTGGCGAGTATTTAATTTGAAAATAGAAGGAAAAGACAAAACCATTCTAAAAGAAAGCCTTCACGACAACCTATATATGAGGGGATTTCTTCAAAACCTATTTTTAAGACAAAGTTGCCACAACTGCCCTGCAAAGAATTTCAACTCAATGGCCGACCTTAGCCTTGCAGACTATTGGGGCATTGACCGTTTTCATAAAGAAATCGACGATAACAAAGGAGTGAGTGCAGTAATCCTTTACAATAAAAAAATAAGTCTTTACTTTAAAAAATTATCTCTTAGCTTTAAATCAACAACTCTTAGAAATATTTTAGCGACAAACACAGCCCTTGTAAAAAGTGCAAAACCACACTCAAGAAGAGAAGAATTTTTTGACACAATGCAAGAAAAAGGATTTCTAAACCTAAAACAATACGTTGGCGAACCAACATTAAAGAAAATAAAACGAAAGACAAGATGGCTTCTTTCGGACGTAAAAGCAATGATATTAAAAAAGGGAGGCGTTTAAACCTCCCTTTTTTGTTTTATTTATTTAAGATTATCTTCTATAAGTTGTTTTAATTCTTCTTTACTTGGCAAATAAGTTTGATATTTGCTTGCAAAAATTTGATTATTGTCCTTTGGCAAAGTGATTTCTACTATTGCATCATTTTTATCCGTGCAAAGCAAAATTCCTATTGTAGGGTTTTCTTCTTCTGTCTTTACAAAGCGATCGTAATAGTTTACATACATTTGCATTTGTCCCAAATCCTGATGTTTAAGCGTACCTCTCTTTAAGTCAATCAATACAAAAGCCTTTAATAAGCGATTATAAAAAACTAAATCTACCCTAAAATGTTGTTCATCAAAAGTAAACCTAACTTGTCTTCCTACAAAAGTAAATCCTTTTCCTAATTCCAATAAAAATGTCTGCAAATTATCTATCAAACGTTGCTCTAATTCACTTTCACTGTATTGAGGTAATTCTTGCAATCCAAGAAATTCCAAAATATATGGGTCTTTAACAACATCCTCTGCTTTTTCTATAATTTGCCCTTTTTGAGACAATTCTTTTATTCCTTCTTTATCACGACTTAATTGTAAGCGTTCGTATAATGAACTATCAAATTGTCTTTGTAATTCTCTCAAACTCCAATTGTTTTCTATTGCTTCTATTTCATAAAACTTGCGTTCTTCTGGGTTATCTATACGCATAAGTTTCAAATAATGAGACCAACTAAGAGAAAATTGTAAATTCGTCAACACTGTTGACGAATTTGTTTTGGAATATGTTTTATAAAAATATCTCATCCTATCAAGATTTTCAACAGAAAAGCCTTTTCCAAATTTATTTGTTAAACGTATAGAGAGTTCTTTTAACACAGCTTTTCCATATTCGGCACGCAGTTTTCCTTTTTGCTCTTCTTCTACAATCATTCGCCCTATCTCATAATAGGTATAAACCATTGCAGTATTTATTGTCGCAACTGTTCGTTTTTTTGTTTCCTCTATCAATTGCTCTATACGTTCTGCTAAATCTGTTTTTACAATCTCGCTCATACTCTTTTATTTTCTCTTGCAAAGATATTAAAAAAGGGAGGTTTTTAGCCTCCCTTTTTGATTTATTTTACGATTTTCATTTCTTTTATCAAGTTAGTTGCTCCTGCATACTTATCTATGATAAATAGAACGTAACGAATATCTACTGAAATACATCTTTGAAGATCTGGATTGAAAGCTATGTTTCCGCTCATTGCTTCCCAGTTTCCGTCAAAGGCTATTCCGACTAATTCTCCTTTTGCATTGATTGTTGGAGAACCTGAGTTACCTCCTGTAATGTCAAGATCTGCTATGAATGCCACTGGAACGCTTCCATTTTCTTCGTATTGACCGTAGTCTTTTGTTTCATAAAGAAGACGAAGTTTTGAAGGTACAGTAAATTCCCATGAAGAGTTATCTTCTTTTGCCATTACACCGTCAAGATATGTGATATGATTGTATTTTATTCCGTCTTTTGGAGAATATGGTCTTACTGTGCCGTATGTATAACGGATTGTAAGGTTTGCATTTGGTGCAAAATGACGGTTTTTATCCATTTCCATTACTCCTTTTACGAACAAACGATTAGATTTATTAAGAGATTCTCTTTGTTCTCTTACTTTTGCAAGTTTTTCGTTTAAATTGTCTATGAATTGGTATGTTAATATGTATGCAGGGTCGTTGATTATTTGTGTTACATCAAGGTTGTCTAATAGTTTTGTTAGACTTTCTTCATTAACCAATAGAGATGTTTTGAAAATATCGCTTGCTATTTGTTTGAAATCGTATCCGTTTGCAAAGGCATTCGATAAGAAATCAGGAGATTGGTGAAGGATTGGAACGTTACGGAAGAATACATCAAGGCCTGCGGCAAATAATTTCTCTTCTGTAAAGATGTTGTAATCCTTAAATACACCTGCAAATTGGGTTTTAAGTTTTGATGCTATTTCTTTTGCTTTTTCTGATTTTCCGTTTTTGTTTAATTCTTCTTCAAGCGGTTTTAATTGTCTTGCTATTGAAAATACCGATGCTCCTTTTAGAATTGCTTCATTAGTGTACACTCTTAACAATTCATATTCACCAGTTGCTTGATATGCTGTTTTAAGATTGTTTAATACTTCGCCATATTCTGCTTTGCGACTTGCGTCTTTTTCAATCCATTGTGCAAAACGGTTTTCCAATGCTTGTTTTGTGCTTTTTACATCAAGGTTTTTCAAACATGTTGTTTGTCCTTGGTAGAATTTCCAATAGTTTGAAAGTGATGCAAACTTAGATGCGTATTGTATTCTTACTCTTGGTTCTTGTAACATATCGGCTTGCATTACGTTTCTTAATGCTGTACGAGCTGTTACAACACTTGGGTTGTAGATGTCTATTGCTTGTTCTACTCCGAACGAAGTTAAGAAACGGTCTGTTGTGCCTGGGAAACCCATAACCATAACAAAATCATTTTCTTTTACGCCTTTTAATGAGATTGGTAAGAAGTGTTTTGGCTTTAATGGAATATTGTCTTTTGAATATTTGGCTGGCTTTCCGTTTTTGTCGGCATAAACTCTAAATACTGAGAAATCTCCTGTGTGTCTTGGCCACATCCAGTTGTCTGTATCGGCTCCGAATTTTCCTATCGAAGAAGGTGGCGCTCCTACTAAACGTACGTCTTCGTAAACTTCATATACAAATAAGCAGTATTGATTTCCATTGAACATTGTAGAAACTTCTGCTGTGTAAGTTGTACCTTTTTCTGTTTCTTCTTTAATTTTCTTAGAGTTTGCACGAACTATTTTTGCTCTTTCTTTCTCAGACATTTCGTTTGTTACGCCTTTTAATACTTTGTCTGTAACATCTTCCATTCTAATAAAGAATTTGGCTGTCAATCCCGGATTTGGCAATTCTTCACTTTGATTATATGCCCAGAATCCATTAGAAAGATAGTCGTGTTCTACGGTTGAGTGTTGTTGAATTTGAGGATAACCGCAGTGATGATTAGTTAAAATCAATCCTTGGTCGGAAACGATTTCTCCTGTACATCCTCTACCAAATTGAATGATAGCATCTTTTAATGAAGCGTTGTTAATATCATAAATTTGCTTAGAGGTAAGTTTCAAACCTTTCTTTTTCATTTCTTTATATGTCTGTTTGTCAATCGACATCAACAGCCACATTCCTTCATCTGCTTTTAACAATGGTGAAAAAGCAAATAACGCTAATAAAAATAACGTTGTAATTCTCTTCATCTTAATTCGCTTTTAGTTAATAATTATTTAGTTTACAAAAATAAGCCTTTTCTTTGATTTAAACAAAGACCGAGAAAATTATTTCTTTACTTTAATATTTTTTTTCTTTACTTTAAGAAATTTTTTCTTTGCTTTTTTTCTTTTTTTCTTAGAAAAAAATTCTCAAAGTAACGTTTTGATAAAGAGGATATTACAATCGTAAGTAAAAAGACTGCAATTAGAAAGGTTATTATTAACAAAGTATTTGGAATAAAGGCTTTTAGTTTGGAGAATATAAGGACTACGAAAAACATTACGCCCATGTGATACATATAAATGCCGTATGATATTTCGCCTAAAAAGAATAGAGTTTTGTTTTCTTTCTTTTCTTTGAATGAAAGGGTGTATGAGATTATTATATAAAGATATAATGAAGAGATTATCAAAGGTGAAAGTACGGGTGTTTTGAAAACGAAATTCCAAACGCAATTATCAATATTTATATTAAAGCAAAGGTAAATTATTACTATAAGATATAGAAGATATTTTATAGGTTTAGCAAATAATATACTCGTTTCCAATGATTTATAGGGGGTAGTAAATAAAAGATAAGCTCCTAAGGCTCCTATTGCCATTGTTTCAAAGCTATAATTATGAATTAGAAATGCAAAAAGGTTGTTTGAAATATCTATGCCTTGAATTTGTATATAGATTGATAGGCTTAGTTTTATTGCTATAATAAATAAGATTGGTATAAGGCTTTTTTTGATAAATTTAAACAAGGGTGCCCAAATTAAATAGAAGACTTCCTCTACTCCTATTGACCATAAGGGTTCTAAAAAGTGATTTCCGTAATTGAAAAGCACGAGAATTGGAAAGAAAAACAAGAAATAATACCATGTTTGAGAGAGTGTGTAAGGCATTTGATAATCTATATTGAATATAGAAAAGAAAAACGGCAAGAAAATTGTACCTACAAAAATCAAAAGAAAGTAAAGAGGCCAAATTCTCTTTACTCTCCTTAAATAAAACGATTTTATACTAATTGTTTTTGTTTGATTTTTTTCTTTTAGTAGAAGATACGTTATTAGAAATCCGCTTAACACAAAGAAAAAACTAACTGCGTTTGCTCCATTACGAAACAAAGAAAAATTTTCTATGTCAAATAATTCATATTTTCGTCCTATTGTTGCACTATGATGAAGAACCACCAAAGAGGCTGCAAGAAATCGTAGTGTATTTAGCCCCTTAAAGTGTGTTATCTCTTTATACATAATATGTAGTTTCTTGTTTTGGCGCTTGGAATGAAAACGTTGGACAATTACATTTCTTTTTTCTTGTTTTTTTCATCGTTGTTCCTCTACTCGATGTTGCACATGAGGAGATTAAAACTGCGAAAAGCACTAACAAAACTAAATATACCTTCTTTATTTTCATATTCTTTTTATTTAGTTTAATACTATTTGTTGTGTAATGATTGATTTATCGGTTGTGATTTTAAGAGTGTAAACTCCTTTTTGTAAATGTTTTAAGCTAAGTGTATGAGTTGAGGTTGAAAGTGTGTGTGTTTCTACTTTTCTTCCCGCTTGGTCAAAAATATCTATTTGATTTATGATAGTAGTTTGGTCAAGTGCTATGTTTATTTCATCCTTTGTAGGATTAGGATATATCTTTAAAGAATTGTTTTCGGCATTTGGATTTAATAATCCTGATTCATAATCCATTCCATACACTTCATTTACTTCTGAATTGGCAGGATCTAACCATGGTTTTAACTTTCTTGAATTTGAACTGCCATTTGACTCCCAGTGATAAGACATTTTACCGTATAAGTCATACTTATGTTGTGTTGGAACATCGCATCCTGATGCTCCGCCTGTAAGTGTGCCTATGATTTGTCCGTTTGCGTTAAACATTGCTGAGCCCGAAGAACCGCCTTCCATAATTCCCCATCCGTTTTCTGTCTCTGCCCAATCTACATACCAGTGTGTTGCGTTGTTTGAACCGTATGAAGAATTTTGTAGGCGAGTATTGAATGTGGAAATCTTCTTTACGTCTCCGCTTGGATGATGAATTCCAACTCCTTCATTGACTGCTGTGTTGCGTCTATTCCATCCGCACCAGTAAGGAGTGTATGATAGTGGTATGTCATCGTTTAAAAGCATCAAAGCAAAGTCTGAACCATTCGAACCGTATGTGTTGTCGTATGCTTTTACGCTTGTGCCTGTAAGAGATTTAGAACGGCTTGGTTCTGATGCGGTTACAGCGCATCCACTGTTTTCATATTTAAAATAAAATACGAATTGGCTGTAATAAGATGTTGACACTACGTCTTCAATGCAGTGTGCGGCACTTAAAATGTATGGTTTAAAGTCGTATGCTGTGTTGTTGATTAACGTTCCTGTGCACCATCCTATGTATTGACTGCTCATTCTTATTTGTATTCTACAAACGCCTCTTTGTTGTTGGCGATAATTGTCGCCTTCTGAACAGTTTACATTTACATTACAATCTCCTGACGAACGATATTCGGAAGATAATTTACTAATTCCTCTATATGCGTATCCTATTTCTGTAAGTTCTATTTGTGCTTGTTCATATTCTGTGTTGGGTTGATAGTATTCAAGAATTATTTTATCGCCTTCTATGTATTCTGTTGCGAAAGTGTTGTATTCATTGTTGTTTCTGTGAGTAAATGCTCCTAATACTTTTGTTTTGTCTTCGTTATATATATAGAATTTACCTGTTCGTGGCATTTTGAAGTTGTCTGAATAAAAGATTAGGGCTTCTGCGTCTTCTGATTCTACTGATAAAGTCCATATAGTACCTTCGCTTGTTGTGGTTTTATCGGATAAATCAAAGAAGTTTTTGTATATAGGTAGTATTACGCCGAATCGCATCATTTTTTGTTGTGAATCGTTTTCGGCATCTTCCTTTATAATTTCTGTTAAATCTGGTTTTTCTATTTTTATTGTCGTAATGTCTTGATGTTTGAACCCGTTTATTTTAAAACTATATGGGTTTTCATTTGTGCTTATTTGAGAATATGCTCCAATGCTCACTATTAAAGCAATAATTACAAAAATTGTTTTTTTCATTTTGCGTTTTGTTTTACCTGTTTTAAAATTTCTTTATGTATTTCTATTATTTGTGGCAACAACATTTTCAAATTATCGTGTTCTATGTTGTAATCTGATAATTTTCTTCTGTTTTCTGTTGATAATTGATTGTTTATGCGTTGCTTTACTTGTTCTCTACTTATGTTATCTCTGTATTGTACTCTTTCTATGGCGACTTCTATTGGGGTGTCTATATTTATGATTTTGTCGAAGTGATTTTGCCAAGAAGATTCAAAGATAATTGCCGATTCTAATATGGTATAAGGGCTGTTTTGTTTTGTTTGCCATTGTTTATAGGCTTCTAAAACTTTTGGATGTATTAGTTGATTTAATTTTGCTAAGGCTTGGGTATCATTAAACACTATATCGGCAAGTTTTTGTGGTTTAAAGTTCCCATTTTCTATGATTGATGTTCCAAATGTATTGACTATTTCTTGTAGGAATGAGGAATCTTTATACAAGTCTTTTGCTTGCTTGTCTGTATTAAAGACAGGTATTCCGAAAGCATTAAATACTTTCGAAATAAGGGATTTTCCTGAACCTATTCCTCCTGTTAGTCCTACTGAATACATAATTAAAACACAAAAAAGGAGCACCTGTGTTTGTACTCCTTTCTTATAATATTATACCTCTTCCGATGAATTATTGGATGTTTTGAGATAATTCAGAACCTGCTTTGAATTTGATAGCTTTCTTTGCAGGCACTTCAACCATTTTACCATCTTTTGGATTTCTTGCAGTTCTTGCTGGTCTATCTTGTACAGAAAATGCTCCAAATCCTAAGAAAGATACTTTTTCTCCTGCTTTTAAGTAATCTGTTGTTAATCCTAAAAACGCATCGTATGCTTTTTGCGCATCTACTTTTGATAATCCTGCTCTTTCTGCAAGCTTATCTGTAAATTCTTTCTTTGTCATATCTATTTGATTTTTAATTTGTTTAATTATATCGTTGCAAATATAAATATTTTTTAAATATCTGCAAAATAATCCTAAGAAAAAAATAATTTTTTCTTAGCTTTTTTCAATTTTTTCTTAGGATTATTTTTCTATTTCTAAGACTTCTGATTGCAATTTCAGGCCTTTAATCAATTCTTTCGCTGGCATTCGTTTTTTTCCACTTAATTGCAAATCAAGTAGTTTAACTATTCCGTCTTTACAGCTAACAGTTATTGTTTCCTTGTCTTGAATTCGGAAAGTGCCACAAGGTATTGTTTCTTGATTGTTTGGAATAAATTCTGCACCAAAGATTTTAAATTGATAAATCTTACCGTCTGCGTTGTCTATAAACTGTGTTGTTGCAGCAGGATATGGACTCATCCCTCTGATTAGGTTGATAATTTTTTCGCCTTTTTCATTCCAATTTATGCGTGTTGTTTCCTTAAAGATTTTTGGCGCAGGCTTTAAATTATCGCTTTGCTCTTGTGGAATGGTTTTTAGGTCTGAACTTAGCAATTTTTCAATAGTTTTTTCAATCAACGGAAAGGCTGTGTACATCATTTCATCGTGTAATTCGCCTGCGGTGGTTTGTTGTCCTATTGTTATGCTTTGTTGCAGGATTATTTCTCCTTCGTCTGTCTTGTCATTGAGTAGGAATGTTGTCATACCTGTTTGGGTTTCTCCGTTTATGATTGCCCAATTTATTGGTGCGGCTCCTCTGTATTGAGGTAAGAGTGATGTGTGTAGGTTAAAGGTTCCGTATTTTGCAAGGCTGTAAATGCTTTTTGGTATCATACGAAACGCTAACACTACTTGTATATCTGGTTCTAAGGCTGAGATTTGGTCTATAAAGTCTTGTTGATTTAACTTTTCTGGTTGAAATAACGGCAAGTTATTATCGAGTGCATATTGTTTTACTGGCGAATAGTTTATTTTTTGCCCTCTTCCTGATGGTTTGTCGGGTTGTGTAACTACCGCTACTATGTTATAATTATTTTTATGCAACTTCTCTAATTGGTATGCAGCTATTTCGGGTGTCCCATAAAAGATTATTTTTTTTGACATCATAGTGCTGCCATTTTTAATGCTGTGATAGCGGCTTCAACTCCTTTATTGCCATGCTTTCCACCGCTTCTATCTATTGCTTGTTGTAAATCGTTTGTTGTAAGTACGCCAAAGATGATTGGAACTTCTTGTTTAAGTCCTAATTGCATTATTCCGTTTGCAACAGCGTCGCAAATGAAGTCGAAATGACGTGTTTCGCCTTGAATAACACAGCCTAAACAAATAATGGCGCTAAATCTTCTGTTTTTTTCTAATAGTTTTGCTGCTCCAAATGGTAGTTCAAAACTTCCAGGAACGTGTATGATGTCGATATCTTTTTCATCTACTTCATACTTTAAAAGTGTGTTTACAGCACCTTCTAATAAACTATCTGTAATTTGGTTATTCCATTCAGAAACTACGATTCCGAATATTTCCTTTTCGCCCGAGGGCACTTCGTCTTGGTTATACGACGAAAGATTTTTCAGTTGTGATGACATATTATTTAATTCTTATTTTGGTTTTTTCTTTTATTACATCTCCTTTTAAGCCAGGGTTTAGTTCTCTTAATTGTTTTTCAGTCATTTTGAAACGTTTGGCTATGTTTTTCACCTTTTCGCCTTTGTTAGCCATTACATGTTGTTGTCCAACTTTTGAGTCTTTGTTAGTTGTCTGTGGTTTATAATTGTATTGTGGTATTTCGCCTTTCTTAATCTTCTTTCTTTCTTTTGCAATTAGTGTTGAGGGTGAAATATATGGCTTATCCTTAAAGCATTGATTAACTTTTGAGAGTTTGCTTTTTTGAGTTTTTTTATTGGCTTTTTGTTCTGAGGATTCAACTCCGAAATAACTCTTGTCTATTCTTAGAAATGATGTTTTGATGTTATATGTTTCTAAGTCGAATATCCATTCTGGGTCAAAACATGCGTACATCAGTCTGCATTCAAAGTGAAGGTGTGGACCGGTTGAACGACCTGTATTTCCACCTAAGCCGATTACGTCTCCCGCTTTTACTTCTTGTCCTATTTGTACATTGATTTTTGAAAGGTGTCCGTATAAGGTTTCAAGATTGTTATAATGTCGTATTACGATGCAGTTACCGTAGCCACCATTGTATTTAGCTAATCTTACAACTCCGTCAAAGGCCGCATAAATTGGGTCTCCTACGTTTAGGGCTATGTCAATTCCTGAATGGGGTCTTCCCCATCGCCAACCGTATGAGGAACTTTTTTTCTTCTTTATTGGAAAGCAAAAGTTTTGTCCTTTATCGGGATTGATAAGTCTTAACACTATTTCATCTGGTACGTCTTTAAATGAGAAATTGGGTACTTTTACCCTCGCATTATACCAAGTGCTTTCGTAAAGTGTTGAGGATGGAATTTTTAAATTTTGAGAGGTATATGTTGAGCTAACTTTTGTTTTTGCGTTTTGCGTTTTGGTTAAATCTATTTTTTCGTTTTCTTGTTCTGTTTTCAAGTTTTGTTGTTGTGGTTTTATGGTATGTATGTAGTAAAGCGAGTCTGCAAATCTTCTTGCGGCAGATTTCTCTGTATTGCTCGGGTTCTGAGCAACGGCAATAATGTTTGCTATTATTAGAAGGGTGTATATAATGAGTGGTTTATGATTCATTTATAAGTTTTTTCGTTTGCTGGCTGTGTTTACTCCTATTTGTTGTCTGTATTTAGTGATTGTGCGACGCGATAATGTAAATCCTAATTCGTGTAGTTTGCCTTGTATTTCTTGGTCTGTTAGTGGGTTTTGCGGGTCTTCTTGTTGTATCATTTCTGCTATGATATTTCGTACTGAACTTGAAGATACTTGTTCGCCTGTTTTGGTTTCGATTGATTTTGTAAAGAGTTTTTTAATTTTAAAGGTACCAAAATGTGATTGTATATACTTATCGTTTGCTATTTTTGAGATTGTAGATTCTGAATAGCCTGTTAATTCTTTCAAGTCGTCATATTTCATTGGTTTTAGTTTCATTACGTCCCCGTCTTGAAAGTATTCTTCTTGGTATTTTATAAGTTCTTGCATAAATGTATGCAGTGTAAGCATTCTATTATTGTATGCTTCTATGAATAGTTTGGCTGATTCTATTTTGTCTTTGAGAAATTTTATGGTTTCTTTGTCTGTTTGTTTTTTGTTCTTTAAATTCTCTAATAATTGTTCGCTTTCTTTGCTTATTTTTAGTTTTTTGTCTGATAGTTTATTGAGTTTGAATTTTATTTCTCCGTTACTATTCCATAGGGTTATGTCTGGTATTATGTATTGTTCAACCTCTGGTGTGGAATCTATATAACCGGGTGATAGATTAAGGCTTAGGATTAGTGTTTTTGCCTTTTCCAATTCTTCTTCTGTACAAGAGAGTTTCGTTGCTAAGGTTTCTGTTTTTTTATGATAGAAATCTGACCAATATTTCTTAATAATTTTTTCTGCAATGCTTACAACTGTGTCATTATTGTTTAGCCTTCCTAATTGCAAAAGCAAGCATTCTTGATGATTTCTCGCTCCTATGCCTGCGGGTTCAAAACTTTGTATTAGTTTTAATACTTTTTCTATGTGGGAAACTTCTATTTCTTCGTAGGTTTCAAAGAAAATATCATCTGCTATAGCGGAAAGACTTCTGTTTAAATAGCCTTTTTCATCTAAATTGCCAATTATTGCCTCGCCTATTCGGTATTCTTCTTGGGTTATATTGCTTAGTCGTAATTGATTTAAGAGATCTTCGGCTAAGGTTTCGGTTGTAGCTGTGTTTATGCCAATTTGGTCTTTGTCTTCGTAGTTGTTTATTCGTATGTTAGAGTCGGAGGAATAGAATCTATAATTTGAATAATCGCTGTCTTCTTCTAAATATGGATTGTCTTCTTTTTCTTGTTCTATTCTATCGTTTAAGGCTTCTGTAGATAAGCCCAACAATTCTCCACTTAACCTTTGAAGTGGAGAAAGGGCTAATCTTTGTATTTGTTTTAACTTAATCTGCGGTTTTACCACGTTTCAATTAGTAATTTGCATTTTTTGGATAGCGAGGGAATGGTATAACATCTCTGATGTTTGACATTCCTGTTACGAATAGCAATAATCTTTCGAAACCTAAGCCAAATCCTGAGTGTGGTGCGGAACCAAATCTACGAGTGTCAAGATACCAATCCATATCTTTCGCTTCTATTCCTACTTCTGCCATTCTCGCAAGAAGTTTATCCATATTTTCTTCTCTTTGTGAGCCTCCTATGATTTCGCCTATTAGAGGGAATAAAACATCCATGCCTCTTACGGTTTTTCCATCGTCATTTTGTTTCATATAGAAGGCTTTTATTTCTTTTGGATAGTCTGTTAAGATAACAGGTGATTTAAAATGTTTTTCAACAAGGTATCTTTCGTGTTCGCTTTGTAGGTCCACGCCCCAATGTATTGGGAATTCGAATTTTTGTTTCGCTTGCAATAGTATGTCTATCGCTTCTGTATAAGTAAGTCTTACAAATTTGTTATTTACAACAAAGTTTAATCTGTCTATTAGTTCTTTATCGTACATTGATTGTAAGAATTCTAAATCGTCTTGACAGTTTTCTAATGCGTATTTTACAAGATATTGGATGAAATCTTCTGCTAAATCCATATTATCTTCTATTTCGAAGAACGCCATTTCAGGTTCTATCATCCAAAACTCAGAAAGGTGACGTGGAGTGTTAGAATTTTCAGCACGGAATGTTGGTCCGAAAGTATAAATTTTACCTAAACTCATCGCGCCAAGCTCTCCTTCTAATTGTCCACTTACAGTTAAAGAAGTATGTCTGCCATAAAAATCTTGTGAATAGTCAATTTTACCTTCTTCATTACGAGGAGGATTTTCTAAGTCTAAGGTTGTAACTTGGAACATTTCGCCTGCACCTTCGCAATCGCTTGCTGTAATCAACGGAGAGTGCCAATAGAAAAAGCCTCTGTCGTTAAAATATTTGTGAATTGCGTATGCCATAGCGTGTCTTATTCTAAAAACGGCTGAAAACGTGTTTGTTCTTGGACGAAGGTGTGCTATATCACGAAGAAACTCTAATGTATGACCTTTCTTTTGTAAAGGATATTTCTCAACGTCAGCTTCACCATATATTTCTATTGAGTTAGCTTGCACTTCTACGCTTTGACCTTTACCCATTGACTCAACTAATTTTCCTTCTACCTTTAAACACGCACCGGTTGTTATTCTTTTTAATGTATCTTCGGAAAATTTCTCAACGTCTGCCACTATTTGTATATTCTTTATCGTAGAACCATCGTTCAAAGCGATAAATGCAACACTCTTATTACCTCTTTTTGTTCTAACCCAACCTTTCACGCAAATGTCTTGTCCAATGCTTGATTTGATTGTATCTTTGAACAAATCTATTATTTCTATTCTCTTAATATTTTCCATTTTTTATATTTGTTTTTTATAAATAATCATTACCTTTTTCTACTTCAACATCCGTAACGAATTGTTTAATTCTTTGTTCCTCGCTTTTCTTACATATCATCAATATATCATCAGAATCAACTACGATATAATCCTCCAATCCCTGTAAGATAACTAATTTTTCCTTAGGAGTATTTATCAAACAATTACTAACCTCATACGTCATTACGTTCTTTCCCACAAAAGAGTTTGAGAATTCATCTTTCTCTCTTTGTTCATAAAGTGCATTCCATGTACCTATATCGCTCCAACCAAAAGAAGAAGGAATTACATAAACATTTGATGCTTTTTCCATCACGCCATAATCTATCGAAATAGAAGGACAAGCCGAATATGTTACATCTATGAAACCTATTTCTTCCTCAGTATCATAGAATTCTTTACCTTGATCAAATAAATCATGAATCTCTGGTAGGAATTGTTGCATTGCATTTTCTATACTCTTTAAAGACCAAATGAAAATACCTGCATTCCACAAGAAGTCTCCACTTTTAATAAACTGTAACGCCATTTCATATTCAGGCTTCTCTGTAAAAAGCTTTACTTTCTTTACTTCTTCCGATGTAGATATAGCTTCATCATCAGTATATTGAATATAACCAAATCCAGTATTAGGATAACTTGGCTCTATTCCAAGAGTAATCAACACATCCTTGTTTTCAACAATAGAAAAGCCTAATTCAATCTTTCTTTTAAACTCTTCTTGATCAAGAATTAAATGATCGCTTGGAGCAACCACTATTTTAGCATTAGGATTCTTTTGTTTGATTTTAGCATTAGCATAAGCAATACAAGGAGCTGTGTTTCTACGCAAAGGTTCCGTAATAACACAATCAGGATTTATCATAGGGAGTTGTTCCAAAACGAGTTCCTTATAAATTCTGCTTGTAACAACATATATATTCTCCTTTGGACAAAGCGCTTCGAAACGTTTAAAAGTCATTTGCAAAAGAGTCTCGCCCACACCCAAAATATCAATAAATTGTTTAGGACGTTGCACTCTGCTTAATGGCCAAAAACGACTTCCAATTCCACCAGCCATTATTATACAATAGTTATCTTTACTTATCATTTTTAAGATGTGTTTCTTTATCTTATTAACCTGATATTATTAACTTGCAAAGTTAAGTATTATTTTAAGAATAGCACAATTTTTTCAAGAATTTGCGTTAATATAAAAAAGAAAAAATATGAAAAACCTAAGAATTAAGATTCTTTCACTGCTGTTTATTGCAGTAATTTCAAGTTTCACAACAAAGGCTCAGTTCAATCCAAATATTGATTTTACACTTGCAGCAGAAAAAAGCATACATTCGGTAGTCCATATTCAGTGTGAGGCAACAGAACAATCAATTTATTACGATGACTTCTTCTCTTTCTTCCTTCCTCCACAGATTCAAGAAAGAGTTTATCACACTTCGGGCTCGGGAGTAATAATTGAAGAAAATGGATACATAATTACAAACAACCATGTAGTGCAAAATGCAGAAAAAATAAAGGTTATATTAAACGATAAAAGGATTTTTGATGCCATTCTTATAGGAAACGACCCCGCATGCGACCTTGCAGTCATTAAAATAGAAACTAATAATTTAGCAACTTTAAAATTTGGCAATAGTGATGAGGTAAAAATTGGGGAATGGGTACTTGCTGTTGGCAATCCTTTTAATTTAACCTCTACTGTAACGGCTGGAATTGTTTCAGCAAAGGCTCGCAACCTTAATATATGGGGAAACAGAATGCATGAGACGCCAATAGAAAGTTTTATTCAAACAGACGCAGCTGTAAATCAAGGAAACAGTGGCGGAGCCTTAGTAAATCTAAAAGGAGAACTTATAGGAATAAACACAGCTATTGCCTCCTCAACCGGAACCTATACAGGATATTCCTTTGCCATACCTTCCAACATAGTAAAGAAAGTAACAAGCGATTTAATCAAATACGGACAAACACAAAAAGCACACTTAGGAGTTCATTTTGCAGAAACCGATTCACAAATTGCTAAAAGCCGAGGCGTAAACAGCTTAAAGGGAATTTATATTGCAGGGATAATCCAAGATGCAGGAGCTTACAAAGCGGGAATCAAAGCAGGCGACATAATAACAAAAATAGAAAACAAAGAAGTCAATACATACTCTGAATTAAACGAAGTATTATCGCAACTATCCCCTGGCGACAAAGTGAAAATTGAAATAAACAGAGAGGGAAAAACGATAGAAAAAACCGTAACTCTATTAAACGAAAACGGAAACACAGAAATAATAAAATAAAATAATTGTTAATAAGTAGGTTATTAACTTTTAAGAAAGATTCTTGCAGAGATATTTTTTACAATATACCTTTGCACGTTGATAAAGTCCCATTTAAAGAATAAAGGAGAAAGATATGAGGCAGTTAAAAATAATAAAATCAATTACAAATCGTAACATAGGCTCGTTAGATAAGTTTCTACAAGACATAAGCAAAGAAGAGTTAATTTCTCCCGAAGAAGAAGTAAAATTAGCTCAAAGAATAAAAGCAGGAGATCAAGAAGCCTTGGATAAATTAGTTAAATCTAATCTAAGATTTGTTGTATCTGTCGCAAAACAATATCAAAATCAAGGATTAAGTCTACCGGATTTAATCAACGAAGGCAACATTGGTCTTATTAAAGCTGCACAAAAATTTGACGAAACAAGAGGTTTCAAATTTATTTCTTTCGCAGTGTGGTGGATTCGTCAGAGTATTCTTCAAGCAATAGCAGAAAAATCGAGAATGGTACGTCTTCCACTTAATCAAGTAGGCGCTCTAAATAAAATTAAAAAGTCTTCTTCTTTGCTTGAACAACAATTAGAACGTACTCCTTCGGATGAGGAACTTGCAGAGTACATGGATTTAAATTTTGAGAAGGTTAAAGAAACTATGCACATAGGTTACAAACCTGTGTCTATGGATGCGCCTTTGATTCAAGACGAAGACTTGAATATGATAGACGTTTACATTGAGGAAGACGCAAAAACAACTGACGACTCAATGATGCAAGAAAGCCTTTCAACAGAAATATCTTTACTTTTATCGGAATTAAACGAAAGAGAACGCAGTATTTTATATCAATTCTTTGGAATAGGAATGGCACACGGCATGACATTAGAAGAAATTGCGGTTTCTCAAAATCTAACTCGCGAAAGAGTTAGACAAATCAAAGAAAGAGCATTGAAACGCATAAGAGCAAGTGAAAATTGCAAAAAATTAGCAGCTTATCTTTACGAATAATATTAAATTTTTCATAATGTTTTTTTATGGTTCTGTACAATCCGTTGTGCAGAACTTTATTTTTTAATAACAAAAAGGGCGTTTGTTATCTTCAAACTAAAACAAACGCCCTTCCCTTTAACAATCAATCTTCACTCCCTTACTGCAACCCCCATATCTTTATGGTATTATCATCTGATGCTGAAACAATTTTTGTTCCGTCTGGACTATATGAGGCTGAACGAACATAATCAGTATGCCCTGTTAAGGTTTGTAAACATTTTTTTGTGTTTACATCCCATATCTTTATGGTTTTATCCAATGATGCTGAAACAATTTTTGTTCCGTCTGGACTATATGATGCTGAATTAACAATAGAAGTATGCCCTTCTAAAGTTTGTAAACATGAGCCTGTATTTGCATCCCATATCTTTATGGTTCTATCCCCTGATGTGGAGATAATTTTTGTGCCGTCTGGACTATATGATGCTGAATTAACAGTAGCAGTATGCCCTGTTAAGGTTTGTAAGCATGTGCCTGTATTTGCATCCCATATCTTTATGGTTCTATCCCCTGATGTGGAGATAATTTTTGTTCCGTCTGGACTATATGATGCTGAATTAACAATAGCAGTATGCCCTGTTAAGGTTTGTAAGCATGTGCCTGTATTTGCATCCCATATCTTTGTGGTATAATCATACGATGCTGAAACAATTTTTGTTCCGTCCGGACTATATGATGCTGAAATAACATAATCATTATGCCCTGTTAAGGTTCTTAAACATGAGCCTGTATTTGCATTCCATATCTTTATGGTGTTATCCGATGATGCTGAAACAATTTTTGTTCCGTCTGGACTATATGATGCTGACCAAACATAACCAGTATGCCCTGTTAAGGTTTGTAAACATGAGCCTGTATTTGCATTCCATATCTTTATGGTTTTATCATATGATGCTGAAACAATTTTTGTTCTGTCTGGACTATATGAGGCTGAAAAAACCCTATTAGTATGCCCTGTTAAGGTTTGTAAGCATACGTATTTAGTTGTGAAAGTTTTTACTTCGCCATAGTTTGTTCCTGACACGTTTGTGATATACGCTCTAAACTTATAGGTTTTATTTTCTGTGAGATTGTCTATTGTTTTGGAGAATGCTCCTTCGCTTTTATCACATTGAATTTGTTGA
>JAZRHI010000031.1:0-38575 GCA_045644685.1 Candidatus Onthomorpha sp.
GTTGCTGGTGATGTTGTTACTTCTCCTGCTACTATTACAACTGGTGCTGCTGTTGTAGTGAATGTCATTTCTGCTCCTTCTACTGTGCCGCTTGCTGTTGTTGCAAATGCTTTGAATGTGTAGGTTGTTTCTGCTGTTAGGCCTGTAAGCACTGCTGTGATTGTTGGAAGGACTGCTGGTACTGTTGTCCATTCTGCGTCTGTTGAAGATTTGTAGTTAAATCCTATTGCTGTGATTTCTTCGCTACCTTCTTCGATTGATGCGTTCAAGACTGCACTTTCGTGATCTACTTCTGTTGCTGCAAGTGTTGTAACTACTGGTGCTATTACTACTACTTCTTCAAGTGTTGTGAAGGTTGCACTTACCCAATCAGATGTTTGGTCTTCGCATACGGCTCTTACTTCTACTGTGTAAGCTGTTGCTGGTGTTAATCCTGTCAATGCTTTTGTTGTAGCTGTAAGGGTTTCTGCTTCGCCTCCGTTTAATTTGAATTCGTATGTAGTTGCTGTGCCGTTCCATGTGATTTCAGCTGAGGTTTCTGTGATGTTGTTTGCTGAAAGGGCTGTTGGTGCATCGCATGGTTCTGGTTCAGGGTCTGTTCCACCTTGTTCTGCACTTGCATCGTAAACTGTAATTGCATCTAATACAACTCCAAACGCATCTACTCCCATTGATTCGAAACCTATTTGGTATGTTGCTGTTGGGTTAGGTAATGCTATTGAATCTAATACCCATTGACTAACTGGCGTAGTGTATGTTGCTAATGTTGTCCATGCTTCTGTTTCACTTGTTCTGTATTTAACTGTTAAATTCTCTACGAAAATACCATACATTTCTGATAATCCAAAGTTAAACTTAACATAAGGTGTTTCTAATGAAGTCAAGTCAAGTACTGGTGATTCTAATCTTGCTGAATATCCTGATATTGCAGAATGTTTCATTAACTTATCTCCATCTACAGCAGGTAAAGTAACGGCATTGAAATCAGGAGTCATAGATACAAACCAATCTTCTTGTAACCATGCTCCTGATCCTGCTAATGTTGTTGATGTCCAACATCCGATTCCTTCTTCAAAGCTTTCAAAGAATGGATATTCTGTGATTGTCGCACATGGTGATTCGCCTTGTTCTTCAAGGGTTGTGAAGTTTGTTGTTACCCATGCTGATTGTTGGTCGTCGCATACGGCTCTTACTTCTACTGTGTATGTTGTATTTGCTGTTAAGCCTGTTAAAGACTTAGTTGTAGTTGTAAGGGTTTCTACTTCGCCTCCATTTAATTTGAATTCGTATGTAGTTGCTGTGCCGTTCCATGTGATTTCAGCTGAGGTTTCTGTGATGTTGCTTGCTGAAAGGGCTGTTGGTGCATCACATGGTTGTTGTTCTGCGCCTTCTGCGTTGTAAACTGTGATAGCGTCAAGAGCAACTCCGTATCCGTCCTCTCCAACAGAAGAGAATCTTACTTGATAAGTTGCACTTGGATTAGGTAATGCGATAGAATCTAATACCCATTGAGAAACTGGTGTTGATATTGTAGTTAAATCTACCCATGCTGTTTCAGGACTTGTTCTATATTTAATTGTTAAGTCTTCTGATACTCCGTCATAATGTCCTATTAAATAGTTAAATTTCATATAAGGATTTTCTAATGAAGTTAGGTCTAGAAGTGGTGTAATCAACATTGCAGATTCTTCTGCTATATAAGTATGTTTTGTAAAGTTTTGTCCATCTACTGCTTCCACATAAATGTCTGCATAAGTATCTGGTTCTTGTACATACATATAATCTGTTATTTCCCATTCATACACACCGTAAATTTGTGCCAAAGTCCAACATCCAAATCCTGTTTCAAAGCTTTCAAACCATGGGAATGTTGTGATTGTTCCACAAAGGGTTGTAAATGAGATATTGTCTGTTGCAGCAGATTCTTCTTCTCCACAAACTGTTGTTACATAAACTGAATATGGTGTTCCTTGAAGAAGGTTTGTTAATTCAATTGAAGTTGATGTCGCTAATACTGATGTGTATTCTGTTTCACCTGTTGCTTTGTAATAAACATTCCATGCTGTGTGAGAAGCATCTTGGTCAGTCCAAGAGATAGTTGCAGTTGTTGTTGCTATATTTGATGCTGCTACTGAATTTGATTCTGGTCTTATACATGTAACTTCTGATCCAACTTCTTCAACAACTACGTTGTCTATTATCGCTCCTGGTTGTTCACCACCACTATGGTCATTTTTCCAAACGAATACAAGTTTTCTTAATTCGTTTTGGTCGTTAGGGATAGTAACACTTAGGTTTTGAGTAGAAGCTATGTTGTTTACAAAGCTATAACTAGAAGTTGTTGAATTACTCATAATAGTATTTGTAGTGTAATCATGGTTTGCATAAGATGTAGATGAGCTTGGGTCAAATGTTGTTTCTGCTGGTAACCAGAAAACTTTCAAGTAGTCAAATCTACCTTCTCCTATACATCTGAAATCAAAACTAATACGAATTGAGTCTGTTGAACCTAATTGGAATAGTTTTTCTGCCACAACTACTGATGTTGATGATGTATTGTAATTTGCAGCTACACCATTATGAGAAATGAATAATTTAGCATTTTCTTCCCCTGCTGGAACTGCAACATACCATTTATTTGTACTATTTCCGTTTCTTAATATCCAACCATTTGTTCCTTCTTCTTCAAAGTCGCAAGTGTAAGGTACATCAACTGCTTCTTGAAGTGTTGTCATTGTTACTGAACTTGATGGTATTGATTCGTTACCTGAACATACTCCTATTACAGATATTCTATATTGAGTTTGAGAAATAAGTTCTGTAAGGGTTGCTATTGTATCTGTTGTTGTTTGAGTTAATTCTTCTGCATCTTCAACTCCTACTGGAATGTATGTTACTATATAACTATCTGCTCCTGTTGAAGGCCATGCAACGTCAATTGTAGTTGTTGTTGGATTAGATGCAACTACTCCCATTACTTGATCGCAAAGTGATGCTGTTAATGAAACATTGTCAATAGCAGCAGGTGTTGCTAATTCTCCGTCTGCTGTGTATCCTATTGCAGAGAATACTAAACGTTTTTCTCCTGTAATGTTTCCAAGATTTATTCTTTCATTTTGCCATTGTTCCGCTCCTGTTAGAGTTGCAACTCTATAAGTTGGGTCTAACATTCCTGTTTCTGGAAGTGGTGTTATATCTGTAATATATACCATTATACCTCCAACAACATCGCCATAAGAAGTTGTATTTCCTGTGGCTTTCCAATCAAATGAAAGTTCGAAGTCGCTTTCTGTTTCACCGAAATTAAAGTCTTTCCACAAATGAGAAATAGTTTGTATGTTAGTTTGGCTTGCTGCGTAACTTCCTTCATCGTTTGAAACGTACGCCGCAGGAGCATCATTTCCTGTTGCTTCGCCTATTACCCATGAGTTTGCTGTTGCAGAGCCAGAGTTTATAAACCAAAGGTCTTCTTCAAATGTTGTTTCATAAGGAAGTGCTTGTGGTTCATCTAATGTGATGAATGTTGCTGTTGTATAAGCAGAAGGTGTGCTACATACACTTCTTATTCCTATTGTATATACTGTTCCAGAAGTTAATTCTGTTAATTCAATTGTATTTGTTGATTCCACTGGATATGCTGTTTGACCTTCAAGATCTGAGTTTTCGCCCTCTGCTATTGCATATTCCCAGCTTGTTGCATCTCCCCATGTTTGGAAAGTTACAATGGCTGATGATGAAGTAATATTTTCAGGTGAAATCACTAAATTATATGGTGCTTGACATTCTGCCCATTCTTCAACTGCTACATTATCTAAACAAGCAAAGTTGTCTGCATTATTTACTGTACTTTCTGAGTAGAATGCAAAACGTACTAATCCTGTTAATGGTTCATCGTTTTCATCTACAAGTTTGAAAGCATAACGTTGCATTTGAGTAGTCAAATCTGACATATTGTGTTCTGTATCTTCATCTCCGTCTGCAAATATCAATCCATTTGCCTTATTCCATGTTTCTCCATTGTCAAGAGATACTAAAATCATAATTTGATCATCTGGAGCAGAACCTGGATTTGAGTTAGAGCTATAATTTCTTAAACCAAGGTCAAATGCTATTTGTTTTGCTGTGCCATCGTTTCCTAAGTTTACCATAGGAGATATTGACCAATATTGCCAAGTACTACTTCCATATAATTCTGAACGAAGCATATTTGATGTAGTTTCTCCACAAGGGAAGTTAGAAGCATAACCCCAACCATAAGCTGCATATGATTGTTGTAAAGAAGATGCTGGCATTATTCCGTTTGCTGGCATTTTACCTTGATATTTTGCCCAACAAGTTGTTGCATAAGGATCTGTTGAGAAGCTTTCAAACCAAGGTAATTGTAATGATGCACAAGGAGTAGTTATTGTTTTTGTTCCTAATCCTATTGCATTTTCTTCTCCTGCACACAACATTGATATTTGAAACTCGTATGTTGATTGGAAATCAATTCCATCTGATACAGGATAAGGGAAATCATTTATTGATAAATCTGTTATTTCTGTGTAAACACTTCCTGATTGTGGTTTGTAAGAAATAGTATAAGTTGCACCTTCGTTTATTGTGTCTGTTAAATTAACTAAACATTGTGCATTACCATCTTCATCTTCTGAAGCAGAAATATTCCAAACTATTGATTGAGAAACACAAGTTGTTGATGTAATTTGTAAATTATCTATTACTGCACCTGGTTGATTACCATCGTAAGAATTAGTTTGCCATTTGAATACTAATTCATAAAGTCCGTAATAGCTTGCTGGTAAAGTTATATTTTCTGTTCTCCAAGTTGTAGCTCCACCTAATACGCTTGCTACAGCATTGCTTGAATTTACTTCTTGTCCATAAGGCACTACGTGTACAGAAAGATAGTCATAATTGTAATATGAACCTAACTGACCATTAGCTTTCCAGTCAAATGCTATGTGTTTTTCTTCTGCTGGATTTAAAGAAAGTAAGATTTTAGCTGTTGCATTTGTAGATGTATTGATGTTATATCCTGTTGTTGCACCATTATCTGCTGTAATATATAAAGCACCACCATCTGTAAGTTCTTGGTCTTCATCATATGTATTGTTATCCGCTGTACCTATAAACCAAATATTTGTTTGATTATTTGAAGCAAGTGTCATTTCAGGAACAAGTGATTCATCGTCAAAATCAACAAACAAAGGAGCTGTGTAAGAAATAGGAATTGTTACTGTAACAGTTTCTGTCCATGCTCCATCACATGCTTGTTGTGCTGCAAAAGCGTAAGTTGCACCTGTTGTTAAACCTGATATTTCATAAGGCATTTCTTGATCAGAAGGAAGATTTATTATGTTTGCACTAATTGGGTCAAACACTTCTCCTTCTTCTATTTCTGCGTATGCTAAATTAACACCACCATCAGCAATGTTTCCTGTACTATAACTTACATATGCAGTTTCATGACCTGGACGTACTGTTAAACTATAAACATTTAAACAGTTAGGTATTTCGCTTATTGAGAAATCATCAAGATAGAATGAATTTGAACCTTGTCTTACAGCAAGAGCTAAACGTGTTGGTCCTGAAAGTTCATCCAATAAGACTTCTGCCATATTGTATTGATTTGTTGGAAGACCATTTGCATCAATAGTAGCTACTAATGTAAAGTTTGCAGTATCTGCCTTTGAAGAATAATCATTTGCATTTACATCCAAAGCTAACACATCTATTATAGGAGCCTTTTCTGGATATGAGAACTTGAATTGGAAATTCAACATTTCGTTTCCTGTCAATTCAAACGCTGGTGTAATTAACCAATCTGAGAAAGACTCATTTGCTGTTGTTCCATAGTAATACAATGCTTTTGTACTATCTACACCATAGTTTTGAGAAAGTGTACTCCAATAAGCATAGTTGTATCCTCCGTTTACATTATACCAGCAGTTAAAGAATTGTTTATCTGCTTTAAATGTATCGATTGCTGGTATATAAGAATTTTCATCAAAGTTTTCTACGAAAGGAAACTCAGTTACTGTATTACAAAGTGTATAGATTTCGTATGTGTCTGACATAATTGCATTGTCTCCATCGCAATTTGCTATTACTCTATACTCAACTCTTGAAGTATATGGCAATCCTTCCACTTGAACAGGGCTTTCACCAGATGTTGAAGACCACTCTTCTTCTCCTGTTGCTCTGTATTCTACTATATACTCTGCATTTGTGTTTAAAGTGTCATTAACTGTAAGGCTCATAGTAACACTACTACCTGCGTCTTCAAGTTCTGCAACAAAACTATTTACTCTTGCACATGATGAAGATGTTATTTCAACATTATCAATTGCAGCAGGAGGGTTTCCAGCTGCTCCGCTACCATCGTTTCTCCAAGTAAATACTACCTTATAAGCACCTGGTTCCAAAGCAGGGAAAGGATAACTTATTGTTCTCCATTCATTGTTTGTAGAATATATCGCACCTAATCTGTAACTATTAGAAGGGACGATATTTGTTGATAATTCTTGTGCAAAAGGAACAACAGAAACTATTGTATAATCATAAGGATAAGATGCACTTTCACCTTGCGATTTCAAATCAAAAGTTATTCCATAATAATTATTCGCTTCTACATTTAATAGAACGAAAGCATTAGAGATTTGTTCAGGAGTAGGATCGTAAGCATTTGTTAATCCATTATCATTAGAAACAAAAAGAGCATTACCGTCTGTAAGTTCTCCGTCTTGTCTTGTATTGTTCACAGCAGAGCCTATATACCATTTATTATTGGCTACTTGAACATAATGCCACTCTGAAACCATGTCCATATCATCAAAGTTTTGAGAATATGGTAAATCAATGTAGTCATTATCGGCTGGAAGAGTAATAAAACTTGCAAATTTGTCAACACTATTTGATTCAGAACACATAGTATAAACCTTTACTTCATAGTTAGTGTAAGAATCTAAACCTGTTAATTCGTATGAAAGTGCATTTACGCCTTCATTTACGACATTCCATTCAGTTTCTCCCTCTGCTCTATAAGCAATGCCAAAAGTAGTCAATGTTTCCTCTGTTGTTTCCCAAGAGATAAGAGCAGATTGATTTGTTATTTGACTCGCAACCAAATTTGATGGAGGGAAGCAATAACCTTCAAGGCTTTCCATTTCAAATTTTGTAACAGGGATTTGTTGCATTGTATAAATACCCCATGAAGAAGGAATAGCGTTGATAGAATATTCATCGCTATCGCTTTGAGCTCTAACAGAAGAGCCAGCTGTTACCACGAAGTTATGTCCATCTTGATAAGCATTACCATCTCTTATGACTGCAACACATAAATTGCCCGCGCCTGTATAGACAAAAGGTGTTGAAAGTTGATAAGTTACACAACCTGCATGAAGGTTTAATGCCCCAGAATAGACTTCCACAAAACCCTCTCCCGATAAAAATCCAGAAAGAGTAATGTCATCTACTTCTTTCATATAAATCTTAACAATACCATTGTTATAGTCAGCACCCCCTTGCTGATAATAACTGATACTTGTTATCATTCCCGCATTCAATTCCGATGCAGGATAGATAGACTGTGTGTAGGAGTTTTTATAGTAACAATACAACGGAATATATCCCGAATTATTGACACTATTTGAATCTCCTACAACCACCGTTGTTGTCTGTGCAGACAACTGCATTGCAAATAACATTGCTAATGCTAAGGTTAATAGTTTTTTCATTGTTTTTTATTTGGTTAATACTAAAAATTTTGGATGCCAAAATTACAAAAAAATTCTGATATAGAAGGAGAAAACATCAAGAAAACGCAATAGCTTATAAAAACTAAAAGGAAAAAGAAAAAAATCAAAAGGGGGTGTGTATTTAAATTGAGTAGGGTGTATCGTTTCACTTGACAACCCCCTTACCATTTTGGCAAGTTCAATATGCTTTTTTTGCACATCAAACTTACCATTTTGGTATATTCCATTATATATATAAAATATAAAAAAATAATAATATATATAATAGCGGGAAGAAAATACTTTTTTTTGAAAAATAGATATTTTTGTGTTTTTCTTTTTTTTCATTGTTTTAATTGTGCAGAAAGTTTTTGGCGCGCGAGAAAAATTCGACTTTTTACTGTGCCTATCGGAATATGACAAGCTTCTGCAATTTCGCAATATTTATATCCTTGATTTAACATTTCGAAAGGTAGTTTTTGTTCCATAGGTAGTTTATCTATAAACAAGAGAATTTGAGAATGTTGTGTAGGAGTGTCTGCATCGTAGATATTATTACAAGCAATGTTGTGGAGATAAGGTAGAGTGTTTTCTTTTGAAACGAATGTTTGTATTTTTTTATTCCTCCTGTAATTATTTATGAAGGTGTTTCTCATAATAGTTAAAAGCCATGCTTTCAAATTAGAATCTTCTTCATAATTTTCCTGATGCAAGAGAGCTTTTAAAAAAGTCTCTTGAACTAAATCTTTGGCTTCTTCTTGATTAAAGGTTAGTGAATAGGCGAAGTTTTCTAATACTTTTTCAACTTCTAACAACTGAGTTTCAAATTTCTTATTTTCCATAACGCTGTGTTTTAAGGTTACGTTATTATTATTTTCAATTTTCATTCCCTTTGTTGTCAAACATGTATTTTGAAATGATTTTTCTAAGCAATAATCTCTGTTTCAGCAGATTTTTTTTATTTTTCCTTTGATTTAGAAAATTATTTCAAAGGATTTAAAAGCTTTTTTTGGGACAAATTAGTTTTTTGTTTGATAAAAAACGGACATTAGTCAATCTCTTTTTGTATATTTGCAGTTACGTTTTATTATTTTGTATATGAGAAGAAAGTTATTGTCATTTTGTTTGGTTTTATCGATGATTATGCCAAACGTATTTGCAGATGAGGGAATGTGGTTGCCTCTTTTGTTGAAGAAAAAGGAAGCAGATATGCAGAAAAGTGGTATGCGTATCAGTGCGGAAGATATTTACAATGTGAACAATGCGTCTTTAAAGGATGCTGTTATGTTGTTTGGAACAAGTTGTACGGGAGAGTTTGTTTCAAATCAAGGTTTATTGCTTACTAATCACCATTGTGGTTATAGTTTCATAGTGTCGCATTCTACTGTTGAGAAAGACTACTTGACAAATGGCTTTTGGGCGACTAATCGTGAAGAAGAATTACCTTGCAAAGGACTTACAATAACTCGTTTAGTGTATATGGAAGACGTAACCGCTAAGGTATTGAGCGGAGTAAACGATAAAATGACAGAAAAAGAGCGTCAAAAATTGATAGATGAAAACATTAAGAAAGTAAGTCAAGATGCTACTGCTAACAATCATTACAAAGCGGTTATTAAACCTTTCTATTATGGAAATCAATACTTCATGTATGTAAACGAAGTATTCAAAGACATTCGTTTAGTAGGAACTCCACCAAGCAATATTGGTAAATTCGGAGGAGATACTGACAACTGGATGTGGCCAAGACATACAGGAGATTTCTCAGTATTTAGAGTCTATGCAGACAAAGACGGAAAGCCTGCCGAATACTCAAAGGACAATGTGCCTTATACCCCAAAGAAATATTTAAACATTAACATCAAGGGCGTAGAAGAAGGAGATTTCACTTTTGTATTTGGTTACCCCGGAACTACTAAACAATTCCTTACATCGGATGCAGTAAACTATGTTCAAAATCTTGAAGACCCTACAAGAATTAAGCTAAGAACAGCAAGATTAGACGTTTACAACAGAGCTATGAACGAGAGTCCTGCTCAGAGATTACGCTACGCATCTAAGGTTGCTTCGGTTGCAAACGGCTGGAAAAAGTGGCAAGGCGAGGTAAGAGGATTAAAAAGATTGAATGCTATTGAAAAGAAGAAAATATTTGAGCAAGAATTTATTGCTTGGGCAGCAAACAAAGAAAAATACAGAAATGTACTTTCTCAATTAAAAAAATGCTATGCAGATGTTCAAAACTTAAACTTATCATACGCTTATTTGAGCGAAGCAGTGTTTGCCTCCGATTTAATGTTGCAAGTAAGACAGTTGGCCGATATTATTTCCGCTTATGAAAAAGGAGGAAAAAGCGAGGCTGACGTAAATGCAATGGCAGAGATTTTCTACAACAATCTTTTAAACTATTATTCGAAAGATTATGTTAATCACAGAAGAGTTGATAAGGAAATATTTGTAAAAACAATGTCTATTTTCTATAATGACTATGCTAAGAATAATTATTTTTGGTTGAAAAATATTGTGGAAAATAACAACAACGGCAATGCAGACGTTTATTTCAGCAAGGTATATGAAACATCTTTCTTATCTAATCCAAAAGAAGCAGAAAAGTTGTTTAAAGAATTCAAAACTAAAAACGTAAAGAAACTGATAAACGACCCTGCTGTGGAATTATTCTTACCTATTTGGGGCAAGTATATTGAGAAAGACAAAGACGAAATGAACGCTTACAACAATAAAATTGACAGTCTTTACAGAATTTATGTAGATGGTATAATGACTAAGGACACTGAGAGAGAGTTTTATCCTGATGCAAACCTTACTTTGAGAGTTGCTTATGGAAACATTAAGACTTATCAACCAAAGGATGCTATTAGATACGAAGCTTTCTCAACTATTGAAGGTATAATGGAGAAAGAAAATCCTGAGATTTATGATTATGTTGTGGAACCTAAATTGAAACAACTTTATAATAATAAGGATTATGGTCAATATGCTAATAAAAACGGAGAATTGCCTGTTGCATTCATTGCAAGCAATCACACAACAGGAGGAAACTCAGGTAGTCCTGTATTAGATAAAGACGGAAACTTAATAGGTATAAACTTCGATAGAAATTGGGAAGGAACAATGAGCGATATTATGTATGACCCTTCTCAATGTAGAAACATATCTTTGGATATTCGTTATTGTTTATTTATAATTGATAAGTTTGCTGGTGCATCTCATCTTATTGATGAAATGACTTTAATAAAATAAAATTTTTGAAGAGATGAAAATATCATATAATTGGCTAAAAAAATATGTTGATACTAATGTATCAGCAGAAGAGATTGCAAACCTTTTAACCTTTGGAGGATTGGAAGTTGAAGACATAGAATTGGTCGAAAGCATTAAAGGAGGCTTAAAGAATTTCTTTGTTGGAGAGGTGTTGTCTTGCGTAATGCACCCTAATTCTGACCACTTACACATAACAAAGGTTGATGTTGGAAGAGAAGAACCTTTGAATATTGTTTGTGGAGCACCTAATGTAGCAGAGGGACAAAAGGTTATCGTAGCTACTGTGGGAGCTAAGATTTACGAAGAAAACGGAGAATGTTTTGAGATAAAGAAAAGCAAACTTAGAGGAGAGCCAAGCGAAGGTATGATATGCTCTGAAAAGGAACTTTGTTTGAGTGATAATCACGATGGCATATTAGTTTTAGACCCAAGTGCAAAAGTAGGAACTCCTGCTAAGGAATACTTCAATATTGAGGAGGATTATGTTTTTGAAATAGGGCTTACAGCTAACCGTAGTGATGCAACTTCTCACATTGGTGTAGCAAGAGATTTAGTTGCTTTACTAAAAAGCCAATTAAACGAAGAAAAGGCTTTGAATTTGCCTGAGGTGGAAGATTTTAAGGTTGAAGAATGTTCTGAAAATATCAATATAAATATAGATACTAATCTTTGTAAGAGATATTCTGCTGTTGTGATTAAAGGAGTTGAAGTAAAAGATTCTCCAAAATGGTTAGCAGATAGTTTAAGAACATTAGGGTTACGTCCTGTTAATAATATTGTGGACGTTACTAACTTTGTATTGATGGAAATTGGACAACCATTACACGCTTTTGACTTTGCAAAAGTAAAAGGTAATGAAATCAATGTAAAGGCTCTTGAAAAGGATACTGTTTTCACTACATTGGATGGTGTAGAAAGAAAGTTGAACGGTAAGGAAGCTATGGTTTGCAATGCGGAAGAGGCAATGTGTATGGGTGGTATTTACGGTGGATTGGATTCCGGCGTAAGTGAAAAGACTACTGACGTATTGTTAGAGAGTGCTTACTTCGATCCTGTGGTTATTCGTAAGGGTGCAAAGTATCACACTTTAAAAACAGATGCGTCTTTCCGTTATGAGAGAGGTGCAGACCCTAATATCACTCTTTATGCTTTGAAACGTGCTGCGTTATTGATTAAAGAAGTGGCTGGTGGTAAGATTTCTTCTGAAATAGTGGATGTTTATCCTGAGCCTATTTTACCTAAGCGTATTGAACTTTCATTTGAGAGAATGGATAGTTTGATTGGTAAAAAGTTAGACAGAGATATGGTTAAGGAGATATTGACTAACCTTAACATAGAAACGATTTGTAATGAGGAAGGTTTAACTGCTGTCATCCCTACTAATAAAGTTGATGTTACAAGGGAATGCGATTTGATTGAAGAAATACTTAGAATTTACGGATACAACAATGTGGAAATTTCTGCAAGTATGAAAAATTGTATTTCTCAATCTCCAAAACCTAATCCAGAGAAAATACAAGCCTTTGTTTCTGATTTATTATCTGCAAAAGGCTTTAACGAAACTATGAACAACTCTCTTACTAAGATTTCTTATTATGAAAATAATGCAGACTTCCCACAAGAAAAATCAGTCTTAGTATTGAATGCTCTAAGTAAAGATTTGGGACAAATGCGTCAAACACTTCTTTATGGACAATTAGAGACTATTTCTTATAATATTAACAGAAAAACTTCTGATTTAAGATTGTTTGAATTTGGAAACTGCTATGAAAAGAATATAGAAAGCTTTGAATCAAGCGAGATTACAAAAAGATATATCGAACACAAGCATCTTGCTATGCTTACAACAGGTAAGAGTATTGAAAGTTGGCAAGCAAAAAGAGTGGATGAAGACTTCTATTATTTAAAGAATATTTTAAATAATATTTTCTTAGAATTGAGAGTAAATACTTCTCGTTTCGAACTTAAACAAATAGAAAACGAGTCTTATCTTTACGCTTTGGCATACATAGCAAGAGATAGCAAAAAGACTATTGCGACAGTCGGCATGTTAAAACCTTCTCTTTGCAAAAAATGGGACATAAAACAAAGCGTATTCTATGCTGATGTAGATTGGACTTTACTTTATAAATACATCCCTTCAAGCAGTGTTAGATATAGTGAAATATCTAAATTCCCAGAAGTAAGAAGAGATTTAGCCTTAGTGGTTAAAGAGGAAGTTACTTTCGGAGAAATGGAAGCTTTGGCTTATCAAACAGAAAAGAAATTATTGAAAAAAGTTTCGTTATTTGACGTTTACAAAGGAGATAAGTTACCTGAGGGACATAAACAATATGCTTTAAGTTTTGTTCTTCAAGATAATGAAAAGACATTGACTGATAAACAAATTGAAGCTATAATGTCTAAACTATTAAAGACCTTTGAACAAAAATTAGATGCTAAATTAAGATAATATTATGCGAAGCCTCTTACATTACGACATAAAAATTCTAATCGTATTGCTGGAATCTCTAAAAGGGAAAAAGGAATTCTTTATGTTTTTAATAAATAATGGTTTTCCTGAATTAGCTGCATGGAGCAATGCTGTTAGAGGTGATGAAGAGGCTTTGCATTGGCTTTTTGATAATGGTTTTGGAACTCTCGGTGTATTGAGTAATGCTATTGATGGTGAGAAAAAAGCTGTGCAATGGGTGTTACGTTCAAACGATGACTTTCTTATCAATTTCTCTGCTGCATGTAGAAAAGAAGATGACGGAAAACGTTGGCTGGAAGAAAAAGAACTTGAAATTTTCTTAAAGATGTCAGAAGAGATTATTGTTATTCTTGACAAGCAAATAAAAGATAGAATGTTTTGGTACAAATGGAGAAAATAACAAATCATTCCGTCATATTCGTACTTGCTTATCTTTTAGTGTTCGCAGTAGCACAAATTTCTACAATACTGTCTGCCTTCTCTCACGAAGTACCTGTTATTGTTTATAGTTCATACTTAGATTTTAACTCTCTTACTTCTGCCGCATCGGATGAAGTATGGCAGAGCAAGGATAACGTAATAAATATATTCGGCAGTGCAATTATTTTGCTATTGCTTTTAATGACTATTTCTATAATATTACTTCTGAGATGGAAAACAAAAAAAGTATGGATACAAAGGCTTCTTTTTTGGGTAAGTATTTGTAGTTTTGTACGTTTTTGTGATAGTTTTATCTGCGGGCATATATTCTATTTGTGGAGTTTTAATTTGGTGACAGATTTCATCGGTCTTACCTACCCCTCAAACATAATGAGAACTATTTTTGTGATATTTATAGTGGTATTGCTTGGAGTTGGGATGTATTTCCTAAGAGAGTTAATAGTCGGAATATTAAATCCTTGTAAGGAAAACTTAAAAAAACAAGTAAAAACTAATGTAATCTATCCCTCTATCATAGGAAGCGGAATTATTCTCTTGGTTTTCTTCCCAATAACCGATAAAGCTGGTATAACAGAAGTGGCAAATATTTTAGTAACTCCCCTATGTTTAACATCTCTTTTTAGGTTGGGTGTAGCTAAAAAGTTCGCTTTTATCAACTCTAACGACATTAAAGAAGTCAAAACAAAAGAAAAGATATTTATTCCTTTAATAGTTGTAGGTCTAATCTTAATTTTAAGTTTGCGTCTTGTGTTTGATGAGGGAGTAAAGATTACACCTAATGTTTACGATAATTACTTTTTAAATAATTTACTTTCATTCGTAGTAGTAGGTCTTTTAACCTTGCTTGCATTGTATTTAGTTATTGCATATTATCATCATCACAAAAAACAAAAGCAAGAGGAGGAAGAAGAATTAAAGGCATATAAATCTTTCGAACAAATGAAAGATTATAATATGTTTGATTATAACAAATCAAAAAACCTTGATAAGTACAACAAAGCTTGGGAAGAAATCGACAAGAAATACTCTAAAAAATAAAAGCCTTAGTTTATTGTTTACTTATTTCCATATAATCTATATCAAAAGAAGTTTCGTTTACCCAACTAATTTTGAATTATTTTGTTGTATTTGTTGTTGATTTGTTATTATTACGTTTTGGACAACATTTGCTAAATTATGTTGTGCTTTAATATTTGCAAAAGATTCATAATCATAAAAGAGATAATCATCCCACAAACCAATCTCTATTTCTCTAATTAGAATCTCCATTTTTTTAGAGTCAGCATTACCATTTTGTGAAAAATAATCAATATTAGCTAATTGAGACCTTAGAACTAATATTGTTTTAATTTCTCCTGGAGTAAAGGTCTTAATCCAACCATCAGGATTAATTATATTGTATGGATCTGTTTTATCAATATAACTTTTAGCGTGAACTTCTTCTACATATTTTTTCCCCACATTTCTAACTGCATTAAGTCGTAAATTAGAAGTGAAATATGAATCAATATCTGTAAAAAATAAATTATCACAATTACCCTTATTAATTTGAACTTCCATTGCAGAAACCTCATCTTTATCTATTAACACATCCTTAAAACATATATTCTTAATATCTAAAATATCCGTTATTGGTGTTTTAAACGGAACACCTAGCTTATGTAAAGCAACTACCACTGCTCTTTTTTCAGAAATGCTAAGTTTTGTATTAAACTCATTAGTAGTATCAGCATAAGTTTTCTTTTGTTGAGCATACTCCTTAAATATATTCAACGCTTTACCTGCCATTGAACGTATATTCTTTATTTTCTTTTCTTGCTTCCTATATAAAAAATACGACCCTCCATAAGTACCAATCAAAGCGCCTATAGCTCCTGTAATAAAAGGGAATAACCAACTCCAAATATTATATATTTCCATAATTATAAATATTTATCAAGAATTGCCTGTTTTTCACTCGCTGCATTCTCTATTATTATTCTTGCATTCTCTATCTCTAATTCTAATACTTCTATTTGTTCAACAATGTGTTTTTGTTCTTCTATAGACGGCAATGGAATATCTAAATTTTCATAAAATGAGATCGGTACTCTTTTATGCCCACTAGCTCCTGTCATATTCTTTTCAGCATTATCTCTAATTATAGTTCTATTTAATAAAGAAAATAAATACTTATTATCTATTAAAGATAAATCCGCTCTAATTACATGGAATTCAGAGCTACCAAAAGCTATTTTATTTGTCAAATTTTTAGCAATTGCACATTTACCATTCTCCATACACGGAGTTATTTTTGCTAATATTATATCTTCCTCTTCAAAGTAGGTATAACTACCTTTTTTTACCTCTAACAAAAGTTTATCTACTTTGTTCATGATATAACCATTATTGCTAACAGAAGCCATATCCACAAAAGACACAAGTGTATTCTCTGGAAGATTTTTTATTTTTACTTTAGGAGGATTCGTTTTAGCCACTTGTTTCAACTTATACATAGAATAGTTTAAAGAATATATTTTTATAAAAATATTCTCTATTTTTTCTTTTATTTCTTGAATTAAATCTCTTGCTATTTTTACAGATTCTTCTACTGTTTCTATTTCCTCAACAATCTGTTTCTGAATATCAATAGGTGGAACAGGTATTTTAATTGATTTTAAATTAATCAAATTTAGCCCTCCTTGTGCTGCCCCTGTTATTTTACTCTTTAATAATATTTGACCTTTATTAGAATGAAGAACAAAGAATAGATACTTTTGTGTTATGAGATTATCACATCGTAACATATAAACATGCTCATTAATCATTGCTTTTTTGTTATTTAATTCATCTCTAACAAAAGCAATTTTTCCTGTTAAAGCGCCATCCTTACATAAGAGAATATCACTATTCTTAACAAATCCTGTTTTAGCATTATTAAAAAAGTCTTCATCTACAAACTTTGGAGATGTTAGATTTAAATAACCTGATTTATTATCTATATGTTCCCCACCTATAGAAAGAACACCTTCAATATTATTTTGGACACCTCCTTTAGGTCTTGAACCACTTTCTATAAATTGTGTTATAGAATCTATTGTTTCAATAGTCCATTTATTATTAAATTCTATTTTTTTAACAGCTAACGATATATTCTTTTCGAAAGAAAATCTATCAAAAGTAAACATATCAATCAATGGCACACGACTAACATGCGACTGCATTCCCTTCGCAATAGATGAAGTATAATCCCCTTTGAATGCTCTACAAATATATGTACTTGCTTTTTCTGGATTGTCGTAATTATTTATATCAAAAAGTTGAGTACATTCATCAATATCTTTACCTCTTTGAATAGCGTGGATTCCTTCGTTTCCTCTACGATTTGAAAACTCATAACCTAAGAAGCGTTTCTCAACATCTTTCTCCCCACTCTTTACAAGAACAACTTTTTGAGGATATGCCAATATAAAGTATAAAAGTTTTTCAGCCTCAATATTTAATATTACCTCATATAACTTAGCATCATTCTTTGAAGATATTTTATTTGTATATTCTATGTAAATTTCGTGTTTTTTTACTTTCTCATTAGGATTCTTTTGCAACAATGTAATATAATCAGAATAATCAATACCATTCCATACATAAGCTACATATTTTGAAACTGGTGTTTCAATTCCATTTATTGTAACATCATTTAACGTTCTAAAATAGGTTTCAACAGCTTCTTTTGTATTTACTGCAAAATAGTTATCTCTACGGCGTAAGAATAAAACAACCGTATTTGTATTTGTAGCCATAAATGTATTACCACCCAATTCCGCTATTGCTACAATATCAAAGTATTGTAATATAACCTCACGAGTTTTTGTATATATACCTGAATTACTCAAAATTGAACTCGGCAGAATAACGCCTGCTATTCCTCCGTCTTTAAGTAACTGTTTTGTACGCTCAACAAATAAACATTCTATTTCAGAGCTATTATCTGTCAATGAGTTGTATAAATCAAAATCTTTTTCTGTATAATAATCACGAGTTGTCTGACGGAATGAAGATACTGAATAAGGAGGATTACTTAATACAATATCAAATTGTTGATTATCCTTTGTACCATCATTTAGTTGTTTACATAATTTCCCTCTATATTCTTTATTATTACTAAAATTTGCAAGTCCATCACTTAGGATAACATTTGCCAAACCGTCTCCATGTAAATAACACCCTACTTTACCCACTTTTACAAGGCGATAATCTTTTTCAATACCATATACATAGTTCGTCGCCCAATCAAAATGACTATTTTTCCAATTGATAAGTTGTTTTCTTGTTTCCTCTATATACTTAGAAGTATCACTATTATCTATAATATTTTGCACTTCATGCATAAACTCTGTGATAAAATGACCACTTCCAGCTGCATAATCAATCATATATGGTAAAATCTCTCCATCTTTGCGAGATAACTTCTCTTTTACAATTGACTCCAAAGGAAGACTTTTTATTATAAATTGAGCAATAGGCACTGGTGTAAAGAATTGTCCTGCTTCTTGTTTTAGCCCAGTAGTAAGCAATAATTCAAAAAAGTCAGACAAATATTGCTGACGTTTATTGTAACGTATCCTATAACCTTGAATCAACTCAACAACCTCTTTTACTACTTTTGCATTTTCTATAAACGAAGCATTATCATAGACCTCTTTTATTGCAAACTCATTATTTTTTTCAAGACGAAGTTTATTCACCTCTCTTAAAAGATACTGCTTAGTATCTTCCGTCAGATTAGAACAACGTTTATCAAAATCCTCATTATCAAAGTCGCTAACAATTTTATTCAAAAACTTTTCCATACCTTTGGAATAAAGGTCTGTTAAACGAAGTTGAAAATCAACATGATTATCTCTTCCTTCGAACCATTGAAACTTTAACTCTTCTCCTTCTTCTACTGTTGTTTCATCATAAACCTTACACAAGAATAGAGTAAATATTTTATTAAAAGCATTACCTTTATCTGATACTACATTATGACGAAGTATTTCAAGAAAACGACTAAATATAAAACTTGAATCCTCTGTTGTTATTTCTTTAAGTTGTTCTTTGGTTAATGCTTTCGTTTGAAAATTATATGGCTGTACCCAAGAATCAAATACCCCATTATCTTTCGTTAGTTTATTCCACTTTTCGAAAATATCCTTTACTTCACCATTTCGATAATCTTCTTCAATTTTTATAATTTCATTTACATATTTTATTTCATCTTCATACAATTCAGAAGCATAAAGCATTATTACATCTGCCTTTCCTCCTGAAAGTTGAAAATATGTAAATAATTGTCCTCCGTCCTTATGTATTTTATTAGATTCTTTATCAAATTCTTTTCCGTATGTTTTGCATTCTATAAGCATATATGGACTACCATCTTCACGATTTACACATATATCCAATCTGCCTGATGTTCCATGTCCAGAAGGCCAAGTTTTTTCAAGAATTATATTTTGAGGTTTATATCCTTTATTGAGTAATCTATCTACACATTCAAGTACAACAAAGTTTTCCGCATTAGAAAAATTTTGAGTAGTCTTACTATCGGCAGTAATACTATTACCATAGTTTATAATTTGTTTTTCAAAGTCAATCTCTATGGCATAATCAACATATATCTTATGATAAATACCATTCGTTCCATTCTTTGGAACAAAGCCTAATAATGAAATATATTTTTTTATGTCCATAGTCCTGCTCGTTAAATGTTTCGCGTGCAAAGTTAAGAATTTAGCAGGAAATTATCACAAGAATTTGTAAAACAAATAATATTTTACAATTTGTAAATAAAATTCAAAATAAACAATTCTATGGTAAAAGGTTTAAAAGTTCTCAATCATCTAATACTAGTAAATCTTCATACAATCTATATCAAAGCTTTCTTCTTTTTCTGTGTAAGTACGAATTTTGTTATTGCCTTTTTTAAGTTTGTGTTTTAGTGTTGCAACACTGCTATTCTCGTTTGGCGTAAGCAAAATAGGCTTATTATCATTTACAACTATGTTTATTGGTTTTGCTTTTCCGAAAAAGATTATCGTAATTTCATACTCTCCTCCTTTTTTGCTATAAACGTTTCTCCATTGCAAGTCATTCCCAAAGTTATATCCTAAATTCTTCACAACAGCTCCGCCAGATACTCCTTCAACTTCTTCATATATTGCAGTCTTTACCACTGAGTGATTTTCCAATTCTTGATACGCACTAAGCCATGCCGTTTCTGCTTCGTATATTCTGCGTTCTATTCTCTTATCTGCACAAAGAGAATAAATCCTTGTGCCATGTGCTGGTATAGTTACGGATATTTCGTTCTTAAAACTTCCAATATCTTTACGCTCAAAAACATCTCTTACTTTAACTCTTCCTAATAAATCAAGCGATTCAAAGTCTATTGTTATAGTTTGAGTCTTTTCACTTGGATTGTAAACAGCCACTGCTCTTTTCTTACCATATAATTTTTCAATATCTTTAACCAATACGTAGCAATCCTCTTTTCTTTCCACAACGTATGCTTGCAATCCAAGAGTATTTTGATTTAAGGCTATCAATTCTTCATTTTGTAAAAGTGAAATCGCCTTTGGATTTATTGAATTAAGGTCGCAACCTATCAAAAGCGGAGAAGACATCATACACCACATACCAAAATGAGTTTTGTCTTCTTCTTCGCTTAATCCTCTACCTACTTCAAGCATATCCATATCGTTATAATGACCGTAAGTTGTATAAGCAGAAAGGTAAAGGCTTTGATTGATTATGCTTTTTATAGATTCCCAACCTAAATATATATCTTCGGTTGTTCGCCACGAGTCTGCAATTTCCGTAACCCAAGTACCCGGGAAAGCCCATCGGCATACGTTCCAAGAAACTCCTTTTTTCTTTACTTCTTTTATGTGTTTTGCAATTTCTTTATAGCGTTCTTCTTCATTAAGGTCAAGTCTATCAATATTGTTTCTTGCATCTGCTCCACAATAGTCAATCTTTATGAAATCAAAGTCAAGCTCATCAAAAAACAATCTTAAATCCTCCGCATCATGTCCATAAAGCCCTACTCCTATTCCAATAGTATCTTTTGGATTTCCCCAATATGAAGCACAAGTATTAGCTCCTGCATCTGTGTAAATACCTGCTTTCAATCCCAATGAGTGAATATAATCTACCAATCCTTTCAATCCGTTTGGAAATCTCTTAGGGTGAATTAAGAGCGTGCCTTTTTCATCTCTGCCTCCAAAGTATCCATCATCTATATTTATGTATTTATATCCTTTTTCAGCAAATCCAAGTCTTGACATCGCATCTGCTTGCGACTTTATCAAAGAGTCATTGATTTCTACTCCGTATGTATTCCAAGAACTCCAACCCATAAGAGGCATTTGTTGAGCCTTAGCTCCCGCAAACAAAAGAAAGACAACTATAATAATTACAAATAGTTTTTTCATAAAAGAAAAAATATATTAAAACACAAAATTACTTATTTTTTCTACTCACAACATAACAATCAATAGTTTTTTTCGTATAGTATATCAAATTAACATTTTTATATTTTAAACTTATGATAAAAAAATATCTTTTAATCACATTGTTGTTCATTGGATTCGTATCTTGTCAATCAACATCAAAGGTAATAAAGACTAAAACGCCTGAGCGAGCGAAAGGGCAAACTCACGTTATTGGCTTAACTGCTCCAAAATTAGATACAGTAAGAATTGGAATCATTGGTCTTGGAATGCGAGGCATAAGTGCTGTTGAGAGATTTATTCACATTCCAGGAGTAGAGATAAAAGCGCTTTGCGACATTCGCCCTGAGCTGACCGAAAGAGCCGAAAAAGTATTGCTCAATGCGGGAAAAGAAAAGCCGACTTCTTATCATGGAGCAGAGGATTTATGGAAAAAGGTTTGCGAAAGAGAAGACATTGATTTGATATATGTAGTAACAGATTGGGAAAATCACGCAAACATTGGTGTTTACGCAATGGAGCATGACAAACACGTTGCAATAGAAGTCCCTGCCGCAATGTCCTTAGAGGAGATTTGGGACTTGATAAACACAAGCGAAAGAACAAGAAAACATTGCATACAATTAGAAAACTGTGTCTATGATTACTTTGAAATGACTACGCTAAACATGGCACAACAAGGCTTATTCGGAGAATTGCTTCACACAGAAGGAGCATACATTCACTACTTAGAAGAGTTTTGGACTTACTATTATGATAATTGGCGTTTAGATTACAACAACGAACACCGAGGAGATGTCTATCCAACTCACGGAATAGGACCTATTTGTCAGTTATTGAACATTCATCGTGGAGATAGAATGAAGACTTTAGTGTCTATGGATACTAAATCTGTAAATGGGAAAAAGTTTGCAAAGAAATTAGGTGTTAAAAACAAAGATATAGAATTTCAAAACGCAGACCACACCCTTACTTTCATTCAAACAGAAAACGGAAAGACAATGCACTTACAACATAACGTAATGACACCACGTCCTTACAGCAGAATGTATCAAGTAACCGGTACAGAAGGCTTTGCAAACAAATACCCAATAGAGCAATACTGCTTTCAACCAGAAAATATTGACACAACCATTGTTCCAGACCACGAAAACCTAAACGTACACAGAGCAGTAAGCGAAGAAATCAAAGCAAAACTAATGCAAAAATACAAACATCCTATTCATATTGAGTTAGAAACAATAGCAAAACAAGTAGGCGGACACGGCGGAATGGACTTTATAATGGATTGGCGTTTGATTTATTGTTTGCAAAACGGACTTCCTTTGGATATGGACGTGTATGACCTTGCCGAATGGTGTAGTGTGATAGAACTTTCTCGCATTTCAATAGAGAATAACAATGCTCCCGTTTCCGTTCCCGACTTTACAAGAGGATATTGGAACATAGAAAAAGGCTACAAGCACGCTTTTGTAAAATAATGGAAAAGAAATATAGCAAACACCCTTTTATTAAAATTGGCATTCTCGCAAGGGTTAGAGCAATAGAAGATTTAGGTGAATTATTTCTTTGACTTAGAAAATTATTCCTTTGATTTAGAAAATTATTTCTTAGGAATAAAATATTAAATGATAAGTTTGAGAAAACATCTTCAAAAACAAAAAAAACTATACCTTTACTAATTGAATTTTTATAGAGAACAAAGGATAAAATCAAAGCCTTACGCATCACATTCCAAAAGTCGTTTGCTTGGAACTTATGCCAACCGACATCTATGGGATAAAGGAGCGAGAGCATTCACTACAATATTTGCACAAGATTTGAAACATGTAATTGAAATTCAATAATACATCTGCAATAAGAATATATAAAATCTATCTTCTTTTCCTAAGCTCCATGCAATCTATATCAGGCATCTTGCCTTTGTTCGAATAGAGTCTTATTACATTGTTTCCTTTCTCCAGCTCTATTTCAAAGCTTTGTTTTTTCGTCTTTTGCTCCCCATTTGCGTTAAGGGTAATTTGCTCAACTGTCTTTCCGTTTACGCTTATGTTTAGGTTTCTCTCTTGATTACAAAGATAGCTTAAAATCATCTCATATTTTCCACCTTCTTCGCTATACACCGCTCTCCATTGCAAGTCGTTTTCTTCTTCCTCTCCCAAGTTTTCCACTATCGCACCTCCACTAACTCCTTGCATTTCTTTGTAAACAGCTGAACCTTTACTTTTATTATCCTCCAACTCCTGATAAGCAGAAAGCCAAGCAGTCTCTGCCTCATATATTTTTCTTTCTTTTCTCTCTTTTGCTTCAAAAACATATATGCGACAACTATGTGCCGGCAAGCTTACCAACATAGAATCTTCAAAAACTCCTATATCTTTCCTTTCAAACAAGTCTCTCGCCTTTATCTCTCCAAACAAATCCAAGGCTTCAAACTCTACTCTGATTTTTTTCTCACTATCCGAAGGGTTATAAATGCTTACTGCTCTTTTCTTTCCATATAATTCCTCTACGTCTTTAACCAATATATAGCATTCGTTTATTCTTTCTACTACGTATGCCTGCAAACCAAGCCTATCTTGATTCAATGAAATTAGTTCTTCGTTTTGCAAAAGTGAAAGGGCGGTTTCGTTCAATTTATTAAGGTCGCAACCTATCAAAAGAGGAGATGACATAATACACCACATTCCAAAGTGTGTTTTATCTTCTTCTTCGCTCATTCCTCTGCCAACTTCCAACATATCCATATCGTTATAATGCCCTAAACTTGCGTATGCCGACAAGTAAAGGTTTTGATGAATAATGCTTTTTATGGATTCCCAACCCAAATATATGTCTTCGCTCATTCTCCACGAAGAGGCAAGGTCAATAACCCACGTTCCAGGAAATGCCCATCGGCAAATATTCCACGAAACGTCTTTTTTCTTCACCTCTTTCATTGCTTGTGCTATTTGTTTAAAGCGTTCTTCTTCGTCAAGGTCAAGCCTATCTATATTGTTTCTTGCTTCTGCTCCACAGTAGTCCACTTTTATAAAGTCAAAGTCAAGTTCATCAAAATACATTGTTAAATCTTCCTTATCATGTCCATATAGTCCTACTCCTATTCCAAGACTGTCCTTAGGATTTGCCCAATATGAAGCGCAAGTGTTTGCTCCTGCATCGGTGTAAATGCCTGCTTTTAAGCCCAAGGCGTGAATATATTTCACCAAAGGGGCTAATCCGTTTGCAAATCGCTTAGGGTGAGGGAGCAATCTTCCGTTTTCATCTCGTCCTCCAAAGAATCCATCGTCAATGTTAATGTATCTATATCCTTTTTCGGCAAAGCCAAGTGTTATCATCGCATCTGCTTGCGAACGAATTAAGCTATCTCCAATTTCAATTCCAAAAGCATTCCACGAACTCCAACCCATAAGGGGTGCTTTTTGTGCTTTCGTTCCCCAAATAATTGAGAGGAAAATTATTAAGTTTACTATTTTTTTCATGGGTGCAAAGATAGCAAAAAGAAAAAAAGCGGTAATTTTGCAACTTATAAAAAACAATTAGAATTTTATATGAGAAAGTTATCTTACCTTTTACTCCTTTTGGCGTTATTGCCACTCGGATTGTTTGCTCAAAAGAATAAATCTTTTGAAATCAAAGATGGTGATTTTTATTTGAATGGTAAAGCAACTCCAATCTATTCGGGAGAGATGCATTACTCGCGTATTCCACACCAATATTGGCGTCATAGGTTTCAAATGATGAGAGCAATGGGCTTAAATGCTGTTGCTACTTATGTTTTTTGGAATTGGCACGAGCAAGAAGAAGGTAAATGGGATTTTGAGGGTGATAAGGATTTGGCAGAGTACATAAAGATTGCAGGAGAAGAGGGTTTAATGGTAATTCTTCGTCCTGGGCCATACGTTTGTGCTGAATGGGAGTTTGGAGGTTATCCTTGGTGGTTACAAAACATTGAAGGCATGGAAATTCGCCGCGATAACGAGCAATTTTTGAAATATACTAAGCTTTATATAGAAAGACTTTTCAAAGAGGTTGGTCATTTGCAATGCACAAAAGGCGGTCCTATCATAATGATTCAATGTGAAAACGAGTTCGGATCCTACGTTGCTCAACGCACAGACATTAGTTTGCAAGAGCATCGTGCCTATAATGCGAAGATAAAACAGCAATTGATTGATGCAGGTTTTGATGTTCCTATGTTTACTTCCGATGGCAGTTGGTTATTTGAAGGTGGTAGCACTCCTAATGCTCTTCCTACTGCAAATGGTGAAAGCAATATTGAGAATTTGAAAAGGGTTGTCAATAAATATCACAATAATCAAGGGCCTTATATGGTGGCTGAGTTTTATTCTGGTTGGTTATCTCATTGGGCTGAGCCGTTTCCTCAAACCGATGCTTCAAGTCTTGCACGTCAAACAGAGGAATATTTAAAAAATGATGTATCTTTTAATTTTTATATGGTGCATGGTGGAACTAATTTCGGTTTTACAAGTGGTGCAAATTATGATAAAAAACGTGATATTCAACCCGATTTAACAAGTTATGACTACAACGCTCCTATAAGTGAGGCAGGTTGGGCAACAGCAAAGTATGATTCTATTCGTAATGTTATGAAAAAATACGTAAAAGACATTCCTGCTGTGCCTTCTGCAATGCCTGTTATTGAAATTCCTTCAATCAAGTTAGATAAAGTAGCAGATGTTTTGGGTTATTCTTCTTTAATAAAACCTATTCTTGGAGATAGTCCTAAGACTTTTGAAGAGTTGAATCAAGGTTATGGTTATGTGCTTTATTCTCGTCATTTCAAACACCCAATAAGTGGAACGCTTGCAATCAATGGCTTGCGTGATTATGCTGTAATTTACATCGATGGCGAAAAGGTAGGGGAACTTAATCGCAACACTCAGACCTACGAAATGGAAATTAACATTCCTTTCAATGCTACTTTGCAAATCTTGGTGGAAAATATGGGACGAATAAATTATGGTAGCGAGATTGTTCACAACACCAAAGGGATAATCAGCCCAATCACCATTGCGGGAGAGGAAATCAAAGGTGAATGGGAGATGTATCAACTGCCAATGAATGAAATGCCCGATTTTTCTAAGTTAGGTAGCAGAAATGTATTAAAGAACCCAAGTTCGCAAGCAAATCGTTTGAAGGATTGTCCTGTTTTCTATGAGGGCACTTTCACTCTTAATGAAACAGGGGATACTTTCATTGATATGTCCGATTGGGGTAAAGGAATTGTGTTTATCAACGGGTACAACATTGGTCGTTATTGGCAAGTTGGTCCTCAACAAACGCTTTATATTCCGGGCGTTTGGTTGAAAAAAGGAGAAAACAAAATTGTTATTTTTGAGCAATTAAATAAAACTCCTATGACAAAGGTAAAAACTGTGAAAACTCCTATTTTGACTGAGTTGAAATAGGTTTTTGATTGATGATAGAGTTGTTAAAAAATATTTTAATTGTTGGTGTAGGTAGCTTTCTTGGTGGAAGTGCAAGGTATTTGGTTTCTTTCTTGCTAAAAGGCTATAATACGTCTTTTCCTTGGGCGACTTTGATTGTGAATCTTCTTGGTTGCTTTGCCATAGGCTTACTTTGTGGCTACCTACTCAAAACAAATAGCGGACAAAACTTCATTTCAACCTTCTTTGTCTATGGAATTTGTGGGGGATTTACCACCTTTTCTACTTTTTCCAAAGAGACATTTCTAATGATTCAATGTGGCAACTATCTTAATGCCTTCATTTACGTAGCAATCAGCATAATAATTGGGCTATTACTAACCGCCTGTGGCTATTTGCTTGCAAAGTAATTTCCCTTTCAAAATATCCTCAAAATTTTTCTTTGAAAAAAAGAAAAAAAGCAAAGAAAAAATCTTTTTTTTCTTTGAAATAATTTAATAAAACAAAGAAAAAGATTTTCAAAACGGACTTCCTTTGGATATAGACGTGTATGACCTTGCCGAATGGTGCAGTGTGATAGAACTTTCTCGTATTTCAATAGAGAATAACAACGCTCCTGTTGAAGTTCCTGACTTTACAAGAGGACATTGGCAAGACACAAAAGGCTACAAGCACGCCTTTGTAAAATAATGAAAAGAAACATAGCAAACACCCTTTTATTAAAATTGGCATTCTCGCAAGTGTTGGAGCGATAGAGGATTTAGGTGAATTATTTCTTTGACTTAGAAAATTATTTCTTAGGAATAAATTACGAAAGCTAAGAGAAATTTTTAGATTTGTTAGCAAAAAAATAAGAAATAATAGATTTAACTATTTCTTTATTTTAAAACCAAGTTTACAAATAAGTTTTAAGGTTTCTAATGCAGTGTTTCTATCATACTCCTTTTCACTTTCTGGTAATTCTTCATAGGCCACAAGACAAGGATGATGTTTTAAAGCATCGTTTCTTTCTTCTCCATAAGTCCAACCTTGCTCTAATCGAGTTTTTGCCCAAACTTCATGAACATTCTTAGCCATTTCTTCTACTAAACCTTGTAATTCTTCTCCTAAAACTACATCCGAAGTATCCAAAGGTTGAGGAATATATTTTTGATTCATATCTTTTATAATGTAATTATTATCTATTTAAATTTTGTTTTAATATTGGTTTTGCGTTAATCGTTCTATTCAACGTAATCCACATCTATATAATTCCCATCTTCCATTTTCAAATTCAATAGCAATCCTTCTAAACATCTATCACACTTTAATAGGACTTCTTTCTTTTGTTGTTCTAATGGGATTATGATTTCAAATGCTCCTTCGCTATTTGTAACAAATTCTATTCCCTCAACTGAAAACGGATAGTTAGCAAGAGGTCTATCAAGTTCGCTACTATAAAGCAATCCCTTGTATTTTCCATACACAGACTCATCACGAGAAAGAGAAAGTTTTATTTGCTTTGAAGCAAACAAGATAGTATCTATTGGGAACCAATCTTCACACTTTACACTCAATCTTGCAGTATCGCCAATCAAAGATGAAGCAATATTAGGAAAGATGATAGTGTCTTCAAAAGAAGATATGGTATCAAAAAACTTGTTTTCGCCAATTTCAAAACAAACTATTGCATTTTGTAAAGGAGGAAGATTAGTATTATGAACTGTTTTTTCACTCAAATTCAAACTTATATCAATAGGTTTATTCATTTGCCAAACAGCAAGCAACGAAAAAACAAAGACAAGTGCCAAAATAGCAATCATTATCAGTTGTTCTATCATTTTTCTACGATGACTTTGCCAAAGGGAATCAAACTTTAAATCAAGCATGCTTGCTACCAATTGCACGTATGCACGTTGTCGATTGAGATAAGAAAGTTTAAAATGTTTTTCATGAATATTTGCTGCAAGCAAGTCTTTGAAATGCTTCCCTAAATTAGGATGAAAACACTCCGTATCTGTATTTTCACTTTTAGGCTCACCATTTACTATTAATAAATGCACCTTATCTGCACGTCCAAGACTACAAAAATAATCTATCTCAAAACCTACCCATTCCGATTTTGCCGATGAGGGAGAGCAAACAACGATTAAATGTTCCGAAGCTCTAAGATTTTCTTTCAAAGCCTCTTCTAATTCCTTTGGAACTATGTCTGAAGGAGCAAAAAACAACTTTTGCATAGGACGACGCTCTAACCCCGCACTCTTACTTAAAGAAATTGGCAACCGCCACTGCTTTAAAGCACGATACAACTTAGTTGCCTCTTTTTCATCGTGTGAATTATAGCTTATAAAAGCAAAATAATCATATTCTCTCTGTATCTTAATTTCCTTTTCTTTACTCATATAATATAAATATAATGTTTTATTCCCCCAAAGCCTGTTTACATTCTTCTATCTTTTGTTTTAAAGCTTGTGTATTTTCATCTTCTTCGCCAAAATTCGTAATAAATCCTTGTAATGCTTTATTAAAGTATGTTAATGCTTCATTATATTTTTTTGTTTCTAAATATACAAAACCTATGTTAATGTATGAATTTGCTAAATCAATACTTAAAGGATTTAATACTTTTTCTTGTATAACTAAGGCTTTGGTACACCATTCCAAAGATTTGTCATTATCACCTTTATTACCATATATAACTCCAATATTGTTATACGCAGTTGCCAAATCAAGGCTCAAAGGGTCTAATACTTTTTCTTTTATAACTAAGGCTTTATTAAAATATTCTAAAGTTTTATCTAAATCTCCTTTATAGCTATATATAACACCTATATTGTTATATGTATGAGCTAAAGAAGGATTTAAAGGGTTTAATATTTTTTCTCGTATAACTAAAGCTTTGTGGAACCATTCTAATGCTTTGTCATCATCTGCTTTATTGCCATATATAACCCCAATATTGTTATAGGAGGTTGCTAAATTTTGACTTAAAGGGTCTAACACTTTTTCTCGTATAACTAAGGCCTTATGACACCATTCCAAAGCCTTGTCATAATTACTTTTCTCGTTATATACACTTCCTATCTTATTATATAAAGATGCTAAATCAGGACTTAAAGAGTCTAATATTTTTTCATCTATAATTAAGGCTTTATTATGCCACTCCAAAGCTTGATCATAATAACCTTTATAATCATAAATCATTCCTATATTACTATATAAAGATGCTAAATCATGGCTCAATGAATCTAATACTTTTTCTTTTACAACTAAGGCTTTATTAAAATATTCTAAAGCTTGATTATAATCACCCTTCCAAGTATATACAATTCCTATACTATTGTATGTTTTTGCCAATTCAGGATTTTCATATCCTAAATATGTTTCTTGTAATACTCTTGCAGTATCTAAATATATTAACGATTTGTCGTAATTTACTTGATCAAAACATATTTTATATTTTTTGTAGCAATCTGATACTGTATTTTCAATTTGTTTATCTGTTATCTCTTTTAATTTTCCTATATTTTCTATTCGTTGATTGAAATAGCCTTTTGAGGTAATCAAAGAATCAGCTTTGTCGATTTCTCCTTTGATTATGCAATCATCTATCTGCTTATCAATTTGCTCAATCCCTTTAAAATATTCTTTACTGCTCCTTTCTATATATTCAACCATACGTTCCATCTTTTCTTTGTAGCTTTGGTTTATAGAGTCCTCCTTTTGGAAATACTCAACATAGCTTATTTCGCCATTATCTTTTTGTTTTTCTATTTGGATCAAAGCTTCGTTTTTCTCTTTTTCTCTTGCAAGACGTGCTTTCTCCATTTGAGCGTCCATATAATTGTTTATGGTTTTATTGCTCACCATAAGAATGTCCAAAGTTTCATTATTGTCATTGTATGACTTTGCATAATGATCTGGAATAAGCACTTGATAGCCTTCTTTCGCTATTTTAGAAATTTTAAAAGGTGCTTGATTGACTTTTAGAGTAAATTTACCATTAGCATCACTTGAAGAAAATGTAGGAGTGCCTGTATAAATTTTTACATTTTTTAAAGGAGTTTTCTTAGGCTTGCCATTTTTATCTGTTTTCATTATAGCCTCTTTCACAACTCCTATTCTTGTAGGATATTTCACGCTTTGTGCTTCCACGAAGTTGCTTACACAGGCAAAAAAGCAAATTAAAAGTAGTAGTATCTTTTTCTTCATATTTAGTTTCTTTATTTTAAAACAATCATTTTTCATAAAAGTGAGTATTTTTGTAATTTATACTATTTTTTAGGTTATTTATATACTATATGTAAACTATTCTTTTCTTCTATAATTTCTTTACATTGCACTATTGTTTGCTTTAACTCTTTTGTATTTCTATTATCTTCTCCATAGTTTTTGTCATACCCCGGTAAAGCTTTTTCAAAATACTCCAAAGCTTTATTATATTCTAATTTTTTAGCATATAAATTTCCAACACAAGTATATGTAATTGCTAAATCTATGTTCAATGAATCCAAAATCTGCTCCTCTATTTTTAAAACTTTTTTATACCATACTAGTGCTTCATTATAATTTTTCCTATTATGATATACTGTTGCCATATTCCTATACAATATTGCTAAATCAGGATTTAAAGGATCTGAAATTTTTTCATATATATTTAATGTTTTTTTAAACCATTTTAATGCAGCAGATGAATTACCATGAATATGATACAAATTTCCTATTTTATTATATGATATTGCTAAATCTAAACTAAGAGGATCTAAAGTCTTTTCTCGAATTGCCAAAACCTTTTTATAGTATACCAAAGCATCTTTATAATCGCCTTTTTCATAATAAACATTTCCTATCTTATTATATAATATTACTAAATCGGAGCTAAGTGGATCTAAAAGCTTTTCTCGAATTATTAAAACTTTTTTATAGTATACCAAAGCTTCTTCATAATCGCCTTTTTCATAATAAACATTTCCTATATTATTGTATGATATTGCTAAATTGGGACTAAGTGGGTCTAAAACTTTTTCATCTATTGCAAAGGCTTTTTTATACCATATTAAAGATTCATCTAAACTTCCTTTATTTTTGTATAGTAAACCCATATGACTGTATATATTTGCTAAATCAGGATTAAATTGGTCTAAAAGTTGTTCTCTAATGTGTAAAGACTTTTTAAAAAACTTCAATGCTTCATCTAGATTATTTGTATTATTAAACACAAGTCCTATTTTATTATATGTTGTTGCCAATGAGAGATTTATTGATTCCAATACTTGCTCTTGAATTTTTAAAGTTTTGTTTAGCCAAATCAAAGCTTTGTCATAATCTTTTTTATCCAAATATGCGCTCCCCATATTGCCATACAAGACTGCTAAAGATGGACTCAATGAATACAAAACTTTTTCTTCTATTTCCAAAGCTTTATTATACCATTTCAATGCTTCATCATTCTCGCCTTTATCATAATACACCACTCCTATATTGTTGTATAATACTGCTAAATCTATGCTCATCGGATTCAAAATTTGTTTTCGAATATTCAATGATTTATTATACCACTTCAATGCTTCATCATAATTATTTTTATTTCTATATACAATACCTATATTATTATAGGTCGTTGCCAAATCTGGATGAAGTGAATCTAAAACTTTCTCCTGTATTTTTAATGCTTTATCATACGAACTTAATGCTTTATCATAATCTCCTTTATTGCTATACACAAGACCTATATTATTGTATGATGTCGCCAAATCTGGGCTGAACGGATCTAAAACATTTTTTTCTATCTCAAAAGCTTTGTTGTGCCACTTTAATGCTTCATCTAAATCTCCTTTATTGCGATACACCATTCCTATATTATTGTATAAAAGCGCTAAAATAGGACTAAATGAATCGTAAATTTTTTCTTGAATATCCAATGCTTTATTATACCATACTAAAGCCTCATTATAATTTCCAATATACTTGTAATAATATTCTGCAACTTCATTTATCCATACCACATTCAAGGTATCAAGGTCGCAACGCTTTTTTAAATAAAACAGAGCAGAGTCATGAGAATGTTCTATCTCAAATGAACGTGCAAATTCAGCACAATAATATGACAAATCGTCTTTTTCTTTCTCTAATGCTTTTTCTGCTTCCTCCACTTCTTTGAGTTGAAGTTCTAATTCTTTTCTTCTTTCTTGTACTGTTTTATCTTTTCCTTTCCAATCATCTATTTGATTAGGTAAATATCCATTTTTATGCATCAACTCACGAGCTTCTTTTAGTTGTCCATTGATTATAAGTTCCGCTATCTTCTTTTTAATTTCATCTACCTTAGCAAAATCTATTTCTGAATACTCTTCTGCAATTTTTTTTACCATTTCTCTATCTTTATCCTGCCTTTCAATAATTTCATTATACTTCCTACGCCATTGTTCTCTACTTATTTCTGATTGATTCAACAAAGAATCTAATTCTAATATCTGCTTGTCATATTCTTTCCTTAATGCGGCCTCTATTTTCCTCTCTGTATCTCTTCTAAATCTCAATTCTTCATTCATATCTGCCATTACCAATTCTAAATCATTAGGATTACAAATTATGGTTTTAGGTAAATCGTTTGGCACCAAAAGTCTATAACCTCGTTTTTCAACTTTAACAAGTTTAAAGTTTTTTTCATTTGGTTTTAAAGTGAATATCCCTTCCGCATTACTTTGAACAAAAGTATGAGACCCTGTATAAATTTGCGCTTCTGATATTCTATAAATAGAAGTCGTTTTTTTTGTATCATAATACCTACCTATTGTTCTCACAAATCCTTTTTGAGTATGATATTTCACACTTTGTGCCTTTGCAAAGTTAGTCGCAAAAACAAAAAAGCAAATTAAAAGTAATAGTATCTTTTTCATAAAATGTTATTTTTTGATATTTCTTTTTCTATTCTTTGGTAATTTAGCACAAATTTACGATCATATTCCATTGAACTATCTGCTATGACTTTTAATCTTTCGTTTGAACAAATTTTAAAATGTGCCATATTTATTTTATACTTGTTTTCTTGTTTTGAATTACTTATTACATCTTCTTGCTCATGTTCTTCAAGATGTCTATACGACATTATAAGTTGTTCAATATTCCATCTGTTATGCTCAACTTTTGCAATAATTTCTATATCATCTGCATTGATTTCTCCATTTTTTCTATCAACACAACGCAACTTTGTCCAAAGTGTATTAGCAGAGTAAATATTTGACCAATATTCTGCTGTTTCTGTTTTTCCTCTTGGTTGCTGTTCTTTTTCTTTTGATTGTAGCTCTTTTACTCTTTTTTGTGTTTGGCGATAAAGCCTGTCTAATTCTTTTGCTATAAACTCTGCATGCTCAAACATATTGATTGAATAACATTCCGTCGCCTTTCCAAATGCTTTGAAGTTTTCTCCATACATTTTGTGTGTAATTTTGTTTATTAAAGCATCGTCATAGCGGTTATAAACTAATACTTGTTGAACTTTTTCGTATATTTTCCAATCTAAATTCAATGCCGTAGCCAAACATTTGCTTGGTTCATCTTCGCAAATTGCTATTGTCATTTTTGCTGGATTAGATGCGCATTCTTCAATGTATTTTTGAAGTTTCAATTGTGCTACATTACCTTTAATAAATTCCCATTCTATATCAAGAAAGTCTCCTCCTAAATGTTCATAGTTAATAGGTGTATGTGTATATATTGTTTCTAATTTATCTTCTCCATCATTTCCTCTTACCATTTCTTTATACTGCCAATTTGAAAGGGCAAAAAGTTTGTCGTATATATCTATATAGAAATCCTTTTCTTTGTCTGCATTTTCATCAATCAAAGTTATTTTAGTACGAATCTTTTTTGTTACATAGTTAGGATAGTGTGCTATTAGTGCGGCTTGCGTTGCTAATGCTGTACCTATTCGTGTCATTCCAACAACTACAAGATGTACATAATTATCATCATCTTTCTTTATTCCATTTATTCCTTCCAATGGTAAATATTTATAATTCCCTTTTTTATTTAACTCTTCACAAACAAGCACTTTTTGTGCCCACATATCATAGTAGTAAAATGGTTTGAAATTTATTCGTTCATTTATTTCTCCTATTTCTGAATATTTAAATACATTAAATATTGCTTGATATTCAAACATAAATCTAATAGTAAGTCGTTTATCTTCTTCTCTCTTTTTGAAATATTCTATGTTTTTAATATTTTCATATATCAAAGTTAAACATTTCATATTCATTGTATCGTGATATGATTCCATATCATCAATTCGACTTTCTTCTCCAAGTATAAAAACTTCTTCTGCTTTATTTAAACACAATGCTTTTATATCTCTTTCAGAATTTCTATTGCCATATTGAATTATTATGTGCTTTTGTTCATCTGATTTTAAGTTTGAAAATAATTGTCTGCGAAATTCCTCTACATCACTAGACGTTTGAATCAAGATATATGGAGCTTTATTCCCTTTTTTTTGCTTTTTAAAGATTTCTTTAATAATTCCTATAACCATATCGTTACCTCCAATTATAACATAATGGTCTTTTCGTTTTAAAAAGCTTTCATACCCCTCTAAACCGTTTCTGTATTTTTCTTTTATATTTCCCAACCAAACTATTAAGGATGCTATCAATACTCCATTAAAAAGAAAAATTCCTAATAATACTGTTACAAAAGCCCAACGCTGAGTTTCGCCTGTTGCATAATGTTGATTCCCTTGTTCAACAAAGTGATAATAAACTTTTAACAGCATTGTTTTAGGAGCAGTTTCTTCTTGCGCTATCTCATTATTTGTTAGCAAATATAAATCTCCATTGGTTCCACTCACTTTTTCAAACAATAGAAATATAAATGATAGTAAAAATGGAGTAACTATAACTAATAAAATGACTTTCCTTAGAAATTGCCCATTAACTAAATGCCAATCAAAACTAACCCTATTGAAAAAAAATAACCTAAGGGCATAAGAATAATATCCAATAGCAATTAAAGAGTTTAAAACAATTAAAGCAAATTGTAATTCTTTATTTCCGCAAAATGAAATATAAATAATACTCAATAATGTAAAGGCTAAGAAAATCCAATCGTAAAGTCTTTTCTTAAAAAAACTCTTTCCTAAAATTTTATTTATCTTTTCCATGCTCATCTTTAACTATTTTTTTATTTAAAAGCAAAGATACAACAAAATACTTTGCAAACTCTTGTTGTTTTTGAAATATATTGAAAAGTGAAATGTGGTCTAATGGTCAAATTTCATGATGAAATCTCTGTAATTTACTGATTATTATTATCTTTGAGCATTTGAAAAGTTATGAATAAAAAATTTGCTTTTATTGTGGCTCAAAACAAGTAGTAAAAAACGGCAAGAAAAATGGCAAACAACAATACCTTTGTCGCACTTGTAGCAAGCATTTTATGGCAGGTAATCACCTTAATAACAATGATCTTGCTGTTCTATTCGCCATTATAGTATTCCATTCTACAAATTCCTTTGCAAAATTAGTGATTATTTGGTAACTATTTTGCTAATAACTAATAAAATTGTAATTTTGTATCGTTTAATAATATTTAAAGATTATGAAGATAAAAAAGGTTAAATATAATAATCACCCGATATTGGGTAACTTAGAATTAGATTTTGTAAACCCTGCTACAAACAAGCCATATTCTACCATAGTTTTGGTAGGTGAAAATGGCACAGGAAAAACCACAATATTAGAAACACTGAATACTTTTTTAAGCATTGGTAGTTTTGAACCTTTTCAAACCTTTGAATATGAAGTTGAAAATTTTATAGAATTTGAAAAGAAGCATACATATATTTTAAAACCACTTAACTCTGGGACAATTAAAAATTTTTTCAAAAGATATGATCCTATAACAAAAAATTATGAAGAGATAAGAAGGGATAAAGGCAACAATATAGATAATATTCAAGAAGACGACAAAGACCCAAGATTTTATGGAAGTGTCTTTTCAAGACCAAGAGCAGACTATAAAACTAACAAAATTACATCTGTAACAACAAATGAGCTTGATAAAAACAAGTATGACTCGGATAATGATGATAATTTTACATCATTAAAACAACTAATTGTTGATGTTCAAAATCAAGATGATGAGAAATATCGTGAAATTAATCAAAAAATGGGGCAGCAACCTATGTCATTTGATAAATTTAAACCAGAATCAAAAATTCACAGATTTGAAAGTGCTTTTAATGGATTTTTTGAAACTATCAAATACAAGACAGTTCATAATGCGAATGGAGCAAAGGAAGTATTTTTTGAAAAGAATGGCAAAGAAATCCCCTTAGATGCTTTAAGTACTGGTGAAAAACAAATTGTATTTAGAGGGGCATATTTGCTTAGAAACTTAAATCTTCTTGAAAACTCAACAATTATGATTGATGAACCTGAATTAAGTATGCATCCTCTATGGCAGAAAAAGATATTAAAATATTACAAGGATTTATTCACTACAAATTCTCAACAAACAGCACAACTATTTTTTGCAAGCCATTCAGAAGCGGTCATTAGCGAAGCTCTACAAGATTTAGATAACACAAAGGTTATAGTACTTAAAAATGTCAATGGACAAGTTGTAGCTAATTGTATAGATACTCCTGCTGTACTCCCATATACTTTGGCTGCTGAGGTTAATTATCAAGCCTTTGGATTAGCATCAACAGATTATCATAATGCATTATATGGTTATATCGATGCAGAAGGGGGGAAAGAAGATTTTAATGAAAAACATAAAGATACTATTACTAATTATACGTATGAAAAGGATGGAAAAACAAAACAGTGGAATATAACATTAACTGAAAAAATACGCCACATCATTCATCATCCAGAAAATAAAAATAATAGTTATACGCAAGAAGAATTAGAAGCCTCTATAAATCTTATGAGAAATTATATTCAAAATAAATAGATGCTCTAATGATTATGACGAAGATGATGAACCTGATTCTTTAGATTAAGTTCTTTTCAACGAATATTCTCTTTATTAAACAAAAAAAGGCTGATTCTTTTTCTATAGTTTCAGCCTTTTTTCTATTGCAACTATTGTAACATATAGTAACTATTCTCTTATTCCTTTTTTAATCTCATCATATATTTTAAATTAATCTCTTTAACTCCACCATCTTTCGACAAACTCGGAATAAAGCAGTCAAAAGATCCTATCTTTTACCCTAAGACATCCGATCTTTCACTCCAAAAATCCGATCTTTTGCATACTCCCCAGCGAGAATATAAATCTTTCGATTACACGCTTTTTAAGAATTAGCCTTTCCCCAGACATATCTTTCAGTCTCTCAGTCCCTCTGTCCCTCTATCTTTAAGTCTCTTGATCTTTGACTTTTTCTCAAACATTAAGGCATAAAAAAAGAGCCTCGCTTTTCAGCGAAGCTCTCGGTTTAATCTGGCAGCGACCTACTTTCCCACTTGGTGTAGCAGTATCATCGGCGATGCAGGGCTTAACTTCTCTGTTCGGAATGGTAAGAGGTGTTCACCTGCTCTATAGCCACCAAAAATCTCTCTTTAAGATCTATTCTCTTCTATAACATCTTTTCTACATACAAGAAAGCTTTCCGAGAGAAGTCTTCGGGTTATTAGTATTGCTCGGCTTTGACATTACTGCCTTTACACCTGCAACCTATCAAGGTCGTAATCTCCAACCTCCCTATTAAGAAATCTCATCTTGAGGCGGGTTTCGTACTTAGATGCTTTCAGCACTTATCCCTTCCGAACG
>JAZRHI010000032.1:0-2129 GCA_045644685.1 Candidatus Onthomorpha sp.
TTATAAAGTTTACCATCTTCACCTCCTTCGATAGAACCATGATTACCTTTGTAGTCCTGAATTTCTGCAAAAACAAAAGATTCGTCACCAGTTATAGTTTTTTCACCGCCATTACTCGTGAATGTTATGCTTTTGGGGAAATCAAGATTAACTTCTTCAAACTCACAAGAGGCCATAATGAGCATAGAGGTCATAATAAACAACCATGCAAGAATCCTTTTCATAGCTCTATTATTCCTGATTAAATGTTGTTAATACAAAATCTACCATATTGAAACGAATTTTTCTAAAAAGCATTAACGATTTTAAGCCCAAATTACATTCGTATCCAAACGTACCACCCATATTTTCTTTCAAAACAACTACCATTTCAGTTGCCTTTATTTCGTTATTTCCTAATTCAACAGATAGATTAGGAACGCGATAGCATTCTGATATATTTACTCCGCCAATTCCTGCGTTTCGAATAGTATCTAATTTACAATGTGTGGTAATATATTCTTTGTTGTTCTCAAAAAATCCTTTACCTAACGAACCATACGAAGCATCTCCAGTATCGATATTCATTAACATCTTGTCCCCTTTTACTATACCTTTACCCAATAAATTCATTTGGGACGAAAAACACATATTGGGAGATACTTGACTCCGTTTTGGAGCAATAGATGGAACTATAATTATATTATTAACAAAATCTATGGTTAGGTCTTTGAGTTGTAACATCAGTTCGCTACCGACAACAATGTTGAAACAATCAACATATTTGTCTGCCTCTTCATTATTGGTGGTTATATTTATGACATAAAATGGAACATCTCTAACAATAATATCTCCGATTCTTAATTCCCTTGCTATGGCATAGCTTCCATTTTGTATGTCAACTCCACCAACAGTAGTTGATGCATCAAGTGGAATTAAATTATATTTATGTGCTAATGAATCCGAAATAATATTAACACCAGCTCCTGTATCAAAAGTAACATCTGCTTCAACACCATTAATCGAAGTGTTTCTAAGATGCATTAATACAGAGTTATTCTTTTGTGAGTCAATAGGAACAACTTCAAAAGGGATAGTTCCTACCAAATTTTCAAACGTGATTTTATAGGGATTGTAGTTGGATAGTGCTTCGTATTGATTAATATATTGTTGAACACCTGCTATAGTTGCACTATCAAGATGAGTACGTATAGAGCTAAGAGTAGAAGATAACATTGTTGCTGCTGTCTTATTATCTCCAATTCTGCTTAAATCCATCGCAAACATCATTGACGAATTGAGCAGATTACCAAGGTCAAGGTTTTCCGATTGAGTATTGAATAATTCCGTAAACGCAGGGATAGAAACATCTGGTCGGTTTAGTCTGTTACCGATAAGGCAACGAGAAAATATTTCTAGGAACTTACTGATTGAATCTTTAGGTTCTGTTTGATATAATGAATCTAACGCAAACCAATCGGAATTATTCATTGCCTCTGCAATTTTTACATCAGCACTTTGACTATAACTAAATGAAAAACTGCCTAAACATATCCATAATGTAAGAATAAACTTCTTCATAATCATTATATTATATTATATTATATTATAATTGCTATATATTGTTTCATATAAGTTCGCCTGTATTTTCTGCAAAGGTATTGTTTTTCTCCCGAAAATGGGCTTTAAATACATTAAAATCTTTCTTCTCACATGAATATATGCTTCATTGTATCATAAAACATCATCCGTTTACCCCTTTTGTCGGATGCAAAGGTAGCCAAACCTCTTTTAGAATAAGAAAAGGTCAGGCGGTAAACCGTTTGGAGCAGTTTCTTCCTCCGTTCGAGAGTAAACTGCTCCAAAACCTTTTCCTATTCATCGGCTTGGCTTGAATCTGCATCCGGCAACGGAGATAAACGACTGACGAAATAGTAGAAACAAAGAACAGCATAAATAATAGGTCATTTCTTGAAAACCTATCATTCAAACAGTTCTCAAATCTTTCAGAGGCTTATTATTTTCGACAGAGAGAAATTTGGCAAGCGGCAGATTTCACTCCCTCCAAAATAATAGATTGATAAGAGTGTGCTTTTGTCGTTCTTGGAAATTGTCGTACCTTTGTGCCGAAAACGTGGAATGATGGAAAC
>JAZRHI010000033.1:0-2915 GCA_045644685.1 Candidatus Onthomorpha sp.
AATCGGGCTTTCGGCTATGGAGTTTGCCGAGCTGATTAAGGGTAAGATTGTGAACTTTACAGGGCGACTATTCTCCTCGGAGCATAATCGTTGGTTTGCTACGGATAACACCCCTTTGCAGATTCTGCGAGATAACGATAACCGGCTTACCCTAACCGCAAATCGAATACCTCTCAGCCAATGGTTCAACGAACAGTACGACAAACTCCGACAATCAATCCGACAACCGATGCAACCAAAGAAAAGCAGGGGAATGAAGCTGTAACAATAATGGCGACCACTTATAATGATGCGGTCGCCATTGTAACTCTGATTATATGTTTTTCCTATTAACACCATCAAGCAAGGAATCAAGATGTGTTTGATCTTTTTTGAGTAATACAAAAACATCATCAACTAAGTCTGGGACTTTGAGAATTAATTCTGAATGCTTTGATATTCTTTCTGGTGTAGTAAAATGAGAGAAATAATGTAGCACCTTAAGTTCATTTACTTCTCCTATCAAAAGTTTGACTCTATTATCTATTTCATCCTTATTTCCTGGCAGTTTTATTAATGTATATATTTCAAGAAAACGACGAATAATATTCGGCATTATATATGCTCTATTTTCAGGATAATGGTCTTCTTTATAGCTGCAAATCTCATCAAATAGATAGACATATTCCGAATTATAACTAGAAAATGATTTGGGCAATTTTAATAACTGCGTAGAATCCTCTGAAATTCGTTTTAACATATAATAGTTACAAGCAGGGTGATCCTCACTTTTGCCATTGACCAAAATTTTCTTTCTTTTCTTTATATTATTAGCATCTCGCAAAAAACTATAAAATTCAAAATTGTGGGTTGAAATAAACAATTGCTTAAAACAGTTGTTCACTTTCCCTGTTGCAGCATCTTTCCTAAAAAAGAAACTATTAATTAAGGATGATACTTGTGCTATATGATTGGCATCCAAACTGGATATAGGATCATCTATAAATATCAATTTGTTCTGTAGATTTCCATCTTGATATATACTTTCTAATGAAACCATAAAATACGAAAAAGCAATAGCTGTCTTTTCTCCCTCACTTAAATTTTTAGCAATAGCATCACCTCTCTTTAAAATAAAGAAGTCGTTATCAGCAACTTCAACTGTTATATCCTTTCGATTTAGGAACAATTGAATATAATGATTTAAGTTTTCCTGCCCTTTTACAACGGATTTAAGTTTTGCTAGCAAGTCTTTACGCTCTTGTTGTTTTGACAATAAGAGGTCCTTATATTTTTGAATTTCTTGTTCTTGTTTTTCTTTTTGAGACTTTACCGTAAAGTATTTTTTATCCAACAAGAATCTTGCAACAAGGTGCTTCTTGTACTTTTCAACAGAGGTTGTTTTGATGGTTTGAAAGTTTGAAACTGTTTCATTATGTTTTAATATAACATTTCGAAGTTGGCCCATCCATTCAAGAATAGTGGTTTCAACCGATTTATCTATATCAAGTTGATCTTGTGCAACAAATATGAAATTATTCAATTTATTAATTAGGGCATCTTTGCAAATTTCTAATTGCTGTATATAGTTTGCCTTAACTTGTTCAAAAGAGTCTATTAAATTTCTAAAATCTGTCTTACAGCTTTCAATGAAATCATTTGGACTAAGTTTTAAATAGGGAATATTAGAGATATATGCTTGTTCTGTTTCAATATGTTGTAGTAGTTCGTTTATTCTATTTTTCAATCGTGCAGCCTCGTTATTATAGTAAGCATTCAAGAACTTTCTACGTTCATTTGTCAGTACACTGCCACAAAACGCACATTTTTGAATATTCGAATTTTGTTCATAAATCTCCAATCCTTGTTTACCCCATGCATATAGACTAGGATTATTGGTCAATATATCTTCATCTTCGACTAATGCTGGCTCATTTTCAAGACAAGATTTCGTTTCGTCAATAAGTGCCCGAAAGGAAATAGAGAGTACTACTTCATTAATACTTGGCAAAGGCTCTTTTGCTAAAGCATTTGCGCGCAATCCATTTAATTCATTTGCATCAATAATAAATGATTGTAATGTATTAGGGGCAAATGTATCCAAAATGCGTTTGAAATGCCCTTTATTGAATTCTATTGAGCTTTCAAAATTCTCATTCTTAATCTTTTTAGATTCTGTTGTAAATAAATTTTCGAATTCAGCAAACTTATCTATGTGTTCATGATTGTTATCCAACCAAGTATTTATGTTGTTAATATCTAACTCTACCGCTCGTAATTTTTCACGAGTTTCGACACTTTCTTCTCCAATATCGAATAAAATACCCTTAATCTTGGGGTCAACGCTGTCAAAATGTAGATTCTCTCCTATAAAATCAGAATTGAATACAACAGCATCTAAAGGATAATCCAAATAATTAGCCTTTGTCAGAATTGTGCCGTCTTCAAGTAAAACAGAGAAGTCAACATTTTCTGTATCCTCAATTTTTGTCTTGTGCGACAAGATTTTAATCAAACGTGAAAGCGTAGTTTTTTCTGTATAGTTCCATCCATAAATGATATTCTTGTCATTGAAATCAGGAATGTTGGCATCCCATTTGAAATCATTGTAAATCCCGAGGTTTTTAATTGAAGATAAGCGTTTTATCATAAGTTCTTATTTATGCTGCATTGTAAATTTGAACCAATTTTGTCTTTATGTCATTGAATGACAATCCTGTACTAAACTCAGCGGTTAATCCTGTGTTTATTACATACACAAATGACTCTTTACGATAATACTTCTCTCCAAATCGTAATAAGGAGTTCTCTATGGTATCTGCTTTTGCTAATAGGCAAACCAACTGATAATCCTTATTGACCTGTTGAGTCTTATTGTTCGGATGAGCCTTTGTGTTATGTTGCGTTGCTGTAAGCAATATCAAATTTTCAACATA
>JAZRHI010000034.1:0-40177 GCA_045644685.1 Candidatus Onthomorpha sp.
ATAATTTGTAATTTTTAAATTCATGCGACAAAGTTATAAAATAAAAAATAATATTCCAAATTTATTAAAAAGAAATTTGATTTCTTTGTTTTAAAAATTTATTTCGGTGCTTTGTTTTTGGAAAGGTTTGGAATAAAATTAAAAACAAAAAAGAATATTCCAAAAGTCTTAGGAATATTCTTTTTTTTCTTAGCTTTATTTTGCTAATCCTTTGCTTTATTTTTTTAACTCTAAGAATTATTTTTAGATGTTAAAGGCTTGTTTTATCTTTTCTACATAGTCGAGTTTTTCCCAAGTGAAAAATTCTACTTCTTTTTGAACTTTTTGCCCGTTTTCGCAAATTGTTACTATTTGTTTATAAGGTGTGCGGCCAAAGTGTCCGTATGAAGAGGTTGGGGCAAAGATTGGGTTTTTCAATCCAAGGCGTTCTACTATGGCGTATGGGCGTAGGTCGAATATGGTTTTGATTTTTTCTGCTATTTGACCGTCTGTCATTGTTTTTCCGCTTTCTTGTACCTTTGCTGTGCCGTATGTGTTTACATAAAGTCCTACTGGCTCTGCTATGCCTATGGCGTAGGCTACTTGTACTAAGACTTCATCGCATAGGCCTGAGGCTACCATGTTTTTGGCTATGTGGCGAACTGCGTATGCTGCGCTTCTATCTACTTTTGAGGAGTCTTTGCCTGAGAAGGCTCCGCCTCCGTGTGCTCCTTTACCGCCATAAGTATCTACGATTATCTTTCTGCCTGTTAAACCTGTGTCGCCGTGTGGCCCTCCTATGACAAATTTTCCTGTTGGATTGACGTGTAGGGTGTAGTCTGAGTTAAAGAGGTCTTTTACGCTTTGTTTTTGTAGTTTTTCTATGACTCTTGGGATTAAAATCTCTTTTACGTCTTTTTTTATGCGTTCAAGCATCTTTGTTTCTTCATCAAAGTCATCGTGTTGTGTGGAAATAACGATTGTGTTTATGGCTTTTGGTGTGTTGTCATCGTTATACTCTATTGTAACTTGGCTTTTTGAGTCGGGACGAAGGTATTGCATTTGTTTTCCTTCTTTTCGGATTTGTGCGAGTTCGTAAACTAATATGTGTGAAAGCTGTAAGGACAACGGCATATAGTCTTCTGTGTCGCTACACGCATAGCCAAACATCATTCCTTGATCTCCTGCTCCTTGTTCTTCTTCTGTTTGTCTTTCTACGCCTTGATTTATGTCTGGACTTTGTTCGTGGATTGCGGAAATCACGCCACAAGAATTGCTTTCAAACATATATTCGCCTTTTGTATAGCCTATGTTTTTGATTACTTTTCTTGCGGTTTGTTGTACATCAACGTAGGCTTCTGCTTTTACTTCTCCGCTTAGGACTACTAAGCCTGTGGTTACTAAGGTTTCACATGCGACTTTTGAGTTGGCGTCTTGTGATAGGAATTCGTCTAATAGGGCATCGGATATTTGGTCTGCTACTTTGTCTGGATGTCCTTCTGATACTGATTCTGATGTAAAGAAATACGACATTTGCTTTGTTTTTTTGTTGTTAATAATATAATAACTTATTTCTTAAAACTAAGTAAACAAAGAAATGATTAGATTGGTCTAAAAAAGATGTTAAAATATTGTTTTAGCATTTTTTTGTGTGGTTGCAATCAATCCAAATCTTTCCACTTAGGTTTTGCAAAGGTATAACTTTATTTTGAATTGACAATATTCGTTAATAAAAAAATATCGGACTGCTTTGGTTTTGCAGTCCGATATTTCGTGATTTTTATTCTTAGTTTTACTATCTTAATATTTCGACTGAGCCTGAGTATTCTATATCTCTGATTGGTCCTCGTCCGATAAAGCGATAGAAATATGTGCCTGATGGTGTGTTGGTTGCTGCTGGATCCCAGAAATCGCTTTCGTTTCTCATGTTTTGTATGAAATAGATTCTCTTTCCATAGCGATTGTAGATTGAAAGTTCGTTATCAGGGAATGCTTGCCCATCTATTAAGTTGTGTATTTCGAATACGTCGTTTATTCCGTCACCATTAGGTGTGATTACGCTTGGGAATATCAGGTTGTCGTTGATAACTGTGATTATTCTTGTTATTGTGTCGTGGCATTCATAGATGTATCCACTTGGTGCTAAGTTTACACTGTAAGCATCTAAGGTTATCATGTAGTCTCCTGCGACTGTTTCGCCTGATTGTGGTGTCCAGGTGTATGAAGGGTTAGCTCCAAAGACGTTTTCTATTGCATTGACATCGTTTTTGTTTGTTTGGATGCTCCAATGGTATTGATTTGTTGCGTCATTTGGTTCTGTAAGGTTTACTATGTTTGCAGTAGGGTTTGAAGCGTAAGGGTTGTTTGGTTCCCATCCGAAGTCTGCTGCTGGATGACGATATACGTTTATGATGTCGGCATATTCTATTGAGTCTGTACAGCCATGTTCTGATGTTACTTTGAGTTTGATGTCGTATGTTCCATATGGGAATGTGAATGTTGGATTTGGTTCTGTTGTTGTTTCTTCTCCTACTCTCCATTCAAATTGTGTTGCGTTGGTTGCTGTGTTTTGTAATTGGAAAGTATATGGTTCACATCCTTCTAACGGGAATCTGTCTGCTGTAAAGGCTGCTATGGCTGCCGGATGCACAATTAGGTTTATGGAATCGCGACCATAGCAATAGATTGAGCCATTATATTCTGTTACTAACACTTCATACTTTATGATTGAGTTGGAATTGGCTTCTGTTTGTGCTGTTATGACTCTGGTTGTATCTCCTGTTGGAGCCCATGCGTAAGATGCTGTTGGGGATTCGTTGCCTGCGTCAAGTTCTACGCTATACATTTCACATAATGCCACGTCTTCTCCTAAATCTACCACAGGTGTTTGCACAACTGTAAGAGGTGATGTTGTATCCCATTGACATCCGAAGTCATCTATGATTGTTATATCGAAAACGTATGTTCCTGCGCTATCGATTGGCGGTGCTACTCTTGCAGATGTTGCAGATGTTGGTGTATAGAACGATACTCCACTCCAAATTACGGTGTCTAATGGTACTTGATAGTCCCAATTTGCTCCACTGTTTTGGCCTAATTCCAAATCCCACCAGAATACATATCCGTTATCAGCTCCCCACCAGTCGCAAACTACCATTGACCATTCTCCATTTAAAGGACAGCCTACTAATCCTTCGAATCCATTCAAATCCACAGTAGTCCAACCATTTGGATTATTTGTTGATGTTGCTGCTGTTGCGGCTTGGTATGGTGTTTGATAATATCCAGTAGTATCAACAGTATTGGTTGAGTCAAGCGGGTCTGACAAATCATCTCTAATGACTCCTCTTTGTCCATCTAAGTATTGGTTAGACCAACAATAAGTCCAGCCTATTCCTTGCGGGTTATTTGCTGAGTCACATCCACTACTACCTGGTCCAGGAATACCAAAATCGTTACCACTTTCTGTTTTATTAGTGTAGTGTTTCAAAATAGCGCTTTGACCGTTAGGACAAACAATTTGCATTGATAAGTCGCCTAAGAATGTGTGTTCAAAATTCATACAAATAGACATTATATCATCTACACTTCCGATTGTAGCGCCAGATGTGAACTGATCAAATACGACAGGTGCTTCATAACATAAATTACCTCCATTAGCTGTACTACAATTAGGCCCGTCTGGAATAAAGACTGTTTGTTCAAATCTTTCTTTTGCTGCTCTTGAAAATTCTAATGAATCAACAATGATTGATGAATTGGCTCCATAACCAATGTTTAGGCCTAATTCTGTTCCTGAACAAATATCTGGAAGTGGTGTAACGGTTTTAATAGGGTTTGTTGCTATTCTTAAACGTGTGTCTATTGTATTTCTACTTCTACAACCACCATTATTTGTATCTTCTACTACGAGTGCTAAATCGTATCCATTAAATTCTGGCCAAGCATGTCCGATTTGTTCGTAATAATCCACAGAGTCGGTTGTTCCATCTCCAAAACTCCAATAGAATTTACAAGTTTCGATTCCTTGATAATATGAAGTTATTTCGTTTGGATAATATTCCGGGAAACGAGGTTTTGCAACTAAAACAACTGAATCGCCCAAACAAATATCAACGGCTTTGAAAGGAACGTATATTTCTGTACCATCTTCTTGCACAATAGTATCTACTAATTCTCTTACAGGTCTTGTTGTCATGTTTCCTTCCGAATCATATTTGTAGAAGAAAGTATCTAAGTCTGCTTCTGGGTATTGACAATCTCTTGCGCACTCAATTTTTGCTTTCCAACCTGAGGCGGTTGCCGAATTGTTAGAAATCAAACGCACTGTCAAACAAGGAGAAGTCATTAACAAAGATGGCATAACAGTTTGCCCCAAAAGGTCTTGATTTTGGAAATAAGGCGTGCTATTATCTGCCATATATGGCGTACTATTTATTGTTGTACCTTGATAAATGTAAACTGTATCCGAAGGATCTATGTTAAATTCTTCAAATGTAAGTGCTGTTCTTGTGTTTGCACTTGATGCAGGAGGACAAATCGTAACCCATCTATCTACACCAGTAGCATAATCTGCTGTTGATGAGTTATCATAGAAGTAACCTGCACATCTATTAACTGTTGTTTCGTGAGTGTTAGCGTTAAGCATTACATTTTGCGCCGCACTCTCTTTTGCGAATAAAGCCATAAACGATATGACTAAAACCAATAGTACCCTTTTCATATTATTCTATTTTTTTACGTTACAAAAATATACATTAAATTTCATTTTACCAAAGTTAGTTATACTTTTTTTGGCAATTTCTATCATTAAAGACAAAAAAAAATCACATTTTGTTACACTCTACCTAAAAAAAATTTAATTTTTCTCTATTTTTGCAAAAAATATTTAGACTATGAGTTACAAAACAGTTAAGGGAACAAGAGATTTTTTACCTTCTCAAATGAGAAAACGCAATTATATTTTCGATACAATCAAGGAAGTTTACAATGCTCACGGATTTCAATCAATTGAAACTCCCGCAATGGAAGAATTGAATACCCTAATGGGAAAATATGGCGATGAAGGCGACAAACTTCTTTTTAAGATATTAAATTCCGGGGATTTTGTAACGGATAAATCTTTGGATGTAACGGATTATAAAACTCTTACAAAACAAATTTGCGAGAAAGGTTTGCGTTACGATTTAACAGTGCCTTTTGCGAGATTTGTTGTAAACCATTTGAATGATATTACTTTCCCTTTCAAACGTTATCAAATACAACCTGTTTGGAGAGCTGACCGTCCGCAAAAGGGGCGTTACAGAGAATTTTATCAATGCGATGCTGACATAATCGGAAGCGATAGTTTGCTTAACGAAGTCGATTTAATGTGTATGATAGAGGAGGTTTTCAACAAGTTTTCTTTAAATACAAAAATAAAATTCAATAATAGGAAAATTCTTTTGGCTATTGCTCAATATATTGGAAAGGAAGATAATCTTATTGACATAACTGTGGCTATTGATAAATTGGATAAGATTGGTTATGAAAAGGTTTGCGACGAATTAAGAGGCAAAGGTTTTAGCGAAAAAGACATTGAAAAACTTAATCCTATATTTTCTTTAAGTGGTAGCAACGAAAACAAAATTGAATCTCTAAGAGGTATTTTAACAAGTGAAGATGCTGTTAAAGGTTTGGATGAATTGGAATTCGTATTGAATAAATGTAGGGTTTTAGGGATTGAAAACATAGAATTTGACATTACTTTGGCTCGTGGATTGAACTATTACACAGGAGCAATTATGGAAGTAAAAGCAACAGATGTGGAAATAGGTAGCATTTGTGGCGGTGGAAGATACGACAATCTAACAGGAATTTTTGGGCATCAAGGACTTTCGGGTGTAGGTATTAGCTTTGGGGCAGATAGAATATACGATTGTTTAGAGCAATTAAACCTTTTCCCTGAAAATATTTGCACTTCAAGTGATATTCTTTTCACTAATTTTGGAGAAAACGAGGCTTTGTTTGCTCTTAAATGCGCTCGTAATTTGAGAGCTAATGGTATAAAAGCAGAAGTGTTCCCTGATGCTGCTAAATTAAAGAAACAAATGAATTATGCTAATGATAAGCAAATTAAATTTGTGGCTTTGATTGGCGAAAACGAAATAAAAGAAAATAAAGTTTCATTAAAAAACATGGAATCGGGAGAACAATTCTTGATCTCCGTAGATGAGTTAAATAACTTCGTGAAATAGAAAATTATCTCTTAGGATTATTTTTCTGAATCTTAGGTTTGGGCAAATTATATTTAGAAAAAATATGGTTTGCCCATACTTTATTTTCTGGTTTATACCAGAAGAATACTCTATTTTGGTTCTTTTTCAATTCAGGGTTACGTTCTACAAAAATACGTTTTAGAGTCGTTGGGTCATATCCCGTATAATACATTTCGGTTGAAATAGTCATTGGAGTAGGTGTAAAGTCTTGCACTTGTTCTAACTTATATCCTAATTGGGATGTTTGAACGGCTAATTCCGCCATGTCTTTTAGTGTACAAGCTGGGTGAGATGAAATGAAATATGGTATTAACTGTTGATTTAATCCATATTTTGAGTTTATCATTTCAAAGCGTTTCTTTATGTTTATAAACTGATCAAAAGACATTTTACGCATTGCCTTCAACACAGTTTCGCTTGAATGTTCTGGTGCTACTTTTAAACGTCCCGAAACATGGAAACGTACTAAGGTTTCAAAGTATTCGCTCGAATCAAACAAGTCATATCTCACTCCACTGCCTATAAATGCTTTTTTTATGTAGGGTAATTCTCTTACTTTTTTGTATAAATCCAACAATGGTTTGTGATTGTTGTTCATATTTTTGCATAAGGAAGGGTAAAGACAGGATGGTCTTGTGCATTTTTTGCATAAATTTTCGTCTTTACCTTTCATGCGATACATATTTGCGGAAGGACCTCCTAAATCTGACAAATAGCCTTTGAAGTCTTTGTCTTGCGAGATTTGTTCTATCTCTTTCATTATAGATTCTTCGCTCCTTGATATTATTCTCTTGCCTTGGTGTGCTGCTATGGTGCAAAACGCACAGCCTCCAAAGCATCCTCTATGTATGTTTACAGAGTATTTTATCATTTCAAAGGCTGGAATGTTGCCTCTCTTTGCATACTTTGGGTGAGGACGTCTTTCAAAAGGCAATTCGTATATTTTGTCTAAGTCTTGTGAAGAATAGGTTTGGTCAAATGGATTAACAACTACCTTTAAGTTAGAGTTACTATAGAGTTGTATTAGCCTTTCTCCATTGAACTTATTGCTATTTTTTTCGAAAGCCGCAATGCTTTCTGCTTGTTTACGCTTATCTTTAAGGCAGTCTTCAAACGAAGGCAAGTAATAGTCTTTATAATTTATGTTTTCTACAATTTCATTTTTTTCTATATAGGCTATTTGCGGAGTGTCTTTTAGTTCTTCAAGACTTTTGCCTTCTGCCAATCCCCTACAAATGATTTCGCATATCTTCTCTCCCATTCCATATATCAACATATCAGCTTTTGAATCTAAAAGAATGGAAGGAAATAGTTTGTCTTCCCAATAATCGTAGTGAGCAAGTCTTCGCATAGAGGCTTCTATACCTCCTATTAAAACCGGCACATCTGGATAAATGGATTTTAAAATTTGAGAATAAACAACGGTTGCTCTATCTGGACGAAAGCCCGCTTCTCCATTTGGAGTGTAAGCATCGTCATTTCTTTTGCGTTTTGCGGCTGTGTAATGGTTTACCATAGAATCCATAGAGCCTGAGCTGACTGCAAAACAAATGTTAGGCTTGCCTAATTTCTTAAAGTCCCTTAAATCATCCTTCCAATTAGGTTGTGCAAGTATTGCTACCTTAAAGCCACATGCTTCTAAATGTCGTGAAATGACTGCTGCACCGAATGAAGGGTGGTCTATATAAGCATCTCCCGATACAAAAATTATATCGACACTTGTCCAAGAACGTTGTTCTATTTCTTTTTTTGTTGTAGGTAAAAAGGCCATAAAAAAAAAGCTTTGGGTTTCTAATGCTAATCAGAAAACCCAAAGCAGAATATTAAGTTTATTGTTGATCTCTCAAAAAGTCGATGCTCTTATGTATTAGTTCATACATTACAACGTCGTCTTGTACAAATTCTACCTTTTCACGGTATGATTTAACGAAGTCTTCTATACATTTAGATGAAGTAAGACCTGTTTGTTGTTTACGGAAATCAAATGCTTGTGCTGCATTGAATAATTCTATCGCTAATATTTTTTCTGTATTGTTTACTACGCGATATAATTTTGTAGCTGCATTTGAACCAAATGATACATGGTCTTCTTGTCCTTGTGAAGAATCGATTGTATCCACAGAAGCAGGTGTACATAATTGCTTAGATTGGCTGACAACTGACGCTGCTGTGTATTGAGGTATCATAAATCCTGAATTTAATCCTGGTTTTGCTACAAGGAATGATGGTAAATCTCTCTTAGCTCCGATTAACTGATATGTTCTTCTTTCAGATATTGAACCTAATTCAGCAACTGCTATCGCTAAATAGTCTAAATTGATAGCCAATGGCTGTCCGTGGAAATTACCTGCCGATATTACCATATCTAAATCAGGGAATACTGTTGGATTATCTGTTGCTGAGTTGATTTCTGTTGTGATTACGCTTGCAACGTGTGCAATAGCATCTTTGCTTGCGCCATGTACTTGTGGAACACAACGGAATGAGTAAGGGTCTTGTACATGTTTTTTAGGTTGTGCGATGATTTGACTTCCTTCTAACATTTCTCTTACTCGTTTTGCGGTTTCTATTTGTCCTGCATGTGGTCTTACTTGATGAACTGGGTCAAAGAATGGTTCTATTCTTCCATCGAATCCTTCTAATGAAACAACCATGATTTTATCTGCTAAATCAGATAATTTTTGTGCTTTGATTATACTCCAAACTGCGAATGAACTCATGAATTGAGTACCATTTAATAATGCTAATCCTTCTTTTGATTGCAATTCTATTGGTTCCCAAGAAAATTCTTTATTCAATTCTTCTCCGCTTATTCTCTTTCCTTTATAGTCCACTTCGCCTAAGCCTAACAATGGTAAGCACATGTGTGCTAATGGCGCCAAGTCTCCACTTGCTCCTAACGAACCTTGTTGGTAAACAACAGGTAATATGTCGTTATTAAAGAATTCTATCAATCTTTCTACGGTTTGAAGTTGTACTCCTGAATTTCCGTAAGATAAAGATTGAATTTTGTTTAACAACATTATCTTTACGATTTCGTGTGGCACTTCTTCTCCTACTCCACACGCATGACTCATTACTAAATTCTTTTGTAATTGAGATAATTCTTCTTTTGAGATTGATATATTACACAATGAGCCAAAGCCTGTTGTAACTCCATAAATTGGCTCTTTTTGTGTTTTCATCTTGTTGTCAAGATATTCTCTACATTTTACGATTCTCTCTCTGCTTTCTTGCGAAAGTTCTAATTTCATTCCCTTTCTCAAAATTTCATCAACTCTTTCAAGAGTCAATAACTCAGGGCTTATTTTATGTACTGCCATTATTATATTTTATTTTAAAAATTTTTCAACTTGCAAATTTAGATATTTTTTCTTTTAAAACAACTCTCCTTGCCCACCTTTTGTATTAAATCGTCCAAGATGTTGGTATGCTAAGGCGGTTGCTTCTCTTCCTCTTGCGGTTCTTTGAAGAAATCCTTCTTGTATTAGGAATGGTTCATAAACCTCTTCGATAGTGCCTGCATCTTCGCCAACTGCTGTTGCAATTGTTGTTATTCCAACAGGGCCTCCCTTGAATTTGTCTATTATGCACGATAAAATTCGATTATCCATTTCATCTAATCCATTTTTATCAACATTCAAGGCTTCTAATGCTATTTTTGACACTTCCATATCAATAACGCCATTGGATTTTATTTGAGCAAAATCTCTAACTCTTCGAAGTAAGAGATTAGCTATACGAGGAGTTCCTCTACTCCTACGAGATATTTCCATTGCCGCATCATCATGGATTGGTGTTTGCAAGATATTACTCGAACGTTTTATGATTCCTGCAAGGGTTTCATGGTCATAGTATTGTAAGCGACAAGTAATTCCAAATCTTGAACGCAATGGTGCTGTTAAAAGTCCTGAACGTGTAGTTGCGCCTATGAGTGTGAATGGTGCTAAGCCTATTTGCACACTTCTTGCATTAGGTCCACTTTCTATCATTATGTCTATCTTATAATCTTCCATAGCAGAATACAGGTATTCTTCAACTATGGGCGATAGACGATGTATTTCATCTATAAAAAGAACGTCATTTTCTTCCAAATTAGTTAAGATACCAGCCAATTCTCCAGGTTTATCCAACACAGGGCCAGATGTCATTTTCACATTGACACCTAACTCGTTTGCAATTATGTAACTCAATGTTGTTTTTCCCAAACCAGGAGGGCCATGCAATAGAACGTGATCCAAAGCTTCCTCTCTCTCTTTTGCTGCTTGAACAAAAATTTTAAGATTCTCCTTTATCTGTTCTTGACCAGCAAATCCATCAAACGCAGAAGGGCGAAGAGCCTTTTCATAGTCGCTCTCACTCTTTGTTAAACGCTCTTTATCTGGATTTAAATTGTTATTCATTTTGCTGTTTTTTCTATAAAATTTTGTTTCTTAGGATAATTTTATTATATTTGCAGAAAATTGCGTATCTTTACTCTGCAAAGGTAGTAATTTTGTTAGTATTAAGAAACATTAACCATTAAATAATTTATTTATGGACACAATTGTAACAGGAATAGACTTTTCCAAATCATCAATCACCGCAATGAATTTGGCAATTGATATAACAGCAAGAGCAAATGCCGATTTACATATAATTTGGGTTGAAACCGTAGAAATAGAACGCGAAAAAGCCGAAAATAAATTAAAGGAATATGTTGATAATGCTAAGAAAAAATTAACTAACTCTGAGGTTTATTATCATATTCTACCAAAAGGGAAAGTATATACAATGCTTAATAAAGCCGTAAAAGAGCTGGATGCAGATCTTTTAGTAATCGGAACACACGGAAATAGTGGTTACGATGATAAATTTGCAGGAGCAAATACCTACAAGACAATTACAATAGCTCATTGTCCTGTTTTAACAATCAGAGAAGACTTCCACTTTGAAAAAGACTTAGAAGTATTGATTATGCCTATAGACTTCACAAAAGATACTCGTCAAAAAGTACCTTGGACAATAGAGTTCGTAAAAATGTTCCCTAATGCAGTTATACATGTTTTAGGAATATATTCAAGCACAAGTAAATCAATAAGAGATATTGTAGATAAATATGTTTTAAGTGTAGAACACTTGCTTGACAGCAAAGGGTTAAGATACAAAACTGACTTTATAGAGGCAGAAAACACAACTTTATCAACAATAGATTACGCAAATAAAAACAATGCTGACTTAATCGTTATCATGAGTGAGCAAGAAAAAACATTGAGCAACATATTCCTTGGGCCATACGCACAACAAATGATAAATAATTCGCATATTCCTGTATTGACTTGCTCAGTGAGACAACTTTATAATGAATCAAGATAATAAAACAAAAAGATGACAAAAATAATTTCAAGAAGACTTTTATTAACCTGCCTTATTATAGTGTCAAGTCTATGTGCATTTAAAACAACTAATGCACAAGTAAAAGTAATTGCCGACGGTAGATTACAAACCATTTTGGAAAGACACATAGAGTATAATGAAATGTCAAGAACTCTATCAGGTTATAGAATAAAAGTAAACTCTTTCACAGGAGAGAATGCAAAAGCCAAAGCCTTTGCATTAAAAGAAGAATTATCTCAAACCTATCCTAATATAAGATCTTATGTTACTTTTGACGAACCTAATTTCGTTGTAAAATGTGGTGATTTTATTACAAGATTAGATGCGTATAATATCTACAAACTAATAAAACCGCAAATAGCTTCCGCATTGATAATAAAGGATTGGATAAACAACCCAACAATATCTGAATCCGATATTGAGACACACGAATATTTTGAAGAAAACTTAGAAACCGATTTTTAAATACAAACAAATAATCATGGAAATTAAAACTTACATTGAACAAAACAAAGACAGATTCTTAGAAGAACTGTTTTCTCTAATTCGCATTCCTTCAATTTCATCAATAGAAGCACACAAACCAGACATGATTCGTTGTGCAGAAAGATGGAAAGAACTAATAATGGAAGCAGGAGCTGACAAATGTGAAATAATGCCAACAAAAGGCAATCCTGTTGTTTACGCAGAAAAAATCATTGACGCAACTAAGCCAACAATTCTTATATATGGACATTACGATGTAATGCCAATCGACCCAGCAAACGAATGGAGAACAGATCCTTTCGAGCCTGTGGTAAAAGATGGACATATTTGGGCAAGAGGAGCTGACGACGACAAAGGTCAAGCCTTTATGCACGCAAAAGCATTTGAATACTTAGTAAAGACAAATCAACTTCCATGCAACGTAAAGTTTATGTTGGAAGGAGAAGAAGAAATAGGCTCAGTTAGTCTTTACGACTTCTGCAAAGAAAACAAAGAATTATTAAAAGCAGACGTAATATTAGTATCTGATACTTCAATGATAGCAGCAGATACTCCTTCAATCACAACAGGATTAAGAGGATTAGGATATGTAGAAGTAAAAGTTACAGGACCAAATCGCGATTTACACTCAGGACTTTACGGAGGTGCAGTAGCTAATCCTATCAATATACTTTGCCAAATGATAGCAAAACTTACAGATGAAAACAATCACATCACTGTACCTGGATTTTATGACAAAGTATTAGTAGCTTCACAAGAAGAAAGAGAACTTATGGCACAAGCACCTTTTGACGAAGAAGACTACAAGAAAGCAATAGATATTAAAGCCTTACACGGAGAAGCAGGATATAGCACAATAGAAAGAGTAGGTATAAGACCAAGTCTTGATTGTTGCGGAATATGGGGTGGATACACAGGAGAAGGAGCTAAAACCGTTATTCCATCAACCGCACACGCTAAAATATCATTCCGTCTTGTGCCAGACCAAGATTTTGAAGTAGTAACAGAACAATTTGCTGAATACTTCAAATCATTAGCACCAGAATCAGTAAGAGTAGAAGTAACTCCATTACACGGAGGTTATGCTTACGTTTCCCCAATTGATATGCCAGCATACAAAGCCGCAGAAAAAGCATATCAAACTACATACGGAAAACGTCCAATCCCTACAAGAAGCGGCGGAAGTATTCCAATCATAGCAGGATTCGAAAAAATATTAGGCATAAAATCTATTTTAATGGGATTTGGTTTAGGTTCAGATGCAATTCACTCACCAAACGAAAACTATCCATTAGAACAATTCTTCAAAGGAATAGAAACAATACCATATTTCTACAAAGAATTCGCAGAATTGATGAAATAAAAACAACAAACACAAAAAAACGAAGTCTAATTAAGGACTTCGTTTTTTTATTATTAAGAATTAAAACGTTTTTTCTCGTAAGGGAATTCCTCTATCAATTCACCAGAATAATAAAAGTCAAAACCAATTGTTCCAAACGTGTAAACATAATCTCCAACGTTTATACTTGAACCGCCACACTTAGGATTAGGTCCCGGATGACTTTCAGAAAATCCAATATTAAATAGAGTAAACAAAATTTCTGGGCGAGAAGAAATATCATAACCAGCTCTCTCCCATTGCATCTTTGTTTGATGCAAAATACAAGCCGTATATAAATAAGAATAATAATGACTTCTATAATCCACCAAACGATTCATTCTTTCCTCTTGATGATTATCAGTCGTGAAATCTAAAATATTTTCATACTTCTTACCCATATAAAAAACAGAAGTATCATCTTTCAAATGTTTTTCCACCATTATAGCAGTAAAATCTTTAATCCCATTAACCCCAAACGAAAATTGAGATTGAACAGACAACACCTTAACAGGACCAAGATACTTTTTATACATTTCTCGCTTAGAATTAAACAAACGAATCTGCTCTCCGACCAAACAACTCACTATCATTCTTGCCTCAACTCCCGCAACCCTTGCAGCGCTGTCTATCTCTGCTTTATCTTTTACAATAGCCTCTTTTAAAGCATACCACTCCGGAAGATTCATCCAATGAATTACATTTTCTCCCTTAGTAGTATCTATCTTTAAAGTAGAGAGAGCATTATTTTGTTGTTTCAAACAAGACTGATATTCCGCATTATCTTGCAAATACATCTCACAAGCAGCAATCATTTGTTGCAAATGCTCCTCCGACTCACTATTTTTCAAAGACTTTAATATTAAATCTGCATTCTTAGGATGCACTTTGCTAATAGCAGTCAGTTTTACCAAATCCTCAGTCGTTAAAATAGCATCACTATCCTTAACCTTACCCTTCTTTAACTCAGCCACCTCAACCAAATAACGATTGTTATTATCAACAGCGCCCCTATTCTTCGTCCAACCCATTTGATAAACAGCCCAAGCACCTATAATAGCGACACCAGCAATAGCAAAACAATAAAGAAATACGTTATAAAGAGTTTTGAATGTTCTCTTTGTAGAAGAAAAATAAAACTTTAAACTTTTCATTTATAAAATCTTTCTAAAAACAGCGTGCAAAGATATAGAAAAAAATAAAAGCAACAAAAAAAGCCTCTGAATAATTTCAGAGGCTTTTAAAGTGGTGCCACCAGGAATCGAACCGGGGACACAAGGATTTTCAGTCCTTTGCTCTACCAACTGAGCTATGGCACCATCAGCGCTTTTGCGAGTGCAAAGATATAACCTTTTTTTATTCCCACCAAATATTTTTGAATATTTTTTGTACTTTTGCAAAATAAACGATAAAAATAAAATGAGATTTTATACAAAAGAAGACAGTTTATTTGAAGTTATTTGTTCAGATTACCAATTACTTAACGTAATCTCGCGTTTTAAATTAAGTTTAGGCTTTGGAGAAAAAAACATTGCGGAAATTTGTAAAGAGAATTCAATAGATTGCAACACTTTTTTAGCAATAATCAACTTTACAAAGAACAATGGAGAAAATATTTGGCATTTAAACGAGATTTCTTTGCAAACTTTATGCGATTATTTGCGACAATCACACTCCTATTATTTAGACTTTTTACTTCCCTCTATAAGAAGAAAACTCATAGAAGCCATAGGAATACTTCCAGCCAACGAAATTGCGAGTCTAATCCTTAAATTCTATGACGAATACTGTATTGAAGTACAAAAACACCTTAAAACAGAAAACAAAGACATATTTCCAAGAGTAGAACAACTTATAAAAGGAGAAATAGAGACGATAGGCAATTACACAAACGAGATTACCTCACTTCATCGTCGTCCCTTAGAACAAAATTTAGCCGAATTAAAAAACTTAATCATAAAATACTTTAAAAGCGAAGGCAACAACTATTTAATAAACTCCGTTTTACACGACATTTTCCTTTTAGAACAAGACCTTATCTGTCATAGCAAATTAGAAACCAATATTTTCTTAGAAGAAATCAAAAAATTAGAAAACAAATACAAAGAAAACCCTTCCTTAGTCTGCAAAAAGAAAAACGAAGACGAAATATTGTTAAGCGACAGAGAAAAAGACGTAATCGTTTGCATAGTAAAAGGACTTACAAACAAAGCAATAGCAGACAAGCTCTTTATTTCCATTAACACAGTAACAACACACCGAAGAAACATTTCGAAAAAACTAAACATACACTCCTCAGCAGGACTTACAATCTATGCAATAATGAACAAACTCGTAGATATAAAAGACGTAAAGATATAAAAACAAAGGAGCTTCCCTTGAAGCTCCTTTATTTTTTAATCGCTTTATTATTTATTATTATAGTTTTTCTTACCTAACAACAATCTTTTGAGATTTACTTGCCGTTTTGCTAAAAGCCTTTACAAGATAAGCACCCGCAGAAACATCATTTAGCACAAAGTTTCTATCTTTTGTAGCAAACACCCTTTGACCTAAGGCGTTGTAAACCTCAATTTGCAAATCACTTTCCGAAGTTTCTATATTAACATAACGATTATCGTTATAGATATTTACTTGTAATTCTTCCACATCTTTAATTGAAAGCGATTTCTTTATCAAAACCTTAAATCTATCGGCGTTTTCTCCCGCCATAACATTTGTTACATATTCCACACCTTCGTTTAAGTCTATTGTTTCTTCTCCATCAATAAGGCTTACCGCATATCCTTCCGGAATATAATTAGCTTTGAATTTCACTTCCTTATTTTCAAAAGAGCGAACATTCATTGTAGCATAATAAGGCAATGTATTTACTTCCTCTTTCACCAAAGCTATGTTGTTTGTTACGAAATAAGGCTCTGCAATCTCATAAGGAGAAAACAATTTGTTAGCATCAAAAATATCATAACCCTCATTTGCATCTTCATTTTGAGCAAACAACAATTCTATTTCCCTTTCACCTTCAAGCATTGCAAGACGTACAAACTCTCTTTCTATGCTTGCCTTTGCAGAAGACGTACTTCTTTGAGTTGTTTTAAAGTGTGCAGTTTGACTTTCTCCATTTCTAAAATTCACAAAGAAACCTTCTGTTACGTTTATCACGCCTGAGGTTACAGTTTGCCAATTTTCGCCATTTAATCTATAAGAAACTCCTCCTTGAATAGCGTTTCCTTGATCAGAAATGAATATTGCAACATCTAATTTAAATGTATAAGGATTTGCAAGTGCCATCCAATGACCTGCATCACTACTTCCTGCAAGCGTTTTCGTTACATCAACATCTCCTGTGTTGATTTGATAAGCAGGAGTTGCAGAATAGTCGTAATTATATGAGCTATAAGAAGAATTTGCATTAGGACTATAAATTCCATCTCCGTAATTTGTAAATATTATCTTATCATTTGACCAAGAATAAGCAAAAAAGCCTTCCCCTTTACTAACAGTATCATTAATAGTTGCCCAATAATCATTCCAAGCGTTAGTATTGCTGTAATCAAACAAACAAACAGAAGGATCTAAACGAGGAACAATACTTCGCAAAGCATAACCCGCAAAAGGAGCTCCAATAAAATGCCAACCAATAGGCAAAGAAGGCGTTTCAACCTCAACAATTCCTAAATTATTATTAGAAGGAACTAACTCACCTCCTTGTGCAATAACCAAAAGTCCCTTATTATCCAATGCAGTGTTTGCATTAAGCACAAGAGAAGAAGACAAAGTATAAGTTTCTCCTTGTTTTATTTGATAACTCTTTGTACAACTATTATAATTAGGAATATAATTAGACAAAATGTCATAACCTGTACTACCAATCGGCACATTAACAGATGTTATACCTGCTTGAAAGAACGTATTTTGACCACCTGCAATCGCAGGAGGAGTTGTTCCAAGAAAAGTAATAGTAGTTAAAGATAAGCAACCATTAAATGCAGAATTACCAATAGAAGTTACACTCGCAGGAATAACAATAGAAGTTAAACTTTGGCAGTTATTAAATGCATCTTTTGCAATATCTGTAACACTATTCCCAATAACAACAGAGATTAATTGAGTACAAAGTTCAAAAGCTCCTTGTCCAATTTTTGTTACGTTATTTCCTATAACAACAGAGGTTAATCCTCTCTCAAACCAAAACGCTTCTTTGTCAATTTCAGTAATTGGCTTCGTTGTACCCGGCAAGAAATCATGTATTACTAACTCTGTAACATTCGAATTGGCTAATCCTGTTACTATTACTTTGCCTCCACGTTCAGTGTAAGTATAATCTATTGATTGTGCTAAAAGATAATTTGCAAAAAGCAAAAAACAAATTGATAAAAACAACCTTTTCATTATTCACCTCCTTTTTTTGTGTTACGAATAACCTTTGTCCCTACTGCTGCTCCGCCTAAACCAAGAAGCAATAGCGTTGCTGGTGCTATTGGGGCTTGATTTGGATTTGGATTTCTAATATTTGTATTGCCTTGTGTATCGTTTGTACCAAGCAAGCCAGGTCTTGGCTGTGCCATTACAAAGTTTACACAGATAATTGCAAGAATTAAAATTGCGAATTTTTTCATTAAAAAAATATTAGCCGTTAATAAATTTATAATACTTAATGTTTTACTCTGAATTTCAAAATACAGAAAATCAGCCTGCAAAATTAGTAAATTTTTATAAAGGAAAGAAAAATATATATAAAATTTTTAGACATCTAAATAAAACATGGCTAAACGATAGAGAAAAAAACGTAATTAAAGTCTAAGGAATATTTTTTTAATCCTTAGGTTTAGAAAATTATTTCTTAGGATTATTTTTTTAAAGCTAAGAGTTTTATTACGTTGTTAAACTTTTCTTTATTTTTCTCCAAAGAGGCGTAATCTTCTACAAAGGTTTTGTTTTTCAAAAGGACTTCTTTTTTGTCTAATTCTAAGACTTTTTCTATGTAGTCGGCTTTTTCTATTTCCGAATCGGAAATTACAAGTGAGTTTTTTTTGTTTTTCATCAATCCTTTATAGGCTGGCAAGTCGGAAACTATGCAAAGACATTCTGCACTCATTGCTTCCATGAGGCTTATTGGGAAGGAATCGCTTGTTGGCAAAGAGATGTAAATCTTACTCTTTGCATAATACTCGGCATTCTCCTCTTGCGAAAGCCATCCTACGAATTTCACTTTTTCTTTTATGCAAAGGCTTTCGGCTAATTGCTGAAATTCTTTTTCTTTTCCTGTTGCTGCAACAACCAAACGCCAATCTGCAAACTCAGGTTTTGAAACAAATTTCGCAAAGGCTTTAATCACCTCATCTATTCTATACAAAGAAGAATGTAATCTATTGGAATATATTATTTTTTGTTTTTCTGAGGATTCTATTGGCTCAATTCCCAAATTTGCAAGCACAATTTCTTTTCCTTTTGGGCAGTATTGTTTCATTTGCTCTAAGAGATAGGGACTTCCTGCATTATAGGCTTGTGAGTTTTTTAAGATGTATTTCAACATTGCTTTGTATATAAATCCTCTTTTAGGCATTACTAATATATCACTGCCTATTCCTATGGAAAAAACCGGTAGTTTGTATTTTCTATTTGCCAATATCGCAATGAAAGCCGTTAAGTTGAGTTGATAAAGCACAAGCACATCGGGTTTGATTTTAGAGATTATTTCTTTAAGGCTTTGCAAGGCTTTAAGGAAGTTTTTAATTCCAAAATCTATTCCGTCAGGCAGTAGTTTTACTTCATAGTTTTCTGTGAAGAATTGGCTTAAACGTTGAGTATGTATGCTTTTAGGATTTCCTATTATAAGCAAGGTTTTATTCTTCATTAGTTTTGTCTAATTGAGTGTAAATACTATTGTTGCTTTTATAGGTTTTTACTAATTGTTTTATGTTAGATACTATATCAAAGTCTTGATTTGCGTTGTTTTCTTTTAAGATTTCTTGCATTTGTTCAACAGATATTCTCACTAAGTCAAGGTCTATTTCTTGATGTTTGGCTTTGAATATCTTTTTATGATAGGTTGGAAGTGTGTTTTCGCTCTCGCAAAGAAGTTCTTCATAGAGTTTTTCTCCACTTCTAAGGCCTGAGAAAACAATGTCAATATCTTCGTATGGTTTTAAGCCTGATAGTTTTATCATTCTTTCGGCAAGGTCAAGGATTTTCACAGGTTTACCCATGTCAAATAGGAATATCTCTCCGCCTTGTCCCATTGTGGCAGCTTCTAACACCAATCGGCTCGCTTCGGGTATTGTCATAAAATAGCGAGTGATGTCTTTGTGAGTTACGGTCAAAGGCCCTCCTTTTAAAATCTGTTGTTTAAACAAAGGAATGACAGAGCCGTTGGAGCCAAGCACGTTTCCAAAACGAGTTGTTATGAATTTGGTTTTACCTTTCTTTTGTGCATCTAATTGTTTTATGTAGATTTCGGCATAACGCTTTGTTGCACCCATTACATTTGTTGGGTTTACTGCCTTATCTGTCGAAATCATTATGAATTTTTCTGCGTTAAATTCTTGCGAAAGGTCGGCTACGTTTTTTGTTCCTATGATATTTACACTTGCTGCTTCGTATGGCGCTCGCTCCATCATAGGTACATGTTTGTATGCCGCAGCGTGAAAGACTATTTCTATATTATATTTCTCAAAAATATCTCTTAGTCGTTTTTTATCTCTAACATCTGCAATTTCTATATGCTTTTCTATTTGCGGATATTTGTTTGTGATTTCGTTTTCTATGTGATAAAGCGGTGTTTCTGCTTGGTCTAAAAGTATAAGACGAGAAGAATAAACAGAAAGTTGTCTTACGATTTCGCTTCCTATGCTTCCTGCCGCTCCTGTAATAAGTATAGTTTTGTTTTGCATCTCTTGTGAGATAATTTCTCTGTTTATATTGATTTCTTCTCTGCCTAAAAGGTCTTCAATCTGTATTTCCGTAATTTGATTTGGTTGTAGCTTTCCTTCTGTCCAAGTCTTAATCGGAGGAACCGTTAGCACCTTTACATTATTTGCATGACAGAGTTCAAAAATCTCGTTTTTCCTTTCTGTGTTTATACGATTTGTAGCAATGATTAGTTGGTCTATGTCTTTGTATTTAATGACATATTCTTGTTTTTCTCTACCATAGATTTTTTGTCCAAAGATTGTCTTTCCTTGTAAGTTAGGATCGTCGTCTATAAAGCCTTTTATGTAATATTTTCTTGTGCCACTGATAAGTGTATTCGCAGTTGCAGTTCCTGTTCTTCCTGCTCCAAAGATTACAACTTGCGTATTCAGATTTGTATTTATGCCGGATTTATATGCTTTCTCAAACAACCATCTCACAAACATCCTAAACATAAACAGCCCTATAAAGCTTATGCAAGCGTTTACTAAGATTAGCTCTTTTGGAACATAGTCTATTTCGTTTGTTAGTTTGTAAATATAGTTTAATACTAACATAATGATTGTTGGAATTATGATTGCCAATAATATTCTCAGCATATCGCTAAACGAAGAGTAACGAATTACACTTTTATGTATTCTGAAAATTTGCAGAAACAATATTATGCCGACAAAAGAAATGATTATAAATCTTATAGAGTAAGTATCGAATGGGAAATCGAACCAAAATTCTTTTAGGGATAGCAGAGTTCCTGATATAACTATCGATACTAATATGATAAATGCGTCAATTAAAGATATAAGCCATGCAGGAATATATCTTTTAGACATAAAACTATCTATAAATTTTAACATTTTATGATAAAGACGATTCATATTTTATTTTGTTTTTAAGGCGTTATACATTATTTCAATAGGGTGAAGTGCGGTTCGTTTAGTAAAATGTTTTATTTGCTCCCTACAACTTGTCCCCGGCGCAGATATAATTGTTGATTCTTCTGCTTTGTTTATTGCTTTCGTAAGCACTAAATCTGCAATCTGCTTACTCATTTGATAAGTCTTCTTTTCGTATCCATAACTTCCTGCCATTCCACAACAACCGCTTGGAATATATTCCACAGTGTAGTTTTTAGGAAGAGATAACATCTTAATCATATACTCTCCTCCGATTATTGCTTTTTGCTGACAGTGTCCGTGAAGAAGTATCTTTGCTTCTGTTTCGGTAAATTGCGATTGTGTTATATTATTGCTTGCGATTTCTTTTGCAAAAAACTCATCAAAAAGATAGATATGTTTGTTTAGTTCGGATATGTCTTCACTTACAAGTGATGGATACTCGTCTCTAAAACTCAAAAGGCTCGAAGGCTCAATTCCTATCATAGGTGTTTTTTCGCTTATTATATCTCGAAGTTTGTTTACATTGTTTTGTGCAATCTTTTTGGCTTTTCTCACGAGGCCTTTGCTGATTGGAATTCTTCCGCTTTCGTTTATGGGAGCGATTTCTATCTTGTAGCCTAATCGAGTAAAGAGTTTAATCGCTATTTCTGTAACTTGACTATCTTGAAGTGCTGAAAACTCATCTATAAACAAGTAAACTTTCTTTATTTCTTTGGTCGGATTAGATTTTTTTAGTTGTTTTGCAAAATTTATAGGCTTTATAGTTGGCAAAGTCCTTTCTTGTGCAAAGCCCATTATGTGTTTGATAATTGAAGACGTGAAAGCATTTCTCACAGTCCAGTTATAGACAAATGGAATGGCTGTAAAGCATTTTTGTATTTGAGGAAGAGAGTTTATCATTAAGATGTTAAAAGGTGTATGCTTTGCATCGTAGTAGTGTTGCAAAAATTCACTCTTCAATTTCGCTATATCTACATTTGAAGGACACTCACTCTTACATGCTTTGCACATTAAACAATTATCTAATATGCTTTTGATTCCCTCTGATGCGAAAGGGTTTGCTTGACTTGGGAAAGAGAGTTTTTCTCTCAATATGTTGGCTCTTGCTCTTGGTGTTTCCCATTCGTTATGCGTTACTTGGAAGGTCGGACACATCTTTCCGCCAGATTCTAATGACTTTCTGCAATCGGCTGAACCGTTACATTGTTCTATGGCACAAAGAAATCCTTTTTGTTTTTCAAAAGAATAATAAGTATTTATTTGAGGTGGGGTTATATTCTCGTATCTCAAAGAGGTATTCATCGGAGGGGTATCTATGATTTTCCCTTTGTTGAAAACGGAGTCTTTGTCCCAAAGATATTTCATTTGCTTCATCAATGAGTAAATCTTATCTCCGTACATCAAAGGTATCCATTCTCCTCTTAATCTACCGTCTCCGTGTTCTCCACTTAGAGAGCCTCTATGTTTTTTGACTAATTCTGCAACTTCGCGGCTTATTGTATGAAACAATTTTACGTCTTGCTTGTCTTTAAGGTTAAGGATTGGTCTTAGATGTAGCTCTCCTGTCGCAATGTGTGCGTGATATACGCATTTAAGGTTATGCTTTGAAAGTATTTCTGCAAATTCTTTTAAATATTCTGGTAGCCTTTCTGGTGCTACGGCTGTGTCTTCTATCACAGAAACGGGCTTGTAGTCCCCCGCTACATTGGTTAAGAGTCCTAATCCTGCTTTTCTTAATTCCCAAACCTTGCTTATGTCTGCTCCATAAATGATTGGGTAGGCGTATGCTGGGGATTCTTTTTTGAAATGTTCAATAGTTTCTTGCAGTTTCGCTTCTAAGGTTTCCTTTGTGGCTTCTGCAAATTCTATTATAAGTATTGCTTGTGGTTTTCCTTCTATAAAAAAGGTGTTTTGCTTTTGTGTGGGATTTCTATACGCGGCTTCTATAATGTTATTATCCATTAGCTCTACCGCCATTGGAGAATGTTGTAAGGCTATTAGGTTTCCTGTAAAGCTATCAAAGAGTTCAGAAAAATGAACACAGATTACAGCTTTGTTTTTGGGAGGTAAAGGCAATAGATTTAACTTAAATTCTGTTGCAAAGCCCAATGTACCTTCGCTTCCTGCAAATAATTTTACCAAATTAGGGTTTGAGCTTTCTATAAGCGTATCTAAGGCATAACCATTGTTTCTTCTGCTAACTGTTTTCTCAGGAAAATTATCTTCAATTTCTTGTTTTAATTCAGAAGATGAATAAGTTTCTTTAATATATCTATAAATCTGACCTTCTAAATCCGATTGCTCTACTTTAAGATTAAATTCTGTTTCACTATATTGCTTTAAATCTACCTGTTTTCCGTCTGATAGTATTACTTTTGCTTCTAATAAGTGTTCTCTTGTGGAGCCATAAACTAAGGAATGTAGTCCACAAGAGTTGTTACCTACCATTCCTCCTATGCAACAACGATTTGCTGTGGAGGTTTCTGGTCCAAAGAAAAGGTTATAAGGCTTTAAGTAATTGTTTAGTTGTTGTAAAACTACTCCTGCTTGAACTCTAACCCATTTTTCTTCTTGGTTTACTTCTAATATTTTATTTAGGTTTTTGCTTACATCAACTACAATTCCATTTCCTACAACTTGTCCTGCAAGAGAGGTACCCGCCGCTCTTGGAATAAGAAATGTAGAATGCGTTTTACAAAATTCTAATAATAATTGTATGTCTTGATAATAGTCTTCTTCGGGAATAAATACTGCCAAAGGCTTTTCTCTATATGCAGAAGCGTCTGTGGAGTATAATATCAGCCTTGTTTCATCTAATATTAACTCTCCTTTTAATTTTTCTTTAATTTGTTTTAATAACTCTTGCATTTAATAAATTCTTTCAAAGAAATATTTTCCTATGACTTTGGATAAATTAAATGGTATCAGCTTCCAAAGTTTTCTTAACAACTTTACGTCTCTTATATTCTTCTTTGGGTGTGAGTAATTCCAATAAAGCTGTATTTCTTGTGGCTTAAAGTGTCTTTTATATTCGTGAACGGAGGATTGTCGTGTGCTTCTGCCAAGGTAATATGAGCTTGCTTTTTCTTCTATGCAGTATTGCATCATGGAATAATGAAGTGCGTAAGATGTATAAAGGTGATTATACGTTTGGTCTGTTGCAAAAAATCCATTTTCAAAGGAGGCTTCTCCTCTTTTGCTTAAAGTAGCCGCTCCTATTGGTTTATTTTCATAGTAAGCTACGAATATTTTTCCTGTCTTTGTTTTTAAGAGTTTCTTTATATAGTTTTTACCTGAGAAAGGACTGCCTAATTCAAACATTCTCTTTGAATAGACGGAGTAAAAGTCGTTGATAAGTTTTTTTCCTGTGGTCTTAATTTCTATTCCCAAAGACTGGGATTTACGAATTTTTCGTCTGACGTTGGAAGTAAATAAACTCATCAAATCTTCTTTTAAGTCTATTTTAAAGTTTAGTTTATCTGCATATATATTTGACGAATATGCTCTTGTATCTCTTATCTCCCAACGTATGTTTTTTGTACATAAAAGATTGCCATCTTGCGTTTCAACAAAACGAAACAAAGCTTGGTTATCATAATCTTTTAAATCTGTTTGCGCATAAGCCTCTGAACAGTGTGGTAAGGCTATCCAAGTTTTCCCACACTTACACATTAAAAGAAGTACACGCCTACCATTGAAATAATCCAATGGTATTTTGTGTACTTTTAGCCTATGTATTTTCTCAAATTCTTTTATGAATTTATCCGCACAAACAAGTTCTATCATTATCTATAAAAAGGGTGTGTTGCCAACGGTAAAGCTGCCAACGGATGATAATCTCCTTTCAATCCTAATGGGCGAGTATTTCTTATATCGTGTACAATCTTTATACTTTGATACGCTTGGTCTAATCCAAATCCCTCACCTGCTAAAATTTTCTTATAACTTTCAGTATGCAACTCTGTGAATCCGTCTGAGAACTCTATCTCTTTTCCATCCATTTCCATCTTTCTGTAAGTTCTCTTTCCTTGTTCTATTGCTTGTTTTGGCAGAGTGTCTGCATTGATTGACATAAAATATCTCACTCTTGCGCGTTCGAATCTTAAAAATCCTGCGGCTCTGTCGTGCTCGTATATGTGAACAATATTTTCTTGTATGTTTCCAAAAATCCAAGACAACATATCGTAGAAGTGAACGCCAATATTAGTTGCTACACCACCAGATTTGCTTGAATCTCCTTTCCATGAAGTATAATACCACAAGCCTCGTGAAGTGATATAAGTCAAATCCACATCATAAACCTTATCTTTAGGACCATTATCTATCATATTTTTCCATTCAATGATAGCTGGGTGAAGACGAAGTTGAAGAATATTATAAACTTTCTTACCAGTTTGTTCTTCCATTTTAGAAAGAGCATCAATATTCCAAGGATTTAATACAAGAGGTTTTTCACAAATTACATCAGCTCCCGCTCTTAAACCAAATCTTATATGAGAATCGTGAAGATAGTTAGGAGTACAAACCGTTACATAATCCAATCTATTTTCCGTATGTCTTATTTTTTCTACAAATCTATCAAATCTTTCGTATTCTGTATAAAAAGAACATTGAGGAAAGTAACTATCCATTATACCTACCGAATCGCTTTTATCTAAGGCAACAACTAAGTTATTTCCTGTTTCCTTTATTGCTTTAAGATGTCGAGGTGCAATATAGCCTCCAACACCTATGATTCCAAAATTCTTCATATTTTTTATAAACTTATAATATATCTTGCAAAGGTATTAAAAAAATCCTTTACTTTATCCTTTCTACCTTATTGTTTTCAAGTTTATACTCTTGTTTTGTTTCAGGACAAACAGCAATTCCCGCTTCGTTAAAATCCAATCTATGCCCATATTCACTAACCCAACCCATTTGTCTAGCAGGATTACCAACCACCAAAGCATAATCAGGAATAGTTTTTGTAACCACAGCACCTGCACCAATAAAAGCATATTTTCCTATATCATGACCACAAACTATTGTAGCATTTGCACCTATTGACGCACCCTTTTTAATAATAGTTTGCTTGTATTCACTCTTTCTATTTACCGCCGAACGAGGATTTATCACATTTGTAAACACACAAGAAGGACCTAAAAAGACATCATCCTCACAAATTACACCTGTATATAAAGAAACATTATTTTGAATCTTACAATTCTGCCCTAATTCAACATTTGGCGAGATTACAACATTTTGTCCTATATTACAATTCTTTCCTATCTTACAATCAGACATTATATGAGAGAAATGCCATATTTTAACACCCTCTTCTATTACACAGTTCTCATCAACAACTGCTGTTTCGTGTACAAAATAATCCATATTCCTTAGATTTATAAAATAAAGTCTTGCAAAAATAATAAAAATATTAGTAATTTTGCCAATTATGGAAATAGCAGCATTAGTATCAGGAGGAGTGGACAGCAGTGTCAGTGTTGTACGCTTAAAAGAAATGGGTTACGACCCTACTATCTTTTACATAAAAATCGGAATGGAAGACAAGGATGGCTACATCGACTGTCCATCAGAAGAAGATATAGAAATCACTTCGTATATTGCAAAAAAATATGGTTGCAAGTTTGAAATCGTTTCCCTACAAGAAGAATACTGGGAAAGCGTTGTAAGTTACACAATAGAATCTGTAAGAAGAGGACTCACACCCAATCCAGACATGATGTGTAACAAGCTAATAAAATTTGGAGCCTTTGAAAGAAAATGGGGACACTGCTTTGACAAAATCGCAACAGGCCATTACTGCACCACAACCGAAATAAACGACAAAGTATTCCTTTCAACAGCAAAAGACCATGTAAAAGACCAAACTTACTTCCTTGGACAAATAAATTATTTGCAAGTAAGCAAACTAATGTTTCCGATTGGAGATATGCTAAAAAGCGAAGTAAGAGACAAAGCCAGAGAAACCAAACTACCATCAGCCGAAAGAAAAGACTCACAAGGCATTTGCTTCCTTGGAAAGATAAACTACAATGACTTTATTCGCCGTTACCTTGGAGAAAAAGAAGGAAAGATAGTAGAATTAGAAACAGGAAAAATTCTAGGAACACACAAAGGCTTTTGGTTTCACACCATTGGACAAAGAAAAGGCTTAGGCTTAGGCGGCGGACCATGGTTTGTAGTAAAAAAAGACATAAATGAAAACGTATTATACGTATCACAAGGCTACGACCCACAAACACAATATGGCAAAACAATAAACCTATCAGCCTTTCAATACATAACAGAAGACATTTGGGGAGATTTCACAGACGAAAAAGACATTCTCTTTAAAATTCGCCACACCCCCGATTTCACAAAAGCCAAATTAAAAAAGATAAACGACATTTACAGAATAGAATCAGAAGACAAAATACAAGGCATAGCAGCAGGACAATTCGGAGTCATTTATTCCCCTGACGCAAAACTTTGTTTAGGTAGTGGAGTCATAATAGAAGATTAAAATGAAAAAGATAGTTCACATCACCTCCGTACATCAAAGATACGACACAAGAATATTCCACAAAGAATGTCTAAGTCTAAAAAATGCAGGCTATGACGTAAACCTTGTAGTAGCCGACGGAAAAGGAGATGAAGAAAAAAACGGAATAAAAATCTACGACATAGGAAAGCAAACCAACAGAATAAAAAGACTATTATTTACATCCAAAGCAGTAATCCAAAAAGCCAAAGAATTAAATGCCGACCTTTACCACTATCATGACCCAGATTTATTGATAGAAGCAAGAACCCTAAGCACTAATGCACACCTTATCTTCGACTCACACGAAGACTTCCCAGCACTAATGCTACAAAGAGATTACATACCCACAATTTTCAGAAGCCTTCTCTTTAAAATAGCACGAAAAATAGAAACAAAAAGTGCAAAAGAGATGAGTGCAGTTGTATGTGCCACCGATAACATCAGAAATAAGTTTACAAACTATGGACGAGTTGAAGCCATAACAGTAAAAAACTATCCAATCGCAAACCTTACCACCACACCCGTAAACCATAATGCAATCACACCACCCGTAGCCTGCTATGTAGGAGGCCTAACCCCAATAAGAGGAGTAAAAGAGATGATAATCGCATGCCATAAAGCAGGAATAAAACTCTTACTCGCAGGGCCATTTGACTCAGACGACTATTTAAAAGAAATGCAGTCGCTACCCGAATGGCAAAACGTAGAATACCTTGGCTATGTCGAAAGCACACAAGTAAAAGAGAAAGTCTATGACAAATCCACCCTTGGATTAGCCCTACTACACAAAGCCCCAAACCACACACTCTCCATTCCAATAAAACAATTAGAATACATGATAGAAGGACTTCCAACCATATCATCACAAGAAGTAATCTTCTGCAAAGAAGTCATAGAAAAAGAAAAATGTGGAATAGTTGTAAACCCCTTAAACATAGAAGAAATATCCGAAGCCATAAAAACCATTATAAATAACAAAACCTTAGCACAAGAAATGTCAAACAACGCACACACAAGTGCCAAAGAAAAATATAATTGGCTTTCACAAGAAAAAGAACTCCTAAGGCTTTATAAAAATCTATTAAAAGAATAAATACTATTACTTTCTTTTCCCAAACCAAGCCCACCTATACCATAAAGATTCCAAAGAATCCTGTTTATGGTGCTTAAACCGCCATTTACAAAAACACAACAACAAAGCAAAAATTGCATAAGCCCTACCCGCAAATAAAACAAAAACAACACTCCCTACGCCATTATCAAGAGCACTTAACCAAGCTGGCGAATCCATTAGGTAAACAAGGAAAATAAAATGCTCAATATTATGCACAAGCAAAATAACCACAACAGCAAAACCCCTCAACGCATCAACAACATCCAAACGCGATTTATTTTCTACAACACTTCTCATAGCAAGTCTTTATTTTCATTTCCAAGCACTTGCAAAGCACAAAATAATCCTTTGATTTAATTTTTTATTTCTTTGGAATAATTTTCTAAACCAAAGAAAAGAAATCCTAAACCAAAGGATTAAATTTCAAAATCCTTTACACCCTATTTCTAAACAAAAAAAGTGATTAGACTTTCTCCCTAATCACTAAACTCTCCCTTTAATAGTAGAAATTAAATGCGTCTTATAGACTACTGAATACGGACGTCGCGATGCGAATCTACAATAGTAGAAATTAAATGCGTCTTATAGACAGGTGTTTCTGTGTAAAAGACTTTGCAAAGGTATGATTTATTTGGTTATCAAGCAAATAAATCAGCATATTTTTTTGAATAAAAAAGACTTATTTACCCCACCCTTTTTTCAAGTCTTTGCTTTAACCTTTGAAAATCAAAGAATTAAATACAAATCAATAAAATGTAGAGACAGAGGTTTGCAAAGAAGAAAAAAAAGCAAAGAAAAAATTGAAAAAAGTAAAGAAAAAAAAGATTTTTTCTTTGAAAAAATTTCAAAAAGCAAAGACTTTTTTTCTTAACTTTGCGATATTATTAATAACATATTAAATTTATCATAATTATGGAGAACTTTCAAATTAGAAAATCTTTAAGATTCAAACTTGAATCTAATGAAAACAACAATTTAATTGAAGAAACTACTAATCAATTAAACACAAGACAAGATTTTGATTTGTTGAACTTTTCAACAAAGTTAGATAACTTTCTTAATGACTTAACCGACTATCTATTCTATGAAGACAAACAAGGGGATTTGATTTTAAAAAAATATTTAATCTTAAAGAACGATTGGTTAAAAACATACGCTAAACAACAATTCTTTATTTGCAAAAACAGTAAACAAACAAGGGGTAATCAAAGAGTTCAATTTACTATTGAGGATTGCGAACTTGAAGATATGATTACCGAGGTTCGTGAGAATGTTTACGACATTTGCGATGAATTATACGAAAGATCAAGAGCTGATTTGCACGAAAGATATAAAAGAAGTGGTATTGCAGTGCTTTTAAATAGGCTTAACACAAAAGATAACTTACCTTTTTTGGTTGATTTGGTAAAACTATCTATTGACAAAAAAGAAACAAGTGATTTAAGCATAAGATTAAAATCCGATGGTGATAAATTATTAAACCTACTTAAACAAGCAATAGAGCATTTTCTTCCAGAACAATCCTCGGGTATGTGCATTGCAAAAGCAAGTTTTAACTATCATACCATAAACAAAAAGCCTATTGATTTTGACAAAGAGATAGAGAATATTGAAGCAAGTTTGCTTACTTCAAAACAAGCACAAGAAAGAAATAAAGGCGGAATAGCGAATGATGTTTGGAAAACTGCTTGGGCAGATATTAATGTAAAAGCAAATAATTTACCTCTTTGTCTTGGAGATAGTCCTTTTAAGGACGTTGATTCTTATGCAAGTTTACGCCAAATATTGAAAAATATTTTAGCAACGCAGAAAGCAGAATTTAATGAGGCAATGCAGAGAGGAGATTCTTTCAGAGAATTGCAAGAAAGCGACCTATACTTATTTAACGACATAAGTCGTGATGAGTATGAGAAATATTTTGACCTTACAGAGCAGATGGAACAACTTGCAACAAAGAGAAATCAAACCCAAGACAGAAAACAACAAAAAGAGTTAGCAAGTAAATTGACTAACTTAAAGAAAAAGCGTGGTAGTTTAATAAGTGCTGCTGAAAAAAGAACAGCTAATAAATTTAAGACTTACAAATATTTTTCTGTTTTTTATAGAAAAGTTGCTCAATCTCACGGAAGAGAACTTGCAAAGTTACTTGGAATTGAAAAAGAAAAGGTTGAATCGCAATTATTAGGCTATTGGGCAATGATAATTGAAGAAAAGGGACAACACAAACTTGCTTTAATTCCACGAAAAAAGGCAAATGACTTAAAGAGACGTTTAGAAGAATCTAAAAATTCTAAGGAAGAGGTTAAGCTTTATTGGTTTGAAAGTTTCACTTATAGAAGTTTACAAAAACTTTGCTTTGGAAACCTTGAAACCAACACTAATACTTTTTATCCAGAACTTAGAAAAGATAGAGCGTTACTTAGAAAATTCTCTTCCCAAGATAAGAATGGTTATCCCAAATTCATATCAGGCGAGCATGAATTTAAGGGTGATGAATTAAAAAAGATAGATTTTTATCAATCGGTTCTTGCTTCTGATTGTGCTAAAACCAAGTTGAATTTACCATATGATGAAGTTTATAATAATGTTGTTAATAAACAATTTGACAATTTAGAAGATTTCAAAATTGCTCTTGAACAAGTATGCTACAATCGTTGCATTACTACTAATAAACATTTAATTGACAATTTGACAAGCGAGTTTGATGCTCAAATTTTCGATATTACAAGCTTGGATTTAAGAAGAGAATGCAACACAAAGGGTAAAGCAGAAAAATATGCCTACAAAGAAAAACGCCCAACCTTACTTTGGAGAGAATTTTGGAAAGAAGAAAACGAAGAAAACGGCTGGAATGTTAGACTAAATCCCGAAATTAGCATAATTTATCGTAAGCCTAAGGAAAGCAGAATTGAGAAATATGGTGCAGATAGCAAGAAAAACAATAGATATTTGCAAGAACAATTCACTTTGGTAATGACTTTTAACGAGCATTGCAACGCTCCTACTAAGAATTTGGCATTTGCCGACATCAATGACGAGCAAATGGTTATTGAAGAGTTTAACAAAAGATTCAAAAAAGAGAATATTCGCTTTGCTTTGGGAATTGACAATGGAGAAGTTGAGCTTTCTACCTTGGGAGTTTACGTTCCTGAATTTGAAAAGGAAACTAATGAAGAAAAGATTAAGGAATTATCTAACGTTGAACACTACGGCTTTGACACCCTAACAATTAAAGATTTGGGATACAAGGAAACAGACAAAAACGGCAACGATAAAGAGATTTACAAAAACGTTTCTTATTTCTTAAAAGAAGACTTGTATTGCAGAACTTTTGGAAAAACTCATGAAGACTATGAAGCAATGTTTGAAAAGGTGTTTGAGAAGAAACGTTTGCTAAGTTTGGATTTAAGCGCTGCTAAACTGGTATGTGGTCATATAGTAACTAATGGAGATGTTAAGGCGTTATATAATCTTTGGTTAAAGCATGCTCAACGCAACATTTACGATATGAATAGTCATTCAAAGAAAGAGGGTGCTGACAAGGTAACATTAAGACATAGTGAGGAGTTAAATTCTGAGGAAAGAAGGGTATTTATTACTTATTTAAACGAAGGAAATAAAAGATACGAAAAACTCTCTAAGGAAGATAAAAAAGCGTATATTGAATGGCTGTATGAAGCTTGGGCAGGTAGGGAAAAAGAAAATAAAGACTTTGAAAAGATTTATAAAGACCAAAAGATAAAAGGAGATTATCTTCACAATGTGCTTTTAGGTGCCACCTATATTGGAGAAGAATTGCAAGAAGTAAAAGAAATTGCTAAGTATGACCATATCAGACACGTATTTAAGTTTAGAGAAGACTTTGAACAAATATTTACAAGAGAAGAGATAGAAAAAGAAATCAAAACTTACAATGTTAGAACTATTTCAGATGAAGTATTAGACCTAAACTTAAATCATGCAAAATCATCTGTTGTTGCTAATGTTATTGGTATTGTAGATTTCCTTTACAAGCAATATAAAGAAAGATTCTCAGGTGAAGGAATTATTGCTAAAGAAAGTTTTGGAATAGAAAAGGTAGAGGACAGTAGAATGAAGTTTTCTGGTAATATTTACAGAATGTTAGAGAGAAAACTCTATCAAAAATTCCAAAATTATGGGCTTGTGCCTCCTGTAAAGAATGTTTTAGCTTTTAGAAATATGGATAATGCATTTGTAGAGTTTGGAAATATTTGTTTTATTAACTATGAGGGAACAAGCCAAAGGTGTCCTGTATGTGGGAAAGGTAAGTTAAATCATACTGAAACTTGTCCTGAAAATTGTGGATTTAAGAGTGCGGGAATTATGCACTCAAATGACGGTATTGCAGGCTTTAATATCGCTAAAAAAGGTTTTAAAGAAATAACAAAATAATAGATTTATGAGATATATTTTTGCAATTGATGAAACAGGTAACTTTTATTCTGATGATTGGTCTTCGGTTTGCGGAGTTCTTGTTAAAGGAAATGAAAATGATTTAAGAGAAGCATATAAAGAAATTTACAAAGAATTTGGCTTTCCTGAGCCTATTCCTAATGATGCTGAGAGTTTATTGAAAACAAATGATAATAAAAAAGATAAAGCAAGGTTTCATTTCAACAAAATGAATAATTCGCAAAAGGCAATCCTAAAAAAACATCTTTTACCTTTCGTAGATCAGATTTTTGTTTCCAAAGGTAAGCCCTCTTTGTTTGCAAATAATCAAAGTTGGTGGCTGATTGCTACAACCGTTGTTATAAAGAAATTTTTACAAAGCAGAATTTTTACAAAAGAAGACACGATTGAGGTTTGGATTGACAGAAGAGACGATGATGTTATTGGCTTAGTAAAACACAAAGACCCAAAACAATATCAAGAAGACAAAGAGAATTATCACAATAAACTTAAATATCAAATACGAAATTTTGTAAAAGATAATAGTTGTGAAGTAAAGGTTATGTTTAATTCCGATACCAGCAATTTTAGCATTAACCTTGCTGATATTTTTTGTGGTTTTTCTAGTAGTAATCGAAATAATGAATACCGAAAAGATGAAGATATTATAGAGAAAAAGGTAGTTTGTGATTGCAATGACTTCTATAATTATTTTGATATCGAGTTTTTATCACAAAAAAATCCTTTGATAGCATTTAATATCATACATCAAGAAGTTAATGATGGCAATTTAAACAACATATCTTATATTGGTAATATTTTAAAACAACTAAGAGAAAACGAAAACGATTATTCTGAAATTTGGACTGCGTTTTACGATTTAATAAAACAAGAAATTGGAAAAAGAAAAAACCAAGCTACTCTTATTAGTTTAAAGGATTTTGTAGATATTTTCCTAAAAGAATTTAATGCTTCTGGCAAAAATAAGATTAAGACTTCACAATCTTTGGAGTTAATGGTTTTATTCGTTGAGTATTTCTCTCACATAGGAGCAATACACTCTCCTATTGACCGAGAAAGCTTTATTTCTGTTTTGCAACAAAATGATAAAAACTCGGAAACTCGTCTTCTAAGAAAATGGGAAAAGCTTGTGAGTTTTACTTTGCGTGAAACCCAAATTTATTTTAATGCTTACAATTTTGAAAGTGCTAATAAGAATTTAGAGACCATTTGGAATACACATACAAATGTACTTTCTGCCTTGAAAGATGTTTTAGGAGAAAAAGATGAACCTACAACTGCCTTAATTAGCTCTTTGGGGCAATCCCTCGCTTTTAAGGGAGAATTTAAGGAGGCTAAGGATTATTTTGAACTTTCTATGGATTATGCTATAAAGTCTAATAATTTAAGTAACTCTCACTTGTTTAATATTTATCATAAAGAAGAAAATATTGAACAATGTAGAGCATTATTTGAACAAATTGCGAAAAAAACTGCTGAAAACTACGCCAAAGACAAGGAATTTGAAGATTCTTGGACTTTGATTGCTTATTGTAAATTGAGAGCCTTGGAACTTTATGTGAATAAGCAAACAAATCTTCCTGCGATTGACCTTTGTGCTTTAAGTAAATACAATAGCGAATATCCTTTCCCTATGGTTATGAAGTGGGAAGGCGTTGCTCTTTATTTGGAAAACAAGGAAGGTAATAAGGAAACAATAGAAAAATACTTCTCTGAGGCAATCGCTAATTTGCTTAACGAAAACAATGAATTTGTGATAAAGACTTTGGCTCTCCCTATCATACAATGTTATGCCTTAGTAAACAACCAAAATCCTTATCATAGGCAATACAATACTTATTTAAAGGATTTGAAAAACACTTCTAAATATTTTGAAAAATATGTAGATGAAAAATCTCCTTTATTAAACACTATAAAGAACGAAAGCAATATTTGGGAAAGAGCATTGTCGCTTCCTTTCTTTTATGCATAAAATAAAAATTTCTTGTTATGGAACTTACATTACAACAACAAAGAGTTTTTGAGCAGATTATCGCTTTCATGGAAAGCGATGCTGCTGTTTTTATTCTTCGTGGTTATGCTGGCACAGGAAAAACGACAATGGTGAAAATTATTGCTGATTTTCTAAAAGAAAAGTGTTGTATAGACATGATGGCTCCAACGGGTAGAGCAGCCAGAATACTATCTGCAAAAACAGGATTTAATGCTACGACCATACATAGGTGTATTTATGAAAATCAAGCTGTTGTTGTAAAAACAAAACAAGACATTGCCGATATTGAATTTAAGTTTGTTTATCCTGTTCGTAAGAGAAGTGAATTTGACAAACAAGTTGTTGCAATAGTTGATGAAGCTTCTATGGTTTGTTCTCGAAAGATGGAGTACGAACTCTTTGTTTTCGGAACTGATAATCTAATGGAAGATTTATTGACTTATGTAAGACCTGCTTTCGGAGGCAAGATAATTTTTATAGGCGACCCAGCTCAGCTTCCCCCTATTGGAGAAAATATTTCTAATGCTTTAAGAGCTGAATATTTTACAGAGCGTAATTTAAAAGTTTGTGAGGCAGAATTAACAGAAGTATTGCGTCAAAAAGCCGAAAGCACTATTTTAAAAAATGCTTTTATGATTCGTGATTTATTAGAAAAAAAGCAACGAAACAATTTAGCATTTATAGAAAAAGAAGGTGAGGTAGAATCCATTGAAGTTGGAAATTTCCTTAATAAATACCTTGAAGACAGAAAGTCCTCTAATAATCACGATAGTGTTGTTATATGTTTTTCCAACAAATCGGCTACCAAATATAATAGAGATATACGTTCTGCTCTTTATGGTGCGGATTGCCCTATTAGAGTGGGTGATGTTATTTTAATTACTAAGAATAATTATCATATAAACCGAATGAACGGTGAATTTGCTCCTATTCTATCGGTTGGAAGACGTCATAGCATTACAGCACCCGTATATTGTCAAATTGGAAGTGAGAAAAAGCGTGTTCATATTACAATAAATTTTGTAGAAGTATGTGTATTAAGTGGAGAAAATTTACCAATAAATTGCATGCTTATAGAAGACCTTTTGACAAGTGATAGTGCAGATATTTCTATTGATGAAAACCGCGCTTTATTTATTAACTTCTGCATACAAAATCCTAATCTAAAACAAGGCACAAAAGAGTTTGCAAATGCTTTAAGGGAAGATAGATTTTACAATGCTATAAGAGGAAAATATGGATATGCAGTTACAGGGCATAAGTGTCAAGGTGGAGAATGGAAAAAGGTATTTGTAGATTATACAGGACGCACAGGACTTGACGAAGACAATCTTAGATGGAATTACACTGCAACAACGCGTGCCAAAGAAACACTATACTTTTCTAATCTGCCACATATAACCCCTTTCTCTAAGTTTCGTATTGACCCAATACAAAAATGTAAAAGTGTTGATGGAGAATGTAGAATTATTAGCGAGGTTGGGCTAACACCTTTCCATACAATAGAGACTCAAAATCATCTTAGAGCAAAATATAATTGCATTGTAGAAAACCTAAAAGACACAAATTATAGTGTGCATAGTGTAATTAGTAAACCTTACTTGGAGACTTATAATATTCAAACACCTAATGGGGTTGATAGATTTGACCTTCATTATAATGGTGGTGGAGTTTTTTCTCCTGCAAAGCCAACAGTGCGTAATGAGCACACGCAACTTCTATTGATAATGCTGAATAATGAAAATGCTTTACCTATTGAATTCTACTATCAGCCTTCTGATGAATTGCGTAGAAGGTTATATTACACTATTCGTTCGGCTTGCGATTCTTTAAGCATACAATTAACTAACGTAGTAGAGCATAACGAAGATTTTAGTGTAATGTTCTATTTCAAAACTTGTAATGTATTTTCTTATTTAAAAGTTTATATAAATAGCAAAGGATTTGTTACTTACGCTAAGCCAATGTCTATGCTTGGAGCAGAAGATAACGAATTGATGTCTTTAATAGAAACAATCGAAAATCATTTGATATAAAACCTATGGCAAGCATCAAAGAAGTAATTTCATTATGTAAAGAAGGAAAGCTACAAGATGCCTATGAGATTGCAAGACAAGATTTGCAAACTGACTTGAATAACGTGTGGGCTCAAAAAACAATGGGTTGGGTTTTATATTATATAATTAAGGATGCAACAGAAAAAGCAGAATTTAAAAGAATTATTAACTCACTCCATAAACTACGATATTTAAATCTATTGAATTGGGCAAACGATGCTATGATATACAATAGCATATTATTCAAATTAGGAGAATTTTTAAAGAATAAAATTCCCCTTAACGACTTTGAAACAAATCAAAAACTTTCTTTATTATTTTACAATTTAAGATGTTTTAACTTCCCCTCCTCTGATGCTTATTCATTTCTTTTAGATAGATTTTTAAAGTTTAAAAACTGGAATGAATTTGCCGATTTCATTGATTGGTGGGACTTGAATAAATTAAGAAAAGAGGATTTTGAACCATTCACAACAAAGGATGGCAATAAAATAATGTGCTTGGCAGAAAGAGCATTTAACACTAATGCAAAGGCTCTTTTACTATTGGGCGATATTCCAAGAATACAAAACTTCTTACCAAAACTTAATACTCTAAGAACAGCGCATCCCGAAATGCTTTACCCTAATTATTTTTATGGTAAATTACTTTTGTGTTTAAATACCGATAAAGAAAAAATCATTGACATAATCCTACCTTTTGCACGCAAGAAATCAGCAGATTTTTGGGTGTGGCAGTTGTTTAGCGACATATATAAAGACGATCAAAATATGCAATTAGCATGCTTATTACGCGCAGTAAATTGCAACGCACAAGAAAACTTCCTCGGAAAAGTAAGAATTAAATTAGCAAACTTATATATTCAATTACAAGACTTTGAACGTGCTAAATTTCATATTGATGCCGTTTACAACTGCTATTCTAAAAATGCTTGGCCCTTACCTTCCGAAATCTGTAAGTGGATTCAAGAACCATGGATAGCAACTATTACACCTAATTCTACTGCTCCTATTGATTATATGAACTTAACAAACTCCATTTTGTATAAAGAGGCAACCGAAAGCACTGCTATCGTTACCTATATTGATACAAAAAATCAAAAAGTCCACCTTATATATGGCCATAAGTTAAAAACAGTTCAAAAACTCAAAGTTAGATTTAAACTTAACGTAGGCTCTATTTTAAAAATCAAATATATTATTGACTCTAACAATCGTCCTAAGATTTTTAATATAGAAAAAACATCTCTTACCAATGAATTACCATATTTAAAAGAAGTAAAAGGCATAATAGAAAAAAGAGAAAATAACAACTTCGCGTTTTTAAAAACCGAAAATCTTAAATACTACGTTTCACCTAATGTAGTACAAATTGCAAAATTAAATAACGGAGATAAAATACATGGCTTGGTAGTCATTGAATACGACAAGAAAAAAGAAAATTGGAATTGGGTGTGCGTAAAAGCGAAAAAAAATCAAACCCAATATAACAATCCTTCCTAATAGTCATAATACATTATATTGATTAAAAAAATTGGGACTTTATAGCAAAGCCTCCCTCTCCTTATCCTAAGGATTATTTTATTTTTCCTAAGAAAAAACAAATTATCTCTAAGAGATAATGGATTTTCTCTTAGAGATAATACACCCCTATAACATAAAACCACTTTGAAAATTGCAAATCCACTTCTATCCCTTAAAAAGTAGAAATTAAATGCGTCTTTTAGAGCTGTGAGCTGCGAGCAATGGGCTATGAGCTCTACAATAGAAGAAATTAAATGTGTCTTATAGACTCCAAAACTAATACAAAAATATCTAAATCTACAATAGTAGAAATTAAATGCATCTTTTAGACATCAAAAATAGGATTTAAAGCTATTGAATCTACAATAGTAGAAATTAAATGCGTCTTTTAGACTATATGTTGCTTGTTCTAGATGTAAAAAATCTACAATAGTAGAAATTAAATGCCTCTTATAGACAATATGATTGGAAAATGCTGGGATTATATCTACAATAGTAGAAATTAAATGCGTCTTTTAGACTATTGGAGCAAGGAGATTATTGTTAAAAATCTACAATAGTAGAAATTAAATGTGTCTTTTAGACTGGGTGCTGACAATACTTATAAGATTAAATCTACAATAGTAGAAATTAAATGTGTCTTATAGACACGAATTACTTGCTATCAAAAAAATATACAATAGTAGAAATTAAATGCGTCTTATAGACATGGAAACAAAAAATCAAAACATCAACATCTACAATAGTAGAAATTAAATGCGTCTTATAGACTGCATTTAGTTAGTCATGACAATTGCAAATCTACAATAGTAGAAATTAAATGCGTCTTATAGACGAAAATAGTCATGGAAGAAAGAATTTACATCTACAATAGTAGAAATTAAATGCGTCTTATAGACAGGAGTTTCTGTGTAAAAGACTCTGCAAAGGTATGATTTATTTGGTTATCAGGCAAATAAATCAGCACATTTCTTTGCTTAAAAAAGACTTATTTACCCCATCCCTTTTTTGAGCCTTTGCTTTAAAGTTTGAAAATCAAAGAATTAAACACAAATCAATAAAATGTAGAGACCGAGGTTTGCAAAGAAGAAACCTAAGCACAAGCACAAAAAAAAGAGCCTCGCTTTTCAGCGAAGCTCTCGGTTTAATCTGGCAGCGACCTACTTTCCCACTTGGTGTAGCAGTATCATCGGCGATGCAGGGCTTAACTTCTCTGTTCGGAATGGTAAGAGGTGTTCAC
>JAZRHI010000035.1:0-79407 GCA_045644685.1 Candidatus Onthomorpha sp.
ACCATAGGCATAATTTTTCGTTTATAATCTATTCAACTCACAAAGGTATAACAAATTTCTTAAAGCACAAATATTTTTTATTAAAAAGCTTTTAAGCTCAAATGTGAAGAAAAAAATTACCTCGTTATAGTAATGCTTCTACCATTAAGGGGTAAAAAAATAAATCAAAGAAAAAATGAAAAAAAGCAAAGAATTAAAAAAATAAGACAAAGAATTAAAAATTTAAATCAAAGACACAAAAATGAAAAACAAAACTCCAAAAAACAGTCTTTTTTTTATAATATTCCAAAAGTATAGTTTTTCTATATATTATTTATTATATACCAAAATGGTAAGTTTAATGTGCTTTTTTTGCACCTATAATGTGCCTTTTTTGCACTTTTGATATGCCTTTTTGGTTTTTAGATTTTGGGGGTTTAACTTACGAAAAATTCTTCCGAGAAGTTGATCAGGAAGATTTGTTTTCTTGCTCGTGTTACGGCTGTGTAGAGCCAGCGGAAGTAGTCTTGGTTTTCGGCTTCTGCGGTTTGGACTTCGTTTAATATAAATGCAGTATGCCAATCTCCTCCTTGGGCTTTGTGGCAGGTTATGGCTTTTGAGAACTTTACTTGTAGTGCATTGAAGTATTTGTCTTCTTTTACGGATTTATGAATAAGGGCTTTGTTGTTGCAGTCTTGCTGATAGTAAGCGAATATGGCGTCATAGAGTTCTCTTTCTTTTTCTTGCGAAAGGTGAGCTTGTTTATCGGTGAGGGTGTCAAGCATTATTGTTAGTTCTATTCGTATTTCGCTTTCGTTTATCTTGGCTTCTATGTTAGCAAAGTTAAATCCAAATTTTTCTTCGTATGAGAAGATGTTGGTTATTTCAAGTATATCGCCATTGGCTATGAAGTCGGAGTATTCGTCTTCGGTATTCCAATAATAGTTGTTGCGAATAGACATTAGTTTTTCGCCAATGTCTATTATGTTTTCTTTTTCTAATATTCTGTTTCTAATGTATTGGTTGAGTTGATTGGCTGCGAAATTGCTTCTTGTTACGACTACTACTTCTTTTTCGCCGATTTGTCTGTATTGATTGACGAGTGTGTCTTCAAAGTCTATGGATTCTATTCGGCAAAAGTCTTTTTGGTCTTGTGTTTTAAAGATAGGGAGTTGAGTTTTGTGTTCTATTGCCCAACGAATGTTTGCTGCGTTTTTTAGAATGCCAGATTTTAAGGCTTGTCTTACAACTTGTGTTAGTTGATAATATTCTATTGGTTCAAAAAATCTTTGGTGTAAGCTGTCGGGATTAAGGGCGGGAGATTCGCTACTGCCAACAGGTGGTAGTTGGGCTTTGTCTCCAAGGAGGATGATTTTGTTTTTAACTCCGTTTTTAACGTAAGAGAATAAGTCATTTAGTAAGTTGTCATTTTCTCCTATCATTGAGGATTCATCAACTATGTAAAGGGTGTGGTGATTCTTATTTTCTTTTAGTTTAAGGCTTATGTTTGAGTAATTGTCTATTTGAGTGTAATAGATTTTCTTGTGAATGGTGTAGGCTTGTTGTGAGGAACGATTGCTTAAAACCTTGGCTGCTCGTCCTGTTGGAGCGAGTAATTCTGTCCTTATACCGTAAAAGGGTAGTGTTTTGATGAGTGCAGAAATTATTGTGGTTTTTCCTGTTCCTGCATAGCCGTCTAATATAAATATGTTGCAATCATCTTTATGAAAGATGAAGTTTGAAAGATTTTTTACAAGATTTTCTTGGTCTTGTGTTAAGGGAAATTTACAGAAGTTTTCTATTTGTTTGATGAACATTTATTCTACAAATTCTAATATGTTATCAAGATTTTTTGTGTGTGAGGTTTTTATTTCTCCTTCTTTGGTCGAGTAAATAAAGATTGCGTCATATTCTGGGTGGGCGTTGAGAAATTCTTCTGCTTTATCTTTTCCTATTACCATAAAGGCAGTTGCTAATCCGTCTGCTGTGGTTGCGTCATCGGCAATCACTGAAACGCTTAATAGATTGTGTCTTACGGAGTGTCCTGTCTTTGGGTTGATTGTGTGAGAAAGGCGTATGCCATCTTCCTCTATGTATTTTCGGTAGTTGCCACTTGTTACTATTGATTTGTTTTCAAGCTTAACAAAACTATTATATTCTCTTTCTGCATACATGTCTTTGGAAGGATTTTCTATTGCTACTCTCCATTGTTGTCCATCGGGCTTTCGGTTGCTTGCATAGACTTCTCCTCCTACATCGACTATGTGTTGATTTATGTGATTGCGTTTTAAATATTCGCTAATCTTATCTGTGGTGTAGCCTTGTGCGATTGCGTTGAAGTCTATCCTTGTTTGAGGGTATTGTTTTATTAGTTTGTTGTCTTCTATTTTTAATTTATCATAGCCAACATAAAGCATCATAGAGTCAATTTCATGTTCTGTTAGTTTTTTTCTTTCCTTTGCTGCAAAGCCATGTGCTTCTATCAATGCTCCGAGGCTAATGTCAAATGCTCCATCGGTAAGTTTAGAAATTTTTTCTGCTGCAATAAAGTTCTCAATCAAGATTTTATCCATGAAGTTGCTTTGGTTGTCGTTTATTTTGTTTAGAAGAGAATTTTTATTCCAAAGAGAGATAGAATAGTCTATTTTACTAAGAATACTATCTATGCCATTCTTTATTTCAGATGAGGTTTGCCAATTATTTTTTACGCACCACTTGTCCTCAGGTGCAAAATATACAATATGATAATAGGTGCCTTGTGTTCTTCCGTTAAGGGTGTATTTTTTCAAATCTTGCTTAGGGTTGTTGTTACACGAAGAAAGCGCAAACAAAATCAAAGAAAGAAAAAAATAAAATGGCGTTTTGTGAAATTTATCCATAGGTTTAATTTTATAATTTGTGCAAAGATAGTGTTTTGTTACCCATTGCGGTTTAATTAAATTTGATTTTAGTTTTAAAAAGCTGATTATCCGTAGAATAAAATTTTGAAATAAATGAAACTTTTTGTTTTTTGATGCGTAAAATCAAACAACAAAATGGTAATTTTTGGGAGAAAATGGAAAAAAGTTATCAACAAATGTTTTTTTTTGGGAGAAATGTAGTAATTTTACAAACTGAAAAATAGTAGAATTATGTCATCAATTGTAGGTATAGAGTTTTGCAAAATCGATTCAAACGGCAGGTTGAAATTACCTGTTGCTTTGAAGAAGCAGCTTATTACCTCTGATGATACAAGGTTCGTTCTCAGAAAAAGCATTTACGATTCGTACTTGGAACTTTTTACTTACTCCGAATTTCAAGAAGAAGTCGCAAGACTTCAACGAAATCTTAACCCTTATGACCCAAAAGCGAAAAGGTTATATAGGAGATTGACTCAGGCTAATATAGTAGAACTTGATTCAAGTGATAGAATACTGATTCCTATCGAGCAAAGAACAATGGCTAATATAGATAAGGATATAGTATTGCTTGCATCAGGTAAATTTATTGAAGTTTGGGACGCTCATACTTATAATTCGCTTAACCAAGATGACTTCGATTATATCTCTTCTGCAGAGGAACTACTTGGTAATCTACAAGAGGTCGAATGTGATAAGGTTTAAGATTTATATATGCAAAAAGAAGAGTATCATATTCCTGTAATGTTGAATGAATGTATTGAAGGCTTAAATATTAAGCCCGATGGAGTATATGTTGATTTAACTTTCGGAGGAGGAGGACATTCAAGAGAAATTTTAAAGCATCTTTCAGAAGAAGGAAGTTTGTTCGCGTTTGACCAAGATGCCGATGCAGTTAAGAATGCTCTCGATGACGATAGATTTACCTTGATAGAAGATAATTTTTGCAACTTAGTAAATTGTTTAAGGCTTTATAGAATTACTCAGGTTGATGGAATACTTGCAGATTTGGGTATTTCATCGCATCAAATTGACTGTGCGGAAAGAGGATTTAGTACACGTTATGATGCGGACCTTGATTTGAGAATGAATAGAAAGCAGGTTCTGACAGCGGCTGACGTAGTTAATACTTATACATACGAACAATTAAAAAAGATATTCGCAACATACGGAGAGTTGTCAAACGCTCATCAAATTGCGAAAAAGATAGAGTCTTCTCAAATAGAAGGGATAAAAACTACAACTCAGTTGAAGGAAGTGCTTCAATCGCTTGCTCCAAGAGGAAAGGAGAATAAGTTTTTTGCACAAGTGTTCCAAGCATTGAGAATAGAGGTTAATGGAGAGATTGACGTGCTTCAAAAAATGTTAGAGCAGACAGCACCATTATTAAGTAAAGAAGGAAGACTTGTAGTTATGAGCTACCATTCTTTGGAGGATAGATTGGTGAAGAATTATATGAAGTCGGGAAATTGTGATGGGAAGGTGGAGAAAGATTTCTTCGGGAATGTATTGAATGAATTGGAGTTGGTAAATAGAAAGCCAATAACAGCAAATGAGGAAGAATTGATTGCAAATCCTCGTTCAAGAAGTGCAAAATTGAGAATAGCAAAAAAGAAATAGAGGATGAAGTTTAAAGATATTGTAAGAGGGGATATATTATTGAAGTCTTGGTTTAGCAAAAATAAATGGTTGTTTTTGTTAATTGCTATTTTATGGATAGTTTATATTGCAAATAGATATGCTATTGAAAATAAGGTAAAGGCCATTGAAAATACTAATAAGGAAATTAAAGAATTAGAAATAAAACGTACAAGCATAAAAACTCAATACCAAAGAAGTTCAACTATGATGCAATTAGAAAAAACGTTGGCTCCAATAGGTGTTGGTGCGTCGAGAGAACCTATAAAAAAAGTTATACTAATACAAGATAATGAATAACCAAGAAGATAAAAATAATATAAAAAGAGGACGTAGAATCTCCTTGATATATCTCTTTGTAGTAAGTGCATTTGTACTTATATTCGGTAGAGTCTTGTATATGGAAACGGCTTTACATGAGCGTGAATTACAGAAACAAAAACAGAGAACAGTAAAAGAGCGTACATATCAATCAAAACGTGGAAATATATATTCGATAGATTATGATACAGGGGAGTATATGATGTTGGCAACAGATGTTCCAATATATGATATGTACATTGATTTGGGTAAGCAAAAGGATAGAAATACGGGTAAAAAGGAATGGGTTATTCCAGAAAAGATGTTAAAAATGGAATTGAAGCCAATGTGTGATAGCTTGGCTAAAATCTTTGCTTACAGAAAGGATGCGAAATCTTCAAAGGAATATCAAAAATATTTTTTAGAGAGTAGAAATGCTAAAAACAATAGAGGAATTCCTGTTGCAAAAGATATAACTTACGAAGAGTTACAAAGACTAAAAACATTCCCTATAATAGGTAGAAAAATAAAGAGTAAAAATAACAAACAAGTAAGTTATAGATTAAGTCATAGAGTTCACATAGTAGAAAAGGGTAAGAGAGTTTATCCTTATTATCCTTTGGCAAGAAGAACAATAGGAATAAAATTGACAGGTGATTGTGATACTTGTTACAATGGCATAGATGGAGGATTCAATCAATATTTGAGAGGAGAGAAAGGCAGTCGTATAGAAAAAAGAATAATAGAGGGCGTTTGGGTTCCATACGATCAAGATGAAAAGATAGTAGCCAGAAATGGATATGATGTTGTTACAAGCATAGATGTTAGCTTGCAAGAATTGGCTGAAAACTCTCTTATGAATTGTTTGGAAACCAATGGTGCAGAAAGTGGTTGTGTGATTTTAATGGAAGTAGAAACAGGATTTATTAGGGCGATAGCAAGTTTTACAGACATAAATGGATCATATTTCGAAAACAATAATATAGCAATTTCAAGTTCTTTTGAACCGGGTTCAACATTTAAGACAGTAACTGCTATGATGATGTTAGATAAAGGGCTTGTTAGTCTTTCAGATTCTGTTCCTACGGGAGTAAAGCATTTTCCTGGTAATGCAAAACCGATAGAGGATGTGGGCAAAGTGAATAAAGGAAATGTAAGTTTTGAAAGAGCTTTGGAGATTTCATCGAATGTGGGAATAAGTCAGTTGGTTTATAATCACTATGGCAGTGCTGAAAAGAGAAAGCTATTTAAGGAAGATTTAACGCAATATTTCAGATACGAGAAGTTAGGATTGGATATAGATGTTCACGAGCCTAAACCAATCATTCGTTCGTCTGAAAACCCAACCGACTTATTGAGAATGAGTTTTGGTTATGTTACTCGAATGACTCCGCTTCAAATGCTTACATTCTATAATGCTATTGCAAATAATGGTAAAATGGTAAAACCACAATTTGTAACAGAGGTGTTGAGAGGTGGAGTTATTGAAAAAAGATTTGAGCCTATTGTTATAAAGGATAGTATTTGTAAGAGAAGTACAAGAGATTCTATTCACAAAGTGTTGAAGGGAGTAGTGAATAACGGAACGGGTAGAAGATTAAGCGGGACTTCTTACGGAATTGCGGGAAAATCGGGAACAGCAGAGTTGGGTTACGATTCAAAAGAAGGATTTATTCAACATAGAGCATCTTTTGTTGGATATTTCCCGGCAGATGAGCCAAAATATTCTTGCATTGTAGTTATCAGTAAGCCAAGAGGAGCAAAAACTCATGGAGGAGATCTTGCAGCTCCTGTTTTCAGAGATTTGTCTGATAGAGTTGTGGGTACAAGAATAGCGTTAAGCAAGGTAGGTAGTACAACTGAAAAAAAGGTTCCTGTTATGAAGTTTGGAAATAGGGATTCTTATTCATCATTCTGTTCAGCCTTAGGATTTGAGCTTGATTTGCCAGCATCAACTTGGCTAAAAGTTAGAGAGATTAACGATAGTTTGGTATTTACTCCATACTATTTAAAAAAGGATGTTGTGCCTAACGTTGTGGGATTGACTATTAAAGATGCTATTTATATGCTTGAAAATATTGGAATGAGGGTTAGATTTAAGGGAAAAGGAAAAGTTGTTAAGCAAAGCATTGCTCCGGGAAGTGCTATTAGTGATGAGGTAATTATATTAGAGCTTGCGGTTCCGGAAGTCGTGAAAAATTAAATTAAAATCAAGAAAAATGAAAATAAGTCTAAGGAATATTTTATTAGATCTTGAAGTTATTGAACAGATAGGAAATCTTGATATATCTATCTGTGATATAGTTTTTGATTCTCGTAAGGTTCAAGAAGGCAGTCTTTTTGTAGCTCAAAAGGGAACACAAATAGACGGACATAATTTTATAGAATCGGCTATTAAAGACGGAGCAAAGGCCATCGTTTTGGAACAAATGCCAAATGAACTACAAGAAGGAGTTACTTACATAAAGGTAGAAAATTCTGCAAAGGCGTTAGCAATCTTAGCAAGGAACTATTACGATAATCCTTCTTCTAAATTAAAACTAATAGGTATAACAGGAACAAACGGAAAAACAACAACAGTAACTTTATCTTATAATTTATTCAAAAGTTTAGGCTATGAATGTGGATTGATTTCTACAATAGTAAATAGAATCGGAGATAGAGAAGTAGTATCTACACATACAACTCCTGATGCTTTAAGTTTGAATAAATTATTGAATGAAATGGTTGAGAACTCTTGCGAATATGTTTTTATGGAAGTAAGTTCTCATGCAGTGGATCAATATAGAATTTGGGGTTTATCGTATTACGGAGGAGTGTTCAGCAATATTACTCACGACCATTTAGATTATCACAAGACATTTGCAAACTATATAAATGCTAAAAAAGGATTCTTTGATTCATTACCAGCAAATGCTTTTTCGTTAACTAATATAGATGACAAGAATGGCGAAAAAATGGTTGAATCTACAAAATCTAAAAAATACACTTATAGTTTGAGCAGAATGGCGGACTTTAAGGCTAAAATAATTGAAAATAGTTTCTTTGGTTTGTTGCTAAATATAAACGGTAAGGAAGTATCTACTCAATTAGTTGGCGAATTTAATGCTTACAATCTGTTGGCTATTTATTCTATCGCAGAGTTGTGTGGATTGAAACAAGAGGAAATATTATTAGGACTAAGTAAACTAAAAGCAGCAGCAGGTAGATTTGAAACTTATAGATTGAAAACCAGTGCTGTTGCTATAATAGATTACGCTCATACACCAGATGCTCTACTTAATGTAATAAGCACAATTAACGAAATAAAACTTGGAGGAAAATTGATAACGCTTGTTGGATGTGGAGGTAATAGAGATAAGACTAAACGTCCAGAAATGGCAAGGATTGCACAAGAGGGTAGTGATATTGTGATATTAACATCTGATAATCCTCGCTTTGAAAATCCTGACGACATTATTGAAGATATGAAAAAAGGTGTTATTGATAACGAATCTTTATTCTGCATAACCGATAGAAGACAAGCGATTAAACTGGCTTCGCAATTAGCAAAAGATAAGAATGATATAATTCTTGTAGCAGGTAAAGGACATGAAACATATCAAGAGATAAGTGGAGTGAAGCATCATTTTGACGATAAAGAAGAAGTGTTAAAATATTGATAATAAAAAAATAGAATAATAATATGTTGTATTACTTATTTGATTGGTTACATACAAGTTTTGACTTACCAGGGACAGGGGTGTTTCAGTACATTTCATTCCGTGCTGCTGGTGCAGTAATAACATCTTTGCTTATTACGATAGTTTTTGGCAAGAAGTTGATAAATTATTTGCGAAGAAAACAAGTAGGAGAAACTGTAAGAGATTTAGGATTAGAAGGACAAAAAGCAAAAGAAGGTACTCCAACAATGGGTGGGCTTATAATATTGGCGGCAATACTTATCCCAACATTATTATTCGCTAAGTTAGATAATATTTATGTTATAATAATGCTTATAACTACTGTTTGGTTAGGGATTTTAGGGTTCATAGATGATTATATCAAGGTTTTTAGAAAGAATAAAGCGGGATTAAGTGGTAAATTGAAAGTTGTAGGACAAGTAATCTTAGGTGTAGTTGTTGGATGTATGATGTATTTTCATCCAGATATAACAATAAAAGAGAAAACCGAAATAGCTCAATATTCAGAACAACATAATCTTCAAAACAAATCACAGTATGAGAAAGCCAAAGTGGAGTTTCAAGAAGAGTCTTCTCGCTCTACAAAAACTACTATTCCATTTGTAAAAAATAATGAGTTTGATTATAGTTGGTTAATTAAATGGATAGGAGATGACTATAAGGATTATGCTTGGTTGATATTCATTCCTATTGTTATCTTTTTCATTACGGCAATTTCCAATGGAGCAAATCTCACCGATGGTATAGATGGATTGGCGACAGGTACGTCTGCTATAATCGGTGCTTGTTTAGCAATTTTGGCTTGGGTATCTGGAAATATTATATTCGCTAATTATTTGAATATAATGTATATTCCGAATGTTGGGGAATTGACTATTTTCATTGCAGCTTTCGTTGGAGCAACTATGGGCTTCCTTTGGTACAATACTCACCCCGCTCAAATTTTTATGGGCGACACTGGTTCATTAGCAATAGGCGGAATAATAGCCGTATTTGCTATTTTGATAAGAAAAGAGTTGTTGATACCAATTTTATGTGGAGTTTTCATAGTAGAAAATCTTTCTGTTGTTATGCAGGTTTCTTATTTCAAATATACAAAGAAGAAATATGGAGAAGGAAGACGTATATTCCTTATGTCCCCTCTTCATCACCATTATCAAAAGAAAGGTTATCCTGAACAAAAAATCGTTCAGAGATTTTTTATAGTATCTATCATTTTAGCAGTAACAACAATAGTAACACTTAAATTAAGATAATAATGACTATCGACAAGTTAGCAACACAAGGAAGAACTGTATATTCAACTTTGGCAGGAAGACAATACTCAGAAATCTCACGATTAAGAAACGAGACTTTAAAAAGCATGTTTGCCAGTAAAGAAACTGCTAAACATAAGAAACAATTAGTTGCAAATATCAAAGGTGTAAAATATATAGATGACTCAAAAAGTATAACACCTAACTCAACTTGGTTTACTTTCGAAACAATAGGCAATCCAATTATATGGATACTTGAAATAGATGATGAAAATGCAAATTTCTTATCATTGACTAATTCAGTGAAAGAAAAGGTGCACACATTGATAGTGGTAGGAGAAAAAAATAATTCTATGTCTAAAATATTTAGTGGCTTGACAAATCTTATTCAAGTAAACAATTTGTCTGATGCAGTTAAAATGGCATATTATTTTGCTAACGATCCTGATGTTGTAATATATTCTCCTGCTAATGGCTGTGAGGAAAATATAGAAGATAATGCTAATAGATTTTTACAATTAGTTAATGAATTATAACTAAATGAAGGCAGAATTTTTAAGACCAAAGATAAAAGGAGATAAAATCATTTGGACAATATATTTAATATTGTCTATAGTTTCTTTAATCTTTGTATTTACAAGTATAGGTAGAGTTACATATCGTATAAATGGAGATATAACCTTCTTATTGCTTAAACATGCAGGTATAATATGCTTGGGAATTTTTGCAACCTATATAGCAAGCAGAATAAAGTACGATAATTATGGCAAGCGGACTAATGTTTTTTATGTAATTTTTGCAGTTATATTGCTTCTAACCTTAGTGCTGGGTTCGTTGTTTGGGAAGGACGCAAATCGTTGGTTAGTAATACCACTCATAGGCTTACAAATCCAACCATCAGAGATAGCAAAATATTTTCTTATCATTTATGTGGCATTTGAATTAAAAACCTTACAACAACAAGTCAAAGAGTGGAATAATTTTTTCTTCTTGATTTCAAAAATAGGTATCATTTGTGGTTTAATTTTCTTTGAGAATTTTTCTACAGCTGGTATCATATTTTTGTCATGTTTTATTTTGCTATATATAGCTGGTGCAAGAGCAAAACATTTGCTAAAAGTTATTCTTGGAGGAGTCGTTATATTATCAATCGTTTTTGGACTTTACTATGCCGGAGTCGAGATAGGTAGAGTTGCCACTTGGATAAATAGAATTGTTGGTTACTCTAATAACGACCCTAACGAATATAATCAAATGAATTCTGCAATAATGGCTATCGCAACGGGCGGTTTAACTGGTCGTGGTATAGGTAATACTATTGAAGGACGATTTTTGAGTGAATCTCACAACGATTTTATTTTTGCTATCATATTAGAAGAAGGTGGTATTGTTATGTGTGTCTTTCTTCTTTTGGCATATTTAGTTTTGTTTTACAGATGTATAAGAGTATCACGAGAAGCACAAGGAGTATTTGGAAGTAATCTTGCTATGGGTATATCCTTAGTCATTATAATACAGACTTTGATAAATATGTTAGTGGCAACTGGTCTTATACCTGTTACAGGACAAACTTTGCCTTTCGTTAGTTATGGAGGTAGTTCGTTTTTGGTTAGCAGTTTCGCATTAGGAATAATACTTAACATAAGTTCAGCAAATGCAACTGCTAAAAAAGAGCAGATAGAACAAGAAGAAAATTCACAAATAGATAATATAAATACAGAAGAAGCATGAAAGTAATAATAAGTGGTGGAGGTACAGGCGGGCATATATTCCCTGCAATATCAATTGCGAATGCTATAATGAATAAGTATAGTGATGCAGATATATTATTTGTTGGTGCAAAAGGCAAAATGGAAATGCAAAAAGTACCACAAGCAGGATATAAAATCGTTGGCTTACCTGTTGCAGGATTTCAAAGAAAGAAATTATGGAAAAACGTTTCTTTCCCATTCAAATTATTATCTTCTATGTTACAAGCAAAGAAAATAATAAAGGGATTTAAACCTGATGTTGTTATAGGCGTAGGAGGATATGCATCTGGACCAATATTGCGTTCGGCTGTAACACAAAAAATACCTACACTTATACAAGAACAAAACTCTTATCCAGGAGTAACAAATAAAATCTTAGCTGATGGTGTGAATTTGATATGTGTAGCTTATGAAAATATGGATAGATGGTTTCCAAGCAACAAAATAGTTTTCACAGGCAATCCAATTCGTCAAAATATCTCACACTTATCAGATAATATAGAAGAAATAAAATCTAAGGCGGTAACAACATTTGGTTTAAGCTTAGATAAACCAATAGTATTAGTTGTTGGAGGAAGTTTAGGTGCTTTAACAATAAACGAAAGCATAATAAACAATCTTGAATATTTTGTTAAAAATGACATACAACTAATATGGCAAACAGGAAAATGGTTTTTTGAGAAAGCAAAAGAAAGAGTGGCTCAAATAAACTCTTCAAATATCAAAGTTTATGACTTTATCTATGAAATGGAACAAGCATATTCTTTGGCAAATGTAATAATATCAAGAGCAGGAGCCATAGCTATTTCAGAATTATGTATAGTTGGCAAACCATGTATATTAGTACCTTCTCCGAATGTATCAGAAGATCACCAAACTAAAAACGCTAATGCTTTGGTATCAAAGAACGCTGCTATAATGGTTAAAGATGTTGAATCAAGAGAAAGACTAATAGAAGAATTAGATAGATTGGTGAAAGATAAGTCTAAACAAGAAGAAATGTCATTAAACATTAAAAATCTTGGCATACGCGATGCTGACAAAAGAATAGTAGAACAAATTGAAAAAATACTAAAAAAATAAATGAACACAAAGGTATATTATTTCATAGGTATAGGTGGAATAGGAATGAGTGCTATTGCTCGTTATTTAAATAATAATGGGCATAGTGTTTACGGATATGACAGAACCAGAACACAACTATGTATTCAGCTTGAAGCAGAAGGAATGAACATTACTTATGAAGACAATCCTGCACACTTACCAGAAAATATAGACATGGTAATATATACTCCTGCAATACCTTCTGATAATAATATCTTACAAACAGTTCTACAAAAAGGTTTGAAAATAGAAAAACGAGCAAAAGCCTTAGCAGAAATAATAAAAGATAAAAAAGTAATAGCCATAGCAGGTACTCACGGAAAAACTACTACATCAGGATTACTTGCTCATTTATTAAACAAAAGCAAGATAGGATGTTCTGCATTTTTAGGAGGAATATCTAATAATTATCAAACAAATATGTTGTTTGATGAGAAATCCGAATATGTTGTAGTAGAAGCAGATGAATATGATAGATCATTTTTACAACTTACTCCTTACGTTTCGGCAATCACTTCAATCTCTCCCGATCACTTAGACATATACAAAAATTATCGTGATTTAGAAAATTCTTTCGCGCAATTCGTAAATCAAACCAAAGAAAACGGACAAGTATATCTTAAAAAAGGAATAGAAATCGAAACAAAACAAGAAATAAAATCCAATACATATTCTTTAACTGATATAGAATCTGATTTCTATGTTTGGAATGTTAGAGTTAGTAAAGGAAGTTATTATTTCGATTACCATACACCAGACAAGGTTTACTATGATATGCAAATGACTTACCCAGGTATTCATAATATTGAAAACGCTGTTCTTGCATTATCGATAGCTCTGAAATTAGGTGTAAATGAATATGAATTAAGAGATGCTTTAAAATCTTTCCAAGGTATGAAACGTAGATTTGATTTAAAGCTTCAAACACAAGATACTATATATTACGATGACTATGCACATCATCCGGAAGAAATAGATGCAACAATTAGCTCTTTAAAGCACTTACATCCTGAGAAACGTATATGTGGAATATTTCAACCACATCTTTATTCAAGAACAAAGGACTTTGCGGATGAATTTGCCTTAGCATTAGAAAAATTAGACGAAGTAATACTATTACCAATCTATCCAGCACGAGAAGAACCTATACCAGGAATTACTTCAAAGACTATATTGCACAAAATAAATAAAATGGATAAATACCATGTTACGAAAGAACAATTACTACCATTACTTTCGGCACTACAACCTGAACTATTAGTAACACTTGGCGCAGGCGATATAGACCAATTAGTAGAACCAATAATGCAATCGTTAGCAGAAAATGAATAAAAAACTAAAATTTATTCTGATAATAATAGGAGTTGTCCTACTTGTCATTGTAACAAATATTACAATGAAGAATTTGCCTGTGTCTAAAATAGAAATTGAAATCCTATATAAAGGCTCAGATAAACTAATAACAGAAAATCAAGTTCATGCTTTGCTAATCAAGAAATATGGAGACTTCACAAAATATAAAAGAAAAGAATTGGAAACAGTAGAAATAGAAGAGTTTTTGAGAAAGAAAAACTTTATTTATTCTGCTGATGTATATTTAGATTTACTTGGAACACTAAAAGTATCGGTAATGCAAAACAATCCGATATTACGCATAATCAACAGTAATGGCACACAATATTACATAGACGATGAAGGGAATATCTGCAATATATTAAGACACAAAGCAGCCAATGTGCTTATTGCTAATGGAGATATAAAAGAAAATTTAAAAGGATTACAAAAAATAGATTCATCTCAAACACCTATCACTTACAATATATACACTATAACTACAAAACTAAGAAAAGACACTATACTTTACAATCAAATAGACCAAATTTATTATGTAAAGAACGGGACTTATGAATTACTTCCGAAAGTTGGTGATTATGTAATAAAATTAGGTGATATGGATAAGATAGATGATAAACTAATAAAACTAAACAACTTATATAAAGAAGGCTTTTCAGAATTTGGTTGGGATAATTATAGTGAAGTGAAATTAGAGTTTGAAGGCCAAGCAGTTTGCATAAGAAAATAAATAATTAAACACAATAAATGATATGAAAAACATAGTAGTAGGAATTGATGTCGGAACGACAAAAATTGCAGTTTTTATTGCAGAAAGACAAGACAATAAGGAGATTCACATAATCGGTATGGGTAAAACTGAATCTCATGGAGTAGAAATGGGGCTTGTAAAGAATATAGAAGATACAGCCACATCTATTAAAATAGCGGTAGATCAAGCCGAAGAGATGTCAGGTTACAAAGTAGATGAAGTCTATGTAGGTATTGCAGGACACCATATTACTTCTCAACAACACAGAAGTAACATCATTATTAACGAAGAAGAACATATAATTACAAAAGAAGATGTTGAAAGGTTAATAAATGAGCAATACTCTCTTAACATAAAAAATGAAAAACAAATAATAGATGTTATTCCTCAAAGTTTTATAGTGGATAACGATACACCTACGCTCAATCCAGTAGGAAGAATAGGTAAATGCTTAGCAGGAGATTTTCATTTGATAACAGGAAGTGTGCGAAACATACAAAATATTTATAAAAGTGTAGAAAGAGCAGGGTATAGAGTTAAGAAATTAGTTTTAGAGCCAATAGCATCAGCAGAATCAGTAGTAAATGAAGATGAAAAAGATGCAGGAGTATGTTTAGTTGATATAGGAGGAGGCACAACTGACGTTGCAATTTTCCATGAAGGTATAATACGCCATACATCTGTAATCCCATTAGCGGGAAATGTTATTACAAATGATATAAAAGAGTGCTGTTCTATAATAAAAACACAAGCCGAAGCATTAAAACAAAAATTTGGAGCATGTCTTGAAACACCTACATCAGCAAATGAAATAATATCTATACCAGGTTTTAGAGGAAGAGATCCAAGAGAAATATCTGTTCAACAACTTACGCGAGTAATTAAAACACGAGTTGAAATGATATTAGAACAAGTGCAATATGAATTACAAAATACGGGATATGATAGAAAGAAACTTATAGCTGGCGTAGTTCTTACAGGTGGTGGAGCAAAGATACAAGGTATTGATAATTTTGCAGAGTTTATTTTAGGATTAGATGTTCGTGTGGGAACACCAGAAGAACATCTTTCAGGAAGTATAACCGAAGAGATGAAACACCCAATGCACGCAACAGGAATAGGGTTGATACTAAAAGCATTGCAAGATATAGATGCACAACAAGAGCCTATTGTTGAAAAAGAAGAAAAATTAGAGGAAAATAATATTTCGGAAGTGGATATAACAGGAACTTCTACAAATACATCAAAAAAGAAAGGGCTTGGAGAAAAAATTAGCGTTTGGCTTGCAAGTTTTATAGGAGAGGGTAAAGAATAAGCATTATTAACATGCTTTTGTGAAAAACTCTATGAATTAAATCATTATTGTGTGTATAAAAAGTAGTAATTTTACAAACTGATATATTGTTATCATTTAATATTTGAGTAGTATGGAAGAATTTATGCAATTTGAAAGCGAAATAACTGAAAATAATTTATTAAAAATGGACGCTCCAAAAGAGCAATCATCCTACATTAAAGTTTTAGGAGTTGGAGGCGCTGGAACAAATGCGGTAAATCACATGTTTAATTCTGGAATTAAAGATGTTGATTTCATAGTTTGTAACACAGACCAACCATCATTAGATGCTTCTCCTGTTGCAACAAAAATTAAAATAGGTGAAGGCGGTTTAGGAGTTGGTAACGAGCCAGAAAAAGCGCGTGAAGCAGCCGAAGCAGCCGAAGACGAAATAAAATCATGTCTATCACATAACACAAGAATGCTTTTCATTACAGCAGGAATGGGTGGAGGAACAGGAACAGGTGCCTCTCCTGTGATAGCACGTTTTGCAAAAGAAATAAAAATAGAAACAACCGAAGAAAAGGTTTTGGTAGTAGGGGTTGTTACATTGCCGTTCTCATTTGAGGGAAGAAAAAGAAAAACACAAGCACAAGATGGTATCTTGAAATTAAGAGAACAAGTAGATGCTATAATCACTATAAACACTGACAAATTGCGTGAATTCGGAAACTTTACTATGAAGAAAGCTTTCGCCATTGCGGATGATATTCTTTTAACAGCTGCAAAAGGAATTTCTGAAATGATGACTAAATCAGATACGGTTAGAGTAGACTTCCGTGATGTTAAATCTGTTATGGAAAGATCAGGAGTTGCTTTAATGGGAACAGGAATTGCAGAAGGAGAAAACAGAGCTATGGAAGCAATTCAAGCAGCAACAACATCTAAACTACTTAACGATAACGATATATCAGCAACTAAAAAAGCATTATTATACTTCCAATCTTCCGAAGAGCACGAAATACGTATGGAAGAAATAGATACTATTACTCAATACTTAGAACAAATCACTAATACAGAAGTCGATTTAATCTGGGGTACAGGAACAGATAACACATTAGGAGAAAAACTATCTATTACATTAGTAGCAACAGGATTTGAATCACAAGACATCTTCTCGCCAGTAGTTAGAGATACAAAAACGTTAGATCCTAAGCCAATACAACCACAAAAACCAGAAATAGTAACTACTCCTACAAATATAATAGAGCCTCCATACAAAAAAGACATAGAGGAAATATCTGCTGCACCAAAGAAAGAAGATGAAGTTAAACAACCAACAAATGAAGGTTCGCAAATTGTAAAAATTCCTTTCCCTATGGGAAATACACCCGAGGCCTCTGCTTCCTCAAAACAAGCAACGGATACTAAAATCACAGGAATAATACAAGGTCCTATCACAGCAGTTGCTACTCCGCAAGCACCTGAAAAAGCACCAGAAGCGCCAAAACATCAAGAACCTACAACCAATATCAATGAGCTTGTAGGAGTGGGTTATACTAACAAAATTTCTGTTGCAGAAAGAGAAGCAAGAATAAAATATATGAGAGAGTTGATGAATTCCGAAGAAGGAAGAAAACAACTTGCTACCACACCACCAGCAGAGATGTATGCAATGATTTCAAACAAAATGTATTCAGAGTCAGGTAGAACCTCTAATTACTCAGTTGATGGCTCTGGAACAATAATCATGAACTCGCTACCAAGTATCTACGCTGACGCAGATTAAAAACAAGAATTACAAACAGTGAAAGTAAACATAATAAACAAATCAAAACATTCCCTACCTGCCTACGAAACAAATTTGTCGGCAGGTATGGATTTAAGAGCCAATCTCTCTGAACTGATAATCCTACAACCAATGCAGAGAGCCTTAATTCCTACAGGACTTTACATAGAATTACCCTCAGGCACCGAAGCTCAAATACGCCCACGCTCAGGCTTAGCCTTCAAAAACGGAATCACCGTTCTCAATTCGCCAGGCACAATAGATGCAGATTATCGTGGAGAAATAAAAGTCCTACTCATTAACCTATCACAAGAAGCCTTTGAAATAAAAGACTCAGAACGCATAGCACAAATGGTAGTCAGCAAACACGAAACAGTAGAATGGCAACTCGTAGAAACACTTAACGAAACCCAAAGAGGAGAAGGCGGATTTGGACACACAGGAAAATAAAAAAACATGACAATAGACGAAGCAGTAAAAACCTTTCAAGAAAGAGTAGCAACTCTAAGGAGGTGTCTTTGACGTAGATGCCTTAGAAAAAGACATCAACCAAGCACAACAAAAAACACAAGCCGAAGACTTTTGGCAAGAACCCAAAGAAGCCGAAAAATTCCTTAAACAACTAAGCGAAAAAAAAAGCCGTTTACAATCCTTTCTAACAGTAAACACAGCCTTTGAAGACTTTCAAGTCCTAAAAGAATTCTATGACGAAGGCTCTGTTGAAGAAACAGAAGTCCAACAAAACATAGAAAGCCTTACAACCCTAATAGAAGACTTGGAATTCAAGAATATGCTCTCCTCAGAAGAAGACAGACTATCAGCAATCATAACAATAAACGCAGGAGCAGGCGGAACCGAATCCTGTGATTGGGCAAGCATGCTGATGCGTATGTATTTACGTTGGGCAGAAAAGAATAACTACAAACAATCACAAGTAGATTACCAAGAAGGCGATGTAGCAGGAATCAAAAGCGTGAGTATAGAAATAGAAGGCGAATATGCATACGGCTATCTCAAAGGAGAAAGCGGAGTACACCGACTTGTAAGACAATCACCCTTCAACGCAGCAAACAAACGCCAAACCTCATTCGCTTCTGTCTATGTATATCCAATCATAGACGAAAACATAGAAATAAATATCAATCCCGCCGACATAGAATGGGACACTTTCCGTTCCTCAGGCCCAGGAGGACAAAACGTAAACAAAGTAGAAACAGCAGTACGCCTACGATACAAACCCGAAAACATAGTAATAGAGTGCCAACAAACCCGTTCACAACTACAAAACCGCGAAAAAGCAATGCAAATGCTACGTTCGCAACTCTATGAAATGGAGCTAAGAAAGAAAAAAGAAAAAATAGCCGAAATAGAAGGCAGTAAAAAGAAAATAGAATGGGGAAGCCAAATCCGAAACTATGTCTTACATCCATATAAATTAGTAAAAGACGTAAGAACCGGCGTAGAAACAACCGATACCACAGCAGTACTTGACGGAGAATTAGAACAATTCATCAAAGCCTTCCTAATGGAGTACGGAGACTAAGAATTTGTATTTATGAAAAAACAACAAGTTATATATATTGAAGATTCAGTAATAACAATTCTACCTCAAAACAATGAAGATTATATTTCTCTTACAGATATGGCACATAGCCAAATGCAAGAACATGTAATATTTCGTTGGTTAAGTCTTAAAAGTACAATAGAATACATAGGGGAGTGGGAATCTTTATACAATCCCAATTTTAATTATACCGAATTCGGTACAATTAAAAATATGGCAGGAAGTAATAACTTTGTGCTTTCAGTAAAAAGTTGGATTGAAAAAACCAATGCTATTGGTATTGTTGCAAAGGCTGGAAGATATGGAGGGACTTACGCACATAAAGATATTGCATATCACTTTGGAATGTGGATTAGTCCTCGTTTTCAATTATTGCTCGTAAAAGAATATCAACGCCTTCAAGAAGAAAAGCAGAAATTATTAGGCTGGACAGCAAAACGTGAATTATCAAAAATAAATTATCATATACATACAGATGCAATTAAAAAGAATTTAATACCGCAAGAATTAACTCCCCAACAAATATCATATCTTTACGCTAATGAAGCAGATGTATTAAATGTATCATTGTTTGGAATGACAGCAAAACAATGGAGAGAAACCAATCCTAATTTAAAAGGCAATATTCGAGATTATGCTACTATAAATGAACTTATATGTTTATCAAACTTAGAAAATCTAAATGCAGTTTTTATAAATGAAAATATGCCACAAAACGAAAGATTGGTGAAATTGAATAAAATAGCCATACAGCAAATGCAAATTCTTGAAGATACCAATAGAAAATTGTTGTTATCATAGGAATAAGGCGTAAACCGGCGTAGAAACCACAAATACCACAGCAGTACTTGACGGAGACTAAGAAACCATTAAAAAAAACGAATAAAAATAAAGAATAACCGCCTTTTTCTTAGACCTAAACTGCGAAATACTTCAAAAATTTTGGACTTTAAAACCCTAATCCGAAATTTTTGAAGTATTTTGTCTTAAATAAAATACACTAAATCAAAATACTTAATTTTTTAAAGCAAAGATTTCTTTAATTTTTTCTTTACTTTTTCAGATTTTTTCTTTGCTTTTTTAGAATTTTCCTTAGGATTTTTAAATTTTTTCTTTGCTTTTTTTTCTCTCTTAAAAAGGGGTGTCAATTTAAACTAACAAGGGGTATCAATTTAACTTTACAAGGGGTGTCAATTTAAATGTAGGACATGAATAATAATATAAATAATAACAAAGAAATAGTAATATATTTATAACAGAAAGATTTTTTTAGATTTTTCTTTCATTTACATGTCTTCTTTCTTTTGAAATCAGTGCAAAAATTTAGCGCACCAAATTTTTGTGCTTTTAAAAATTTGTTATACCTTTGCGGGGTAGAAAATTTAAACTTAAAAAAGGAGGACAAAAAGGAGAAAAAGAAAAATTACAATTTAGACTTAGTAAATTTTAATACGACATAAAAGCGTTTTTGCTTAGATTTGGTTGAATGAAACCTCGAAAATTTCATCAAAGTTTACCAAAAGATAAGTCAAAACGCTCACGAGTAATATCGTGGGCTTTTCTTATTTGGTAAACAGGTAGTTTCGAGGACCTCATTCAACGGTAAGAAAAAAGTCCCACGTTTTTTTATGCCTATAAGTCAAAGAGAAAAATCATTTAATCGCCATTTGGGACTTGGGCAAAAAAGAAAAAATGAATTAAAATGGAAAAAAATAGTAAAGACACACAAAATAATCAAAATGGCACAATAGTTGTGGTTAATCAAACCGAAAAAGAGACAAATGGAATAGGAATTACAGGATTTGTTTTAGCATTATGCGCACTTTTATTTTCTTGGACTCCAATTCTTAACTGGATTTTATGGACCTTAGGACTTATATTCTCATTAATAGGAATATTTAGAAAACCAAGAGGATTGGCTATAGCAGGTTTAGTTTTGTCTTGTTTAGATATAATCTTAGTAATTGCTCTTACAGGTGTGATTTTAACTGTTATTGAAGCTTTAATTTAATCACTATTTGGTATTTGTAGAAAAAGAAAAAGTGATATAAAAATGAAAAACAAATATCAAAAAAACACAAAATCATAAAATAATACAATAGTTATGAATAATCAAACTGAAAATAAAAATGAAATGGGTGTTGCAGGCTTTATTATAGCATTATGCGCACTTTTATTGTATGGTTTATTGTTTGGGTGGATTTTGCCAATAAGAAGTGAATGGACACCTTTATTAATATTTTTATTAAGTCTTTTAGGACTTATATCATCTCTTATAGGTGTATTTCGTAAACCAAGAGGATTTGCAATAGCAGGAATAGCTATATCTTATTTTGTATTTTCTATAGTTGTATTTCTTCTTATTCCTTGCTGTTTCTTGTTTCCAGATGTTATGTTTTTTAGAAGTTTTCCTGGTTAATACACACCAAACCCAAAGAAAAACGCTCGTGAGTCTTTGTTTTATTTTGACAAACGAGCGTTTTTTTATTTTTTAGTATGCTTTTGCAAATATTACTCTTTTGTTTGAAGGTTTGCCTGTTAGGATACATTTGCCTTCTTCTTCTACGGCGTCAAATGGTATGCAACGTATTGTGGCTTTTGTTAGTTCTTTAATTTTTTCTTCTGTTTCTGGTGTGCCGTCCCAGTGTGCTGAGATAAAGCCTCCTTCGTTTTCCAATATGTTTACAAATTCTTCCCAAGTGTCTGCCTTTCTTGTGTTTTCTTCTCTAAATGTTTTTGCTTTCAAGAAAAGGTTTGCTTGGATTTCTTCTAAGAGTCTTTCTATTGTTGCTACTGCATCTTCTACTGCAATGGTTTGTTTTTCCAAGGTGTCGCGTCTTGCTATTTCGCATTTGCCTTCTGCAAGGTCTCTTGCACCCATTGTTAAACGTACAGGCACGCCTTTAAATTCGTATTCGCTGAATTTCCAACCTGGTTTGTATTCTCTTCTATCGTCAAACTTAACGCTGATGCCTTTTGCTTTGAGTTCTGATTGGATTCTTGCTACTTCGGCGTTTATTTTTTCGCATTCTTCTTCTGTTTTGAAGATTGGAACGATTGCTACTTGGATTGGTGCAAGTTTTGGAGGGAGAACAAGTCCGTTGTCATCGGAATGCGACATGATTAAGGCTCCCATAAGTCTTGTGCTTACGCCCCAAGATGTTGCCCAAACGTATTCTAATTTGTTTTCTTTTGATAGGAATTTTACGTCAAAGGCTTTTGCGAAGTTTTGACCAAGAAAGTGTGAGGTTCCTGCTTGTAGGGCTTTTTTGTCTTGCATCATTGCTTCTATACAATAGGTGTCGATTGCTCCGGCAAAGCGTTCGTTTGGTGATTTCACGCCTTTTAATACTGGCATCGCCATATAGTTTTCTGCAAAGTTGGCATAGACTTCTAACATTTGTTTTGTTTCTGTTACTGCTTCTTCTTCTGTTGCGTGTGCTGTGTGTCCTTCTTGCCAAAGGAATTCTGCTGTTCTTAAAAACATTCTTGTACGCATTTCCCAACGTACTACGTTTGCCCATTGATTGCAAAGGATTGGTAGGTCGCGGTAAGATTTTATCCAACCTTTGTATGTGTCCCAAATAATGGTTTCTGAGGTTGGTCTTACTATTAGTTCTTCTTCTAATCTTGCGTCTGGATCTGGTTCTAAGCCTTTTGAACCGTCTTTTTTAGGTTTTAGACGGTGGTGTGTTACAACTGCACATTCTTTTGCAAAGCCTTCTACGTGTTCTGCTTCTTTTTCAAAGAATGATTTCGGAATAAAAAGTGGGAAGTATGCGTTTTGGTGTCCTGTTTCTTTGAACATTCTATCTAATTCATCTCTCATCTTTTCCCATATTGCGTATCCGTATGGTTTTATTACCATACAACCTCTTACAGATGAGTTTTCTGCTAAGTCTGCTCTAACTACTAATTCATTATACCATTCTGAGTAGTTTTCAGAGCGTTTTACAAAATCTTTTGCCATATTTATACAACTTTTTATATCTATTTAACGTTTGTTTATTTGTAAGACAAAAAAATATTTGTATTTTTGTCTTTTCAAATGTGTTGCAAAGATACAAATATTTTATAAACATTTTTTAGAAAAACATTGGATTATGAAGATAAAAGGTTTATTTAGAAGTTTATGTTTTGCATTTTGCGGATTATTTATATTGTTAATTTTTAATGGTTGCGGGCTTTCTATCCCTACTATTGGATATGATGATGTCTATGCTACGAATATAAAAGAGCATGAGCCATTTTTCGCAGAAGATACTGAGAATGTAATCTATAAAGATAGCAATTATGTAAAGCAAAAGCAACATTATAGAGAGTTGATAAGGAGAGAGGAAGGTGTTTCTCAGCCCGAGTCTTATGAAATCGATTCTTTGCAAACTGAATACGATGTAAATTATGCTGAATATTCGGAAGAGGATTATTATGATTACGCTTATAGTGCTCGTTTAAGAAGATTTTATCACCCAGTGGTGTATAGAGATTATTATGCTGACTATTATACTAATTTATATTGGTATACATATGACCCTTTTTACTGGGGAACATCTATTTACTTAGGTTATAGTTGGTGGTACCCATCTCATTATTATGGATGGTATGATCCTTGTTGGTATCCTATGTATCATCATCATCATCACTATCACCACCATCATCACCATCATCCTCACTATGATGTTTGTTATTTTAACTCTATGGATTATAACTCAAATATGTATAGAGGTAGTTCTGTCGGAGGAAGTATAAAAAGAGCAGGAAATGTTAGCGGTTCTTCAATAAAGAACAATATTACAAGAAGCAGTGTTAAAGGAGGTAAGGCTACAAATGTTAATAAAGGTAATTTGACGCGCACTTCTAATGCAAAGAAATATAATAAGCCAACATCTACAACTAATACTATGAAACCGGGTATGAATAGAGGAGGTAAGGTTTCTACTATCGGCAGACAAACTAATAGCAATAAGAATACTTTTAGCAGACCTACTCAAAGAAATAATAATAGTTCGAGAAGTATCAATAGAAGCAGTAATTCTTCTTCTACTCGTTCTTCTGGAAGCTCATTTGGTGGAGGTTCAAGAGGTGGTTCTCGAAGTGGTGGTTCTATTAGACGATAATTTTTCAAATAATTTATAGTAATATGAAACGAATTCTTGTATTTGTATTAAGCATTTGTGCATTTATTGGAATAAAAGCACAAAGTGAGGATTTTCCTCTATATTTTAGTCAATTAGGATTAGAAGGTACTGCAAATTATATGAGTAGAGCAGGTGCTATTGGTGCGGTTGGAGGAGATATTATGTCGGCTAATTACAACCCTGCTGGATTAGGTATTTATAGAGTGGGAGAAATGACTTTCTCTGCCGGATTAAATTTTGCTAATACTACAACTAATACTGACGGTTTAGGAATGCAAGATGATAAAACAAAATTAACTTTCGGTAACTGGGGCTTTGTATTACCTGTAAAGGTAGATAATTCTTCTTTAAAGTACGTTCAGTTTTCTTATGCTATCAATCGTTTAAAAACTTTCTCTAATAATATTGCTATGAGCAGAGAAGGAATAACAGCTTCTTATATAGACCAAGTTGTAATGAATGACATAATAGAATATAATGACATAGAGAATGAATTTATTAGGTCAGGAGTAGTAGAATTAGATACAAACTCGATGACAATTTCGTCATTATTTGAAGTAGGTAAGTTTAATCAATTCAGAAGAGTAAAATATAGTGGTTCGCTTAATGAAGCTACTTTTTCTTTTTCAGGAAATATTTCAGATAAATTATACTTTGGTATGACAGCAGGCTTACCTATCGCAACAATGACAACAATTAGCACTTTTACTGAAAGTAAAATGAATGCAAATGATGAGGTTATTGCTGCATATACTAATACTCAACAACAAGATTTATCAAATGTTGGAGTAAACCTAAAATTAGGGGCTATTTTCAAACCAATTTCTCCTCTTAGAATAGGTGTTGCTCTTCATACTCCTACATATTACAGTGTAGAAGACGACTTTTCTTCTATTGTCGCATACGATAAAACTGCGGGATCTGTTGGCCCTACTTTCTTTTACGGAATACAAACTCCTTTTCGTTTTTTAGCAAATGCTGCATTCGTATGGGGTGATATTTCTTCTTCAATAGTGGGAACAATAAGTGCGGATTACGAATATGCTGATTACTCTTTGATGAGGTTTGACTTTACAGGATATGAAGATGATGACTATCACCTTAACAAAAGCATAGAAGATATTTTCCGTCCTGCACATACTTTAAGAATTGGTGGAGAAGTGAAATTAGGACCTTTATCTCTTAGAGCAGGTTACGCAATGCAAGGCAATCCATATGTAGAAGTACAAAACGATGCTTCAATGAATTATACTACATTTGGTATAGGATATAGAAAGAGTAAAGTTGGATTTGATTTAGCATACGTTCATTCAACAGGAGATTCAAAATACTATTGGTATGACGGAGTTGAAACAAATATGACAGAAATTCACAATATTATTCAAGCAACATTGATTTTAAAATTCTAAACAATTAAAAATAAATAATAGTTATGGCATTACAAATTACAGATGCTACATACGATGAAATGGTAGCAAAATCAGAACAATTAGTAGTAATAGATTTTTGGGCAGAATGGTGTGGACCATGTCGTAAAGTTGCTCCTATTATTGACGAACTTTCAGGAGAATATGAAGGAAAAGCTGTTATAGGTAAATGCGATGTTGATGGAAATAGCGAAATCACATCTAAATTTGGTATAAGAAATATTCCTACTGTTATATTCTTGAAAAACGGAGAAGTAGTTGATAAACTTGTAGGCGCACAAACAAAAGCTGCTTTCGTAGAAAAAATAGAAAAATACTTATAGTATTTTATTATGTCTGAAGAATTAAGAGATAAATCTCTGTATAATTCTATAGATTTTAAGACTACTCAAATAGTAGAGGGATTTATGACGGGCTTTCACAAAAGCCCGTTTCATGGTTTTTCGGTAGAGTTTGCCGAACATCGTTTGTACAATACGGGAGAGAGTACAAAATATATTGATTGGCGTTTGTATGCTCGTACAGACAAACTATTCGTAAAAAGATTTGAAGAAGAAACAAACCTACGAGCGATGTTTGTTCTTGATTCTTCATCTTCAATGTTTTTTCCATTCAAAGAGTCTTCTAAACCAGAACAATCAAATAAGTTTTCTTTTGCAATATATGCTTGTGGTGTGATTATGCAAATCCTTTACAAGCAAAGAGATGCCTTTGGTTTATCTTTTGTTTCTGAAAACGTAGATTATATTTCAAATATAAAGACAAATTTTGCACATAAGCAGTATTTGTTTACATTGTTGGAAAATAAACTTAAAACAACAGAGAAAACGCAAAAGAAAACATGCTTAGACAAAGCTTTACACTCACTTTCAGAGCAAATACATAGACGTTCTCTATTTATTATATTTACTGATTTATTTTCCGACGACTTTTCCGCAGATGAATTAGTGGATTCGCTTAGACATTTGAAGCATAACAAACATGAAGTCATACTTTTCCATGTCTTTGATGAGAAAAAAGAAGTGGAATTCGACTATAAAATGGGTTATTATAGATTTGTTGATATTGAAAACGGCAATGAATTAAAAATAAATCCAGAAGAATTTCGTAAACAATACAAAGAGATTACACGAGAACGATTAGATATAATTAGAAGCGAATGTAACAAGTTGAAAATAGAATTTGTGGAAGCCGATATAAACAAAGGCTTTGATCAAATCTTATTTCCTTTCTTAATAAAGCGATCAAAATTAAAATAATATATGAAAAGTATTAAGCGTTTTTTACAAAATATTTGGGCGATAGAGGATAATAGACTCATAATAAAAGACGGTATTATTTTTGGACTTGTTACCATTGCTTTTCACTTCCTATATTGGAATGCCAATATGAATGCGTGGTTGTTTGGACCATTTACCACAGAAGTATTCGACTTTTTTACCAAGATAGCATACGAAGGAACCAAGATTATGATGAATGCTTTTTCTTCTTATCAGTTTACAACAGAAGGATTAAGCTTTACCTTTTACGACTCTTACGGAGAGTATGCACAAATGACCATTATACACGACTGTTCCGCAATAAAACAATGTATGCAGTTCCTTTTGGTGATGCTGTTTTGTCCAAATAAATGGTACAAAAGGCTTGTCTATTTCTTGATAGGCTCAGTTATAATTCTTTTGTGTAATATAATAAGATGCTACTTGCTTTCAGAAGTCTTAGCAAGCGGAGGAGATTTTAATTATGCACACGACTGGATTGCACGTCCTTTGATGTACGTTGTTATCTTTGCATTATGGTTTGTTTGGATAGAGTTTTTTGCTCGTAAAAAGAAGAAATCTAAGAGCGAAAACGTTCAAGACAAACACTAACACTTTGCATTTGTCCACCAAGAGGCGGATTCATTTTGTGAACTCTTACCTTACATCTTTTAATTTCAGGATATTTATTTAAAATAGCATCTATTATTCTTTTTGCTACATGCTCCAAAAGATGCGAAGGCGTTTCCATTTCCTTCTTTATTAGTTGGTAAACATCAAGATAATTGACTGTGTCTTCAATCCTATCACTTTCCTCAGCCAAAGTGGTATCTACTTCAAATTCACAATCAACTACGAAATTTGTTCCTATAATTTGCTCTTCTTCAAAGCAACCATGATGAGCGAAAAACGCCATTGAATTTATACGAATCTCAGCCATAATTATAAAAAACAGCAACGAAAAATATAAAAATACCTTTCGTTGCTATCAGATTAGTCTAAATTAAAAATTTTGCTTGAATTGATTTAAAAATCTTACGTCGTTTTCAAAATACATTCTCAAATCGTTCACACCATATTTAAGCATAGCAATTCTTTCCACTCCCATACCAAAAGCAAAACCAGAATATACCTTGCTATCTATGTTAGAAGATTCTAAAACATTAGGGTCAATCATTCCACACCCCATAATCTCTAACCAACCTGTTCCTTTACAAACATTACATCCCTTTCCCCCACATAGGTTACAAGAAACATCCATTTCGGCACTTGGTTCAGTGAAAGGGAAGTAAGAAGGACGAAGTCTTATCTTTGTATCAGCACCAAACATTTGTTGAGCAAAATACAATAAACTTTGTTTAAGGTCAGCAAAAGAAACATTCTTATCAATATACAAACCTTCTATTTGATGGAATATACAATGCGCTCTTGCAGATATTGCTTCGTTTCTGAAAACTCTTCCCGGAGCAATAATTCTTATAGGAGGCTGTTGAGTTTCCATTGTTCTAACTTGAATAGAAGAAGTATGCGTTCTCAAAACTGCGTGATTAGCATCCTCTCTATTTTCAACAAAGAAAGTATCTTGCATATCTCTTGCAGGATGCTCGGCAGGGAAATTCAATGCCGAAAACACATGCCAATCATCCTCTATTTCAGGACCCTCAGCCACACTATAACCAATTTGAGAGAATATATCAATAATCTCTGCTCTTACAAGAGAGATAGGATGTCTTGAACCAGTCTTTTCCAATATAGCAGGCTTAGTTAAATCCTCTATTTGAATTTTAGATTCGTTCTTATTCTCTATTATTCCTTTTAAATTCTCAATCTTAGTTTGAATAGCAGTTTTCAAATCGTTAAGTAACATACCCATTTCTTTCTTTTCTTCGTTGGGTACCGACTTAAATTGAGCAAACAACTCGTTCATTAAACCTTTCTTACCAAGATATTGAATTCTTAGTTGTTCTAATTCATCAGCAGTATTTACACTTATCTGCTTAATATTTTCTATTGCTTGTTTTAATCTTTGTCTCATAATACAATTATTCAACAATGCTAATTGTCATTTTAACATCTTCAACAGGACGGTCGTAACGGTCTTTTTGTACCTTAGCAATCTTGTCAATAACCTCCAAACCTTCTATAACTTGTCCGAAAACAGTGTATTCATAATCCAAGAAAGGAACTCCACCTTCGTTTGTGTAAGCATCTTTTTGTATTTGATTGAATTGTTTTCCCATTCTTGCAGACAACATGTTTAATTCGTCAGAAGTATAACGCTTACCTTGTGCGATATAGAACTGACTTCCAGATGAAGCTTTTTGAGGATTTACATTATCTCCCATTCTTGCAGCAGCCAATGCACCTTTTTTGTGAATAAGTGATTGCTTAAACTCTGCTGGAATAGTGTATCCTGGTCCGCCTTGACCTAACATTTGATTTGGTTTAGCAGTTTTAGAGTCTGGGTCTCCACCTTGAATCATAAAACCATCAATAACTCTGTGGAAAAATGTTCCATCATAATACCCTTCTTTGACTAATTTTATGAAATTATCACGATGTAAAGGGGTTTCGTTGTAAAGAACGGCTTTCATGTCGCCGTAACTTGTGCTAATCAATATCATAGTCGTTTTTTCTTTTGTTTCTTCTTTGTTTTCTTGGGGTGTTGTGGCTTCAACCTTTGACATTTTACTTGAACAAGCACCCATAAAAATACCCATTAAAAGGATTAAAAACAGATTTTTCTTTGCGTTCATACTTTTTTTTATTAGTTTTGCACTTTGTAATTAAATTAAAATGCAATACTACAAAAAAAAACTGTTATGAGAAAGAATATGATAAGATTTTTTTTAATCGCGATTTGTGCAGTGCTGATTTCTCCAATGTTTTCTTCTTGTGCAGAAGAGGAATTAGACGGTTGTGGATTGACAGTTGTTGTTAAAGATGCGAAAAACACATCTAAAAAATATGCGAACGCAACTGTGAATATCAGCAAGGAATCTGGTAGTGTTAAAAGAACAGGAAAAACAGAGGGAAACGGAGAAGCTTATTTCTTTTTCGACAATGAAGCTATCTTAGACATCTTTGTTACACATGTGTCAGATGATGAAATGCCTGTAACACGCACAGGAAAAAGCACAGTTAGATTAAAAGACGGCGAAGTAGTAGTTAAAGAAGTGTTGATTCAGTTATAATCAAACAATTCTTTCAAAACGATAACCTCGCTCGCTGTAAAAAGACAAAACCCTTTCAAGGCAGAAAAACATATTACGTTCTGCTTTCGGATTGTCGTGAAAGAGAATTATATCACCAGCTTTCAGTTTTAGGGAATTCATTAAACAGAGAGCTGGTGAGTATTTTTGGTTATAATCAAAGCTAATTACTGTCCATAGAATGACACGATAGCCTTTGCTTTTTACGAATTGAAATTGTTTTTTTGTAATTCTGCCGTATGGAGGGCGAAAAAGATTTGTCTTACAAAAAGCTTCGCATTCTTCAACACTCGCTTTGTAATCTTCAAACTTAGTTATAGGTCCGTTAGAGTGATACATAGTGTGATTTCCTACCGAATGCCCTTCCTCTAATATAGATTGATAACACTCAGGATGCTTTCTGATATTATCTCCCACACAGAAAAAAGTAGCTTTTGCGTTATATTTTTTCAATAGTGCCAACACCTTTAACGTAACCTCAGGAACAGGGCCATCGTCAAAAGTTAAAAAAATTGTCTTTTCGTTAGTCTTTATTCTAAACTCGACATTCTTAGAAAATAATCTCTGTATAAATCTTGGAATCTTAGAAATCATACCCCTTGTCTTTAATTGCTTCAACAATATCATTATAAGCAAAACCCTTTCCTAAGAGATAGTCAAAAGATTTCTTAGCTTTAATTTTTTTTTCCTTAGGAATAGAAAAATATTTCTTTGAAAAAATTTCCTCAATCAAAGACAAATATTCGTCATAATCAATCCTCTCCAAAGCTTTTGAAATACAAGAAGAACTAACTCGCTTTAACTTTAATTCGTATGCGATTTTAGTTTTTCCCCACTTGTTTTGATGAAATTTACTCACTGCAAACAAATCAGCATACCTTTGTTCGTTGATATAACCCTCACAAATAAGCTCCCCAATGCAAATTTCGCTTTCCTCGATGCTTAATCCATATTTCAATAGCTTTTCAATAACTTGACTTTGGCATCGTTCCTCCCTTGCACAATAAGCCTTGGCGTATTCTAATCCCTGAGAAACAGTATATAGTTTGATTTGACTCATAATTTTTTTGCAAAGGTAGTAATAATATTAAATTTAAGGCTTATTTCTCTTTTAAACACCCTTCTAAATCAAGCAAAAACAACATTAAGATTAAATATTTTTGTGTTTTTTTTGGAAAATAGAAAATAATTTTTACCTTTGCCCTATTCAAATTATTTAAATTTTAACTAACAAACATATAGTTATGAAAATTTATCATACTTCAGAAATCAAGAACATAGCCCTATTAGGAGGAGCTAAGTCAGGAAAAACAACTTTGGCAGAAGCCATGTCATTTGAATCAGGAATTGTTTCAAGAAAAGGAGCAATTGAAGATAAAAATACATTATCAGATTACAGAGATATAGAAATAGAAAGAAAATCTTCGGTAGTATCGAGTGTATTGTATGCAGAATATAACAATAAGAAGATAAACATAATAGATGTTCCTGGATATGCAGACTATCAAGGAGAATTAGTAGCAGCACTTCATGCAGTAGAAACAGCAGTAGTAGTAATAAACTCACAAATCGGAGTAGAAGTAGGAACAGAAATAGCATTTCGTCATACAAAAAGGCTATCAATACCTTTAATGATAGCAATGAACCAATTAGACCATGAAAAAGCTAATTTTGACGAACAAATCAAAGAATTAAAAGAGTTCTTCGGAGACAAAATCACAGTAGTACAATATCCAATCAATGCAGGCGTAGGATTTGATAGCTTTATCGACCTAATAATGCAAAAGATGTACAAATATCCAAAAGGAGGCGGAAAACCAGAGATATTAGAAATTCCAGAAAGTGAAAAAGAAAGAGCAGAAGAACTAAGACTTGCCTTAGTAGAAAACGCAGCTGCTGGTTCAGATGAGTTAATGGAAAAATATTTTGACGAAGGCGACCTTGCAGTTGATGAAGTAAGAAGAGGATTACGCTTAGGAATGGCAGCAAGAAACGTATTCCCTGTAACATGTATATCAGCAAAAGAAAATATAGGCGTAGGAAGATTGATGGAATTCATAACATTCAACGTTCCTTCACCAACAGAAGCACTTCACACTAAGACATTAGTATCAGGAGAAAAGATAACATACGATGAAGCAGCACCAACAACATTATTTGTCTTCAAAACAGCAAATGAAACACACGTTGGAAACATTGCTTACATGAAAGTAATGAGCGGAGAAGTAACAGAAGGAATGGATGTTGTCAATTCATCAAACGAAAGCAAAGAAAGAATAGCACAAATCTTTGTAAATTCAGGTAAAAACCGTACAAAAATTGAAAAAGCGTGTGCAGGCGACATCGTTTCTACAATAAAACTAAAAGATGTTGCAACAAACGCTACTTTAACCTCAGCTAAAAACGTAGGAGACAAACTAAACGCAATTCAATTCCCTGAACCAATCTACACAACCGCAATAAAAGCAGTAGATAGTGGCGATGATGAAAAACTTGGAGCAGCACTTAACGAATATTCTTCACACGATTGTTCATTAAGAGTAGAGATTGCAAGAGAATTAAAGCAAACAATCGTAAAAGGAATGGGAGAATATCACATCAATACATTGAAATGGTATTTAGATCACGTATATAAAATTCCAGTAGAGTTCTCTGCACCAAAAATTCCTTACAGAGAAACAATCACAAAGAGTGCAGAAGCATCATATCGTCATAAAAAACAATCAGGAGGAGCAGGACAATTCGGAGAAGTCTTTATGATGATTGAACCATACTACGAAGGAATGCCACAACAAAAGAAATATCCAATCCGTAACACAGAAGAAACAACTCTACCTTGGGGCGGAAAACTTATATTCAATACATGTATCGTAGGAGGAGCAATTGACGCAAGATTTATGCCAGCAATCCTAAAAGGAATCATGGAAAAAATGGAAGAAGGTCCATTGACAGGTTCATACGCAAGAGACATTGTAGTAAATATCTTTGACGGAAAGATGCACCCTGTTGATAGTAATGAAATGGCATTTAAACTTGCAGGACGTAATGCCTTCAAAGAAGCCTTCAAATCAGCAGGTCCAAAAATCCTTGAACCAATTTACGATATGGAAGTAACAGTTCCGGCAGAGTTAATGGGAGGAGTGATGACAGATCTACAATCGAGAAGAGCAATAGTAATGGGAATGGATTCAGAAGGAATGAATTCAATAGTAAAGGCAAAAGTTCCGTTAGCAGAAATGTATCGTTACTCAACAGCACTTTCATCTTTAACATCAGGAAGAGGAACATACACAATGAGCTTTGCAGAATACGAAGCAGTTCCAACAGATGTTCAATCAAAACTATTGAAAGCATACGAAGAACAAACAAAAGACGAAGAATAGTCTTAAAGATAACAAACCAAAAAAGGCGATTGAATTTTCTCAATCGCCTTTTTTAATTTTTTTTCTTTGTTTTTATTGTAGCAACCACTTCCAAACGGGGATAAATTCAATGTTTAAATCGTTTTTAGTAATCGTTTTTTCTTCATCTTTTGTGATTATAATAGCCTTATTCAAAGGGTGTAGCTTATGTAACTTTAATAAAGCATCTGTTTCTCGTTTTATAGTGTTTTCATCTGCGAGTTTATAAGATACTTGTATAGCTAAATTCTCATCTGGTACATAAAAATCAACTTCAATATTGTGTAAATAGTAGTAAAGTCTTGTTCCGTAGCGTTTTTTCATTTCAATAGCACATATATTTTCAAGTAAAGCTGATTGATTGTTTAGTAAAAAAAGATTCAATAGACCATTATCTACAAAATAAAACTTCTTTGTTGTTGCTTTTTCTACAAATCTTGAAGCGAAGTTTTGAACCGAAAAAATTAAACAAGAATCTGTAAAATGATTTAAGTATTCTATTATAGTAGAAGTGCTACAAGATACTCCAACTGCTTTAATCATATTACAAAGTCTTGTAAAAGATAGAGGCTGACAAAGACTTTCGGCCAATTTTCTAAGGGTTAGTCTTAGTGCTTCTTCGTTTTTTATTTTATTTCTAACGATTAAATCATTAAAGAAGATGCGATTATACAATCCATTAAGCCAAACTCTTTTTTCTTTAAAGTGAAATAATTCAGGAAAGCCACCCCATTGAAAATATTCTTCAAAAGCACGTTCTATTTCTCCACGTTTTTGACCATATTGCCAACGTGTGCCTAATTTAATGCCTTTTGCAGATAGAAATTCTTTGAAACTAAACGGGTAAACAGCAATATCAATATATCTTCCGCCTAGAATTGTTTGTATATCTCTACTTAACATCTTTGCATTACTTCCTGTGATATATACTTCGTACTTTTGATTAGCAAGTCTTCTTGCAAAATTTTCCCAACCGCAAACATTTTGAATCTCATCAAAAAAGAAAATAGGTTTATTCTCGCTCAGACTATAATTTGCTTGCAAGATAAGATCAAGTTCCTCAGCTTTCATTCCGTAAAGCCTTTCGTCATCAAAGTTGATGTAGACTAAATCTTCAATAGGCGTACCATTTGCAATTTTTTTCTGTATTTGCTCGTATAAAGTGTAAGATTTTCCCGCTTGTCTTACACCAACAAACACATAATTGTCGTATTCTTCCATCTCAATCTCTCTGTGAATGATATTAACCTGTGGAATATATTCGTAACCCTCTGAAATAATGCTTTTTATTAGTTCTTTGTCTATCATAGTCTTTGTTTTTATCAATTGCAAATATACAATTTTGTTCGATACTACCGAATAAAATTAGCGATTTTTGTCTTGTAGTATCGAACAAAATGATAAAAAATAGCGATTCTTTTCTTTAATTTTTTTCTTTAAAATTTTGTCGGATTAAAATAAAGTTATATTTTTGCAGTGTACTATTACACTAATATACATTAAAGAAAATTATGATAGAAATTAAGAATCTTTGCTTTGGATACAAGAAAAGCAAAAATGTATTGGAGAATGTTAATCTTAGTTTAAAGAAAGGTTGCATTCATGGTTTATTTGGAAAGAACGGAGTCGGCAAAACGACATTGTTAAAACTGATTGGAGGATTGGTATTCCCCGATTCAGGAGAAATAAAGGTTGGAGAATTTAAGCCTTCCGAAAGAAAAGTGGCGTTTTTGTCCGATTTGTTTTTCTTACCCGAAGAGTTGTTTGAGTTAAATATAACAATAGATAAATTTGTTAAGCTTAATTCTGTGTTTTATCCAAACTTCTCTAAATCGGATTTTGAAAACTATTTGCAAGAATTTGAAATTAGCAACACTAAACAAAAATTGAAGAAGCTATCTTATGGAACTAAGAAAAAGGTTCTTATATCCTTTGGATTAGCTTGTCATTGTAAGTTGCTATTGTTTGACGAGCCGACAAACGGTCTTGACATTTCTTCAAAGAGTCAGTTTAGAAAAGTGATGTTACAGGCAATGACTGACGAGACTTGCGTAGTTATTTCGACACATCAAGTAAGAGATTTGCACAATCTTATAGACTCTGTATTGATTCTTGATGATACAAACGTATTACTAAATGCCGACGGCTTGGAAATTTGTAATAAATTGTACTTTGGTACAACTAACAATGTACAATCAAATGATAAGTTGTTGTACTCGGAAGATAGTGCAGCCGGTCTGCAATTTATCAAAGAGAATACAGAAAACGAAGAAAGCGAACTTAATATAGAACTGCTATTCAACGCAGCTCTTTCCAACAAAACAAGAATCCGAGAACTCTTCCCTCAAATTGACAATAGGAAAGGAGAAGAAAATGGAATTTAGCTTAGCAAGATTAAATCATCTTTTGAAAAAACTTTTGCAAGAACGGAGTAGGCTTATACTGATACTGTTTGCTACATTTTTCTTGCTTAGTTTTGCATCGATGAGCAATGATTACATAATGATTTTCTCGGCACTTGTGATATTAGGAATTAGTGCCGCTGCGGTATGTCATTATTCCTTTGCGTCATATCATAAAACCAATTCGCAGATTCATACAATTCTTTTACCAACATCAACATTGGAGAAATTCATCGCTTTTTTCGTTGTGAACGTTCTTGGAATTGTATTGATATTATTTACTGCCTGTCCTTTGGGACTTGGAGTAGGTTACTTGGTTTTTCAACCTACATCGAGTTTGCTTTTTGATTTTTTTGCGGACTTTTATTCTACCGGCACATTATCTAAACGCATGTTGTTCGGTTATGGAGAGGCTATTCTCTGTTTTGCATCTATACTTGTGATTCTTTTCTATGCTTCGCTTTTCTTTAAGGAAAAAGCCTTGGGATTGACCTTTCTCTGCTTTTTTATTTACTCTTATCTATACAACTATTGCTATCAGTTAATTGTTGGCAAGGTTTTTGGCTGGGATCTTGGGATAAATTACGCTGTTTACCAATTTCAAGACAATATAGTTTTGAATAGCATAACTATAATAGGATTCCTATTGCTTACTTATTTAAGAATGAAGGAGGAAGAGGTGTCATGATGAATCATATTCAAACACCGATTTTCTATCAGCTTGCATTGAAGTTATGTGATGAGATTCTGGCAGGCAAATACGAAATAAACGCACGCATACCCTCAGCAAGAGAATTGGCAATCTTGTGTGAGGTGAATCCAAACACCGTTGTAAAATCTTTTGAGTTGCTTACAAACAATCAAATCATCTATAACAAACGCGGAATAGGCTATTTCGTTGCAGAAAACGCCATTGAAAATATCTCAAACATGAAACGCAGACAGTTTACCGAAGAATATTTGCCATTAGTCTTCAAAACAATGAACCAACTTTCGATAAACATGGAGCAAGTCATGGAATTGTTTAATCAATATAATGAACAAAATAAATAAAGCCCTATGAAAATAAGACGAACTACAATAATGACAATAGCATTTATTGCTTTGATTTTCATGCTTTCTAATCTTGCGACTTTTATTGCAAAAAAGAAAGCACTGAAAGAGAATTCTGAACTTGTAGAACAAAGAATTGAAAATATAAACCTTAAAATTAACGACTATGGAATTTAGTTTTAAAAGAGTATTTTATTTGTTGAAAGGAATATACCTTTCAAATGGAATAATGTATGCGCTTTTCAGCGGTGTTTTTTCCTACATGTTGATGACTTATCTCATGGAAGAAGATTTCAGAATGCATTTATTTGGGGACGGATATATTTATACTATATTTTTGAGTCTGTTTTTTATCGAACTTTGTTTGGTTCCTTTTTCCGGATTCAAAATAAAGAATATGCAATTCTTTACTCTGACTAAGCCCGTTTCTGCTTTGGAGAGATTTGTTGCAGAGTTTATTTCCACATTCATTATAAACAACATCATTTTGCTTGCAAGCGTATTATTATGTTTTATTTCTATCGATTTATTACTTAGTCCATCGGAGCAAATTCTTACAGACATAAATATGTTACTAAATGATCTTAATCCTAAAACGTGGTCGTGTCTTCTTATTTTCGCGCTTTTGTTCGCTTCTGCTTTGGGTTTCTATTTTTCTTTGAGGTTTGGAATATATGGAGCCTTTCCTTTAATCGGAATTCTTGTAGCAATTGGTGGAGCATTATTTGGATTGAAAATGCTTTCACCTTGGAAAGAGGCAACAATATTAGACAATATGACACAAAATATTTGTTTCTATGATTATTATCAAGTAAGTGGCGAAATTATGTATAATGGACTTTGTGTGATTCTTGGAATTGCTTCACTATTCTTTATAGTCCTTACCTATTTTTGCTTAAAAGAAAAAGAATTATAAAATATTAGAGATATGAAACTTAAAAAGACAACACTCGCAACGATAATTGTATCATTCGTTTTATTGATTTCCTTAATAGGATTAGGATTATATGCTGACTATAAGGGCAATCAAGCTCTTGAAACAGCAAAACAAAAAGGAAAACCTTTGTTTGCAACCGAAGAAAACAACGCAACACCATTGTGGGATTTGAATTTGAGATTCCGAGATAGCACATTTGTAAAACCAAACGGCGATACAATTGTAGAAAAGATACATTACTTCACCGTATCTTTTTAATTGAAAACAGCCCATTTAGACAATATGCTATTCATTCCAAGACAGAGAATCGTAAAATTTAGGTTTTCTGTCTTTTTTCTTTTGTTTTGTAATTTTTTATTTGGTTTTGCGACTAATGAGGTGTAGAAACAAAAAAAACAGACAATGGACCTGAAAGAAGAATACACCAAAATGGTTATGCAACACAAGGACATAATCTACAAAGTCTGCTATATTTATGCCGAAAAAGACTATATTGAAGATTATTACCAAGAAGTGTTGATAGAATTATGGCGAAGTTTCCCTCACTTTCGTTCAGAAAGCAAGGCAAGTACGTGGATTTATCGCATAAGTCTTAACACCTGCATATCGTTTGTAAGAAAGAAAAAACGCAATCCACTCTCAAAGATTCCCTCTCTTGAAGTAGATTTAACCTTTGAAGATAAGGAAAAACAGCAACAAATAGAATTTTTGCATACTCTAATAAATCGTTTAGATATATTAGAAAAATCCTTAGTCTTGCTTTGGTTAGAAGACCTTTCTTACGAAGAAATCGCAAGCATAACAGGACTTTCAATCTCAAACGTAGGAGTGAAACTTAGCAGAATAAAGGAAAAATTAAAGAAAATGTCTAACCAATAAAAAATTACAGAAATGGAATTAGAAGAATTAAAAAAACAATGGGCTGAAATGTCCAAAGAATTGGAACAACAAAAGATTATCAACCGTCAAATCGTAGAACAATCCTGCAAATCAAAGGCAAATTATCTTACATTCAACTCTGTTTTTGGTATGTGTTTGGCTGTGATGGCAAATTGCATACTAATTTGGAATAATGACCTATTATGCCAACTTCTTCCTATGTGGTATATTATTCTTATCTATGTTACAATAGATGGAGCCTTGATAAATCAAAGCATAAGCCTATATTTTCTACTTAAAATGAAGCAGCCGCAAAACAATATCATAGAAAAAGAGCGTTGGTTTATGAAATTTCGCATCTGTGAGCGTATAAACATAATTTGGCAGAGTGTTATTTCAATTCCTTTGGTTGTTGCATTCATCTTTATTTACAACAATCTTCAAGCAGACTACATACTTAAACCGACATCTTACGGAACTTCGGTTATGATTATAGCAATTGCTATCGTAATATTAGTAAGTTTCTTCTATGCAAAGCAGATTAAAGAACTAAAATCACAAATTCAAATCTTAAAACAATTTGAAAAATAAAAAAAGATGAAGAAAACGATAATCATTACTTTAATCTCAATAGTTATATCGGCTTGTAGTTCGAGCCGATATAGCGTTTACAAACCTGAAAACAAATATTCCTATCAAGTAATCCAAATAAACGAAAAAGGAGATACTATAAATAATTGCTCTTTGCAAATGAGTACACTTAAAAACTCTTTTTTCGGTGAAGCAGGTCTTCGTTATGATTACGAAAAATGTGGTAATCAACCTGCATATTACGAAATCACTTCATACATTGACAACGAAAATTACATTGAATTGCACCCTCCGAGAATGGGAATGTTGTCTTTTACCGCTATTTTGCCGTATCCGAATTATCATTACCCGGAAGGCTGTGTTGTTTCAATAAATGGAGAAACCTATTTTGAGAAAACCACCTTTGAGCCTGCAAAAAACAAAACCATATCCTATAAATCGGAACAAAAAGGCAGCGAAACAATAAATCATAACGGCAAAGAAATAGAATGCTACTTGATAAATGGAGAAAACACCAGCCATATAGAAGAATTAGGTCAATACAAAGTAAAATATTACTTCAATCCCGACTTAGGATTTGTTCGTTGGGAATATTCTCTTCCAAATAATGAGAAAATAATATTAGAATTGCAATAGAAAAAATTTCATTAAGAGTTATGAGGTCTGATTTTGATAGTTTAATTCTTTATTATTCTATATCAAGAGGTAAAAGATTGTTTGAGAATTTATCAAAATCAGACTCGAAAACTCTATCTTGAATGATACGATACTTTTCAAACTCTGTTTCGGCAAAAGTTTTTGCAAATTCAGAACTAACTTTTCCTGCATCATTCAATACTTCATCGCCTCCTGCTTGAAGAATAATATCAATTCTCTTTGCCCAATCTTCCATAGTCATAGGAATATGTCTGTCAGCCATACGCTCTGCAATATCAAGGACTGAATTAACTAATTTTCCCATATCTTCTAACTCTTTAGAATTAAGATAATTTTTTGCCACTGATACATCTGGCTTTACAATTTTTCCATTTGGAGCTTTTTCCCAAGTAGTTAATCCCATATTTTCTTTATCGGCATTTGCTCTGCTAACTATTAATTCAGCAGCGGTTAAGCCGTGAACTGCAAAATGTATCTTATTCTGAACTTTCTTAAAGAAAGCTTGTGTTGTAGGTGCATTTTTATTGTAATCTATCGCAGTTGCATAGATGTCTGTTAGCTTTTGATAGAAACGTCTTTCGCTTAAACGAATTTCTCTTATTTCTGCAAGTAAGTATTCAAAATAATCTTCCCCTAAAAATCCCCCATTCTCCATTCGTTTCTTATCAATAACATATCCACGTATGGCAAAATGTCTTAGAACATTTGTACACCATTGACGAAACTGCGTTGCACGAATAGAATTTACACGATAACCAACCGAAATAATCGCATCAAGATTATAGAATTCTACTTCTTCTTTTGATTCTCCACGAAATCCTCGATTTACGACTGTTTCCATTTTGGAAATAGTCGTATCTTTACTAAGTTCTCCACTTTCAAAAATATTTTTTAAATGTTTGCTGATAGCAGGCACACCAACATCAAACAAAGTAGCCATAACCTTTTGAGTAGCCCAAATATTTTGATTTTTATAAACTACTTGCACTCCTTCTTCCTTTTCATCAAGGACAAAGGTTAAAAACTCCATTGTACTATTTCTTATTTCAAGTTGTTTCATAATTGCAAAAATAATATAATTCCAAAGAATTTAGAAGTTATTTCTTTGATTTATTTTACGAAGATTTTTAAAATTCTTTATAATATTTACTTTTTATAATCGTTCTTTTGCATATCAAATCAAATTATCTTAGATATAGAAGATGAATAAGAAATTGTATTTTTTCATTCTGCTGTTTTGTCCCTTTATTCTTTTGTCGCAAGAGATTTATACACCGAATAAAGAGTTTGTTTTTAAGGTTAGGTATGAGAATAATGGTGTTGTGAAAGAGTCTTATCTTAGTTTATGGACACAAAACAGTGTTTGGATTTATGATAATGCTCAAAAGCAACTTTTTTATGCTTATCACGAGAATGCAGATTTTGAAACTCAAAAAACTTTTCCTTACGATAAAGCAGAGGAAACGGGATTTATTGAAACAAATGAAAAAATCTGGCTTCACCCTCCAAGAGAAGATTATTTTTATCTTTTTGAATATTTCCCCTTTCCGGAAATGAACTTTCCTGTTCAGTGCGAGAAAAAAGGGAAATATGCTTTTCTTGGCAGTATAGACTTTTTGGATAAATTTTCTCTTCTTCGTTACAAAACAAAGATTGAATGCGGAAAGCCAAACCTTATATACTATTACGGCAAAGCAAAGAATAGAACAGGAGAATGGTCGTTTAAATATGTTTTTGACAAAGAAAAAGGATTTGTAGAATGGCGTATAGAATACAATAAAACAACTTCTATACATCTAACCCTTGATAAGATTATTCCCCGATAAACATTTCTTTAAATTCTTTTTGCAAAAATTTCAAGTAAATAAAGTTTTAGGGGAATCATCTCTATTTTGCGGAAATTTCAACACTGAGATTTCCGCAAAATTTTTGACTATTTTTTACTGAAATTTGATTTTGGCGAAATAAAACAAAGAAATAATTTAATAAAGCAAAGAAATAATTTACGGAAACAAAGAATTAAAAAAACAAAACGCTCGTTTATCAAAATTAAATCAAGACTTGAAAAGACAAAACTTTGAAATATCAAAGCCATACTCTTTCCAAAGATTGTCTATTGACACAAAATCAATTTCTTCTCTAAGTACACCTGCAATATAGTTGATAACAACGTATGTATATATAATCTCTCTATCGTATAATGAAGAGACATGTCTTTCGTAATCAGATTTAGAATAAGGATGTTGTGGTGTACGTGTGAGCTCAAAGTCAAGCAATTCTAATGCCCAAGTATAATTTTGCTCATTCAAAGCATTGTGAAGGACATTGTTGCTATGTAATTTACGCAAATTACTAATCATAATATCAGCTGCGATTTCGTGATTTTTCTTAAAGCCTTTTAAGTTATATTTTTGCCATTTTGCAACTTCTTTTTCTATCAATGAGTGTTCCATAAAGCAAGAATCACTTATTCTATATGGGCATTCAACATTATATTGTAAAATAACAGGATTTAGGGTTGTGTTTGTCTCTCTTATATACATAGGATAATCAAGTTCTAATACACATTCCATTTTATTAGTCTTGATTCCAAGAGATTGAATATCGAGATTACAATAATAATCCCTTAAAGCATCTTCTTTTAATAGTAATCCCCAAACATCAGCCACGGTTTCAATAGTATAAAGAAAAGGATATTGAGTATAACACAATCCATTACCTTTTGTAACTATATATCTACCATCTTCATACTGCCCAACAACAAAACTTCTTCCGTGAAGCGGACTTACAGAGTAGATTTCTTTATCTCCATCCTTACTTACAAGTAAAGGAAATGGACTAATTGGATTATTTTTATCATCCATTTCCAAAACTTGAAAGTCATATTTTAATGCTTTGTAAGATTTCATATCTTGTAACCTACCAATCTGTTAAATGTTTCAAGATAATCTTCTTTTTCTTTACTTCCATCTTCTTGTGATACTAAAGCACAATAAGCATCAAGAACGTTTTTAAAGTATTCACCTTTTTCTTTATTAAAATCATCAAGAACGTTTTTAAATTGTTCCAACATTAACTCTTTTTCTTTATCCATTTTCGTTTTATTTTTTTAAGTTAATAATTAAAGGGCGGTGGAGCTCTCACCACCCTTAGTTAATTTTAAGTTTTTATTTTACAATGAACGGTACATTATTCCGCACATACTTTCGCTACCTTTAGGACATTTAGTCATACAAACGTCTTTTGTTTGTCTGCTGATTGTTAATTCTATTTTCATAACAATAAGTATTTATGGTTATAGGTGTACTGACAGGGAGACACCATTTATCCCTTTGTATCATAAATGCGTTGCAACTCTACCGTGGCCTTTGGTAGTTTTTTCAACGCTGATTCAAACTCTTCTCCATTCAAAGGGTCATATCCCTTTATCATTTTCTTCGCTAAATCATGACGAACCTTTGCCATATAGCAACAATTCTCTGCTGGTTTTTTATAATCTCCATATTGCGATTGTGCTTGTCCTGCACAAAGGTTACAATAATCGCAATAATCGTGTTTTCCGCACTCTTCAAAATCTTTCAATGTGGTGTTTTGCCAATCTTTAAGCACTTTATTTTCTGCAAGAACTTCGGTAATGCTTTTTTCTTTAAGGTTTCCAAACGCAAGAGGAAAGGCACAGCAAGGTTGCAACACTCCAATAGGAGTAATACAGAACGTTGTAGTACCTGCACCGCAAGACATAGAATCCATAAGTCTTGGTTGTCCTCCATAATTTGGAGCTTCTTTTCCTACATACATTGGAACATTACTATCTCTCAACACTATTTGCAGTTGTTCTTCGGTTAGCCTTAACTGACGTGCACACATATCTCCATCAACGCTGTCTGTAATATTTAATTCAAACTGAGGCTTAGCACCAAGTGAACAAGCAATTTCATTAACTAAGTAATAACTATGTAAATTAGGTTGCATAATGCAACACTTTATGTTCATCGGAACAGCCAATTGCGAAAGGCGATTGACAACACTCATACTTTTTTCCCAAGAGCCCGCAACACGAGTAATAGAGTCATGATCGCTTGCAATACCACTATAAATACTAACTCCGATAAGACGAGGATAGTAATTTGCTAAGCGATCTACTTCGTTTACAATACGCTGTCCGTTTGTGAAAACGTCAAAAGCGATTTCTTTTTGGTAGAGATAATCTATAATTTCCCAAGCAAAAGGTTTAGAAAAAGGATCTCCGCCCGAAAGACACACCTTTATAAGTCCCGCATTGTCTAATTCATCAATGATACGTTTGTAATCTTCAAGTTGCAACTCATCTTTGTTTGCACGGAAACTTTGTTCGTTATCGTTGCGAGTTGCTCCTGGATTGTAACAATGCACACATTTCTCACTACAATTATAGGTTAATTCAAACATAACCGAAGTAATAACACCTTCATCTTCCACTGCTTCATAATAAGATTGTTCTGCTGTTGTTGTTAGCATAGGAAGTTTCTCTTTTACCGTTTGTGGAGCTGAGCGTTCGCTAATATTATTTTTGCGAACAAGCTTTCGGTAATTCAATTCTTCTTCTTTTGAAAACAGATGAGTGGTTAATAATCCGTTATCTACAAGTAATTGGAAGAAATTATCTATTGATTCTGAATCAATTCCTGTTGCTGAAGCTACTGTGCTTACTTCCACAGCACCATTTCGCCCAACAGAAAGCACGTGCTTTATTACATCGGCAGAATAATCCTCAAAGAAATTGCTAATTCCCTCAATTAAATTGTACATTATTGCGACATGCTTCTTCCCTAATTGAGCATTCCTTTCACTAAAACGCCCACAAGTCCAAGCAGGACGATAATATGTCTTATTTATTTGCATCATTTTTATTTTTATACCTTTTATTTGTTTATATTCTCTTTACAAAAGGACATAAAAAAACGTGGGACTTTTTTCTTATCGTTACATGAGGTCTTCGACTACCTAACCAACCAAATAAGAAAAGCCCACGGTGTAATACGTGAACGTTTTCCTTTTCTTTTTTGGTCGGTTTTAATGAAAGTGTCGAAGTTTCATGTAACCAATAATAAGCAAAAACGCTTTTTTATGTCGTTAAAATTTTAAAAGTCTAAATCATATTTATTCTTTTTCTCCGTTTATTCCTCCTTTTCTAAGGTTAATAACTAATTTTCGGTGCAATAACCAAAGAAAAAATAAAATGAAAACGCAGAAATAGATTTGGCTCTCGTGGATGCCAAATCTATTTTTTTAGACTTCTTCTAACAACCACTTCCAAACAGGAATAAATTCTATGGTTAAGTCATTTATTGTTATTGTTTTCTCTTCGTCTTTGGTTATTATGAGAGCTTTTTCCAAAGGATGAAGTTGGTGAAGTTTTGCTAAGGCGTTTGTTTCTCTCTTTATAGTGTTTTCATCGTTGAGTTTGTAAGATACTTGCACTGCTAAATTCTCTTCTGGTACGTAAAAATCTACTTCTATATTGTGTAGGTAATAGTAAAGTCTTGAATTGTATCGTTTTTGCATTTCAATAGCACAGATATTTTCAAGTAATGCAGATTGATTGTTAAGCAAGAAAAGATTTAATAGCCCATTATCTACAAAATAAAACTTCTTTGTTGTCGCTTTTTCTACAAATCGTGATGCAAAGTTTTGTAGGGGAAAGATTAAACAAGAGTCAGTGAAATGATTTATATATTCTATCACTGTTGATGTGCTACATGATACACCAACTGCTTTTATCATATTGCAAAGGCGTGTGTATGATAGAGGCTGACAAAGACTTTCTGCTAATTTTCTTAGAGTTAGTCTTAATCCTTCTTCGTTTTTTATTTTGTTTCGTACAATTAGGTCGTTAAAGAATATGCGATTGTATAATCCGTTAAGCCAAACTCTTTTTTCTTTAAAGCGTACCAATTCAGGAAAGCCTCCCCATTGAAAATATTCTTCAAAAGCACGTTCTATTTCTCCACGCTTTTGTCCGTATTGCCAACGTGAGCCTAATTTTATTCCTTTTGCAGAAAGAAATTCTTTGAAACTAAATGGGTAAACTGCAATATCTATATATCTTCCTCCAAGAACAGTTTGTATATCTCTACTTAGCATTTTTGCATTGCTACCTGTGATATATACTTCGTACTTTTGGTTTGCCAATCTGCGAGCAAAATGTTCCCAACCTTTTACATTTTGAATTTCATCAAAAAATAAAATTGGTTTTTCCTCTCTTACACTATAATTAGCCTGTAAGATGAGGTCAAGTTGCTCTGCTTGCATTCCGTAAAGCCTTTCATCGTCAAAGTTAATATATACTAAGTTTTCAATAGGTATGCCATCTGCAATCTTTTTCTGCATTTGCTCATATAAAGTGTATGATTTACCTGCTTGTCTTACTCCTATAAATACGTAATTGCTATATTCCTCCATTTTTACATCTCTATGAATGATGTTTACTTGTGGAATATATTCATATCCTTCTGATATAATGCTTTTTATGAGTTCTTTGTCTATCATAAACTTTGTTTTTATCAACTGCAAATATACAATTTTGTTCGATACTACTGGACAAAATCAGCGTTTTTTGTTCGGTAGTATCGAACAAAATTAAGGTTTTAGGGCTTTGTTTGGTGTTTAGAAAAAGCAAACTCCGATATTATTTTACTAATACCGGAGTTCGTTTTAATTTATGTTAGATATGTGTTTAATCTCTTTTTAAAAGCAAGTGTGTTCTAAGAGTGTTTTTACGCCTATGCCGATTAGGATCATACCGCCTAAGAATAGTGCAAAGCGTGGTTTGATAAAGCGTACTTTTTCGCCCATTCTTACGCCTATTAGTGAGATTGTGAATAGGGCAATGAAGATTATTGCAAGGGATATTAGGATTTGAAGGAAGGTGTATTTTAATGGAAAGCCTATTCCTACGACAAAGGCGTCCATAGAGGTTGCAAGGGCAAGGGTTAATATTACTTTTATGCTGCTTATGTCAAAGATTTTTTCTTTTAGTTTGAATTGTCTGCCTTCCATTATCATTTTTATACCGATTATCGCAAGAAGAACGAAGGCTATCCAATGATCGACTTTGGACATGAAGATAAGAAAGACTTCTCCTAAAAGACTTCCTAATGAAATCATTAAGACATGGAATATTCCAAAGCAAAAGGCAAGGAGTAATGTTCTTTTTTTGCACATACATTTTTGTAATCCACAGGTAATTGATACTGTGAATGAGTCCATTGATAGTGCTATTGCTAATAATATTACTTCTATTATAAATCCTATGCTAATCATTTCAATTTATTGGTTATGTTTATGAATTGTTCTACGGTTAATTGTTCTGCTCTTTTGGTTAGTAGTTCTGAGTCTATGTCTTCTAAGTTCATTCCAAGGGGTTTGAGGCTTTGACGTATCATTTTTCGTCTTTGGTTAAAGGCTGTTTTTACTACTTTTACAAATAGTTGTTCGTTACAGTCTAATTGTTTTACGTTATTGCGTTTTAGGCGTATTACTGCTGATTTTACTTTTGGTGGTGGGTCAAATACGTGTTCGTGTACGGTGAATAGGTATTCTATTTCATAGTATGCTGAGAGTAAAACGGAGAGTATGCCGTAGGTTTTGTTACCTGAGTTTGCACATACTCTTTCTGCTACTTCTTTTTGAAACATTCCTACGAGTTGTGTGGCTTTGTCTTTGTTTTCAAATAGTTTAAAAAGGATTTGATTTGAAATATTGTATGGGAAATTGCCCATTATGGCAAATTGATTTTCATAAATTGTGTTTAAATCCATTTTCAGAAAGTCTGCCGATATTATGTTTTCTTGTAATTGTGCGTAGTTTTTGTGTAGGTATTCTACGCTTTCGGTGTCGATTTCTACGACTTTGAGGTGTTTTACTTTGGGATTTTCAATTAGGTATTTGGTTAATACGCCCATTCCTGGACCTATTTCTAATACTTCTGCTTCTTCTAATAGGTAATAGGCAATTTTTTCTGCTATTGTTTCGTCTTTGAGAAAGTGTTGCCCAAGATGTTTTTTTGCTCTTACTTTTTCCATTTTGCAAAAATAAAAAAAAGGAAGCACAATTAAGGCTTCCTTTTTTATTTTGTTGGTTTATTATTCTCCTAATTCTGCTCTTTGGAAAGCAGTAACAGTCAAATCTTTGTCTATCTTTTTCAAGTGTTCTTCTACGCTTACTTTTGCTTCGCGAGTGTATTCTTGGCTTAACAAAGTGCTTTCTTTGAAGAATTTGTTTAGCTTTCCTTGTGCTATTTTTTCAACCATGTCTTCTGGTTTTCCTTCTTCTCTCACTTGTCCACGATATACTTCCATTTCTCTTTCTATAACTTCTGCAGGAACTGATTCTTTGTTCAATGCTACTGGACGTCCAGCGATTACTTGCATTGACATTTCTTTTCCTTCTTCGTCATATCCTGCTTTTGAAAGTCCAACAACTGATGCCATTCTGTTACCTGGGTGAACGTATGCGTAAGTTGCAACTGCTTCAATAGGATAGTAGTGTGATAATGTTATCTTTTCTCCTATTTTTGCTACTTGCTCTACAATCATTGTTTCAACGCTTAAACCGTTTATTGTTAAAGCCATCACTTCTTCCAATGATTTTGCTTTTGCATCAACTGCTGTTTGAAGTACTTCTCTTGTGAATGCTACGAAGTCTTCGTTTTTAGCTACGAAGTCTGTTTCGCAGTTCATCATTATTACTGCTGCAAATGTTTTATCTGCGTTTACTGTTGCTAAAACTGCTCCTTCGCTTGCATCTCTGTCAGCTCTTTTTGCAGCAAGTTTTTGTCCTTTTTCACGAAGATAATCTATTGCTTTATCCATATCGCCATCGCATTCAACTAAGGCTTTTTTACAGTCCATCATTCCAACGCCTGTACGTTTTCTTAGTTCATTAACGGCTGCAGCTGTTATATTTGCCATTTTTATTTACGTTTTAAGGGTTCTTATTTCTTTTTTACTTGTCTTCTTGGACGTCTTTCTCCGTCTTCTGCAACAGCTTTAACTTTTTTAACTTTGTTTTGAGCTTCTTCTGGAGCAACTTCATCGTCTAAAAGTTCTGTTGCTAATCTTTCTTCTGCTTCTGCTTCTTCTGCAATACGAGTATCTTTGTCCATTTTTCTTTCTTGACAACCTTCTTCTATTGCTTGGCAAACGTAATCTAATATCAATGAGATTGATTTTGATGCGTCATCGTTTGCTGGAATAGGGAAATCAACTGCATTAGGGTCGCAGTTTGTATCAACCATTGCAAAAGTAGGTATGTTCAAACGTTTTGCTTCTGCAACTGCGATGTGTTCTTTGTTTATGTCAACAATGAATAATGCAGATGGTAAACGTGTAAGATCAGCTATTGAACCTAAGTTCTTTTCTAGCTTAGCTTTTTCTCTTGTTATTTGCAATCTTTCTCTTTTTGAAATAGCTGTAGTATCTTTATCAGCTAATAATTTTTCCAAAGAGTTCATTTTTTTGATTGCTTTTCTGATTGTAACGAAGTTTGTAAGCATACCACCAGGCCAACGTTCAGTTACGAAAGGCATGTTAGTTCTTTTTACTCTTTCAGCTACTATATCTTTTGCTTGTTTTTTAGTTGCAACAAACAAAATTTTCTTTCCTGATTTTGCAATTTGTTTTAAAGCTGCAGAAGCTTCTTCAACTTTAGCTGCAGTTTTGTGAAGGTCTATAATGTGAATACCATTACGTTCCATATAGATGTATGGAGCCATTTTTGGATTCCATTTTCTTCTTAGGTGTCCAAAGTGTACACCTGCGTCAAGCATTTGATTAAAATCTATCATTTCTTTTTCTTTTTTGTTTACATTCCTAATTTACTATCAATTGATAAGTAGTTGTCTTTTTACAAATCTTACCAATTTGGATACTAAACAATATCCATATATTAACGTTTGCTGAATTGGAAACGTTTTCTTGCTTTCTTTTGACCTGGTTTTTTACGTTCAACCATACGAGGGTCTCTCTTCAACAAGCCTTTAGCTTTCAATGCGCTTCTATCTTCGATGTTTACTTCGCATAATGCTCTTGCGATAGCCATACGCAAAGCTTCTGCTTGACCAGTTATTCCACCACCATCAAGGTTTGCTTTTACATCATATTGACCTTCCGCTCCGATTGTTTCGAAAGCTTGACGGCAAATGTATTGTAATGGAGCTGTTGGGAAGTATTCCTTATAATCTCTTCCGTTTACGATTATAGCACCGTTACCTGCTTTCATATAAATTCTAGCAACAGCACATTTTCTTCTACCTATGGTATTTATTGTTCCTTCCATGTCTCTTATCTGATTTCGTTAAGGTTTACTAATCTTGGTTGTTGAGCTTCGAATTTATGCTCTGCACCTGCAACAACGTGAAGATTTCTATATAATTGACTTCCTAATTTGTTTTTTGGTAACATTCCTTTTACAGCGTGTTCAACAACTCTGATAGGGAATTTAGATAACAATTCTTTTGGTGTAGAGAATCGTTGTCCTCCTGGATATCCAGTATGTCTTACATAAACCTTATCAGTAAGTTTTTTACCTGTAAATCTTACCTTATCAGCATTTATAACTATTACATAATCTCCACAATCAGCATTTGGTGTGAAGCAAGGTTTGTGTTTACCTCTTAATATGTTAGCAACCTTTGTTGCTAAACGTCCTACAACTTCATTTTCAGCATCAATAACTATCCATTCTTTTTTAGCATTTTCTTTGCTTACTGATACTGTTTTATAGCTTAATGTTCCCATTTCTGCTTTTTATTCTACTTTTTTACAAAATTAAAAATTAACCTATTGTCTTCATTCTTTAAGTCAAACGGGCAAGTCAGACTTTTGAAATTCAACAATTTACATTCACCAATTTAGTTCACCATAGGATAATAACGGGTCGCTGATTACCTAAATTGGAGTTTGCAAAATTACTACTTTTTCTTTATAACACAAGAAATTATCTAAAAAAATCATACTTTTGCCTAAAAAAAGAAGGAATTTCTCTATGGAAAAATACGACAAAATAAAAACAACCATAAAAGATTGGGACGAAGCCGACCGCCCTCGTGAGAAAATGATGAGATTAGGACGACAAAGCCTCACCAATGCAGAACTTCTTGCTATTATACTCGGAGGAGGAAATAAGGAAAAGAATGCTGTGGAACTTGCAAGAGAGATTTTGTCGAGTGTTGATAACAATCTTGCAGAGTTATCTAAACTTTCATACAAAGATTTTTGCAATCGTTTCAAAGGAGTCGGACCTGCAAAAGCCATTGGTATAGTTGCGGCTCTTGAACTCGGATATAGAAGAAAACAATCTACAACCTCACAAAAGCCTATTATCAATTCTTCTGCCGATGCTTACGTTGCTATTGCAGAACACTTATTAGAAAATGATGTAGAGAAGTTTTTCGTGCTTCTTTTAGCCAATAATAATAAGGTAATTAAAGTCGTACCCGTTAGTAATGGGGGAATGAATGAAACACTTGTAGATAGAAGAGTCATTTTCAAAGCAGCCTTAGAGCATAATGCAGTAAAAATGATTTTAGCACACAATCACCCAAGTGGAGAATTAAAACCAAGTTCCGCAGACATAAGTACAACACGAACAATCATAGAAGCAGGAAAGGTAATGTCGATACAGATATTAGACCATATAATAATAGGGAACGATGACAAGTATTACAGCTTTTTAGATAATGGGTTAATATAAAAAAAGCGAGGACTTCATTGTGAAATCCCCGCCTAAAAACATTTTATCATGAAAAAGTTATTCCTTTGTTACTCCGTATGCTTTGAAGTCTCCTGAGAATTCTTCTATTACATCACCTGCGTCAAGTAAACTTTCAAGTTCAGATAAATCGTCTAAAAGAGAAGTTTTTACTCCACCGCCTTCAAAAGTTCCTTCAACCAAAGTAGAAGTAACTTTTGTTATAGTGATTTTACCATACAAAGCAGTCATACCATCTTTTTCTATTCCAGAAGTAGGAATGTAAACAATAGTGTTTTCCATTGCAGAAATATTGTCAAGATTGCCTATTGCAGTCAAGATATCGTCGCCTAAGCCAAGAGTTTTCTTTCCAACAGCGATATCTTTTACCGTTATAGCAACAGATTGTTTAATGTTTGTTCCTGTGATGAAAGTGTCATCACCATCAGAATAAAACACTGCGGTAGGAATGTGATAAGTACTTTGTCCAATTGTAATATCCATTTCACCTGCTAATTGTTCCATGTCTTCACAGCTTGAAAACGTGAAAATAGCCACGAATAAAGCTAATAATTTTACTAACGTTTTTTTCATATCTCTTAAATTTCAATTTCTAATTGTTTGCAAAATTATTATTTTTCTGCAAAAAAACAAAATTTATCATTATTTTTGCAACACAAAACATAGAATACATGAATAATTTAATACGATTCTTAAAAAGATATTACTTTATTTTTCTTTTTCTCCTTTTAGAAGGAGTTGCAATCTATCTAATATCTCAAAATTCCTATCATCAAGGTTCCGTAATTGTTAATGTTGCAAATAATATTTCGGGAAGCGTTTATGAAAAGTGTAATAACATAACAAAATACTTCTATTTAGCATCAGTTAATGAAGCCTTAACCAAAGAGAATGCCTTGTTAAGAAGCCAAATCGAAAACTCATACGTTAAATACACAGAAAAAGAAATGCAGATTGAAGACACAGTCTATAAACAGCGTTTTACATTTATAGAAGCCACTGTTATCTCCAAAACAATCAATAAAAGAAATAACTATTTCATGTTAAATAAAGGAGTGTCCAGCGGAGTGTCAAAAGATATGTGTGTAATAACACCTAACGGCTTACTTGGATTAGTTGTAAATGCCACTTCCAACTTCTCACTTGTGATGACAGTCCTTCATCAAGACGCAAAAATAGCAGTAAAGAATAAACGCACACAAGCAACAGGTACAATGATATGGGAAGGAGGCGATTATAGAAAAGGAAGAGTGATAGAAATGCCTTCATCCTTACCTTTGAAAAAAGGAGATACCCTTGTAACCAGCGGATTTTCGAGAAACTACCCAGAAGGCATAGAAATAGGATATGTAAAAGACTATACAAAAGACCCATCCACAGGATTTTTTGATATAAACTTTAAATTCTCAGCAGACTACAATAAATTAGAGTATGTATATGTAGTAAAAAATCTTTTCAAAGCGGAACAAGACCTTTTAGAAAAAAGCATTAAAGATGAGTAGAACGATTTTCATAACAATTTTGCAATTTATATTGATTTCATTAGCACAAATCCTTTTGCTAAACAACGTTCAATTATTTGGATATGTGCAACCAATATTATATATATGGTTTTTAATTTTATTGCCTAATAACACGCCGAAATGGTTGTTAATGATACTTGGATTTACCTTAGGATTAACAATGGATTTGTTCTCAACACAATTAGGATTTCATACAGCAACAGCCACACTCACAGCCACACTAAAACCACTCGTGCTTTCGTGGTTTACAAACCATTTTGATAACAATACCTTCCGTCCTTCCGTAGCAGAAATGGGCTTAGCCTCGTTTCTTGGCTTTACATCCGTTATTACATTCCTGCATACAACAATCTACATTTGTATAGAAACCTTTACTTTCTCTGAATTAGGTTTACTACTCATAGAAATACTATTAAGCACCATAGTAAGCATTATTTTAATCCTTATTTGCGACACCATATTCATAAGAACAAAAAGAGATTAAAAACCATTTAATCGAAAAAGTCTTAGGAATATTTCAATAAAGCAAAGAAATCTTAATTTTTTTCTTTGCTTTATGTAATTATTTCTTAGAAAAAATTTGCTGAGGTGCGAAAAAAATATTAGTTTTGCGTTTTCTTATAAATGTAATAATAAATTTAAAAAAATATAGCAATGGATAAATTACTTTTGTTGGGAGATGAGGCTATTGCACAAGGAGCGATAGACGCCGGTTTATCAGGTGTATTTGCTTATCCTGGTACTCCTTCCACTGAAATAACAGAGTATATTCAAGACTCTAAGCAAGCAAAAGAATTAGGCATAAGAAGCAATTGGGCAGCCAACGAAAAAACAGCGATGGAAGCCGCTTTGGGAATGAGTTATGCAGGAAAAAGAGCGATGTTCTGTTGTAAACACGTTGGAATTAACGTTGCAGCAGACCCATTTATGAATTCAGCAATCACAGGAGCGAATGGAGGATTGATATACATAGCAGCAGACGACCCAAGTATGCACTCATCACAAGATGAACAAGATTCACGTTTCTATGCTGACTTTGCGTTGATACCAGTTTTAGAACCAAGCAATCAACAAGAAGCATACGATATGGTACACTATGGATTTGAATTATCAGAACGTTTCCATGTACCGGTAATGATGAGAATAACAACTCGTATGGCACACTCTCGTGCAGGCGTTGTTAGAAAACAAGAAGTAAAAGCACAAAACAAAATAACTTTACCAGAAAAGAAGAATCAATTTATCTTACTTCCTGCTAATGCAAGAGTACAATACAGAGAGCTTTTAGCAAAACAAGAAGGATTGATGGCAGCTGCTGAAACAGACGGCTTCAATAAATATTTCGAAGGTAAAGACAAATCAGTAGGGGTTGTAGCATGCGGTATTTCTTACAACTACTTAATGGAAAATTTCCGTGATACAGAATGCCCATACCCAGTATTGAAAATCAGTCAATACCCAATGCCAGAAAACTTACTAAACAAATTGTATGAAGAATGCGATTCAGTATTAGTATTAGAAGAAGGCCAACCATTATATGAAAGACTTATCAAAGGATTACTAAACAAAGGAAAAACAATCAAAGGACGTTTAGACGGTTCTCTACCAAGAACAGGAGAATTAAACCCTAATTTAGTTGGTAAAGCATTAGGCTTAAACGTAAAAGAAGGCTTTGCAATTCCTGATTTAGTAGCTCCAAGACCTCCAAAGTTATGTGACGGATGTCCACACATAGATTCTTACACTGCTTTAAACGAAGCGATGAAGTCTTACGGAGAATACAAAGTCTTTGCTGACATAGGATGTTACACATTGGGAGCATTACCTCCATTGAAGTCAATCTACACAACAGTTGATATGGGAGCATCTATCACAATGGCAAAAGGAGCAGCAGAAGCAGACCTTCGTCCAACCGTTGCAGTGATTGGAGATAGTACATTCACACACTCAGGAATGACAGGCTTACTTGACTGCGTTGTAGATAACGTTCCAGTAACAGTAATGATACTTGATAACGGAATTACAGGTATGACAGGTTCTCAAAAGTCATCTGCAACAGGTAGAATCGAAAGCATTTGTCAAGGAATAGGAGTTGATCCAGCTCACATAAGAGTAATAAACCCTCTTTCAAGCAAATTAGAAGAAAATACAAAAGTTATACAAGAAGAATTGGAATACCAAGGAGTTTCTGTAATTATTCCAAGAAGAGAATGTATAGTTTGGGCGCAAAAGAAACGTAAAATGGCTAAAAAGGCTAAATAATATAGAAAGGAGATTGATATGAAAATAGATATAATATTGTGTGGAGTCGGTGGAATGGGAGCATTAAGTTCTGCTGCAATCATTTCAAAAGCTGCTTTAAGCATGGGAATGTATATGAAGCAAGCTGAAACTCACGGAATGAGCCAAAGAGGTGGTGATGTACAATCTCACCTAAGATTAAGCGACCAACCAATCGCTTCTGACTTGATTCCAGAAGGCGAATGCGACATAATACTTTCTGTTGAACCAATGGAAGCATTGCGTTACTTGCCTTTCTTAAACAGAGAAACAGGTTGGATTATTACAAACCAAAACCCATTTGTAAATATTCCAAATTACCCAGACCTTGACGGAGTTCTTAGCGAGGTTAAAAAGATAAAAAATCACATCCTTTTCGATGCAGATGCAATAGCAAAAGAAGTAAACAATCCAAAAGGAACAAATATGGTTGTACTTGGAGCTGCTTCAAAATACCTACGCATAGACATCGAAAAATTAGAAGATGCAGTTCGTAGCATATTCGGAAAAAAAGGCGATGCAGTTGTTGATGCAAACATATCAGCATTAAGAGCAGGTAGAGCCGTAGCAGACAAAATGTAAAATTTGATTTATAGGCATAAAAACTGAATAGAGCACCCCTAAAAAGGTGCTTTATTCTTTTAAAACAATAATTATGAAAATCACACTTGGATTTGGTAGCAACTTAGGCGATAGAAAAAACATAATCCTACAAGCCTACGAATTGTTAGAAGAAAAATTAGGGAAGAAAACGCAAGAATCTACAATGATAGAGACAGAAGCATGGGGATTTGAAAGCGAAAACCTTTTCCTAAACTCAGTTGCAGTCTTTGAAACCAATAAAACCCCAAGAGAAAGCCTTGTAATCTGCAATGAAATCGAAGCCTTACTTGGGCGAAGACGCAATCCCAACGCCACAACCTACGAAAACCGACCAATAGACATAGACATACTCTTTTATGAAAACGAAATCATTGACGAACCCGACCTAAAAATTCCACATCCCTTAATCCCCCAAAGAGATTTCGTGCTAATCCCACTAAAAGAACTAATGCCAAATTTCGTTCATCCTGTTTTGCAAAAAGCAATCAAAGAATTATAAAAAGAAAACGCTCGTTTGTCAAAATATATCCCCCGATGAAAATTCGTTATCCCCCGATGATAATGAATTATCCCTCGGTGATAATTTTCTAAGTCTTAGTTTGAAGATAACAAAAAGGGCGTTTGTTATCTTAAACCTAAAACAAACGCCCTTCCCTTTAACAATCAATCTTCACTCCTTTATTCCTCTCCCCATATCTTTATGGTTTTATCCGCTGATGCTGAAACTATTTTTGTTCCGTCTGGACTATATGATGCTGAAGAAATAGAATAAGTATGCCCTGTTAAGGTCTTTAAAAATGAACCTGTATTTGCATCCCATATCATTATGGTTTGATCACTTGATGCAGAAACAATTTTTGTTCCGTCAGGACTATATGAAACTGAATTAACAGTGCCATTATGCCATGTTAAGGTTTGTAAACATGTGCCGGTATTTGCATCCCATATCTTTATGGTCATATCTCCTGATGCAGAAACAATTTTTGTTCCGTTTGGACTATATGAGGCTGACTGAACAGCATCAGTATGCCCTGTTAAGGTCTTTAAACATGTGCCTGTATTTGCATCCCATATTTTTATGGTTTTATCCTCTGATGCAGAAACAATTTTTGTTCCGTCTGGACTATATGAGGCTGAACGAACCCAATTAGTATGTCCTGTTAAGGTTTGTAAACATGTGCCTGTATTTGCATCCCATATCTTTATGGTGTTATCTCCTGATGCAGAAACAATTTTTGTTCCATCTGGACTATATGAGGCTGAATTAACCCACAAAGTATGCCCTGTTAAGGTTTGTAAACATGAGCCTGTATTTGCATTCCATATCTTTATGGTTTCATCTGTTGATGCAGAAACAATTTTTGTTCCATCTGGACTATATGATGCTGAATAAACATAAGAAGTATGCCCTGTTAAGGTTCTTAAACATGCGCCTGTATTTGCATTCCATATCTTTATGGTGTTATCTCCTGATGCAGAAACAATTTTTGTGCCATCTGGACTATATGATGCTGATTCAACATAATGAGTATGCCCTGTTAAGGTTTGTAAACATACTACTGTTCGAGTTGTGAAAGTTTTAACGTCACCATAATATGTTCCTGCTTCGTTTGTGATGTATGTTCTAAACTTATAATTTGTGTTATCATTAAGATTTGTTAATGCTTTACTAAGAGTAGTTCCGCTTGCAGTAATTGTGTAGTTTTGAACGCCCGATGTGGTTAATGTAAAGTTGCTTGCGCTTCCTTTATACACAAGAAATCCTACTGTATAGTTAGTTGAATTCCCTGTACTATTAAGAACGCCATTTAATGTGGCAGTTGTAGTTGTTATATTTGTGGCATCGTTTGTTGTAACTTGCCCTTTGACTATTTCTTTTTTAGTTGTGAAAGTTTTAACGTCACCATAAGATGTTCCTGCTTCGTTTGTGATGTATGCTCTAAACTTATAATTTGTGTTATCATTAAGATTTGTTAATGCTTTACTAAGAGTAAGTCCGCTTGCAGTAGTTGTGTAGTTTTGAACGCCCGATGTGGTTAATGTAAAGTCGCTTGCGCTTCCTTGATATAAGAGAAATCCTACTGTATAGTTAGTTGAATTCCCTGTACTATTAAGAACGCCATTTAATTTGGCAGTTGTGGCTGTTATATTTGAGGCTATGTTTGTTGTTACTTCACCTTTGACTATTTCTTTTTCGGTTGTGAATGTTTTTACTTCGCCATAGTTTGTTCCTGACACGTTTGTGATATACGCTCTAAACTTATAGGTTTTATTTTCTGTGAGATTGTCTATTGTTTTGGCGAATGCTCCTTCGCTTTTATCACTTTGAATTTGTTGAACGCCATCTGTCTCCAATGTAAAGTCCTCTTCTGTTCCTAAATACAAGAGAAAGCCTATTGAATAATCACTTGCACCTCCTTTTCGTATGACTTCGCCATTTAATTTAGCACTTGTTGTAGTTATTTCTGAGGCTTCTTTTGTTTCTACATGACCTTTTCCTATTCCCATAATATATTGTTCTTCGCAAGAGGTGAATAGTGTTACTAATGCAAAGATAAGGCTGAATATTTTAAGTTTTTTCATTTTTGATTATTTTACTTTATGTTACTGATTTGCAAAGATAAGCCTTTTATACTAAATAACAAGAGAATTTTCCTTTACTTTTTCATTTTTTTCCTAAGAGAAAATTCATTATCCCTAAGAAAAAATCTATTTTCTCTTAGAGATAATTTTCTAAGTCTTAGTTTTAAGATAACAAAACAAAGACACATCTACTTATGTGTGGTTATTCAGCATTTATTAGCCCTATTGCTTTTTCTGTAATCATATAAGTCTGTTTAGGACTTGTGGGTTTGTCTTTTATTGTCGGTTCTACTAATTCCGCTTCTATGAGAGGATTTATAATATTGTGCTTAAATCTACTCCTATTTTTCTCTTTTATCTTTGACATCAAAAAAGGTATAGAGGCTTCTTTAACAGATAATAATTCTTGTAAGACTATTTTTGCTTGTTCTTCATTACCTATTTGCAACTTAGGACAAACTTGGGACAAACTTGGGACAAACTTAGGACAAACTTGAAACAAACTTTGAATAACATTAGTTGAATTTTTCGATTCTCCAAGTTGAAAAGTTAATGTTACTACATCGGGTTGCACTTTTTCCTCTAACAAAGGGCGAGCTAATTGATTATTTTGCCAACCCTTAACAATAAAATCAGCACCACTACCTGCCTTTTCTCCTATTCCCAACTGAATGAAAAATTTCTGCAAAATAGGATTTCTACACAAGCTTTGGCTTCCTGCATAAAAATCTTCCACTGATATAAGCATAGAGCCCGGATTGCGAAACGTTATTTGATTTTTAGTTTTTGTTATTACAATATTCCCTTGAACAGCATAGTTGCAATGAACCAATGTATTAACCAACGCTTCCCTAATTGCTACATGGGCAGATGTTTCATCTTGTCGAGTAACTCCGTCAAGTAGAAAAGGAACTGATAGGTTTTGAATCAATTTATTATAAACACGAAAAAAGAATTGATAAAGATTAGCTTCCCAAGTGCCATCTGGATAAACTCTATCAATCCATCTTTGTTGTGAATCGTTAGATATCTTTTCTTGATAATCGACAAAATACCAAGGAGTGCAAGCTTGGTCTATAATACTTTCCGTTTTCCCAAACATCAATACGCCAGCGCGAGTAAAACCTTCCTCACCTGTCTCCCTATCTACACGATATACGCCAAGCTTACTCATAAATGCCATATCATTCAACTCATTCCATGGATGATTTTCTTTCTTTAATGAAAATCTCTGACGATAACCTTTTAACGAAGCTATATCTATATCTTCAATTGTATAATTTGGCAGTATCTGATTATCGAAAGGCAATGTCGTATGATGAGCATCAGAAAACATTAACCTAACTTCCGAATCTGTACAACGATAATCACTTTCATGATTACGCTTAAACGTATTCCCAAAAGGGCTTTTAGTCAGATAAACAGGACGAATATCATACGAAGCTCGTGGAACGCGAAAAACTAATACCTTTTCTCCATGTATTTCACTTTCGAATACATCACGCTCTGTAAGCATAGTTGCACTAACCTTTTCTTTATTGTGAGCACAATCCCAAAAACGTTTCTTATAAGTAATTATTTGCTCCTCTGAAAGGGCATCTGGAATAAATTTACCGTCTTTTTCTTTTACTCCAAGTACAATTACACCACCATTTGTATTAGCAAATGCAGAGAAAGTCTCCCAAAAGCTCTCTGGAAGTCCACCCTTAGCGGATTTAAATTCAACTTGAACATTTTCAGAACTATCAAATGATTTCAAAATATCTTCTTTCGTCATTCTATATTCTGTTTTTTGTTTATCCCTTTATTTATATTTTTTTTCGTATTGGCTAAATAAAGTATTGATTTGCAAAGATAAGCCTTTTATACTAAAAAACAAGAGAATTTTCCTTTACTTTTTCAGATTTTTCCTAAGAGAAAATTCATTATCCCTTAGAAAAAATTTGGTAAAGCTAAGACTTCTATGAGCCTTGTACGATTTGCAGAATATCCTCTCCGTATTTCTCTATTTTTTTCACGCCTAAGTTTTTGATTTTTCCTAAATCGTTTATGGTTAATGGGCGTTTTAGGACTATTTCTTGTAGAGTGGCGTTGGAGAATACGCAAAAGGCTGGTATTTTTTCGCTATCGGCTTGTTTTTTACGCCATGTTTTGAGTTTTTGGTAAAGGTCGTCAAGTTCTAAGTCTTTGGGTTTTTCTTCTACTTCTGTGATTTCGGTGAGGGTTTTAACGAAATTGGCGTATGAAGTAAGTTCTAATTTTTCTCCTATGGCTAATAGTTTGTATTTAAAGGAGAGAAAGCGTTTGATGTCAAAGTCTTCTTTTATCAGGTAGTTGAAGTATTTTTGTTTGAGTTCGACTTCTATCATAAATTCTTGCAATACTTCTTCTATGTCTTCTTGTCCTTCGTTTTCTTCTACGTCTAATTTTGAGAGGAAATAGACTAATGAGTGTATTGTTTGCATTTTATCGGAGAAATACTTGGCTCCTTGAACGGCTCTTTTGTAAAGGGTTTGGGTTTCTAAGCTCGGAAAGCTGTATGTTATGATTTTATCTATTTGTGTTTGGAAACGTTCTTCTACAAGTATGATATTGGAAAGGATGTCTTCGTAATAGGCTTTTATTGTTTGAATGTTATCTCCTATTTCGTTTTTTAAATAGGTTTCACATAGGGTGTAGAGTTTTGCATTGCATGCTTTGATGTGCGAAAGGTCGAATAGATCTTTTATATTGTAAGAGTAATAGAGAAATTTGTCTTGTAAAAATTTCTCTTCCGTTGGTGGGTTGGCGTTTTGCTCTACATTGAAGTTATCAACTAATACATCGGTTATTACTGCGTTAGGATTGAATTGTTTTGATAATGAAAGGCCTTCTAAACTTCTACATCTGCTTAATGCAACGTAAAATTGTCCGTGCGCAAATGAGTTATCGGCATCTATTATTGCTTTATCGAAAGTCAATCCTTGGCTTTTGTGAATGGTAATCGCCCATGCGAGTTTCAAAGGGTATTGTGTAAAGGCTCCAATTACTTCTTGCTTAATTTCTTTCGTCTTTTTGTTTAATTCATACTTGTATCTCTCCCATGTATATTTTGTTACTTCTATTCTTTGTCCGTCTTCGTCTTTTTCTACTATGATTTTATTATCGCTTAGTTCGACTATCTTTCCTATTGTGCCGTTGTAGTAACGCCGTTTCTCGCCAATGGGTGCGTCATAGTCGTTTTTCAGAAACATAACCTGTGCTCCTTCTTTCAATTCTAATAGTTCGGAGTTAGGAAATAGTTTATAGTCAAATTCTCCCTCTATTTCTGCTTTGTAGGTGTAGGATTTGTTTTTGATTTGCATTAGTTTGCTCTCGTTTATCTTGTTTGCTTGGTTGTTATGTGAGCAAAGTATTATGTATCCTTTGTTTTTCTGTGATAGTATCTTTGGGTTGTATCTTTCGTTTAATTGATCGATGATTTCTTTTGTTATGATATTATCTCTAACGTGGTTAAGGATGTTGATAAACTTAGAGTCGCTTTGACGATATATGTGTTGAAGGGTTATTGTTTGGTAACGTGTTTCTTGTAATACGCGTGAGGAAAAGAAATATGGTGTTTGGTAAAATTGTTTTAGGAATTCCCATTCTTCTTGTTTTGCTACGGGTGGTAATTGGCTTAAATCCCCTATCATTAACAGTTGAACGCCGCCAAAAGGTTTATGCTTTTCATTGTAGCGTAGCTTTCTTAATAAAACATCTATTTGATCTAAGACGTCTGCTCTAACCATTGAGATTTCATCTATTACGATTAGTTCAAGACTTCTAATCAAATTGAGTTTGCTTGTGCGGATTTGTTTACGTTTTATTGCACCGCCGGGAATATATGGCACAAAATCTAACTGAAAAAAGGAGTGAATAGTCACTCCTTCGCAATTCAATGCCGCAATGCCCGTTGGTGCAAGCACTACATAACGTTTAAATAATGTATCTTTAAGACTTTTTAAAAAGGTTGTCTTACCTGTACCTGCTTTTCCTGTAAGAAAAATATTGATATTGGTTTGTTCAATATATTTTCTTGCAAATTCTAATTGTGGATTGCTATCCATAACAAACCAATTAGTAAAAAACTATTTTCTTGCTATAACTCTCTTTGCAGCCTCTACTATATTGTTTGCTTTTAAGCCATATTTTTCCATTAAAACATCAGGTGTACCGCTTTCTCCAAAGCAATCATCTATTCCTATAAACTCCATAGGTTTTGGATTATTGCGAACTAAAAGTTGTGCTATGCTTTCGTTTAATCCTCCATTGAATTGATGTTCTTCACAACCTACAACACAATTTGTTTTCGCAACTGATTTCAATATTGCTTCGCTATCAAGTGGTTTTATTGTATGAATGTCTATCACTTCTGCGCTTATTCCTTCTTCTTCTAAGATTTTAGCTGCTTGAAGTGCTTCCCAAACTAAGTGTCCTGTTGCAATAAGTGTTACATCCTTTCCTTCGTTAAGCACAAGTGCCTTTCCAATTTCAAATGGCATGTCTTTTGGAATGAAAACTGGCACTTTTGGTCTTCCGTAACGTATATATACTGGTCCATTGTATTCAGCTGCTGCAATAGTTGCGGCAATCGTTTGATTATGGTCGCAAGGATTTAACACAACCATGTTAGGTAACATTTTCATCATGCCAATATCTTCAAGGATTTGGTGAGTTGCTCCGTCTTCTCCTAAGGTTATGCCTGCGTGCGAGCCAGCTATCTTCACGTTTGTATTGGAATATGCAACTGCTTGGCGTATTTGGTCATATACTCTACCTGTTGAGAATGCTGCAAAGCTACTTGCAAAGGCTACTTTACCGCTTAATGCTAATCCTGCTGCAATTCCTATCATGTTTGCTTCGGCTATACCACATTCTATCATTCTTTCAGGAAAGGCTTCTTGGAATAAATCCATTCTTACTGAGCCTATAAGGTCTGCACACAAGGCTACAACATTTTCATTTCTTTTTCCTGCTTCTAAAAGACCTATTCCAAATCCTGAACGTGTGTCTTTACTGCCTAATTGAGGATATTCTTTCATATCTTATTTGTTTTATTTTGCTAAATTTATTGTTGTGGTTTTGTTTGATTCTATTTTGAATTCTTTAATCTGTGTTTTAGATGATTTATTGGCGCTTTTATCTCTTAAAACCACCATATACTGCCCCGGTAATAAGTTTATGTTTTCGGTTTGCAAACCTTCTTCAAGGTTACATACCCATTTTGTTTCTTCACTGTCTTTTACAAAAATACTTCCTATTGTTTCTAATTTTCCTTTGTTAAGAATAAGTAGTCCAGACTCTGGAATCTCTATTGTAGTTGTTGAGCTTTGACCGATTTCTACGTTTTCAATTTTCAGTTTTGGTAGAGTAAGAATTTCTAAGTCGTATTTACCAACTAAATACTTTTCAATCTTATTTAATTCTTGTATATTGACTGTTTCTAACTTGCCACTTTCTCTCACAATTACGGAAATATTGTCTGTTTTCAGCTTTGGCTTATCTGCAAATTTAATAATCATATTTCCTTGTGGTGTTTTGATTGGTATTATCGTGTGGCTACCAACTTTTAATTGTATATTCTCAACTTTAACAGGTGGAAGCGTATGCACAACTACGTCATAATTTACAAGAGGGTCCAAAATCAAAGTGTCTGATAGTCCTTTTGAATTTAGAGTGTGCATAAATGTGTATTTTAATTGCTTACTCTGAGTGTCATAGAATGTCATAGGAATATTTGTCTCGCTTGGCTCCATATTAGAGTCCAAAAGATTGACTTGTGATGTGGTATTGTTTAGGGCTTGTGATACTATATTATTTAGGGCTTTTGAAAACTCTATTTCGTTATTAACTTCATAAAAAGTTCCTGCGCATTCAAATTCTTCGCGTAGTCCTTTACCTATTCCTATTACGAAAGGTTTAAGAAATGCTCCTTTTTTTTGTAATTGTCTTGATGCTTTACAAACATCTCCTGAGCATTCATCAACTCCATCTGTAATAAGGACAACTATATTTCTACAATTATCACTTTCAGGGAAGTCTTTCACACATTTTTCTAATGTATAAGCAATAGGTGTTGTGCCTTTTGGCACAAGGGCTTTAAGTTTTGCTTTGATTTGCTCTGTGTTGTTTGGGTAAAAGCTTACTTCTAATCTTGTGTCATCGCAATTTTGTGGGGGATAATCCTTGGTGTGTCCGTAGGCTCTTAGTGCCATTTCAACACTTGGCTTTCCTGCTAAGGTATCTACGATATTTGATAGTAGGTTTTGTGCGATTTTTATTTTAGTATTGCTTTGCCAATGTGCGTACATTGTGTTTGAACAATCTAAAATAAAGAGTATCCTCGTTTTTTGCGAATAATCTTCACGCGTTACCTTCACTCCTTTTGGTTGTGCAAAGAGAGTGAGGGTTGCGATTGTAAACGCAAATATTAAAAGGGCTTTTTTAATAAATATAGTTTTCAAAATAATGGTAGAATTTTAATAATCTCCCAATGTTTCTTTTAATTGTGCTAATGCTTGTGCTGCTTGTTCATCGTTAGGAGCTGTTCCGTGCCATTTACATTTGTTTTGCATAAAATCAACTCCGAATCCCATTTGTGTTTGCATAAGAATCACAACTGGTTTGCCTTGTTTTGTTTGTGCTTTTGCTTGGTTCAATCCTCTGATAACGTCTGTCATGTCGTTACCATTCATTTCTACTATGCTCCAATCGAAAGCTTCAAATTTTGCTCTTAGGTTTCCTAATGAACATACGTCGGTTGTTGTGCCGTCTATTTGCAATCCGTTTACATCTACGATAGATATTAAGTTATCTACTTTATTTGCTCCTGCAAACATTACAGCTTCCCATATTTGTCCTTCTTGTAATTCTCCGTCTCCGTGAAGTGTGTAGACTAATTTATCACATGAGTTGAATTTCTTTGCTAAGGCTGCTCCAATTCCAACAGATAATCCTTGTCCTAACGATCCTGAGGCTTGTCTTACGCCTGGTAGGTTGTCGTGAACGCTTGGGTGTCCTTGCAAACGTGTACCTAATTTTCTAAATGTTGCAAGTTCTGAAACAGGAAAGTATCCTCTGCGTGCCAATACGCTATATAGAACTGGGGATATATGTCCGTTTGATAGGAAGAACATATCCTCTCCTTTGCCTTCGCGTTTGAAGTTTGCGGTATCTAAATCCATTACTTCAAAGTAAAGGGCTGTCATTACGTCTGCGCAACCTAAACTTCCGCCTGGGTGTCCTGAGGATACGCCGTTTACCATTCTTATGATATCTCTTCGAACTTGTGTCGAAATGTTTTCTAATTCAGTAATTGTTGCCATTTTTTAAGTTTTAATTCTTTGCAAAGTTATACATTTTTAATGAATCAAACAAATGATTTTTATCTTACAAGCATTAACTTGCCTTTTTGGGTTGATGATACTCCGTTGTTATTTGTAAATCTTACGATGTAAACATATACTGCCATAGGTTGCAGTTCGCCTTTGTAGTATCCGTTCCAGCCTTCTTCTATATTGTTGGTTGTAAAAACTAATATGCCGTTTGAATTGTAAATATCCATTCTATAATCTCTTAATTCTGTGAAGGCTGGCTTAAATATGCTGTTTGCATCTACTGAATTTGGTGTAAAGGCGTTTGGAATAAATAATTGCGTTCTATTGATTTCTAATTCTTGTTCGGGAGTTTTTTCTTCGTGTTTTTGCTCCGCTATTTTTTCTTCAACAATCGGTGTTGTTTCTTTTTGTTTTATTTCTGCTTTTTTCGGAGTTTTAAGTGCGATTTCTTGTTTTTCTTCCGTTTTTTTCACCTCTTGCGTTTCTGTTTTTACCTCTTTTTGTGTGGATGTTAAAACAAGTGTTTTTTCTTCTACGATTTCAAGATTTTTTTCCTTAGGATTAGCAAAATTTTCCTTAGCTTTTTTGAATTTTTCCTTAGGATTTTTCAATTTTTCCTTAGACTTTTTTTCAACGGTCTTTGTGTTAGATGCAACTTGCTTTGTTTCAAACTTTTGACTTGGCGTAAAAATCAATACTCCTATGAATGCGACAAGCAAAAGTGAAGATAGTGCGATTGCTGTCTTTAAAAGAAAATTATTTGGCTTTATTTGCTTTTCTATTTTTTGCCACATTTTTGGATTAGGTGCTTCTTCGTAGTTTTCTAATCGTCTTTTTATTTCTTCAAAATTAAAATCCTTATTTTCCATCTTTCTATTTATTTTGCTTTGTTAATATGTTTTTTAAATTATTCTTTGCTTTGTAATTTATGCCTCTTAGAGTGCTTTCATTTTCTTGTAGTTGTTGCGAGATTTCTTTATAGGAATAGCCTTCGATTTCTACTAAATTGAAAATCATTCTTTGCCTATCGGGTAGTTGATTTATGGATTCGAGTATTTCTTGATTAGATATTTCGTCTAATTGTAAGGGTGCATCTCCCGGTGCAATCAATTCTAAATCGGTGTTTAAGTTTGTCTTGTCGTAACGATAGTAATTGAGTGCGAAATTAACAAATAGTTTTCTCAACCAAGCCCCTAAGGCTCCTTGAAAGTTGTATTTATGAATCTGATCAAAAGCCTTGATAAAAGCATCTTGAAACATATCCTCGGCATCTTGACGATTGCGAGCATATCTCAAACAAATACCAAAAAGCATTGATGAATAAGTGTCATATAGTGCCTTTTGTGCTTTGGGATTCTTCTTAATACACTTTTCTACGAGTTCTTTTTCTGTTAATTTCATCAACCCTATGACACTATTTAAAGGAATTTTGTTGCGAAAGGAAGGAAAAATATAAAAAATGTGCGACACCTATAAGCCGAGTTCTGTTTTAATTCTATCATTTATCTACTGCTTGCCTCACAACAAGCCTCTAACGACCTACCCCTCGGAAAGGACGAGCAGCCCCTATATTCCGATATACTTGGTCTTTCAACTCATAAGGTTTACCCCCATGATTTATCGCTAAACCATAGCGTGAGCTCTTACCTCACGTTTTCACCCTTACCCTTTTAAAGGGCGGTAATTTTCTGTGGCACTTGCTGTCAAAGCGTTCTTTGCTTTGCCTACCCGTTAGGTAGTATGATGCTCTGCGTTGCTCGGACTTTCCTCTCGAAGTTTAACTTCCAGCGATAGAACAGTGTCGCACTTTTATTTTTTCTTTATTCTTTTTGAGCGTTTGCAGCTCTTTTTCTTGCTACTTCATCAAGTAGGATTTTTCTTATACGCAAATGATTTGGTGTAATTTCCAAATATTCGTCCTCTCCTATATATTCCATTGATTCTTCTAAGGAAAATTTTGTCGCAGATGCAATACTAACTTTTTCATCTGCTCCTGCTGAACGCATATTCGAAAGTTTCTTTGTGATTGTAAGGTTTACAACTATGTCGTCTGGACGTATTCCTTCTCCTACTACCATTCCTGTATAGACTTCTTCACCTGGTGAAACGAAGAAACGTCCTCTATCTTGTAATTTATTGATTGAGTATTCTATTGCAGGACCTGTTTCTTTTGCGATCAAGGCTCCCATTCTTCTTCCTCCAATTTCTCCTTTCCAAGGTTCGTATCCTTTTAATCGGTGTGCCATTATCGCTTCTCCTTCTGATACTGTAAGAACGTTATTTCTTAATCCTATAATTCCTCTTGAAGGTATTGTAAATTCTAAGTGTGTTCTGTCGCCTTGTGGTTCTATTGAATCGATTTCTCCCTTACGCATTGTTACCAATTCTATTACTTTTCCTGCAAAAGTGTCAGGTACAACAATCGTTAGTTGTTCAACCGGTTCACATTTTACTCCATCTATTTCTTTTATTATTACTTTTGGTTGTCCTACTTGTAATTCGTATCCTTCTCTACGCATTGTTTCGATAAGAATTGAAAGATGTAAAATACCTCTTCCGTAAACTATCAATGAATCTGGTGAATCTGTTTCTTCAATACGCATTGCAAGGTTTTTTTCTAATTCTGCGTAAAGTCTTTCTCTTAAATGGCGTGATGTAACGAACTTTCCGTCTTTTCCATAGAAAGGAGAATTGTTAATTGTGAAAAGCATACTCATTGTAGGGTCATCAACTTTTATTGGTTTTAATGGTTCTGGATTTTCAAAATCACAAACCGTATCTCCAATGTCAAAGTTTTCTAATCCTAATATCGCACATATTTCTCCTGCGTGTACTTCTGATTTGATTTTTTCTTTTGCTAATCCTTCAAAAACATATAGTTCTTTAATTTTTGAACGTATTTTTTCTCCATTTGCTTTCGCTAAGGTTACGTCTTGACCTGCTATAAGAGTTCCTCTATGTAATCTTCCAACTGCAATACGACCTACATATGACGAAAAGTCAAGTGAGGAAATCATTAGTTGAGTTGTTCCCTCTGTAGTTTTGTATGCAGGAATATGTTCTATGATTTGATCTAATAAATATGATACATCTTCTGTTGGTTTTTGCCAATCTTCGCTCATCCAACCTTGTTTTGATGAGCCATAAACGGTTGGGAAATCCAATTGTTCTTCTGTCGCTCCAAGGTTAAACATTAAGTCAAATACTTTTTCTTGTGTTTCTATCGGATTGCAATTTGGCTTATCTACCTTATTGATTACAACTATTGGTTTAAGATTTAACTCTATTGCTTTTTGTAAAACGAAACGTGTTTGTGGCATCGGTCCTTCAAAAGCATCAACTACCAACAACACTCCGTCTGCCATATTCAATACTCTTTCTACTTCTCCACCAAAATCGCTGTGGCCCGGAGTATCAATTATGTTTATTTTAAAATCCTTATAACGAATAGAAACGTTTTTTGAAAGAATTGTGATTCCTCTTTCACGCTCTAAGTCGTTATTATCTAATATTAAATCCTTTGTTTCTTGGTTTTCTCTAAATAATTTCGCTTGATGAAGCATTCTATCTACAAGCGTTGTCTTTCCATGGTCAACATGGGCTATAATTGCTACGTTTCTTATATTTTGCATATATTTACTATATATTTCTTTTTTCTTTATTTTACAAATCTAAGTTTAATTTATCCATTTCTAAATTTAATCTATCATATGATAATTTGACATATTCTTCTTTTATTTCATAACCGACAAATTTACGCTCTGATTTTAACGAGGCTAAAGCAGTTGTCCCACTTCCCATAAAAGGATCTAATATAATATCATTTTTAAAAGAATATAATTGTATTAAACGATAAGGAAGTTCTTCAGGAAATGGAGCAGGATGACCTATTCTTTTTGCGCTTTCCGCTTTCATTGTCCAAATAGATTTAGTCCACTCCATAAAATTTTCTTTTGATATAGTGTTATCCTTATTATTTTTTTCTTTTTTATAATCCCCCTTAGAAAACACAAGTATATATTCATGAATATCACGTAATATAGGATTAGATGCACTTTTCCAACTACCCCATGCCGTAGATGGAGAAGCACTTGCTGCTTTATTCCAAATTATTTCTCCACGCATATTAAATCCTAAATCAATCATCATTTGAGATATATAATCTGATAATGGTATGTAAGGTCTCCTACCAATATTTGCTACATTTATGCAAGCTCGGCCACCATTAACTAAAACCCTAAACGTTTCAGAAAATACATTTTTTAATAATTGTAAATATTCTTGCAAAGATAAATCCTCATCATACTCTTTTGCTACATTGTAAGGCGGAGATGTTATCATTAAGTCTACGGAATTATCTGGTATTTCTAACATTTTTACAGAAGAGGAGCATATTATTGTATTTATAATTTCTTGTGGAAAAGAATTATTTGGAGTTGTTGTTCTAACATTATTTTGATTTAACTCCTTATATAGTTTAGTATTATAAAATTTATCAGAATTATGATTTATTCTTCCTGATGTACCAAATGAACTTGTTTTTGTAGCCATTTTATATTTTAGTTTTTATTAGTTCAAGAAACTTTTCTGCACATTCAATTTCAGATTTTTCATTAGAAGCCATTAAAATAATTTCACCTAACTCATTTTTGTTTTTCATTCCTGAAAAATAGTAATAATTATTTTTGAGAATATCATCACAAATAGTTTCTAATTCAGAATAATCATTAGGAGTAATAAATCCTTTATTCTTAGATTGTTTTACAAATTCAGATTCAGTTGGATTAGGATTTACAGAAATAAAATGTTGTATAACTCCACTCTGTGTCAAATGTTCAACTTTTTCTTCATAATTTAAGGTTATTGGAGAATTTCCTAAAATAACTATTGGTATTGTAGCTGATTTATTTCCCGATACACGAATATTAACACTCTTCCCAATCGCTTTTAACATACTATCAGAACGTAATAACGATGGATTTCCTTTATGTGTTTTATAATCACCAATATACTTAATAACATTCTCATTATACATATAATTTGACACTATACTCATTTTTATTTCGAATATAAGCTTTATATTTTCTGGTTTTTGTACAATAGAATCTTTAGTACATATAGCCAAGTCAGCTGGTGACTGTTTTGTTAACCCTAGTTCTTCACAAATGACACCATTTACAGCAAACATTGAATGCTTTTTAGCAATCGGTTCCATAAGTCCTTTACACCATTTTTCCGTAAAATTACCTATAAGCGTATTTCTAGACTGCAATGTTTGACCTTTTGTACTATATCCTTTAGGTGCATAAGCATAAAAGCAATCATCAATTTTATAAAATAATTGTTCTCTTGATGCAAAACACTTTAACGCTTCTTCAAAAAAACGAATTTCTATATCTTTATTCCACAAATGCATATTTTCAATAAATCCTATTTAAGTTATGCTAATATTATTTCCTTGATTAGTCCTACTGCTTTTTCTAATCCAGAAGCGTCTTTACCACCTGCTGTTGCAAAGTGTTTTTGTCCACCTCCACCACCTTTGATTTCCTTAGATACTTCTCTGATTATTTTTGAAGCGTCTTTGCCTTTTTCTACTATTTCTTCTCCAAGCATAAGTGTTAGATTAACTTTTCCTTCACTTTCTCCATATCCTATAAAACATATTCTTGGATTGCTTGCTCTAAAACGAAATGCTAAATCTTTTACTCCATCAGAAGGAAGATTAGATGTATTCAATGACAAAATATCTACTCCATTTTCAGCTTTTATTTGCGATTGCAAACTATCGTATAATGATGATATTTTTTCTTTTTGGAAAGCGTCTAATTCCGATTTTAATTGATTATTATCCCCTATTAGTTTTTTGATGGTATTAACTATATTTGGACTTGCGGCAAATAATGATTGCACTTCTTTTAGTGTATCTTCTATTTTATTTAAATGTTCTTCGCAAACCTCTCCTGTAACGGCTTCTATTCTTCTTACACCTGCTGCAACGGCTGTTTCGTTTACTATGCTTATCATTCCTAAACGTCCTGTTGAACTTGCGTGTGTTCCTCCACAAAGTTCAATGCTTTCTCCAAATCTAATACATCTTACTTTATCTCCATACTTTTCTCCGAACAATGCCATTGCTCCCATTGCTTGTGCTTCTTCTATGTTTATTTCACGGAAGTCTTCTGCTTTATGGTCGGCTCTTATCATTGAGTTTACAAGTTTTTCTGTTTGACGTATTTCTTCTTCTGTAAGTTTGCTTGGATGTGAGAAGTCGAAACGCAATCTTGAATCATTAACATACGAACCTTTTTGTTCTACGTGTGAGCCTAAAATTTTTCTTAAAGCATAATGTAACAAGTGAGTTGCAGTGTGATTAGCCTCTATTGCTCTTCTTTTGTTTTGATTAACTACAAGTTCAAATTCTGCCTCTAAATTTTCAGGCAATTTCTTAACTATATGTAATGTAAGTTTGTTTTCTTTTTGTGTATCTATTATTTCTATTTTTTCTTCTCCATTTGTTATGTATCCACTATCACCTACTTGTCCTCCCATTTCTGCATAGAATGGAGTTTGATCAAATACCAATTGATAATTTGTTGCTGTTTTTGTACTGACTTTGCGGTATCTTAATAAGTTTGCTTTGCTTTGACAAGTGTCATATCCAAGAAATTCTCCCAATCCTTCAAAATCTCTAACCATTACCCAATCTTCTGCCGAACTCTTTGCCGCATTCTTAGAACGTTCTTTTTGTGCAGCAAGATTTTTTTCAAATCCTTGCATATCCACCTTATATCCTTTTTCACTTGCCATAAGTTCTGTCAAGTCAATAGGGAATCCGTAAGTATCAAACAATTCAAAAGCAAAATCTCCATCAATTATTTTATCTTGTCTTTGAGAAACATATTTTTCAAACTTCATAATACCGTTTGAAAGTGTACGCAAAAATGATTGTTCTTCCTCTTTTACTATTTTTTCTATTAAGGCTTGTTGTTGTTTTATTTCAGGATATTGTTCTCCCATTTGTTTTACCAACACATCTACCAATTTATATAAGAAAGGTTCTGTAAAATTGAGGAAAGTATAGCCATATCTCACTGCCCTACGAAGTATTCTTCTAATAACATAACCAGCTTTTGCATTAGAAGGCAGTTGTCCATCTGCTATTGCAAAAGATATTGCTCTAATATGGTCTGCACAAACTCTCATTGCAACATCTTTTTCCTTATTTTCAGAATACACAACCTTTGCTTCTTTTGCTAAGAATTGAATCATTGGTTGGAAAACGTCAGTATCGTAATTTGACTTTTTGCCTTGTAAAACCATACAAAGACGTTCAAAACCCATACCAGTATCTATGTTCTTTTCTCTTAAAGGCACGAGACTTCCATCAGCCATTCTATTAAATTCCATAAACACAAGGTTCCAAATTTCAATAACCAATGGATTATCTTTATTTACTAAGTCTTTGCCGTCTATTTTTTCTCTATCTTCATCATCTCTTAAATCAACATGAATTTCAGAACACCCTCCACAAGGTCCTGTTTCACCCATTTCCCAAAAATTATCCTTTTTACTTCCAAATATTATTCTATCTTCTGCAATCCATTCTTTCCAATAATCATACGCTTCATTATCTGCCTTCAATCCGTCTTTATCATCTCCTCCAAAAACAGTAACATATATTCTATTCTTATCTATTGCATAAACCTTTGTAAGAAGTTCCCAAGCGTATGCTATTGCATCTTTTTTAAAATAATCACCAAAAGACCAATTACCAAGCATTTCAAACATAGTATGATGATATGTATCATGTCCAACCTCTTCTAAATCGTTGTGTTTACCGCTTACTCTCAAACATTTTTGAGAATCGGCAGCTGAAGGGTAAGGTTTTGTAACATTACCCAAAAATATATCTTTAAATTGATTCATTCCCGCATTAGTAAATAATAATGTAGGATCATTTTTCACTGTTATAGGAGCCGAAGGCACGATAGTATGTCCCTTAGACGCAAAAAAATCAAGAAATGTCTTTCTTATCTCATAAGATGTCATAATTCTATTGTATTAAAACGGTTATTAAAACGTGCAAAGATACGAAATATTTATCTCTTATCTTGATAAACCTAAGAAAATATGTAATTTTGCAGAAAAATTTGAAAGAATCAATGGAAAGTATAAGGGAAATTTTCAGAATAGGCTATGGACCATCAAGCTCTCACACGATGGCACCACGCAGAGCTTCTGAAATATTTTTACAAGACAATATAAACGCAAAATATTTTGAAATAACACTTTACGGTTCCTTAGCAGCAACAGGCAAAGGACACTTAACCGACAAAGCAATATTAGAGGTATTAGGTCAAGAACGCACAAAAATACATTGGAAAGGCGATATATTCTTAGACCTTCATCCAAACGCAATGCTATTTCAAGCCTTTGACAACGAAAACAAACTTTTAAGCGAAAGAACCTTTTATAGCATAGGCGGAGGCAAAATAATAGAAGAAAATTCCAAGTTAGGATTAGAAATAACCGATGTTTACCCACATCATAACTTAACAGAAATCTTACAATACTTAGACGAAAACGGACTAACCTTTTGGGAATATATCCAAGAGTTTGAAAACAGCGACATTTGGGACTATTTAAACGAAGTTCTCAAAGTAATGAAAAAATCAGTTGAAGACGGGCTAAACGAAGAAGGTGTATTACCTGGGGGATTGCGTTTAAGAAGAAAAGCAATGTCCTATTACACAAAAGCAAGAAGCTATAAACCATCTTTAAAAGGCAGATGCTTAGTACAAGCCTATGCCTTAGCAGTATCAGAACAAAACGCATCAGGCGGAAAGATAGTAACCGCACCTACATGTGGCTCTTGCGGAGTAGTACCTGCCGTTTTATATCATCTAAACACAGAACACGAATTCACAGACAAACAAATCATACGCTCACTTGCGACAGCAGGACTTATAGGCAATGTAATAAAATACAATGCCTCAATTTCAGGAGCAGAAGTTGGCTGTCAAGGAGAAGTAGGCTCAGCATGCTCAATGGCAGCCGCAGCAGCGAACCAACTTTTTGGCGGAACACCACAACAAATCGAATACGCCGCAGAAATAGGTCTTGAACATCACTTAGGCTTAACATGCGACCCTGTCTGCGGTCTTGTACAAGTACCTTGCATTGAGAGAAATGCCTTTGCAGCCCTTAGAGCCTTAGATGCAAACCTTTATGCTATGATGTCAGATGGCAAACATATAATTTCATTTGATAAAGTTGTAGAAACAATGAAGCAAACAGGCAAAGACCTTCCTTCACTTTACAAAGAAACTGCCGAAGGAGGATTAGCCGTTGTAGGAAAAGGATTTTGTAGCTTATAAGAGAATAAAAACAAATACATAAATGAAAAAAATTAACTTAGACGAAATTTTCAGACCAAAGTTCTTTGATTTAATAAAAACAAGAAATTACACAAAAGAACTATTCATTAAAGATTTAACTGCGGGAATTATCGTTGGGGTTGTTGCAATTCCACTTGCGATTGCTTTTGGTATAGCATCAGGAGTAAGCCCTCAACAAGGTCTTATTACGGCAATAATTGCGGGAGCATTGATTTCGATTTTCGGAGGCTCACATGTGCAAATCGGAGGACCAACGGGAGCATTTATTGTTATCATTGCAGGAATTATAGCAGAATATGGAGCGAGCGGATTAGCCATTGCAACTTGTATTGCAGGGGTTTTACTAATCTTAATGGGTATATTGAAATTTGGAGATATAATTAAATTTATGCCATATCCTATTATAGTAGGATTTACCTCAGGTATCGCGCTCACAATCTTTTCAACACAAATAAAAGACTTCTTTGGGCTAACCATAGCAGGCGAAGTACCAGCCAATTTCATTGAAAAATGGATTTGTTACTTTCAAAACTTAGACACAATCAATCCTATCGTAACCATAATGGCCGTTTTCACAGTTGCAATCTCCTTTTTATGGAGCAAAGTTACCAAGATAATCCCAGGTTCTCTTATTGCAATCATTGTATGTACGATAGCAACAATCATACTTAAAAACTACGGAATAATAATCCCAACAATAGGAAGTGTTTATCCAGAATTAAGCGGAGGAGCAGCGTTGCCACAACCAGAAGTGCCAGCAATAACAATAGAAAGCATAAAAGGACTAATCTCACCTGCCTTTACTATTGCAATATTATGTGCAATTGAAAGTTTACTTTCCGCAATGGTAGCCGATGGAGCAACAGGAAAAAAACACCACTCTAACACAGAGCTTATCGGACAGGGAATTGCAAACTTTGTTTCTCCACTTTTCGGAGGTATTCCTGCAACAGGAGCAATCGCACGTACGATGGCGAATATAAATAACGGAGGACGCACACCAATAGCAGGTATAATACATGCTATTTTCTTACTTTTAATCTACCTATTCTTAATGCCGTTAGCAGCAAACATACCTTTCGCATGCTTAGCAGGTATTTTAGTAGTCGTAGCCTATAACATGAGTGAATGGCGTTCGTTTAAAGCCATCTTCAAAAACCCAAAAAGCGACGTCGTTGTGCTTCTTGTAACATTTTTCCTAACAGTTATTTTCGACCTTACGATAGCTATCGAAGTAGGTCTATTGATTGCTTTCGTATTGTTTATAAAACGTGTAATGGAAACGTCATCTATCAAAGTAATTGAAGACGAACTACAAAGAACTGAGGACTCTGAATCAGAAAGTGTTTATGAAAAAGTAAACAAACAAGTACAAATCTACGAAATTGACGGACCTTTCTTCTTCGGAGTGGCAAATAAATTTGACGAAGTAGGAAATCGTACTAAAAAGAATAAACCTACGGTTAGAATTATTAGAATGCGTAAAGTACCTTTCATAGATTCAACAGGATTAAAGAACCTTAGAAGTCTATGTGATAAGAGCAAGAGCGAAAAGATACAAATTATTCTATCAGGTGTAACAGAAGAAGTTTACAAAGTGTTAGATAAGAGTGGATTTGCCGATTATCTTGGAAAAGAATACATATTCGATCACATATCTAAGGCACTTGACAAAGCAAACGAGCTAACTAATAATAAAACTGAATAAGTGAATAAATCAAAAAGCCTAATAACATTTATACTTCTAACGATACTATGCCTTATTCTAATATTTTTAAGTTGCATAGTAGGCAGTGGAAGTATAAGTGTTAAGGATTCAATCAACATTCTTCTATCTCCAATTTTCAACACAAACACCGAACAAATCAATCAAGGAGTTCGCTACATTATCTTTAACATTAGAATTCCAAGAACATTGTTTGCCGTTCTTGCAGGAGCAGGATTATCGATTTGTGGTTTAGCCTTCCAATCCATTTTCCGCAATCCCCTCAGCGATCCATATATATTAGGAGTCAGCTCAGGAGCCTCGCTTGGAGCAAGCATAGCAATAGTTTTAGGATTAGAAAACATATTCTTAGGAATAAGCGGAATGAGTTTCCTATTTGCCTTTTTGAGTGTTATTATCATTATAAAAATAGCCTCATACGGCAATCGCATACACACCACTACCCTTTTACTCGCAGGAATTTCGATAAACTTTCTTGCATCCGCCTTCATATCGCTACTAATGATAGTAAACCAAGAACAAATCGAAAAAATAGTCTTTTGGACTATGGGCTCACTTGCAAATATTGACTACAACTCACTCCTAAGCATAGGCATAGCCGTAGCAATAGGCATAATATGTATCACCTATCATGCAAGAGCATTAAATGCCTTACTAATCGACACACAAACAGCCAAAACCTTGGGCGTAAACGTAGAAAGAACAAAGAAAATCATTCTATTTGTTTGCACACTCATGGTAGCACTCATAGTAAGCGAAAGCGGAGTCATAGGATTTATAGGCTTAGTCGTTCCACATATAGTAAGACTCCTCGTAGGCTCAGACAACAGACGAATGATTCCCTTTTCAATCTTAGGAGGCATAATCTTCATGCTTGCTTCCGACCTTTTATCACGCACAATCATGCCTCCGTCAGAAATTCCCGTAGGAAGCATAACCGCACTCATAGGTTCACCATTCTTTATCTACCTATTATTTAACGCAAAAAAAAGACTTAAACAATGATAAAGGTAAAAGACTTCAACTACACCATAGGCGAGAAAAGCATTCTACGCAATATCAATTTCCAAATAGAGAAAGGGAAAATCTATGGCATACTTGGCAATAACGGCTCAGGGAAAAGCACTCTTTTAAAGGCACTTTCAAGAATCAATCCCATTAAAAACGGAAAAATACTCATAGACAACAAAGACATAAACACCTACTCCTCAAAAAAACTTGCACAAACCATAGCCGTAGTGCCACAACAAACAAATCTAATGTTTGATTTCTCAGCTCTACAAATAGCTTTAATGGGACGAATTCCATATCAAAAACCCTTATACTCCGATAGCGAAGAAGACTTTCAAATAGTTAGAGAATCAATGCAATTAACCAACACTTGGCACCTAAGAGACATGAACGCAAAAAACCTAAGTGGCGGAGAATTTCAAAGACTTATAATAGCAAGAGCCCTTGCGCAACAAACACCTGTGCTAATGCTCGACGAACCTATTTCATCCCTTGACATACGTCATCAATTAGACATTATGAATCTTCTAAAAAAAATCAACAAAGAAACAAACGCAACAATATTGATAATACTCCATGACCTAAACCTTGCAATGAAATATTGCGATAACGTACTCCTTCTCAACAAAGGCGATTTAGTAGCCTTCGGTCAAAGCAAAGACGTATTAACAGAAGAAAATATTTCACAACACTTCGGAATTAAAACCAGCATTTCCGAAAATTATCTAAGAATTCTTGAATAAAGGAAAACAAACCTTTAATCCGTTTTATCCTTCCTTTACTTTTTCAGATTTTTCCTAAGAGAAAATTCATTATCCCTCGATGAAAATTCGTTATCCCCCGATGATAATGAATTATCCCTCGGTGATAATTT
>JAZRHI010000036.1:0-7581 GCA_045644685.1 Candidatus Onthomorpha sp.
TTTGTTCCTGACACGTTTGTGATATACGCTCTAAACTTATAGGTTTTATTTTCTGTGAGATTGTCTATTGTTTTGGCGAATGCTCCTTCGCTTTTATCACTTTGAATTTGTTGAACGCCATCTGTCTCCAATGTAAAGTCTTCTTCTGCTCCTAAATACAAGAGAAAGCCTATTGAATAATCACTTGTACCTCCTTTTCGTATGACTTCGCCATTTAATTTAGCACTTGTTGTAGTTATCTCTGAGGCTTCTTTTGTTTCTACATGACCTTTTCCTATTCCCATAATATATTGTTCTTCGCAAGAGGTGAATAGTGTTACTAATGCAAAGATAAGGCTGAATATTTTAAGTTTTTTCATTTTTGATTATTTACTTTATGTTTCTGATTTGCAAAGATAAGCCTTTTTTTATTAAGGCACAAAGAAATATTTCTAAAACTTTGTCATGCCTTTTTTTGTGAAAACTGAACTAAAACAAAGAAAATTTTAATGAAATTACATAAGTAAAAAATAAATCGCGAGTTTGTAAAAATAAACCAAAGAAAGAAAAAAATAAACCAAAGAAAAAAATAAAGAAATCACCTCCTAAAAAACAGTTTTTTTGACATATTTTTCTTTTTTATAATATTCCAAAAGTATAGATTAGGTATAATATTATATATATATGTGCAAAAAAGGAATATTCAATGTGCCTTTTTTGCATACTAAATATTCCTTTTTTGCACTTTTGATATGCCTTTTTGGAAATGGTATTTTTCTTCTATTTTATAGGGAAGAATAAAATGTAGTAAGTACCATTTGATTCAAAAGCTTCTTTTACGAAAAACTTATCTTTGTTTTTTTCAATTACTTCAATAAGATCTTTAGAATTAAACGCTTTTTGAGTCATTGCACCTTCTGCCCATTCTTCTTTTGGCGTTCTAAATTTTACGTTTTTAGTTGCTATTTGAAATTTTTCTCCACTTTTTGCATCTTTTACATTGAGAACTTTGTAGTCCTTAGGGTTATTTACGTCTATACTTGTCTCAATGTATTTCACTTTGTCCAAATCTTGTGTTTGAACAGCCTTTTGAGAAAATGCAAATCCGCTTAAAACCATGCCGATTGCGAATAAAAATACTTTTTTCATAGTGCTAAGATTTTAAATTAAATCAAAATTTTCCGCAAAAATAAAAAAAAACGAACTACTTGCAAATAAAATAACAAAAAACTTTTAAATCACTCCTCTTATATCCCAAATATGTGAAAGATTGTGTCTATCAACGTATTCTTTTATGCCTTCGACTACTTCTAATCCTATGCGTGGGTTTACGAAGTTTTGAGTTCCAATTTGTATTGCGCTTGCTCCTGCAAGTATGTATTCTATTGCGTCTGTTGCGTTAGTGATTCCGCCTAAGCCTATGATTGGAATTTTTACTGCCTTGGAGGTTTGATAAACGCATCGTAAGCCTATTGGTTTTATTGCTGGACCTGACAAGCCTGCTGTTATGGTTGAAAGTAATGGTTTGCGTTTTTCGGCATCTATTGCCATTCCTAAAACTGTGTTTATCATAGACAGACTGTCTGCTCCTGCTCCTTCAACGGCTTTTGCAATCTCTGCAATAGATGTAACGTTAGGAGAGAGTTTTACTATAAGGTATTTTTTATAGATTTTTCTTACTGCTTCTACTACTTCGGCTGCCATTTTTGGGTCTGTGCCGAATCCCATTCCTCCTTTTTTTACGTTAGGGCAAGAAATGTTTAATTCTATTGCAGGAATGTTTTCTAAGGCGTTTATTTTCTCTGCTACTTTTATGTATTCTTCTATTGTAGAGCCTGATACGTTTACTATTACATTGGTTTTGTAGTGCTTGATTTCGTGGTATGTGTGTTCGCAAAAGTAATCTACTCCTTTGTTTTGCAATCCTACTGCGTTAATCATTCCCATTGGGGTTTCACACATTCTTGGTGCAGGATTGCCTTCTCTTTTTTCGCCTGTTGTTCCTTTTACTATGATTCCTCCAAGGGTTTGTACGTCATAGAAATCTTCGTATTCAAGACCAAATCCAAAGGTTCCCGATGCTGTCATCACAGGGTTTTTGAATTCTAAATTACCTAATTGTATTTTTAATTTTTCCATTGTTCTCTGTTTTACCAAATTATATCTTTTGCATTAAATACTGGACCTTCTGTACAAGTACATTTGTGTCCTTCTGTTGTGTTTTGTACGCAACATAGGCAGGCTCCTATTCCGCAAGCCATTTTATTTTCTAATGATGCGTAACATTCAATATTGTTTTTTAAAGCGTGTTCTGATATTGCTTTCATCATAGGTGTTGGACCACAAGTGTAGATTATATCGTGTGGTTTTGAGAATATGCTGTGTTCTGTTACCAATCCTTTTTCTCCAATGCTACCATCTTGTGTGGATATATATACGTTAGAATATTTTTCAAAGTCATCTAATGATATCATTTGTTCTTGGCTTCTAAATCCTAAGAGAACGTCTGCTTTTACGCCAGTTTCTTGAAATTTTTTGGCTAAATATAATAGTGGTGCTATGCCTACTCCTCCTCCAATTAGTAGAATGTTTTTTCCTTCGATAGGGAAGCCGTTTCCTAACGGGTAAACAAGACTTACTTCTTCTCCTTCTGAAATTTTTGCTAATTCTTTTGTGCCTTGTCCTACGGTTTGGATTATCAGACTTATTTCATTTGTTTGATAATCTACGTCATTGATAGAGATAGGACGACGCAATAATACTTTACTATCGGAGTTTACTTGGACTTCTACGAATTGCCCTGCTTTTATTTCTGGAAGGGCTTTTGTGGATTTTAATTTTAGTTTGAAAAAACTTGCATTGAGAAATTTCTTCTCACTTACTATAAAATTATCACAATGTTTCATACTTATTTTTTAATTTTTATCTTAATTTTAAACGACAAATATACAAGAAAATCTTTAATTTGTGAATTTATAACTATCTTTGCACCCAAATTTTTTAAAAAATGAGATAAAAATGAAGGTTTCTTTAAAATATTTATTTGCTATTGCTATTATGCTTTTTGGGTTTACTTCTTGCGAAGTAGAGTTTGATCCTAACGAAGATTGGAAGGCGGTAACTGTTGTTTATGGTTTGTTGGATCAAGATGAAGATACAACTTTTGTAAGGGTGCAAAAAGGATTTCTTGGCAGTGGAAATTATTTAGATTTTTCAAGAGTAAAAGATTCTATCTATTATAAACCAGAGGATATTGATGTTTTTATGGTGTCTTATTACCCTTGGGAAGGTGATAATGTGATAAGAGATACTTTTTGGTTTAATTACACAGAATCTTATAATAAGGAAGATGGAAATTTCTATTCTGAGAGTTCTCCGATCTATTATTGTGTAACTGGTGGTAGATTAAATCATACAGAAGCTTTAAAGCAAGAGTATAAAATTATTGTGAGAAATAAGAAAACTATGGAGGAAACGACTGCTTCTGCACGATTGATAGGGGATTATGATATTGTAAATCCGGGTAGTTATATGCAGTTTCAAAATAGAGCAGGAAAAAATATTCTTGCATGCGAATGGTATAATATGAATTCGTCTGTGGCTTCACGAAATGAGGGAGTTATTGCTAAGATGTATCAGCCTACTATTAGATTCTACTATAAGAGAAACGGCGAAGAAACTTTTGTTGATATTCCTTTTGCAACACAATTAAATAAAAACACTAATGCGGGGGTAATGATGAGCTATAATATAGAATTTGACTATTTAGTTAGTGATTTGAGAAAGGTTTTGGAAGGCGCATCTTGCGATTGGACTAATAGGACATCAAAGTTTGAACTTTATGTTTCGTCTTGCGATTTGAATATGTACGAATATTATAGTAACTCTCGTCAAGAGTCTGGCCAACTTGTAGATAAGCCTATTTATACTAATGTAAAGAATGGTTATGGCTTGTTTGCAGCGAGAAGACAAAGCATAAAAGTTAAGTTCGAAAACATAGATACCAAGTTAATCTTGGAACTAAAACAATGGATAAACGACTAAAAATTTATTCATTTTGAGATAATTTTGTAACTTTGCAGGTTGATTTAATAGATTATAACATATATAAGGTATAAGACATGAATGTAACAAAGGAAATGACAGGTGATTTAACAGCTGTCTTAAAAGTGGAAATTTCTGCTGCGGATTATATGCCAGCGGTAGAGAGTGAATTAAAAAAATATCGTAAAAAAGCTAATATTCCAGGATTTAGACCGGGTCAAGTTCCAATGGGTATGATAAAAAAAATGTATGAAAAACCTGTTAGAGCTGAGGAAGTTCAAAAAGCAATGTCTGACGCAATGTATCAATTTGTTGATGACAATAAACTTGACCTTTTAGGTAGCCCAATGTCAAATGACGAAAAAACAGGTAACATTGACTGGGATAATCAAGAAGATTTTGTATTCTATTTTGATATAGCATTACAACCAGAAGTTGCTTTGGATTTAGGAAAACAAAAAGTAACTTATTACAACATAACTCCTGATCAAGAAACTATCGAAAAGCAAATAGAAGAAATTCAACGTAGATTTGGTAACTTTGAAACTCCTGAAACAATAGAAGAAACTGACTTGGTTTACGGACAAATCAAAGAATTGGACGAAGAAGGAAATGTTAAAGAAGGTGGTGTGCAAACTGTAACTTCTATTGCAGTTGATAAAGTAGGTATGGCAACTATCAAAAAGAAATTTATAGGAGCTAAGAAAGATGATGCTATTGTATTTAACTTAGCAAAAGCTTTCAAAAATATTACTGAAATATCAGCAATGTTAAGAATTGACAAAGAAACTGCAAAAGAATTTAAATCAGATGTTCAATTTACTGTTCACTCTATAAGTAGAGTAACTCCTCATGAAGTAAATGAAGAACTTTATGCAAAGGCTTATCCTTCAAAAGAAATAAAGACTGATGCTGACTTTAAGGCTGCAATTAAGGAAGATATGGAAAAAGCTTATGCTCAACAAGCAGATCGTCATTTCTTAAATGAAGCAAGTAAGCAATTAGTAGAAACATCTACTTTTGAATTGCCTGATGAATTTTTGAAACGTTGGTTGATTCAAACTAATACAGGAAAAGTTGAAAATAAGGAAATAGAAGATAACTACACAATGTATAGAGATTCTATCAAATGGCAATTGATTGAAAGCAAGTTGATGGAAGAATTTAAATTGGAAGTTTCAAAAGAAGAAATAAAGACTTACTATAAGGAAGCTTTAATTTCAAATTATTTCCCTAAGGCTGAAAACGAAACAGAAGAGCAAGCAAAAGAAAGAGAAGAAGCTATAGAAAAAATAGCTAACAATATGCTTGAAAATAAAGAGCAAGGAAAACAAATATACGAGTTCTTGTTTGATCAAAAATTAACTCAAACATTAAAAGAAAACGTTAAATTAGATACAAAAGAAGTTACATTAGACGAGTTTTCTAAAATACTTAATAAATAAGTAAAATGGCTTTAAAATGTGGAATAGTAGGTTTGCCTAATGTAGGCAAATCTACTATGTTTAATTGTTTATCTAATGCAAAAGCACAAGCTGCAAATTTCCCTTTTTGTACAATAGAACCTAATGTAGGAGTTATTTCTGTGCCAGACGAAAGATTAAATGTATTGGCAGAGATAATACATCCGGAAAGAATAGTTCCTACAACTGTTGAAATAGTTGATATTGCAGGATTGGTAAAAGGTGCAAGCAAAGGCGAAGGTTTGGGTAATAAATTCTTGGCAAATATTCGTGAATGTGATGCGATATTACATTTATTAAGATGTTTTGATGATGATAATGTTGTTCACGTTGATGGAAGTGTTGATCCTATAAGAGATAAAGAAATTATAGATACAGAACTTCAATTAAAAGATTTAGAAACTATTGAAACACGTTTGCCAAAGGTTGAAAAAGCTGCTAAATCGGGAGGAGATAGAGATGCAAAAGCAATGTTGGAAATCCTTAAAAAGTATAAAGCAGTTTTAGAACAAGGAAAAAGTGCAAGAACAGTCGTTTTAGATAATAAGGATGATATAAAACTTGCGAAAGAACTTTGTCTTTTAACAGCTAAACCTGTTTTGTATGTTTGTAATGTTGATGAAGGTAGTGCTGTCAATGGTAATAAATATACGGAATTAGTAGAAAAAGTTGCCAAAGAAGAAGGTGCAGAAATATTGATTGTTGCTGCAAAAATAGAATCTGATATAGCAGAGTTCGAAACATTGGAAGAAAAACAAATGTTTTTGGAAGAGCTTGGCTTAAAAGAATCAGGTGTTGCACGATTGATAAAGAAAGCTTATCATTTATTAAATCTTCAAACATATTTAACCGCTGGTGTGCAAGAAGTCAGAGCATGGACTTTTACGAAAGGTTGGAAAGCTCCTCAATGTGCTGGGGTAATACACACTGATTTTGAAAAAGGATTCATTAGAGCAGAAGTAATAAAATATGAAGACTTTGTCGCATTAAAAGGTGAAGCTGCATGTAAAGAAGCGGGTAAAATGAGCGTTGAAGGTAAGGAATACGAAGTGCAAGACGGCGATATAATGCATTTTAGATTTAACGTGTAGTAAAAATTATAAACATTAAATTGTTGATAAACAGAGTTGAAAATTAGATGATGTTAATTTTTCTATTGAATTATTTTGTGGGTAATCAATAAATGTCTATCTTTGCAACTCGTTTTAGAAAAATAAAAAATACAAAAAATGTACGCAATAGTTAAAATAGCAGGACAGCAATTCAAGGTACAAAAAGATCAAAAGATATTTGTACACCGTCTTAAAAACGAAGAAAGTGCAGAAGTTTCTTTTGACACCGTGATGCTAAAAGATGTAGATGGAAACATCACAGTTGGTGCTCCATGTATAGAAGGAGCTGTTGTAAAAGCTCAAGTGATAAAGCACATTAAAGGCGAAAAAGTTTTGGTTTTCCACAAGAAAAGAAGAAAAGGATACCAAAAAATGAATGGACATCGTCAATATCTTACACAATTGTTAATTACAGATATATTGTAAGATTTAGTTAGTAAAGAATTATAAACTTGAAATAAAATAGATTATGGCTCACAAGAAAGGTGTCGGTAGTTCAAGTAACGGACGTGAATCAGAAAGCAAACGTTTAGGAGTTAAAATATACGGCGGACAAAAATGTATCGCAGGTAATATTATAGTAAGACAAAGAGGAACAGTTCACAATCCAGGACAAAATGTTGGAATAGGAAAAGACCATACATTGTTCGCATTAGTTAATGGAACTGTTGAATTTAAAAAGAAAAGAGATAACAAATCTTACGTTTCAGTTTTGCCTGAAGCATAAAAAAATGAAAAAAAATTTGGTAGTTGCGAAAAAAGTTGTAATTTTGCACTCCCAAAACAAAGAAGAATAAGACTCAGCGAGATGTTAAGGCTGAGTCCTAATCCCAAGAAAGGGAAAAGAGATCTTTGACATTTTGATACATACAAGAGAGAACGAGAGAAGTTACTAAGAGTACACGGGGGATGCCTAGGCTCTTGGAGGCGAAGAAGGACGTGACAAGCTGCGAAAAGCCACGGGGATTGGCAAATACGAATAG
>JAZRHI010000037.1:0-13344 GCA_045644685.1 Candidatus Onthomorpha sp.
GCCAAATCCATCAAAGGATTATTTTAAGGTAATGAGTCATTACACGATAAATAGCATTCAAGTCTTTGATATGGTTGGGAAAATGTTAATAGAAAAAGACGTAAATTACTTTGAAAAGGAAATAGATATTAGCAATCTTTCGGCTGGTTCTTATGTAGTGAAGATAAATACTGCAAAGGGAAGTGTGAAAAAGAAATTGATTGTGGAATAGCTAAGAGTTAGAAAAATAATCCTAAGAAATAATTTCTTAAAGCAAAGAAAAATTTAAGTTTTTCTTTGCTTTATTTTTATTACCTTTGCCAAAAAATATTCTTTATGAAAAAATTCATTTTTTTATTGCTTACAGCATTATTTTTCTCTAATGCTTTATTTGCAGTTCCTGCACAAAAGAAATTGATTACTATCACTCAGCCTAACGGAAAGGAGCTTTCTTATTGGTTAAAGGGCGATGAATTTATTCGTTGGTCGGAAAGTATTGACGGATACACTCTTTTGCATAACGAGGATGGCGTTTTGTGTTATGCAACTATAAATGAGAAGGGAGAAATGATTGCTTCGGACATCATTGCTTGCAATCCTGAGTATAGAGATGTAAAGGAGGTGATTTTTTTAGAAAAAACAGAGAAAAATCTCTTCTTTTCCGAAGAACAACTGCAAATTATAAGAGAAAGACGTATGAATCGTTAAGTTTATTTTGATTTTTTTCGTAAATTTGCACACTTATGACAAACATAGAAGAAAACAAGAGTAATTACACCGAAGATAATATTAAATCGCTTGATTGGCATGAGCATATAAGGCTACGTCCTGGTATGTATATTGGTAAACTTGGCGATGGCGCTTCTGCTGATGACGGGATTTATGTGTTATTGAAGGAGGTAATTGATAATTCCATAGATGAATTTGTTGCAGGTTATGGCAACACTATTGAGGTTAGCATAGATTTCCAAACAAAAAAGGTTAGAGTTAGGGACTATGGTAGAGGTATTCCTTTGGAAAAAACGGTGGATTGCGTGTCTAAGATGAATACCGGTGCGAAATACGACTCTGAAACTTTCCAAAAATCTGTGGGGATGAATGGTGTGGGAACAAAAGCAGTAAATGCTTTGAGTTCTTACTTTAAAATATCTTCTGTAAGAGACGGAAAAATAAAATCTGCTGAGTTTTCAGAAGGCAAAATCACCTTTGAAGAGGAGATAAAGGACACAGATGAAAAAAATGGTACTTGTGTTGAATTTATACCTGATAATGATACTAAAATTTTTGGCAACTATAATTACTTAGATGAATATGTTGAGAAAATGATTTGGAATTATGCTTATCTCAACAAAGGACTTGCTCTTTTCTATAACGACAAAAAAATACAATCTAAAAAGGGACTTTTCGATTTGCTTAACAATAGTTTACAAGAAAACGAATCCCTTTACCCTATAATACATCTTTCTGCGGGAAGTTTTGAATTTGCTTTTACGCATTCTGACAAAGTGTTTACAGAAGAACACTATTCTTTTGTTAATGGACAGCATACTACTCAGGGAGGTACACATCAATCTGCTTTTCGTGAGGCTTTGGTAAAGGTTCTTAAAGATTTCTTCAAAAAAGACTATGACCCGTCAGATATTCGTTCGGGTTTGGTGGCTTCTATCAGCCTTAGAATAAACGAACCCGTGTTTGAATCGCAAACAAAGACCAAGTTAGGTTCTACAAATATGATGCCCGACGGCAGTGGTCAAGCAGTTAGAACTTTTATCTTAGATGCGGTAAAAAGCACTCTTGATGATTATTTGCATATCAATGCAGAGGTTGCAGAACTTTTGCTACAAAAAATCGTTCGCAACGAAAAAGAACGCAAGGGCATGCAAAATGTTAAAAAACTTGCAAAAGAGAGTGCGAAAAAGGTAAGTCTTACAAATAGAAAACTAAGAGATTGCAGAATACATTATAACAGTAAAGACCCAAGACGTTTAGAATCTACTCTATTTATTACGGAAGGAGATTCAGCTTCTGGTTCTATTACAAAAAGTCGTGATGTAAACACACAAGCTGTCTTTTCTTTAAGAGGTAAACCTTTGAATACATACGGAGATAGCAAAGAAGTTGTGTATAAAAACGAAGAGTTCAATCTTCTACACAATGCTTTGAACATAGATGAAGACATGGACAATTTACGATACAATAACATTGTGATTGCAACCGATGCCGATGTTGATGGAATGCACATAAGAATGTTGCTAATGACTTTCTTTTTGAAGTTTTTCCCAGACTTAGTAAAAGCAGGTCATATCTATATTTTACAAACTCCGCTTTTCAGAGTAAGAAACAAAAAAGAAACTTTATATTGCTATACTGAGCAAGAGAGAGATGAAGCAATAGGAAAGTTAAGAGGAGATGTAGAAATCACACGTTTTAAAGGGTTGGGAGAAATCTCGCCAGACGAATTTAGAAACTTTATAGGAAAAGACATAAAATTAGACCCAATTATATTAAATAAAGAATCAGGAGTTAGTTCCATATTAGATTTTTTCATGGGTAAAAACACGCCTGAACGACAAAACTATATAATTGAGAATTTACGTTATGAAGATGTACAATAGTTATAAATTAAGATTTGTAAATATGAAAAAAACAGTTTTTTATCTTATTTTAACATTTATTTGCTTAGGACAAGTTGAAGTTTTTGCACAAAACGATGAAGTAAAACCTTGGACTGATGTTATAATTGACAATAGAGACCCATCGCTTTGGACATGGAATAAAAACAACTCTTCACGTTTTAGCATTAGAGGCGACTTTGACGGTGATGGTTTTTCAGAAAATTTATACGAAACAGCAACTTCTATTTTTTCTGATAACGATGAGCTTACTCCGTTAAAGCTTGACAGCGATTTAGGCGTATATTTCTTGGTGAATGAGGGAGATTTAGATGGTGATGGTGGAGATGAGATTTCTTTTATGTCAGTTTATAGGGATTTCTCTAATTTAAATTATTTTAGAGTATGGACCTATACTGGTAATAAGTGGAAAGAATTGTTCTGTGTACAAGTTCACGAATACGACTGCCCTAATTACAAAGCTACAAAGCCAAGTGAAATGTTTACTCATCAATGGAAAAAGAAAAATGGCTATAATCTAAATAAGATAGTCTTAAAGTTACATGATGGAGTTGTAGATGTAATTGCTATACACCCTAACGAAAGATACGCAATTGAACATATAAAAGTTGTAGGCAAAACTTTTTCTAAAAGAGAGTGGGGAACAATAATTCAACCAAGAACAGATTATTAGTAATTGAATGAAAAGAGTTATTGTTGTAGGAGGTAGCTCCGGCATAGGCGAGGATGTAGTAAAGCTTTTATTGAAAGATGGTTGCAGTGTTGGAATTGCGGCAAGGAGAATTGAGCGTCTAAAAAATATTCAAAAGGAATTTGGAGAAGACAAGGTCAAAATCATTGAATTAGACGTACAAAAAGAAGACGCAAGCAATAAATTAAACGATTTAATCAATGACTTAGGGGGTATGGATATGTATTTCCATGCCGCTGGTGTTGGAAAGCAAAATGTAGATTTAATTCCAGAAATAGAAATCCAAACAGCAAAAACTAATTGTGAAGGTTTCATACGTTTAGTAGGCTTTGCGTTCAATTGGTTTTGCGAAAACAATAAGTCCGGACATATTGCAGTGATTTCATCCATTGCAGGCACAAAAGGACTTGGAGTTTCTCCGTCTTATTCTGCCACAAAGGCAATGCAAAACACCTACATACAATCCCTTTGCCAACTTTCGAAGATAAGAAAAGCTAACATAAAATTCACAGATATACGTCCCGGCTTTGTTGCTACCGAGTTCTTAAATTCAAGCAAGAACTACCCTTTCTTAATGAAAAAAGAAAAAGTCGCAAAGATTATAATAAAAGGATTGAAACGTAAGAAAAGAATCTTAATCATAGATTGGAAATTCCGATTAGTAGTAATGCTTTGGCGAATGATACCTTCCTGCATTTGGGAACGAATAGTCGTAAAGAATTAAAATAAAAAAACGTCATAATTCAAAATTATGACGTTTTACATTTAAAAATATATATTATCTAACCGAAGTAAAGCCTTTCATAAGCCCTCTTTCTGCTTTCTCCATAAAGGAAATAATTTCATTTCCTTCTGGCGATTGAGGTAATTGTTTGATTTCTGCTAAGGCATTAGTGTATGTCAATCCTTTTTGGAAGACTACACGATAAATGTTTTGAATATTATTTATCGTTTCAGTAGAATATCCTCTTCTTGATAAGCCCACTGAATTTATTCCACAATATGAAACAGGGAACTTGCCACCTTTTACATATGGAGGAATGTCTTTATCGACTAAACTACCACCCATTAAAATTACATGCTTACCTATGCGACAGAATTGATGCACTGCACTTTGTCCACCTATAATTGCATAATCATCTACTTCAACATGACCTGCAAGAGTAGCACAATTTGCCAATATACAATTATTTCCAACTATACAATCATGTGCAACATGTGCGTAAGCCATAATTAGATTATTGTTTCCTATAACAGTGCGTTTATTTGCATTAGTTCCTCTATTTATAGTAACAAATTCTCTTATTATATTATTATCCCCTATTTCCGCAGTTGTGTATTCTCCGTCAAATTTCAAATCCTGAGGAATTGCAGCTATACTTGCAGAAGGAAATATCTTACAATTTTTTCCTATTCTTGCACCAGGGAAAATAGTAACGTGTGGACCAATCCAACAATCATCACCTATCTCCACGTCATCATAGATAACAGCAAAAGGTTCTATTGTTACATTCTTCCCTATCTTAGCATTAGGGTGAACATAATACATTTGGTTATTCATTTTCTTATTTTTTAGTTTTTGCAACTTGTGCCATAAGTTGCGCTTCCACCACTAACCTATTTCCAACGTATGCTTCGCCTTTCATTTTCACGATTCCTCTTCTGATAGGCTCTGTTAAAGTAAGTTTTAGCAAAAGAGTATCTCCTGGAACTACTTTATTTCTGAATTTAACTTCCTCAAATTTCATGAAATATGTGCTGTAATTCTCTGGATCTTCTATATCCTTTAATGCTAACACGCCTCCTGTTTGTCCTAACGCCTCAACGATTAACACACCTGGCATTACAGGTTCCTGAGGGAAGTGTCCGTTGAAGAAATCTTCGTTTCCGGTAACATTTTTCAAACCAATAACATAATCTTCTCCGATTTCTATTACTTTATCTATAAGCAACATAGGAAATCTGTGAGGCAATAAATTTTTTATTGCTTTGATATCATAAACAGGTTCTTTGTTTGGATCGTAAACAGGTATTCCTTTATTTTCTTCCATGATAGTTCTAATTTTTCGTGATAATATATTATTAACTTTATGTCCAGGACGTCTTACAAAAAAGCGTGCTTTCAATGGCTTACCCACAAGAGCAATATCACCAATGAAGTCTAACAATTTATGACGTGCAGGCTCATTTTCAAAATTCTGTTGAACATTATTCAATAATCCCTTTTCAACCTTTATTTCGTTAGGGTTCTTTCCGAATACTTTTGCTAAATGTTCTAATTGTTCCTTTTCCAAAACCTTATCTACGAAGATAAGCGCATTATCTAAATCTCCGCCTTTTATAAGATTAAGTTTTAGAAGTTGTTCTATTTCATCAAGAAAAACAAATGTACGACAAACAGAAAATTCATCTTTAAATTCTGATAAGTCCTTTAAGGTTGAATATTGACGTCCTATGATGCGTGGAGAGAAATCAATATTCAAATCCACCTTAAAGCCATCATAAGGAACTGCAACTAACTCTATATCGTTTGCTTCATCAACATAGGAAACAACTTCTTTAAGACAATAATACTCTCTCCCCTTTTCCAATTCTTCAACGCCACTATTTTCTATTGCCTCTAACCAATATTTTGAGCTACCATCAAGAATAGGCACTTCTTCTCCGCTTATCTCAATCAAAACGTTATCAATCTGTTTTGCATACAAAGCAGCCATTAAGTGTTCTATTGTAGAGATTTTTGCTCCGTTAGTTTCGATAGTTGTACCTCTTGAAGTCTCCGTAACAAACTCAGCAAGAGCCTTTACAAGTACAGGTTTCTCCAAATCAACCCTTTTAAAAACAACCCCACTATCAGCGATAGAAGGCAAAATATTAACTTCCACAAATTGTCCTGTGTGAAGTCCTTTACCTTTGATTGTTATCTTATTTTTTATCGTAGTTTGCTTTTCCATAACTTTCAGATTGCAAAGGTAGATATTTTTATTCAAACTAACAATCTTTGTAAAAGATAAAATAATCCTAAGACTTAAAAAATTAAATCTAAGGATTAAAAAAATATTTCAAAGGATGAGAAAATTTTTCCTTAGAGATATTTTCATAAACAAAAGTTTAGGTAAGTTGATTTTTTTTTGTATCTTTGCAAACTCAATTATTCGTATGTTGTAGTATGAGAAAGAAAATTTTTGCATTAGTCTTATTAACAATAAGTTTTGTTTGCTCTTTTGCACAAAAAGAACAAAAATCTCTTTACCCGTTTTACATAGGTAAAGACTATGTTGTAGTTGGAGTAAGTGCAAAAACAACAGACAAAGAGTTGTTAGAAATCAGAAAAAACATACTAAAATACTCATCAATACGCTTTACCGAATTTGATGTTATAAGAGGAGAAAACGGAGATATATACTTTTTATCTATGAGGATAGATTGTCGAGATGGATACTCAGCATACATCTCTCACTCCTTTGAAAAAGGCGACACAAGCGTACATGGCTTTGTTAGAGACTATACAAAAACTAATTTTAATCGAGCTTTTTACTACGGAGATTTAACAAGCGAAATCTCTGGCGTTGAACGAATTAAACAAGCCTTAGCAGAAAAAGAAGAAGAAAAAGAATAAATTTTTTGATATAATATTAGGTTAAGAAGAAAAATGTGTGTAATTTTGCACACCCAAAAAACGAATTTAAGATGGCAAAGAAAACAAAAGATGTAAGAGTACAAGTAATACTTGAATGCACAGAGCACAAAGCGTCAGGAATGCCTGGAACATCTCGTTATGTTACAACAAAATCAAAAAAGAACACTCCTGAGCGTTTAGAGTTAAAGAAATATAATCCTATATTAAAAAGGATGACTGTACACAAAGAAATAAAATAAAAAAAGGAGTATAAGACATGGCAAAGAAAGTAGTTGCAACCCTTAAAACCTCATCTGGTAAGGATTTTGCGAAAGTGATAAGAACAGTTCGTTCAGAAAAAACAGGTGCTTACACTTTTAAAGAAGAGATTGTACCTTCTGACAGTGTAAAAGATTATCTTGCGAAGAAATAATACTTGGCGTTAAGTTTAAGTGGACTATTCCACTATTATTTTAGGTATATTGATTTTTATAAAAGGGGAGTTGTTATCTCGAAGCGAGAAGATAACAACTCCTTCTTTGTATTTACGAATAAATAAAACCGAATTATGGGATTTTTTTCTTTCTTTACAAAAAAGAATAAAGAAACGCTTGACAACGGTCTATCAAAGACGAAAGAAAGTGTATTTAGTAAAATTTCGAAAGCTATCATTGGAAAATCGAAAGTCGATGAAGACGTCCTTGATAACTTAGAAGAAATATTGATTGAGTCAGATGTTGGAGTAGAAACCACATTGAAGATAATAGATAGAATAGAAAAAAGAGTAGCTCGCGACAAATACTTAGGGACTGCCGAGTTAAACACCATATTGAAAGAAGAAATCATGTTTCTTCTAAATGAAAATGAAACAGAAGAAAGAGAAAGTTTCGACATTCAAACAGGCGATGCGCCATATGTAATAATGGTTGTTGGCGTTAATGGAGTTGGGAAAACCACAACGATAGGTAAACTCGCATATCATTTCAAAAAAGCAGGCAAAAAGGTAATTCTTGGAGCATCTGACACATTCCGTGCAGCAGCTGTGGACCAATTAAAGATTTGGGCAGAGAGAGTAGATGTAGATATAGTAACACAAGGAATGGGTGCTGACCCTGCATCTGTTGCATACGACACTCTACAATCAGCAGTAGCAAAAAAAGCAGACGTAGTAATCATTGACACAGCAGGACGTTTACATAACAAAAAGGGACTTATGGATGAATTGTCTAAGATACGCAATGTCATGAAGAAAGTCATACCAACTGCACCGAATGAAGTGCTTTTAGTTCTTGATGCTTCAACAGGACAAAACGCAATAGAACAAGCAAGACAATTTACCGCAGCAACAGATGTCAATGCTTTAGCCTTAACAAAACTTGACGGCACAGCAAAAGGCGGAGTCGTTATAGGAATTTCAGAACAATTTAAAATCCCAGTACGTTACATAGGATTAGGAGAACAAATGGAAGACTTACAAATCTTCAACCGTAAAGCATTTGTAGATAGTTTATTTGAATAACTTAAAACATAAGAAATGAAAAAACTTATATTAGCATTAGCAATTCTTTTCATAGGAACAAGCCTATCAGCACAAGAAAAATATGACAAACACATATTTTCAATGAACGCAGGCTACGCATTTAAATTTGCAGATAGCCACCCGCAACAATTAGCTAACACAATCGACAATCCAGACCAAGTAAACAGAATGAAACACTGTCTTAACTTTGGTTTCACTTACGATTATAGATTTTCAAAATACTTCTCAGCAGGATTAAATGCCTCAATGCTTATGGGCTTCCATAGCTTTGAAAAAGAAGTAGCATCACAAAATGGCACAACAACAAAACTTTATTCAGACGATATTAACATCTTCTATGTAGGGCCAACAATCAAAGCACAATTACCAACAATAGCAGAAAAGATTGACCTTTGGACAAGAGCAACTCTTGGATACATGAACACAAGAATAACAGACAAAACAGAGATTTCAAGCATTTACAGCGGAAATTGCTTAGGCTATGGATTAGAAGTAGGAGCCAACTATTTTATTTCCGACCATATCGGGATAAACCTTGGAATAGAATACTTAGGAGGACAAGTTAATACATTCAAATCAGGAGAAGACGAAATAGACATATCAGAAAATCCTGAAAACCTAAGCAGACTTAACGTAAAACTTGGAGTAGTTATCACACTATAAAACATCACAATTTTGAAAATAAACATCATCACACTCGGGTGCTCAAAAAACCTTGTAGATAGCGAACATTTAGCAGGAATATTAAGAAACGAAGGACACGAAATAGCCTTTGATTCTTCTAAAACAAAATTTGACGCCGTAATAATTAACACTTGTGGATTTATAGGCGACGCAAAAGAAGAATCAATCGACACAATACTTGAATATGCCGAGCTAAAAAACAAGAAAAAGATAAACACCCTAATAGTATTTGGCTGTTTAGTAGAACGCTACAAAGAAACCCTTGAAGAAGAAATAACAGAAGTAGACGCTTTCTTTGGAGTAAAAGACTATACCGAAATAGCAACATATCTAAACGCCAAAATAGAAGAAAAACACTACCTTCAACGCTTAGCAAGCACACCAAAACATTACGCATACTTAAAAATCTCGGAAGGATGCGACAGAAGATGTTCCTTTTGTGCCATTCCCGACATAAGAGGACATCACACCTCAATACCAATAGAAGAATTAGTAGAAGAAGCCAAACAATTAGCAGAACAAGGCGTAAAAGAACTAATCATAATCGCACAAGACACTTGCAACTATGGCAAAGACCTTTACGGCAAAGTAAGACTTGTAGATTTATTACAAGAACTTGCAAAAATAGAGCAAATAAAATGGTTGCGCCTTCAATACTCCTACCCTAACGATTTCAACGATGAGTTAATAGATTTCATAGCAAAAGAACCTAAAATGTGCAAATACATCGATATGCCTTTGCAACACATCAACAATCGTTTGCTCAAATCCATGAATCGTAAAATCACAGGAGAAGAAATCAACACCCTACTCAATAAAATCAAGACAAAAATTCCTAACATCTGTCTTCGCACAACCTTTATCGTAGGATACCCAAGCGAAACACAAGAAGAATTTCAAGAATTAAGAACTTTTGTAGAACAAACAAAATTCGACAGAATGGGAGCATTCACCTACTCCCCAGAAGAAAACACCCCATCATTTAAACTTAACGATGACGTCAGCCAAGAAGAAAAAGACGAACGTTTAAACGAACTTACACAAGTGCAAGAGGGCATTTCTTTACAATTAAACAGGAATAAAATTGGCAAAACCTTCACTGTGTTAATTGATAGAAAAGAGGGAGAATATTGGATAGGCAGAACACAACACGATTCCCCTGAGGTAGATAACGAAGTCTTGATTTCAATAGAAGAAAAAGCCAAGATAGGCGAATTTTACCAAGTAAAAATCACCGATGCAGTAGAGTTTGACCTCTATGGCACAATAATCGCAAAATAAAGCTAAGAGTTAGAAAAATAAAGCAAAGGATTAGCAAAATAAAGCTAAGAAAAAAAAGAATATTCCTAAGACTTTTGGAATATTCTTTTTTGTTTTTAATTTTATTACAAACCTTTCCAAAAACAAAGTACCGAAATAAATTTTTAAAACAAAGAAATCAAATTTCTTGACAATAAATTTGGAATATTATTTTTTATTTTATAACTTTGTCGCGTAAAATCACAAAACATTAATGCCTATGAAAAAAGTAATTTTATGTAGTGTAGTATTTTTTATATTAAATATGCTACACATTAGCCCAATAAGGGCGCAAGATTGGCAAATTTCGCAAAGTACAACTTTGCATACCCCATTTCAAACTGAGGCATACGCCCAAAAAGTAAGAGTTTTTAACAATGATTATTTGGTAGGAATAACAAAGGTTGCAGGAACTGAGCATTACGGCTTTGTATTGTGGAAAAATAACGATATTATTAAGTACATTGCCTTATTAGGCACTCCTGATATTATTATAAATGATTTTACTATTTATAAAGAGGAGTTATTCTTTTGTGGACAAAGATTAACAAGTCAGGGTTTTTATGTCGGGATTATAGGGTATTTGAATATGAACGACTTTCTAAGTAGCATGAATTTTAGCTATGCTTATACAGATATAAATAGCCTAGGAAATTTAAGAAGACTTGTCGTTAGGGAATTACCTTCTAATGAATTGATGATAAGTGCTATCGGTAACGATGCGTTTCAACTTGGCACTTATGGACAAGTTGTACATATAAACCTTACTAATCCTTTAAATAGTCATTTTGTTTCTTTCCCTTTTTTTAATCAAATATATACAGATGTAGCATGGGATATTTGTTTCTTTGATGACTATGTGGTAACACTTAGTCATATTCATCTAAATCATGAGTATGTTATAAGATATTTTAAATATGATGGATTTTACTTTCTAAATTCACATAATTTTTCTTACACTTTTCCTAATATAAATTTTAATACATCTGTCAATCCTGAACATGATCCTATGCACCTTGCAGAAGTTGGAGAAGATTATGTTGCTGTTGCTATTTCTGCTAATGACGGGCAGAGTGATTTTTCAATGATAAATACTCATGATAAATGGAGCCCAAATTTATTGTCTTCGCAATTGCTTTATCATGAAAATAAAAATAACCTACCATTAGAGATGGAGTATTCTCCAATAATAAAAAGATTGTTATTATTAAATAATAATTATTTTAATAGTTTGGGGAAAATTCAAACAATGACATATATAGACCCTTTTGAAACAAATATTTATGTAACACTAATGGAATATTTTAAAACTCCGAGCGAAATAAATCATTTTAGTTTAATTTCTCCTAATCATTATGCTGTTGCGGGCACTTGTTCTTTTTCTCAATCAAACAATTTACAATTATTTGCAACAAAGAACATAAATACTCCTTTTCCAGGATGTTTATATAATTCATTAGTTAAAATTAACCAATTCCCAATAACATCTGGTGTAAATAGTACTTTTAATAACTCCCCTTTGTTATTGAATATAAATTGGATAACAGATAATATTTCTGTTAATATTGAAAATGTAAGTATAGATTGCGTAGATTAAAAATTTTAATATAGCTATGAAAAGATTTATAATTATTTTATTGGTATTATTATCTTTTATATCAAATTCTCAACAATTAGATACAGTAAAGATAGAATGTGAATATTTTGGTCAATATATTTATCCTCCTTTAATTGACAATAGTTTAAGTAGGACGACATTACGTCCTGAGGGTCTCCCACCTACTTTCCCTGTTTATCAGTCATTTACTACAATTCTTTTGAATGAAAATAACACAATGAAAGGGACAGATGGAATTGCTCAACGATATGAAGTTGAAGAAAACGATAGTGTAAGTTTAATGGGTGTAGCTTTTATGGTAAATTATTATATGGGGACACAGGTTTTTTACGACACAATTACGATAAGCGTACTAAGTGGTGATTTCGAAACAACATATTATTCCCAAACTTTCGTTTCCACAGGAATAACCCCTGAAATAGCTAATCAATACCAACAACCAGAAGGTTATAATGGCTCTAATTTTCCTTATGTAGAATGTTTGTTCTACGATACTATCACACTTTATGGCGACTATTACGTTACATATCAAAATAAAGGTCAATGTGAACACAGATATAACTTATTACCTTTATTTATGTGTTTGCATGAATCTGCTTATCCTAATGGCTATATGACCAATGATTGTGTTCCGTATAGTTGTAGCTCTAAATATAAACCTTATTTTAAGTTTTGTGATAGTAGAGAGTGGAGTTATGTTGACGATATTACTAATTGGTATGTTTCTTATGAATCAGTGGCAAGATATCAAAATTATGGTGATGTTTTTACTTCTAATGAAATTATTTCAGCTTGTGATACTGCTGTTTATATGGCTTTAGGTATTATGCCTATCCAAACTTTGAGAGATACTGTTTCGGATACTTTAAATAGTGGTATTGTTTCAGTTGAATTGCTTGAAGAATGCACTGAATTATTTCCTAATCCAGCAAAAGATGTTTTGAATATAAATTCTGCGTATGCTATTAAAGAAGTGGAAATCTACGATGCTTTAAATCGTTTAGTAAAAAGACGCAAAGTAAACAATAAAAACATTCAAATAGATATTAGCAATCTTTCAGCAGGTTCTTATGTTGTGGAGATAAACACCGCAAAGGGCAGTGTGAAAAAGAAACTGATTGTGGAATAGCTAAGAGTTAAAAAAATAATCCTAAGAGTTAAAAAAATAAATCAAAGAGATATTTTATTATTTCTTTGATTTATTTTTTGTTTTTATTCGAATTTTATATTATCCATTGGATTTATTTTGCTAATGTTTCGCGCTGGAAATATAAGTGTAAA